>NZ_SVEV01000001.1 GCF_015057185.1 Pseudobutyrivibrio sp. | reverse complement strand
CAGGGTGGTAAGCTCGCTGGCGATGCTGGTGCAGGCGATATCCTTCTTCTTGATGTAACACCACTTTCACTTTCAATTGAGACAATGGGTGGTATTGCTACAAGACTTATCGAGAGAAACACAACTATTCCTACAAAGAAGAGCCAGATTTTCTCTACAGCAGCTGATAACCAGACAGCAGTTGATATCAATGTTGTACAGGGTGAGAGACAGTTCGCTAAGGATAACAAATCACTTGGACAGTTCAGACTTGATGGTATCCCACCAGCAATGAGAGGTGTACCACAGATTGAGGTTACATTTGATATTGATGCAAACGGTATTGTTAACGTATCTGCTAAGGATTTAGGTACAGGCAAGGAGCAGCACATTACAATTACTGCTGGTTCTAACATGTCTGATGAGGATATCGATAAGGCAGTTAAGGAAGCAGCTGAGTATGAGGCACAGGATAAGAAGCGTAAAGAGGCTGTTGATACAAGAAATGATCTTGAGAGCTTTGTATTCCAGACAAAGAAGGCTCTTGATGAAGTAGGTGACAAGATTGATGCAGCTGATAAGACAGCAGTTGAGGCTGATATTGAGTCTGCACAGAAGTTACTTGATCAGTACGCTACTCCAGAGGAGATGAGTGATTCTCAGATTGGTGAGCTTAAGGCAGCTCAGGAGAAGCTTACAGAGTCAGCTCAGAAGGTATTTGCAAAGATGTATGAGCAGACACAGGCAGCACAGGGCGCAGCAGGAGCAGGTCCAGATATGAGCCAGTTTACAGGTGCAGGCGCTGGAGCAGGAGCTCAGTCAGGCCCAGCAAATGATGACGTCGTAGATGCTGATTTTAAAGAAGTATAGAATTGAATAATTCATCAGAATTATTCAATTCGTATATGGCAGGATTTTCTGAGTGAAGCGATGAAAATCATGTCTTGCGAAGCAAGATTAAAGAGCACAATTCCTATTTTGTGCTCTTTAACCGTATGTAAAGATAATAGAAGGATTGATAAATAATGGCAGAACAAAAACGTGATTATTATGAGGTTCTTGGTGTTTCCAAGACAGCCACAGATAGTGAGCTTAAAAGTGCATATAGAAAGCTTGCAAAGAAATATCACCCAGATATGAATCCAGGTGATAAAGAGGCTGAAAAGAAATTCAAGGAGGCCTCTGAAGCTTATGCGGTTCTTTCTGACGCCGATAAGAGACGTCAGTATGATCAGTTTGGTCATGCTGCCTTTGAAAATGGCGGTGGCGGTGCCGGAGGATTTGATTTCTCAGGAATGGACTTTGGCGACATTTTCGGTGATATATTTGGAAGCTTCTTCGGTGGTGGAGCTCGTTCTACATCAAATGGACCTATGCGTGGAGCTAATCTTAGAGCAATGGTTCACATTTCCTTTGAAGAGGCTGCTTTCGGCTGCGAAAAGCAAATAGAGATTACCTTAAAGGAAGAATGTGCTGCTTGCCATGGTACAGGTGCAAAGCCAGGTACATCAAAGAAAACATGCTCTAAGTGTGGCGGTAAAGGCCGTGTAATGATGACTTCTCAGTCGCTCTTTGGAATGGTACAGAACGTTACTACATGTCCAGACTGTAAGGGAACAGGAGAGGTTATTGAGACTCCTTGTCCAGATTGTAAAGGAACAGGCTATGTTCCTAGAAAGAAGAAAATTGCTGTATCAATTCCTGCTGGTATTGATAATGGTCAGAGTGTACGTATTCGTGACAAGGGTGAGCCAGGTAGAAATGGTGGACCTAGAGGCGATTTGCTTGTAGAAATTATGGTTTCAAGCCATCCAATATTCCAGCGTAGAGACTATGATATTTATTCATCTGCGCCTATTTCCTTTGCACAGGCTGCATTAGGTGGAGAGGTAATTATTGATACTCTTGATGGTAAAGTCTCATATGAAGTAAAGGCTGGTACACAAACTGATACTACAATCAGATTGAAGGGCAAGGGTATACCATCTCTTCGTAATAAAGCAGTTCGAGGAGACCATTATGTAACCCTTGTTGTTCAGGTTCCTACATCTCTTTCAAAGGATGCCAAGGATGCACTTCGTAAATTTGATGAGCTTACTGGAAACACAACAGTAGGTGGCCCTAAATCTGTAAAAGCTGAAAAGAAGAAAAAAGGATTTGCAGATAAAATAAAAGATGCTATAGATGATTTATAATTATAAGAGCATAAATAAAGGAGTCTAGAAAAAAATCTAGACTCCTTTTTTTATAACATATCAGCATTTACGACTTGGTTACGACCATGCTTCTTTGCATAGTAAAGCGCTTTATCTGCTCTGTCGAGACATGCGTGATAGTTTTCATTGCTATTATATTTACTGTATCCAAGAGATATAGTCAGTGGACATACATCATTGTTGCCTGATGCAACGTCTTGGCGAATATCTTCTGTGATAGTTGCAACTCGTTTTGCGTCACAATCAATAAGTATTAATAGAAATTCCTCGCCACCCCAGCGGATTATGTAATCCTTTGGTGTGATATGCGTTTCCAAACGTCTTCCAACATATTTTAAAATGGTATCACCGGACTCATGTCCGTAGGTATCATTAACCTTTTTAAAAAAGTCTATATCGAGAATTACCATGTATATATCCTGCTTTGAATAAAACTTATGAGTATCAGGATTTATAATTTCATTTATCTTGAATCTATTATATAGACCGGTTAATTCATCTGTAACAGAATTGATTTCAAGAGATTTCTTTATCAAATAATGATCTGCATAAGAGTTCTCTAAAATAATCTGCAATAAACATACGCCAACATATACTGGCAATGCCAGAGTAATCATCATTTCAAAGTGGGCATAGTGTATAAACAAATTTGAGATGATAATATTTGCAAATACTAAGCCATGATAGAAAACATGGTGTACAAAGGGCATCGCAAGACCAATGGTTAGGAAGGCGAAATGCATTATTATAAATCCTTCCCTCACAAAATCCCTGTTCTCTAGATGATAAACTGCCCAAATTGTGGCCCACATAGCGGCGTGGGGCATTAAGTAGTACAACCATATGGCATTTTTATATGTTTTTATTCTAGGATTTAAACAAAGGAATAAAACAAGTGGAATCAAAATAGAAATTCTTGGGATAAGAGTTTCTATGGCGAATCTCCCGTATAATTGACAGTCTGTGAAAAAATATGATATTTCACATAGTGCAATGATAACTGCACAATATCCGCTGACTAATTTGTAATATTCAAATTTTGATTGATAAAAATCATTTCGTTGTTCTTTAGTAATCTTCTTAGTAATCATGTTTAACATTATACAGTGCTTCTCCACTTCATTCAATCATAGATATTGTAATTTTTTAGACGAATTTTGCATTTGTTGTATTTTCCTTTTTTTTCTTTTTTCTTTCGGTTGATTTTCCGGATACATTCACCTTGTCATCACTTAAAAATATTAGATTGTCAACATAAGTTAGAGCAAACAAAGGAGGCGAAACTTATGGGACAAATTCAGAAGGTATTTAATAGATATGAAAAGAAGTTCTTAATTGATGAAGAAACCTTTAAGGATTTCAAGAAGGAACTTGATGAATATATGATAGAAGACGAATATGGACTGCATACTATTAGAAATATCTATTATGACACGGTAGATGATGAGTTAATTAGAACTTCTATTGAGGGACCTAAGTATAAAGAAAAGTTTCGTGTTCGCTGCTACGGAAAACCAACCTATGACAGTATGTGTTTTTTAGAGATAAAGAAAAAATACAAAGGATTAGTTAATAAGAGACGTGTTGCAATCCCAATGGAGGAAGCAGAACAATATTTAATACATGGAATCATGCCATCAAATCCAAATCAAATATTTAAAGAAATCGATTATTTCTTCAATCATTATTCCCTGGAACCAAAAAGATACATTGCCTATGACAGACTTGCAATGTATGGAAGAGAGGATTCAGAATTTCGAGTAACCTTTGATATAAATATTAGGAGCAGAGATTATAATTTGACTCTATATAGTGACGAGGATAATGAATACCTACTTGAACAAGGAACAAGATTGATGGAAGTTAAAATATCAGATGCAATTCCACTTTGGTTTGTAAAGCTATTATCAAAATATAAAATATATCCAACCTCATTTTCAAAGTATGGAAATTTTTATAAAAGGCAACTAAAAGAAGCTTAAAATCTAACATTTACTAAATTTGGTATTAGAAGAAAAGGAGTGCAATTCATATGGAAACAGTATTAGCGGCGTTAGTTTCATCAACAGGTGACACAACCTTGACCACAGCAGAGGCATTAATCTATGCGGTACTGGCTGGTGGCTTGGGCTTTATAATTTCATTAACATATATAAAAACAGGTAGAACTTCAAAAAATTTCGCTAGAACATTAATAATTCTTCCTATGCTGGTATGCGTTGTCATGCTTGCTGTAAATGGTAACTTTGGAACAAGTCTTGCAGTTGTAGGGGCATTCTCTTTAGTGAGATTTAGATCCTTGCAGGGAAGCTCTCGAGACATTGGATTCATATTCTTTGCTATGACTGTAGGTATTGTATGTGCTATTGGAGAATTGTCATTGGCTATAATTATTACCTTTGTTATAAGTGCTATCCATTTCATTTTATATATGACAAAATATGCGTCTGCTTCTGTAGATGAAAAGGATTTGCGCATTACTATTCCTGAGAATTTAGATTATTATGATATTTTCGATGACATTTTTAACAAGTATACATCAGAGTATAAACAAATTGCCGTAAGGACTACTAATATGGGCTCTATGTATGAGATTAATTATAGAGTAAAATTAATTGATGAAAAGTTGGAGAAAAGCTTTATAGATGAAATTAGAATGCGTAATGGAAATTTAACCGTTATCTGTGGACGATGTGATGTAAACGAAGCAGAGGAGTTGTAATTATGAAGAAAAAAGTCTTTTTAATATTATTGGCTCTTACAATAATTGGAGCAGCAGCGGCTTGTAAAACTTTTGTTGAAGCTGCAAAAAGCAATGATAGCACTAAAGTTGCCCAATCAGAAGAAGTTTCTGCAGAATCGGAATACGAAGCTTTAACAATAAAGACTGATTGGGATTCTATGGCAGATGTTATTTTTACAGATGAAGGAATGACAATAAATGGCGAAGGCTGTACAGATGAGGATGGTGTTTTATACATTACAGAAGGTGGTGAATACACCTTAACCGGTACCAGTACCGCTTGCTCTATAGTAGTTAATACAGATGAAAATGTTAAGCTTGTTTTAAATGGAGTGGACTTAACTAGTGTAAATGGACCTGTTATTTATGGTCAGCAGGTCAAAAATTTATATATAGAATTGGCAGATGGTACAACAAATACATTAACCGATAGTGAAAGCTATGCTACTGATAGCTCAACTGGAGAAGAAATCGGCAAAGGAACTATTTCGTCTGAGGATGATATCATTATACTTGGTACAGGAACATTGAATGTTTATGGAAATCATGGCCATGGTATTGTTTCAGATGACAAATTATACATAGAAGATGGAATAATCAATATAACAACAACAGCTACTGATGGACTTCATGCCAATGATTTAATCTCAATAGATGGTGGAACTATAAGTATAGATGCTGCAAGCGACATCATGGAAAGTGAAGATGCCCTTATTATTAACAACGGAACTATTATAGGTACCAGCCAGGATGAGGGAATTGAATCGAAAAATACAATTTCTATTAACGGAGGCTCCATTGATATTTCTGTAACTGATGATGGTTTAAATGCAACAACTTCAATTGAAATTAATGATGGTACTATTAATATTGAGACAGATACAGGTGATGGAATTGACTGCAACGGCAACTATGAGGGCTGCATAACTATAAATGGTGGCTATGTCTATGTGAAGGGTGGAAATTCTCCTGAGGGAGCAATAGACGCCGATAACGCAAGCGCCATAATTAATGGTGGTAAGGTGATTGCAATTGGAGATGTCAACAGTCCGATATCCGAAGAAAGTCAGCAGGTTAGTATAATATATGGTAGCTTTAATGCTAATGAAAATATTACAATAACAGATTCAGAAGGAAATACAGTATTTGAATATACACCCGAGGTATCTGGCTCCACTATGATTATTTCTGCAGCTGAATTGGTAGAGGGTGAAACCTATACCATATATGCTAATGGAAGCCAGCAAGAGACAGTTACTGCAGACTCTACAGTTGTAGACGCAGGAGGCTCTGCTAGTGGTATGGGCGGTATGCAAGGTGGCAAAGGTGGTAGATTTGGCGGCCAAGGAATGCTAAATGAACAGACCCCTGACGGGCAGATGCAAAATCAGGGTTCTCGACCAGATTTCCAAGAGAATCAACAATAGATATTAGTGCTTTATACTTGAAAAAAATTATTTTTGGTATAGAATTATTTAGGACTGCATTTAGCAGTCCTAATTCTGTATGTAAATTTTTAATGAGAGGAAATATAAATGAGCAAAGTAAGAACACGTTTTGCACCATCACCAACAGGTAGAATGCATGTAGGAAATCTTCGTACAGCACTTTATGCTTACTTAGTAGCTAAGCATGAGAATGGAGATTTTCTTCTTAGAATAGAGGATACTGATCAGGAGAGACAGGTAGAGGGCGCAGTAGAAATTATCTACAGAACTCTTGCAGCAACAGGTCTTATACATGATGAAGGTCCAGACAAGGATAAGGGCTGTGGTCCTTATGTTCAGTCTGAGCGTCAGGCACAGGGCATTTATTTAAAGTATGCAAAGCAGCTTATCGAAAAGGGCGAAGCATACTATTGCTTCTGCGATGATGAGCGTCTTGCTGAGTGCAAGCAGGTTATTGGAGACAAGGAAATCCATATTTATGACAAGCATTGTCTTAACCTTTCAAAGGAAGAGGTAGAGGCAAATCTTGCAGCTGGCAAGCCATATGTTATCCGCCAGAATAACCCTCGTACAGGCACAACTACATTCGTAGATGAGCTTTATGGAGAAATCACTGTAGATAATTCAGAGCTTGATGATATGATTCTCATCAAGTCAGATGGATATCCAACATACAACTTTGCTAATGTAGTAGATGATCACCTTATGGGAATTACACACGTTGTTCGTGGTAATGAATACATTTCTTCATCTCCAAAGTACAATCGTCTTTATGAAGCATTTGGCTGGGAAGTACCAAAGTACATTCACTGTCCACTTATCACAAATGAAGAGCACCAGAAGCTTTCTAAGCGTTCAGGACATTCTTCATACGAAGATTTAATTGACCAGGGCTTCCTTACAGAGGCAGTTGTAAACTTTGTAGCATTACTTGGTTGGTCTCCAGAAAACGACAATGAGATTTTCTCACTTGAGGAGCTTGTTAAGGAATTCGATTACCACCGTATTTCAAAGTCACCTGCTGTATTTGATATCACAAAGCTTAAGTGGATGAATGGCGAATACATGAAGGCTATGGACTTTGATAAGTTCTATGAGATGGCAGAGCCTTATCTTAAGGAATACATCAAGGGCGATTACGACCTTAAGAAGATTGCTAAAATGGTACAGACTCGTATAGAAATCTTCCCAGATATCAAGGATCACGTTGATTTCTTTGATGCAGTACCTGAGTATGACAGCGCAATGTATACTCATAAGAAAATGAAAACAAATGAAGAATCATCACTTGCTGTATTAAAGGAACTTTTACCAGTTCTTGAGGCACAGGATGATTATTCAAATGATGCTTTATATGCACTTCTTTCTGGATTTGCATCAGAGCATGAATACAAAAATGGTTATGTTCTTTGGCCAGTACGTACAGCTGTTTCTGGAAAGCAGATGACTCCTGGTGGAGCAACAGAACTTATGGAAATTCTTGGCAAAGAAGAATCTATTAAGCGAATTAAAGCAGCTATAGAAAAATTATCTTAAATTAGGTTGGGGAACCTAAGACTTTATTACAGATAGGCGAGTTAGGAGGTTTATGACTTTTAATGACTCGCAATTAATGGCTATTAATCACATAGAAGGTCCGTGTTTGGTTGTGGCAGGTCCCGGTAGTGGGAAGACTGCTGTTATTACTGAGCGGGTCTCTAATTTGATAAGGTCTGGTGTCCCAGCAAGCGAAATACTTGTAATAACTTTTACAAAAGCAGCAGCTATTGAAATGAAGGAACGTTTCAAAAGGGCATCAGATGGCAATCATTCTGTGACCTTTGGAACGTTCCATTCTTTATTTTGGGGCATTTTACAAAAGGAATGTGGATATAAAACTAGCGATATTGTAATGGGCACCTACAGAGACAATATCATAAGAGAGGCCATGGAATTGGCCTATTTGGATAAAGATGATTTAGCTTTAGTTAATGGTGTGGCCTCAGCAATTTCTGTTTTTGGCAATGGAGTACAATCAATAGAAGAGTTCGAACCGGAAATGTTGGACAAAGCTTCTTTTGCGCTTGTTTACAATAATTATTGTAAATTAAAAACTAAATATAAGGTTGTTGATTTTGATGATATGTTGTCTAAAGCCTATGAGCTATTCATGGCCCACAAGGATGTTCTAAGTAAATGGCAGAATCGATTTTCTTACTATTTAGTAGATGAGATGCAGGACATGAACGACCTTCAATTTAAGCTTATCAAAATGCTTTCAGACAGAACAAAAAACATTTTCTGCGTTGGAGATGATGATCAGTCAATTTATGGTTTTAGAGGGGCTAATCCTAGAATAATGAGTGATTTTGTAAGTAACTATGAGGACACCAAGAGGGTTCTATTAAACTATAATTACAGGAACCCATCTAACATAGTTACAAGTGGTCAAAAACTGATAGGAGTCAACGAAAATCGATTCTCAAAAGATATTATTGCCACAAATGAAGAAGGGCAGATAAATATTTCAAATCATTTGGATGAAATTGCAGAGGCAGAATTTATATGCCAAGCTATAATGGCTGAAAAGGAAAAAGGGGTTCCTTTGGACGAAATCAGTATTCTATTTAGAAATCATACGGATGTGAAATTTTTGGTTAATAAACTTATAGAACATGAAATACCTTTTTACATGAAGGAGAGTTTGGTTAATTACTATTCCCACTTCATTATCCAAGACATAGAAGCTTATTTTCAAATTGCTATAGGAAACTCCACTAGAGCCAGGCTTCTTAGAATAATTAATCGCCCAAATAGATTTTTGCATAGAGCAGCACTTGATAATGGCGGTACCATTGATGTTTTAAAACGCTTTTATCAAAATAATAAAACAAAATTTGGTGTAATTGAAGCAATGTGGGCAGATTTAATTTTGATATCAAAAATGACACCTTTTGCGGCATTAAACTATATCAGAAAAGTAATAGGCTATGATAATTTCCTGAGGCAAGAAGCTCTAAGAAATAATGCTGAATATGAGGAGTACAATGAAATTCTTGAATTTTTGGCAGAACTTTTAAAGGATTGCAAAAATATCAAACAGGCAATTGATAAAATCAACATGATGCGATATAAAATCGATTTTGAAAATAAAAACAAATGTGTAGATAAAAACAATAAAGTTGGTCTATTAACCTTACATTCTAGTAAGGGATTAGAGTTTCATACTGTATTTATTATTTCTGCTAATGAGGGGATTATTCCTTCAAATAAGGCTGAGACCAAAGATGAGTTAGAGGGAGAAAGACGACTGTTTTATGTAGGGATAACTAGAACAAAACGAAATTTATTTATCACCTATACAAATAAAAAAAATCGGGACAAGTCCCGATTTTTAGATGAAATGAAAATAGAAGATTACTCAATGCCGTCTTCTTCGCAGATTTCGTCGAACTTTGCAGCGACAGCGTCGTATTCTTCATCAGACTGAATATTGTCAAGGGATGGTGCACCAGTTTCATCCTCGAAATAACGATAGATGTAAACTTCGCCATCCTGATTTGGCTCGCCATTTTCATCAAGCGGAAGCAAAACAATATAATCCTGATCGTTCAAATCGAAAATAGTGAGGATTTCACATGTAACCTCAGAACCATCATCTAAATTTAAAGTGACAACAACGTCATCATCCTCATTGTCAACTGGGAATACCTGATTCTCGTCCATTTTTATACTCCTTCAACATAATTATTTGTTTAAGACATGTCCTTATGATATAATGCATCAGGAATTATGTCTAGTGTATTTCGGGATTTTATATATATAAATACACTTTTTTAGAGAAATGGGGCACAAAATGAAGGTTATAAAGGGAGATTTTGGAGATTTTGGACCAAGGATAAAGGGAAAAGATACTGTTGTTTTTACACTATCCATTGGCGCATCTACCGAAATAGCATCTATAGAACTATTTGATAAGGCAACTAAGAAACGCATTCAAGAAATTAACTTATCTAAAGAGTTTTCCGTAGGACGAGTTTTTTCTGTGGAAGTCAGCGGTATTTCACCTGATGAAGTATGTTATTTAATAAAAGAAGACGGAACTGAGTACGTAGACCCTTTTGCAACTTCAATTGTAGGTAGAGATAAATGGGCAGATGTTAGTGCCCGTTCAAAGAATAAATTTCAGGTTTATGGTGGTATTACGAATATCCAAAAGCAATGGAAGGATACTCCTGTAAATATTGAGCCTACTGATATGGTTTTATATAAATTACATATGAGAGGCTTTACATATGGCTTCGGCATGTCTGAAGCCAAGGCTGGTACATATAAGGGGGTTATTTCAAAGCTCAATTACCTTAAGGAAATGGGCGTTACCTCGATAGAAATTATGCCTATTTATGATTTTGAAGAGCTTTTTATTGAGAATAAAATCAATATTTCTAAAAATGGCCACCGGGTAAATGCGCCTGAGTTTATTAATAAAATAAATTATTGGGGATTTGGTGAGGCTAATTATTTTGCACCAAAGGCTTCTTACTTTGGGGGCGAGAATAATTGTCTCGAAGGAATTCGTTCTATGATTTCTTCTATTCACAAGGCTGGAATGGAAGTTATTATGGAGATGTCGTTTTCAAATGAAACATCTGATGATTGTGTTTTGGAATGCTTGAAATATTATGTTCAGTATTACCACATAGATGGTTTCCATTTGCTTGGCTGTACAGCGCCAATCAAACGCATTGCATCAGAGCCTTATCTTGCTGACACAAAAATATTCTACGAGTTCATTCCTGAAGAAATTTTATGTAGTGAGAGCGGCAAAAAGCATTTGTTTATTTACAATGATTCATTCATGAATGTTACACGCCAAATTCAAAATCATATGAATGGAAGCATGGTTCAGTTTGCTAATCATATGCGCAGGCAGAATCAGGCTTATGGATTTGTCAATTATATGGCAAATGTAAATGGATTTTCTCTATGGGATTCCTACTCATACGGTGAGAAACACAACGTAGATAATGGTGAAGACAATAGAGACGGCACAAACAATAACTATTCCTTTAATTATGGAGTAGAGGGTAAAACAAATAATAAAACTATTAATGCAAATAGATTTAGACAAATGCGTAATGCATTTGCAGCTTTGTTCCTGTCCCAAAGTGTGCCACTTATTGTTGCGGCTGATGAGATGGCTGCCAGTCACTTAGGCAATAATAATCCATATTGTCAGGATAACAAAATTGGATATACCGTTTTTTCAAAGACAAAAAATAAAACAACTTTACAGAAATTTGTAAAGCAATTAGTTGAGTTCAGAAAGAACCATAAATGCCTTAGACCAGAGCATCCATTTTTAATGAATGATTATAAGCATTTGGGACTTCCTGATATGTCTTTCCACGGCTCAGAGCCATGGATGATGTCTATTGGTGAAGAACAAAAGGCGCTTGGGGTTTTATACAACGGCGCTTATGTTGGCGAGAAAGAAGAAGTATTTGTTTGCTACAACTATCATTATGATGATGTAAGCATGGCACTGCCTCTATTATCGCCAGGAAAACGATGGCGAATTTGCTTTAATACAGCGGATTATAATGATAAAAGTGATTTCAAGCCAAAACCTATACATGATCAACAGACTATTTTGGTTCCTGGAAATTCAATTAGTGTGCTAGTAGGTGTAAAGGTGGACAAGAAATAATATTCAGGAGTTATACATTGAAGGCTATAAAACATTTTATGACAATTACCCACCACAGACATCTGGTAATGAAGGGTTGCTTTGCAGTGGGACTTTATTGGCAAGGGTTAGTTCATGATTTATCAAAATATTCTCCAGTTGAGTTTTTGGTGGGAGCCAAATACTATCAGGGAGATAGGAGCCCTAACGATGCCGAACGTAGGGACAAAGGCGTTTCTCTGGCATGGCTTCACCATAAAGGCAGAAACAAACATCATTTGGAATATTGGATAGATTACGATTTGACAGGTACACAGCAGCTTACTGGTACATTAATGCCTGTAAAGTATGTGGTTGAGATGTATTGCGACAGAGTTGCAGCTTGCAAGGTATATCTAAAAGAAAAATATACAGATTCAAGTGCCCTTGATTATTTTATGAAGGGTAAAAGCAAGTATATGATGCACCCACAGTCATCTGACCTTCTTGAAGAGATGCTGGTGTATTTATCATTGCACGGCGAGAAAGCTACAAATCAATATATTCGCAAGGAAATATTACACAATAAAAAATAATGCTAGGAGAAATAATGATGGAGAAAGAGAGAAAAGTTCTATACTCTGGTATGCAGGCTACAGGCAAGCTTACCATTGGAAATTATATAGGAGCACTTAAAAACTGGGTTAATTTACATGAGGATTATGACTGCTTTTTTGGAGTAATGGATTTACATTCTTTGACAGTTAGACAGAATCCTACAGAGTTCAGACAAAATGCCAGAAGAATCTATACACAGTATGTAGCAGCTGGACTTGATCCTAAGAAAAACTGCATTTACTTTCAGTCACATGTATCAGCTCATGCTGAGCTTGGTTGGATTTTAGATTGCTTTACATACATGGGTGAGCTTAATCGTATGACTCAATTCAAGGACAAATCAGCTAAGCATGCAGATAACATTAATGCGGGATTATTTACATATCCAGCTCTTATGGCAGCTGATATTTTGCTTTATCAGGCTGACTTAGTGCCAATTGGTGCAGATCAGAAGCAGCACTTAGAGATATGTAGAGACGTAGCAGAGCGTTTCAACAATATCTATGGCGATGTATTTACAATTCCAGAGGGATATTTCCCAAAGTCAGGAGCTAGAATTATGTCTCTTGCAGAGCCAACCAAAAAGATGTCTAAATCTGATGAGAATGTTAATGCAACTATTTATTTGGTTGATGATAGGGATACTATTGTTCGCAAATTTAAAAAGGCAGTTACTGATTCTGATGCAGAGGTTCGTTATGATGTAGAAAATAAACCAGGCGTTTCAAACCTTATGGAAATCTACGGTGTTGTAACTAATAAAACAATGGATGAGGTTGCAAAAGAGTTTGAAGGCAAGGGCTATGGAGATTTCAAGCTTGCTGTAGGAGAGGCGGTTGCAGATATGCTTGATCCTTTCCACAAGCGTTGCGCTGAATTAGATCAGGACAAAACATATATTAATGAGTGCATCAAGGAAAATGCTGAGAAGGCATCGTATTTTGCAAACAAAACTTTACGCAAGGTTCACAAAAAGCTTGGCCTTACAGAAAGAATTAGATAAAGATATTTACAATCAAGACAGGAGTATGTTATTATTACTCCTGTCTTTTTTCTATATAAATTCAATTATTTCCCAAGGAGTTTAATTGTATAGTATTGTAAATACCGCTACCGTTTTTGGTATTGATTCAAAAATTATATCTGTTGAAGCAGATATATCTGAAGGTATGCCTATTTTTGAGATGGTAGGCTATCTATCTTCTGAGGTGAAGGAGGCAAAGGAAAGAGTACGTTCTGCCCTTAAAAATGAAGGGTATGCACTTCCTGTAAAGCGTATCACCGTCAATTTATCACCTGCTAGCATTAGAAAAACAGGGGCAGGTTTCGATTTGCCCATTGCTGTGGCAATTTTATCGGCAATAGGCGCAATTTCCACCGACAAGCTGGAAAATATATGCATGGTAGGAGAAATCTCCTTAGATGGCAAAATACAGCCTATAAACGGTGTATTATCCATGGTGACCGAAGCGAAAAAACAGAAAATGGAAATTGTTATTGTTCCAAAAGAGAATTTAGTTGAAGCAAGGCTGATTTCTGGTATTACCACAATAGGTGTAGAAAAGCTTTCTCAAGTAATTGAAATCATAAATGAGGGAGTTTTTAAAATGAAAGAAGAGCCTGTAATTAATGAAAAAATGCCTATTGAGGCGGAGCATGACTTTTCCATGATTAATGGCCAACAGGCCCTTAGACGAGCTTGTGAGGTGGCAATTTCTGGAATGCATAACATGTTAATGGTTGGACCACCAGGGGCTGGGAAATCAATGATGGCAAAGTGCATCCCATCGATACTTCCGCCTATGGATACAGACGAGCAAATGGAAATCTCAAAAATTTACTCAGTCGCGGGCAAATTCGATGAGAGAAAGGGTTTAATTAAAAATAGACCCTTTAGAAGTCCTCATCACACAATTTCCCCTCAAGGCTTAGTTGGGGGTGGGCAGTATCCAAAACCTGGAGAAATATCATTGGCTCATAGTGGAATACTATTTTTAGATGAGCTTACCGAATTTAACAAGGCTACATTGGAAATACTTAGACAGCCAATGGAAGACAAGCAGGTTAATATAGCTAGGGCAACAGGAAGCTTTACCTTCCCAGCTGATTTTGTTTTGATTGCCGCTATGAATCCTTGCTCCTGTGGATATTATCCTGATTTAAATAGATGTCATTGTACAAGGCAATCCATTCAGAGGTATCTAGCTAAAATATCTCAGCCATTGCTTGATAGAATTGATATTTGCGCTGAAGCGCCAACCTTAAATTTTGCACAGGTTTCCAAGAAAAATCAAAATGAAAGCTCAGCAGATATTAGAAAGAGGGTTATTGAATGTCATAAAAAGCAATCAGCACGATTCCGTGACTATGAATTTAAATTTAATAGTCAAATTCCGGGAAGCTTAATGGATAAATTCTGTCATTTGGATGAAGTAGAAACAAAATTCATGGAAGAGATGTATGAAAAATATGCTCTAACTGCTAGAACCTATCACAAGGTTCTTAGGGTTGCAAGAACCATTGCGGATATGGATAACCAGGAAAAAATACAGATTATTCATCTAAGAGAAGCCCTGATATATCGGGGACTTGATAAAAAATATTGGGAGGTGGCAATTTGAGACATCCTCTAGTTTATCAATATTGGTTTTTATCAAACGAAGAGATTAGCTACGGCAAGAAAAGTAAACTTCTTGAGTATTATGGAAATTCTTATAATATTTTTGAAGCTGATAAAAAGGAGTTGCTTAGCAGTAATCTTTTGACAGCATCTGAAATAGATGCCTTTTTAGAAAAACGTTCTAAATGTGACATAGATAGGAATTATGATGAATTCTTGCGAACTGGATTTTCCTATTTCACAAAGGAGGCGGAAGGATATCCAGAGAAGCTTATTAATTTATACGATAGTGTATATGGATTTTACTATAATGGTAAATTACCAGATTTCAAAAATAGTGTAGCCATTGTTGGGGCCCGAAGATGCAGTGCCTATGGTAAAAAAGTTGCAATGGAATTAAGCAAAAGACTGGCTCAGGATGGGTATACTATTATCAGTGGAATGGCCAGAGGGATAGATACTTATGCCCATAGAGGTTGCCTAGATGGTGGAGGTAAAACTGTTGCAGTTTTAGGAAGTGGCTGTGATGTGATTTATCCATCTGAAAACTATTTATTATATGAAGAGATAGTTAAAAATGGAGCTGTTATTTCCGAATATCAAATGGGGACAGCTCCTATACCAGCAAATTTTCCTAGACGAAATAGGATAGTATCAGCTCTGTCAGATATAGTGATTGTAATTGAGGCCAGAGAAAAGTCAGGTTCCTTAATTACAGCGGATTTAGCCTTAGAGCAGGGCAAGGATATTTATGTGGTGCCCGGTAGAATTGGTGACTCTTTAAGCATGGGCTGTAACAAATTAATATCCCAAGGGGCTGGCATAATCTATTCTGTTGATTCCTTTTTGCAGGAGATTGGCGAAAGATATGGAAAAACTGTTGTAAATCAAAAGCCAAATAAAATAGAAGTTAAAATGGATCCTATAGAACGAAAGGTTTATGGATTAATTGACTATTATCCTAAAAATTTGTCTACTCTTTTAGAGGAAACAAAAATGGACCATTTAGCCCTGCTTTCAACTATATATTCCCTTGAAAAAAAGGAGCTTATTTGTGAAGTAATGAAGAATAATTATGTGAAATTCAAATGAAATTTTTGTAAATTGTTACCTCATTAAATAAAATTCACCTTGAAAATAGAAAATTTATGTTGTATAGTGAGTACCGATTTCATTTTATTAGTGAAGCTATAAGAAAATACTTATTTGTATAAGGAGCATAGTGTTAATGGCAAAAAATCTTGTTATTGTGGAGTCTCCAGCTAAGGTTCATACCATCAAAAAGTTTTTAGGAAGCAATTATGAAGTAATGGCTTCCCAAGGACATGTGCGTGATATGCCTAAGAGCCAGCTTGGATTTGACCCAGAAAATGATTTTGAACCTAAATATATTACTATTAGAGGAAAGGGGGAACTTTTGGCAGCTCTTCGTAAAGAAGTAAAGAAAGCTGACAAAATATTCCTCGCAACTGATCCCGACCGTGAGGGAGAAGCTATTTCATGGCATCTTACTCACGCTCTTAACTTACAAGATAAAAAGGTATATCGTATTACCTTTAATGAAATTACCAAAACAGCTGTCAAAAACTCGTTAAAGAATCCACGCGAAATAGATATGGATTTGGTTGATGCCCAGCAAGCTAGACGTATGCTTGACAGAATGGTTGGTTATAAGATTTCTCCACTTTTGTGGGCAAAGGTTAAAAGAGGCTTGTCAGCTGGTCGAGTTCAATCTGTTGCACTTCGTATTATTTGTGACAGAGAAAAGGAAATAGAGCAGTTCATTCCTCAAGAGTACTATACTTTAGATGTATTATTAGATGCTGCAGGCGCTAAAAAGCCTATTGTAGCAAAATATTATGGCGATAAAACTGGAAAGAAAGATATTTCAGATAAAGCCAGCTTAGATAAGATTATGGCTGAACTTAAAGGAGCAGATTTTTCTATTGCTTCTATTAAGAAGGGTACCCGCGAGAAAAAAGCACCACTTCCTTTTACAACCTCAACAATGCAACAGGAAGCATCAAAGGCTTTGAATTTTTCTATTCAAAAGACAATGAGTGTTGCTCAGCAGTTGTATGAAGGTGTTAGTGTAAAGGGGCATGGTACAATCGGTTTGATTACATATCTTCGTACTGATTCTACTCGTGTTTCAGATGAAGCTAGAGCTAATGCAGAAGCATTTATTTCAAGCAATTATGGCGAGAATTATTTATCGGCACAAGTTGCTAGCTCAAAAAAGAATTCTGGCAAGGTTCAGGATGCTCACGAAGCTATCAGACCTGCAAATATTGAGTTAATACCATCAGAAATAAAAGATAGTCTTACAAGAGATCAGTTTAGACTTTACCAGCTGGTATGGAAACGCTTTGTAGCAAGTCAAATGGCAAATGCTATTTATGACACAGTTTCTCTTAATGTTCAGGCAAAGGACCATGTGTTTACTGCATCAGATTCATCTATTAATTTTGATGGATTTATGATGATTTATACTTCAGCAGATGATGAGACAGAAGCAAAGACACATCCTTTGGCAAAGCTTACTGAGGATACTAAGCTTCAGTTTAACAGCTTTGATGAAAAGCAGCACTTTACACAGCCAGCACCACACTTTACAGAAGCTTCTCTTGTAAAAACATTAGAGGAGCTTGGCATTGGCCGTCCAAGTACATATTCACCTACAATAACAACACTTTTAAAGCGTCACTATATCACAAAAGAGGCAAAGAATCTTTTTGTAACAGAATTAGGTGAAGTAGTTAATTCAATTATGGTGGAGTCATTCCCAATAATTGTTGATGACAAATTTACAGCTAATTTAGAGCTTTTACTTGATGGAGTAGAAGAAGGCTCAGTTGAATGGAAATCTGTTGTTAGAAATTTCTATCCAGATTTGGAAAAGGCAGTTAAGGTTGCCGAGGAAGAACTTGCTAAGGTTGAAATCCAGGATGAAGTTACAGATGTTATCTGTGAAGAATGCGGACGAAACATGGTTATCAAGTTTGGACCTCATGGTAAATTCTTAGCTTGCCCTGGCTTCCCAGAGTGTAGAAATACAAAGCCATTCCTTGAGAAGATTGGTGTTCCATGTCCTAAATGTGGTGGTGATGTTGTCATTAGAAAGTCTCAAAAGGGCAGAAAATTCTTTGGCTGTTCAAACCATCCAGAATGCGACTTTATCAGTTGGTCAAAGCCAACTACAGAAAAGTGCCCTAAGTGTGGTACTTACATGGTTGAAAAAGGCAACAAACTTGTTTGTGCCAATGATGATTGTAGATTTGTGCAGAGTGTAAATAAAGATTCGGATAAATAATTGAGTCAATTGTGAAAACAAAAAGAATAGTCTGAATTTGATTGCAATTTGCATGAATCGATGATATAATTTGTACAAATTTACTCATGGAAGAGTAAATAGGGGAATGTTGTGTATGAGGAGTTTGATAATTTTGTTTTAATTTCAGGAGGATATAAATTAAATGAGTGTACAGTTATTAGACAAGACAAGAAAGATTGGAAAGCTTCTTCATAACAATAATTCTTCAAAGGTTGTATTTAATGATATTTGTTCAGTATTAACTGATATTTTGGATTCATCTGTACTTGTTATTTCTAAGAAGGGTAAGGTTCTTGGACTTTCTCATTTGCCAAACACAACAGAAATCGGCGAGCTTATTGTAGATGAGGTCGGTGGATTCATCGATCCACTTCTCAACGAGAGATTACTTTCAATCCTTTCTACAAAAGAAAACGTTAATCTTAAGACACTTGGTTTTGAGAAGTCAGATATTGATTTATATTCTGCAATTATTGCTCCTATTGATATTGCTGGCGAGCGTCTTGGTACATTATTCGTATATAGATTTGACAAGCAGTACGATATTGATGACATTATCCTTACAGAATATGGTACAACAGTTGTTGGACTTGAAATGATGCGTTCTGTAAATGAGGAATCAGCTGAAGAGAATCGTAAGCTTCAGGTTGTAAAGAGTGCTATTTCAACACTTTCTTATTCAGAGTTAGAAGCTATCATTCATATCTTTGATGAATTAGATGGTAACGAAGGGGTGTTGGTTGCTTCAAAAATTGCCGATAGAGTAGGTATAACAAGATCAGTTATTGTTAATGCTCTACGTAAATTTGAATCAGCAGGCGTAATTGAATCACGTTCATCAGGTATGAAGGGAACTTACATCAAGGTTCTTAATGACGTTGTATTTGATGAGCTTGAGGAAATCAAGAAAAACAAATAAATGGATTTGTGTTTTAAAAGGACTTAGGGCAACTTAAGTCCTTTTTTGTTTACCATTTTTTAATTATTTAAAGCACATTATTTTTCATAACTTGTACACATTATTCAAGTATGATTGATGTATTAACAGATAAATGTGACTATAAGGATAATTGACACTACTTATAGTGGACAATATATTTAATTTACACTATATAATGTAAAAAATACTTTGAATTTTAGACAATTTAACTTATAATTAAAAGTAATCTAGGAGGAGTGTAATTATGCTAAGTTCAGATGCCTTTGGTTATGTTAACTTATTGGATAATACAGCCGATGTTAGCTGGCGTAGACAATCTCTTATACTGAACAACATGGCTAACGATGATACCCCTGGCTACAAGAGAAAAGATATTGAGTTTGAAAGTGTACTTAAGAAGGAATTAATGGGGACCCATCAAAGAACGTTAGATAAAGCGGTAGACGTTCTAGATAATGATGGTAATCAGGTAAAAGGAATAGAATACACTGATTATGAGAATTTCTCATATAGACTTGATGGGAATAATGTTGATATGGATACTGAAAACGTAGAGCTTGCTTCAGAACAGATTCGTTATCAAACACTTACTACAAGCATGAAAAACGAGTTTTCTAGATTTAAATCTGTTTTGACCTAATTGCTATTAGTTTATAGGAGGTATTGATATGGGATTATTCCAACCTTTTGATATTGCGGCTTCTGGTATGACTGCCCAGAGGTTCCGTATGGATATTATCGCTGAGAATATAGCTAATGTTAGCACTACTCGTACTGAAAATGGTGGGCCTTACCGTCGTAAAATAGTTACTTTCCAAGAAAAGCAGCTTAATGCAGGGCTACCAAATTTTAGAAATGTTTTAAAGGATACAACCAATAAATATTATGGCAATGGTGTTAAGGTTTCTAAAGTATCAGAGGATATGGAGACTGATTTTATCATGACCTATGATCCATCACATCCTGATGCTGATGAAAACGGATATGTTAGATATCCAAATGTAAATACTGTTACTGAAATGACAAACCTTATAGATGCAAGCCGTTCTTATGAGGCAAATGTTACAGCGTTCCAGGCTATTAAGTCTATGGCAACTTCTGGAATATCTGTAGGTCAGGGATGATTCTAGTAGCAGAGGGGGAGTTATAAATGGATATTAATACAATTCAGAGCTTGTATGGTACAACTCCAGTCACAACCACAGAAAGCAAGGTTAATCCTCAAGAAGGATTTCAGAGCATGCTTAGTTCTGTAATGGCATTACTTGATGATACTAATCAAGCGGTGAAAACAGCCAATAAAGAGCAGGTGGCATTTCAGCTTGGTGAGACTGATAACACTCATGATTTGATGATTGCTGAACAAAAGGCTAATATTGCATTACAATACACAGTAGCAATAAGAGATAGAGTTCTAGAAGCATATCAGCAGATAATGCAGATGCAAATATAGCGTAATCTTGGCTTTGCCAAGGTTACGCTCAAAAAGTGCCACATCCGCGTAGCGGATTATAATGGCACTTGTTCCTTATTGGAGTAGGTGCAAAGCACCGAGAGAAGGACCAAGAGAAGCACCTTATCAGAAGGACCTAAAGGGGAGGAGAAATATGCCTGAACAGATTCAAGCTCTTTTGAATAAGATATTGGAATGGTGGCGTAAATTTACAAGGCGGCAGCAGATATTGATTGTTTCAATTACTGCTGTTGTTATTGTGTCTTTCATAATATTAGGGGTAGTTATTACCAGACCTACTATGATTCAGCTTGTGAATTGTAATGGGGATGGAGTACAAGCCGCTTCTGTTAAAACGATTCTTGATGAAAATGGCATTGCCTACGAAACTAGTCAAGACGGATTCATTTTCTATATTAATGAAAAGGATGAAGCTGAGGCAAATATATTGCTAGGCTCTAATTCAATTCCTAGTTCTGGATATTCCATAAATGATGCGATAGATGGTAGCTTTTCTACCACTGAAGCTGATAAACAAAAGAAATATAAATTATATTTAGAGGAAAAGTTTTCTACAATAATAGAAAGCTTATCGATGGTTACAACTGCTGAGGTAACACTTAATTTGCCTGACGAGGATGGCACATTGATTTCTCACCAGGAGCCTGGTTGGGCATCAGTAATGCTTACTTTATCAGAGCCTATGAGTGAAGAAGCAGTAGCTGGATTGGCACAGTATCTTGCAACCAATTTAGGTAATGAAAATTGCGATAACATTACCATTATGGACACAGATGGCAATCTATTGTTCCCAGGCCCATCCTACGACACAGTTGCAGGACAGGCTTCTGTTAATCAGGATGTAAGAGAAAAAGCAAAAAATGAAATTGCACAAAGAGTACAGACGGTTCTTGAAGGAACAAATTTATATGACACTGTATCTGTTGGTGTAAACCTTTCAATGAATTTTGATGAAAATAGTTGGGTATCCTATGACTATTCCATTGATGAGGGTCGTACTGAAGGTTATTTGGATTGGGAATCAGGCTCTAGCTCGAATTCTACTGGTGGTAATGGTGGTGTACCAGGAACAGATTCTAATGACGAAGATACAACATATGTTATGGAGGATAATTCTGTTACAGAGAGCTCTACTGAAGAATTTGAAAGAGATTATTTGCCTGACGAAACAATCACTACTCATAAGGATGAAATTGGAAAGAGAAGCTTAGAGGATTCATCTATTTCTGTTACATGTCGTACATATGCAATTTACAATGAAGACCAAATGGAAAAGGATGGTTCTTTGGACGAGGCAGGTCAGACCTTTGATGAATTTGTAAAGGCTAATTCTGATCCAGTTCAGATGGAGGTTACTGATGATATTGTTGAAGTCGTTGCAAGAGCAACGGGATTTCCAACAACTAGCGTCAAAATTGTAGCTTATGAGATTCCAATGTTCCAATATTCAGAGGGCTCAGGAATCCAGATTACAGATATTTTACAAATTGTTCTTGCATTTCTTATCTTTGCGATGCTTGGATTCGTTGTATTTAGAAGTCTTAGGACAGAGGAAGAAGAACCTGTGGAGCAGGAGCTTACAATTGATGATCTTATTGCTTCTACCGCCCAAGAAGAGGAAGAGGAGGAGCTGGAAGATATCGGCTATACGGAGAAATCCGAGGCCCGCATACTAATCGAAAAGTTTGTAGACGAGAAGCCGGAGGCAGTCGCTCAACTTTTACGAAATTGGCTAAACGAGGATTGGGGATAAGGTTATGGCAGCAGAAGAGCTTAATGGCGTACAAAAAGCCGCAATACTTTTAATTGCCTTAGGTCCTGAGAAGTCTTCTCAGATTTTTAAACATCTCAAGGAAGAGGAAATAGAAGAGCTTACCCTTGAGATTGCGAATACGAGAAGTATTTCTCCTGCACTCAAGGAAGAGGTAATCGAAGAATTTTATCAGGTTTGTCTCGCACAACAGTACATTGCAGAAGGTGGTATTGGCTATGCCAAGGAACTTTTGGAAAAAGCGCTTGGAGACGACAGAGCCCAGGATGTTATTACAAAACTTACAGCATCACTGCAGGTTCGTCCATTCGAGTTTATTCGAAAGACAGAGCCTTCTCAGGTGCTAAACTTCATTCAGGAGGAGCATCCACAGACCATAGCGATGATTTTGTCTTATTTATCAGCTGGACAGGCATCGCTTATCATTGGAGCATTGCCACCTGAAAAGCAGGCAGATGTAGCAAGAAGAATTGCATTGATGGATAGAACCAGTCCTGAGGTTATTAAAGAGGTTGAGCGAGTTCTTGAAAGAAAGCTTTCATCTCTTATTAACCAGGATTACACTATTGCCGGTGGTGTTGATGCAGTAGTAAATATTTTAAATACAGTAGACCGTGGTACAGAAAAACGTATTATGGAGTCTTTGGAAATCGAAGAGCCAGAGCTTGCAGAAGAAATCAGAAAGAAGATGTTTGTATTCGAAGATATTCTTCTTCTGGACGACAGAGCTATTCAGCGTGTGCTTAGAGATGTTGACAACTCAGATCTTGGAGTTGCACTTAAGGGTGCTAATGAAGAGGTTCAATCTGCAATCTTCAAGAACCTTTCTTCTCGTCTTGCATCTATGATTAAGGAAGACATGGAATTCATGGGCCCTGTACGTATGAAGGATGTTGAAGAAGCACAGCAGAAGATTGTAGGTATTATTAGAAAGCTTGAAGATTCTGCAGAAATTGTAATTTCAAGAGGAGGTTCAGATGAGCTCGTTGTCTAGTAAAAATGTCATCTATGGTTTTATGGTGGCTCCTAATTTGCCAGATGAAGAGGGGGAGATAGATGAGGTTGTAATAGACCACAATGCCTTGGCAAAAGAACTGATACTCAAGCAGGAAGAGGCTTATAAGGCCAAACTTTTGGATGAGGAACGTGAGCGTAGATTAGCACAAATGAGAGAAGCTGGAGAGGATGTTCCTGAGGGCATGGATGTTGATGAGTTCCTAGGACTTGCTGATACTATAATGCAGCAACAGGCCGAACCTGAAGTAACAGTAGATACAGAAGCTATTATTGCCGAGGCTCAAGCACATGCAGATCAAATAATCGCCGATGCCAACGCTCAGGCAGAGGAAATATTAAATGCCGCTCAGTTGAATGCTGATGCTATGAAAAATCTTGCTAGGCAAGACGGCGAAAAAGAAGGCTACAACGAGGGGACACAAAGGGCGGCAATGGAATTGCAAGAGTCACAAAGACAAATGCGGGAGGAAATTGAACGTATTCAAAATGAATTTAAGGCAAGACAAATTGAAATAGAGCATGAAATGGTTGAAATGTGTCTGCCAGTATTTGAAAAAGTATTTGCTGCTGAATTAAGCGGACGTAAAGAGGTTATATATCATTTGCTGGATAATTGCATAATGAAAATTGAACGTACAGGCCAAATGCAAATTAAGGTAAATGATGCCAATGCAGAATATATAAAAGGGAAAAAGGAAGAAATACAAAGTAAAGTGGGGACAGAGGTTATACTTGATATAATAGCAGACCCACTTTTGAATGAGAGTCAGTGCATTATAGAAACAGATGGTGGTATTTTTGACTGTAGTATAGATACAGAACTCGAAGGCTTAATAAGAGAGATTAGAGCTCTAAGTTAATTGGGGCATTAGGAGGCAAATTGGACCAGAGTTTATTAATGCAGCTTACTGAGAAGGACTATTTTAAATCTCTCGGCAAGGTGGTAAAGGTAGTTGGATTAACAATTGAATCAGTGGGACCTGAGGCTAAGCTACGTGATTTGTGTGAAATCATAGTAGAAGGCTCAGGTCAAAGGGTTAAAGCAGAGGTTGTCGGATTTAAAGATAAACGTCTGCTTTTGATGCCTTATGAGAATGTTGAAGGAATAGGCGTTGGTTGCATGGTTGAAAACACTGGCCATCCTTTGGGAATCCATGTAGGAGATGAATTGCTTGGACATTTGGTAGATGGACTTGGTATGCCATCTGATGTTGAAGATTTAGATGCATTTAATGAACTACCAGAGTATCCAGCAGAGGCAGACCCACCTGATCCGATGGCTAGAGTAATTATAAAAGAGCCTCTTTCTCTGGGAGTAAAGGCGGTGGATGGTCTTATTACTGTAGGAAAAGGTCAAAGAATTGGAATTTTTGCAGGTTCAGGTGTTGGAAAATCAACATTGATGGGTATGTTTGCTAGAAATACAAAGGCTCAAATTAACGTTATCGCATTGATTGGCGAGCGTGGTCGTGAGGTTAGAGAGTTCGTTGAAAACGATTTAGGAGAGGAAGGTATGGCACGTTCTGTGGTTGTTTGTGCAACCTCGGACAAGCCTGCTTTGATACGAAAAAAAGCAGCTCTTACGGCTACTGCTATTGCAGAATATTTTAGAGATCAGGGTAAAGATGTGCTGCTGATGATGGATTCGCTAACCCGTTTTTCTATGGCACAAAGAGAAATTGGTCTAGCATCTGGCGAGCCACCAGTAACTAGAGGATATCCACCTTCTGTATACTCAGAGATGCCTAGACTTCTAGAAAGAGCGGGAAATGCTGCAGTAGGTTCCATCACTGGCCTTTATACTGTACTTGTTGATGGTGATGATTTTAATGAGCCTATTACTGATACAGCCCGTTCCATTCTTGATGGACATATTGTCCTTAATAGAAAACTGGCGCAAAAGAATCACTACCCTGCAATTGATGTTTTGCAGTCTATTTCCAGAGTTATGTCTGCAGTGGCAACTCCAGAGCACAAGTCTATTGCAGGAAAGCTAAAAAATGTTTTGGCAACTTATCAGGAAGCAGAAGATTTGATAAATATCGGAGCCTATAAAAATGGGTCAAATAAATCCATTGATTATGCTATTCAAAAAATAGATGCTGTTAATGCGTTTTTGCTGCAGGAAACTCATGCTAAGTTTGAATATGATGAAATCTTAAAAGAAATGGCGGCAATATTTGCTGATTAGAGGTGATTTGCTATGGCAAAATTTGTTTATCGAATGCAAAACATTCTTGAATTAAAAAAGAAAATTGAAGAGCAGGAAAAAGCAAATTTTGGTATGGCAACAGCCAGATACAATGAAGAGCAGCAAAAGCTTAGAGACATAATGATTAAACAGGCTGGCTATGAGAGACAGCTTAGAGAATTGACTGTAGGTGATATTGATATAAAGGAAATCAAAACCTGTAAAAACGCCATAGCATCTATGAAGGTTGCACTAAGAGCTCAGATGATAGAGGTGTCAAAGGCCCAAAAGGCTATGGAAAATGCTCGAAAGAAATTAAATGCCGTTATGATGGAAAGAAAGATGCATGAAAAGCTTAGAGAGCATGCTTTTGAAGAGTTTTTAGATGAAATAGATAGGGAAGAAAGCAAGATTACAGACGAGTTAGTTAGTTACACTTACTTTAATACAGAAAATGAGAGGGAATAGTTATGGCAGATGTAGCAGAAGTTCAAGACAATGTAAATGCTGGCGGCGAGGGCGCAGCAGAAGATAAGAAAGCGGCAAAAAAAGCTGCAAAGGAAGCCAAGAAGGCTGAGAAAAAGGCTAAAAAAGAGGCAAAAAAGAATGGCGAGGCAGTTGAGGATGATGAGGAGTCTTTAGGTATTGGCGGACACATTATTATGGCCGTTGTAGTACTCCTTATTATTCTTATTTGGCTTGTTATTTTTGCGTTCTTGGTAAAGATGGATGTTGGCGGATTTGGATCAACAGTGCTGTTCCCTGTCCTTAAGGACGTGCCATATGTAAACCGAATTTTACCAGGAATAGAGGAGTATATTCCAGAAGAGCCAGATGAGTATTCTCAGTATGCAACAGTGGAAGATGCTGTGGCTAGAATCAAAGAGCTTGAAGTGGAAGTAGAGGAATTGAAGGCCACAGATAATCAAAACAGCGATTATATTGCAGAGCTTGAGGCTGCTGCGGCTGAGCTTGCTGAATATAAAGCTAATGAAGCTGCCTTTGAAGAAACTAAAGAAAAATTTTATGAAGAGGTTGTTTTTTCAGACGAGGCACCCGATATAAATGAATATAAGACTTATTATGAGTCAATCGACCCTGAAAATGCAGAAGCTATTTACAAACAAGTTGTTTCTCAATTGGAGATTGACGAAGAAATTGCTGATTACGTAAAAGTATACTCCAGCATGAAAGCCAAAAATGCAGCTGCCATATTTGACACTATGACAGATGATTTTGATTTGGTTTGTGAGATTCTTTCAGGTATGGATGCAAGTACCCGAGCAGATATTTTAGCTGCAATGGATACAGAAAATGCAGCAATCATTACGAAAATGATGGAACCATAGCTCATATAAGTTCTTATAGCAGCTTGAAAACAGAATAAGTGAAAGGAGGAATTACATGACAAGTAGCAATGTTTCAAATTTGCTGGTTCAGGTAAGCAGAGTTGAAGTTGCAAGTGTTAGTGAGAAAGCTAATGTTTCAACTGACAAGACCTTATTTGAAAACACATTGAAAAACGTTGCTGGTTCAGGGACTCCAGTAGAAGTAGCGAAAGGCGAAAATAACAAGCCGAAGCTTGAAGATAAACCTTTTGAACCTACTGCTAAAGCAAAAGCTGATTCTATAAAACCAGAAGATGCTAAGACTTTAGACCGTGAAGACCTTCAAGAGAAGGTGATGGCGGCTGGTGAGGAAATTAAGGAAGTCATAGAGGATGAACTTGATGTCACCACCGAAGAGTTAGAGCAGGCTATGCAAAACCTTGGATTTACAATATTAGATTTATTTAATCCGCAGAATTTGGCACAGCTTGTTGTTGAGCTTACGGGAGAGACCGATTCAGTAAATTTGTTGATGGATGAGAGTTTCAAAAATGTTCTTGATGAAGTTACTCAGATTACTAATCAGCTATTTGATGACTTGAATATTTCTTTTGAAAATTTAAAGGAAATTCAGCCTTTAGATATTAAGCCAGAAGAAATAGTTATTCCTAAAGAAGAGCCTAAGATTGAAATTCCAGTTGAGGTTTTAAAACAAGAAGCTGAAACAACACAGGAAGTAGTTGATTACGTTCCAGTGGAAAAGCAGCAGATTGTTACAGAAGTTAATATTCAAAATCAGGGAATGCCAAAACAACCTGAAGAGGTTAAGGTTATGGAGGATGTTACACCTGTTGAAGAAAGCGCTGTAGAAAACAAACCGCAGCTTGAGAACGACAATGATAATTCAAAAAATGAATTTTACTTTTCGCAGGAAAAAACAGGAGCACAAGCTCCTAAGCTAAATCATGAAAAAGCCAATTTGAATGAGGGTGATAATTTCTTTGGGCCACAGCCACAGCTTACATTTACTCCGGCACAGCAGGTAGTTACACTTCCTACTGGAGAAAGTGTTAGAGCTGAAAGTATTGTTCAACAGCTTGTGGAACAGGCAAAGGTTATGACCGATACCGAATCTACAACAATGGAGTTAACACTTAATCCTGAAGGTTTAGGAAAAATCTTTATGGAAGTTACTCAAAAAGGAGATGAAATTACTGCAAAAATATTTACAGAAAATGATGCAGTAAAGCAAGCTCTTGAAAATCAAATGGCAAACCTCAGATTGGAGCTAAATCAAAATTCAGCAAAGGTTACTTCAATCGAAGTTTCAGTTGGAACTCACGAATTTGAAAGAAATCTTGAACAGAACGCTCAAGACGAAAGCAGACGCGACGACCAAATGAGGAAAGAAGCTCCAAGACGTAATACTAGAATTGATCTAAACAACTTAGATGAGTTAACAGGAATAATGTCTGACGAAGATATGTTGATAGCTCAGATGATGATGGAAAATGGAAATACCTTAGATTTCCAGGCTTAGATCAAAGGAGGATTTTGATGGATAATTTAATTGGTAGTGTTGTTAACGGCGTTTATACAAAAACGGATGCCTCTAACGAGTTAACAAAAGCTAACAATAATGTCAGTACATCGAAAACGGAAGCTAAAAAGGATAATGGCTACAGTCAGGAAATGTTTTTAAAGCTCTTGGTGGCAGAAATGCAGCATCAGGATCCAATGGAACCAACTGATAATAGTCAATATGTAGCACAGCTTGCATCATTCACACAGATACAGGCAATACAAGCCGTTCAAGATGACATGGCAGATATGCAGGCCAATTCACTTGTAGGTAAATTCGTAGCACTTACAGATGAGAATCAAGAAATTCATGGCCGTGTAGATTATGTTAGAACAGATGATGACGGACAGATTTGGGCATCAGTAAACAACAAAGAATATGAGATAGACAAAATTACTTCAGTAGTTAATGAGAGTTACTACAATGCAGTTTCTATTGCTGACACATTCATTACAACACTTGAAAAGCTTCCAGATATTGAACAGCTTTCATTGGGAGATTTGGATAAAGTCAAATATGCAGTTGACTTATACAATTCTATGGATGACTACAGTAGAAGCTTCGTAAATACAGCTTATGAAGATTATCTTAAAAAGCTGGTTAGCAAAATGGGAGATTTAGAAAAGGCCAAAGAGGAGGCAGATACGGAACAAAAAGCCGCATCTTCTGCTACTACAGAAAACTCAGGAGCAGCAGCTACAGATTCAACTGAAGCTAGTACAGAGACTACAGAAAGCTCAGATGAATCAGAAGAAACTGAAGAGGCAGCAGCTGAGGCAGTAGAGGACGATGGCCAGTAGGAGGGTAATATGAGCAATTTAAATATTAATCCAAATTTCACCTCCATCGAAAGGGTAGCTGGGACCTATCTAAATCCAGCGGCTGAGTCAAAGCCACTTGGTACACTTAATGGAGCATCTTTTGAAGATATATTTAAGCAAAAGCTTCAGGCAACTTCTGAGCTTAAGTTTTCAAAGCATGCAACACAAAGACTTGATGATAGAAATATTGAACTGACAGAAGAGCAGTCTCAAAGATTATCAGAAGGTGTACAAAAAGCTTCGGCTAAAGGAATTACTGATTCTCTTGTGTTAGTTGATACATTGGCGTTTATAGTTAACGTTCCTAACCAAACTGTAGTTACGGCTATGGATCAAACTGAATCAGATGAAAACATTTTTACAAATATTGACGGTGCTGTTATAGTTTAGCTGGACCTTATGGAAGCTAATGTCACTGACTGACAGATGTGACAAAACAGCCACCTCAATTGTCATTTTATTGAGGAGGTCATTCATTATGATGAGATCACTTTTCTCTGGTGTGGCAGGTCTAAAAACTCACCAGACAAAGATGGATGTTATTGGTAATAACATTGCAAACGTTAACACTGTTGCGTTTAAATCATCGGCAACCACTTTTTCTGATATCATGTATCAGACCACTCAGCAGGCTTCATCTGCCACAGAAAATCGTGGTGGTACTAATGCTAAGCAAATTGGTCTTGGTGTAACAAATGGTGCAACAAAGGTATCTATTACATCAGCTGGTGCTGCACAGTCTACAGGTGACGCGCTAGATATCAGACTTACAGATGCAAATTCAACAAATTTCTTTATAGTCAGCAATGGCTCTGAAAACGTATTTACAAGAGCTGGTTCATTCTACATTGATGGTAATGGTAACCTTGCAATGACTACAACAGGTTATCTTGTAATGGGATGGCAGGTTGACCCTAACGACCCAGCTAATATACTTAAGGATACAGTTTCAGCTCTTAGAATTATGAAGACTGAGAATCTTACAAGTGCACCAGAAGCAACAACAATGGCTAATTTTAGTGGTGTAATTGATAAGAATGATAGCCAGTTTAATTCTACTAACGGTTATGTTCGTTCTTTCACTTTCTATGATAGCTTAGGTTATTCATATACAGCAAAGTTTGCTATTAAGCTAGAGGATGGTACTGATGGGAAATATACTGTAGAGCTTACAAGTATTACAGATTCAAATAATCAGGATATTTTGGCTAAATACATAAGCGGTGGCGGAAACTATTCTGATATCTTTGGTACACAGACAGCAAAGGACTATTCCTTGGCAGATGGCTACACAGTTAGCAATCAAGGAACAGGTACTTCATTAATAATTACAGATGGAACAACTGATTATACCTACAACGAGACATATACAGATGCTTCAGGTGTGACTTATAACAATGTATTCGTAGGTAATGATGCGAATTCAACAGTTCTTACACTAGCAGCCGTTTGCGGATACCAAAGTAGTACTCCTGTAAATGCTGTTGCTGCAGGCACAGATAATTCAAAGCTTGCCATTACAACAACATCATATGCTCTTAAATTTGATACACAAGAAGGTACATTGACTTATGCTGGAACACCAGGCCAGACACAGCTTACAATGAATTCTTCTCTATTGGGACCTAGTGATGAGAAAGCAGCTATTTCTAATATTACAATCGATTTTTCACAGTTATTAAATTACGATAACGGTGGAACATCAACTGCAGTTGCGAATAGAGGTATTCCTGATGGTTCTTCAATGAAGGGCGAAGGTAAAAAGTTAGGTACAATGACAGGTCTTTCTGTTAATGGTAATGGTAAGATATATGGTTCTTATAGCAATGGTAATACCGTTCTCTTAGGTCAGATTGCAGTTGCACAGTTTGCAAATGCTTCAGGTCTTGAGGAAATGGGTGATAACTGCTACAAGACAACACTTAACTCAGGTGAATTTGATGGAATAGGAATCGAGATTTCAGCTGATGGATCTTCTATGAATACTGGACAGCTTGAAATGGCAAACGTTGATTTGTCAAGCGAGTTTACTGATATGATTACTACGCAGCGTGGTTTCCAGGCTAATTCACGTATTATTACAGTTTCAGATACTATGCTTGAGGAGCTTATCAATCTGAAACGTTAGTGAGTGGAGTTGATACATAGAAAATTAAATAAATGATTTAAAGTGGCCAAGTAGTCTAGGCAAGCGCGAGTAGGGGATACCATGTCAAGCATGGGAAGGACCTACGCCGGAGGGAAAAGTGTGATGTTTTCTTTGAAAACATCGCTCTAGTAAGCGAAGCTTACAGAAAAAGGGTTCCCATGCGAAGGCATGGAGGGTGCCCTACGGGAGCATGTAAGATTACAGGGCCACTTTTTACTTAATTTTTGGTAAAATTCTAAAAATTTTGTGAAAATTCTATATATAGTGGGTAGGACATGAAAAAAACACAATAATATGGGATGATTTTACTGAATAAAGTAGACAATAATTGGTAAATCTAGTAAAATAATCACAAAAGTATTTACCGTGTATTTCTATACAATAACTCGATAAAAGGGTGGTGAGAGTACTTTGGATATAGGGTCTCTAATCGGTTTATTACTTGGTGTTGTAATGGTAGTTTTCGGTATCGTTTCATCAGGTGGTGTAGCCGCAATGGCAAACTTCATAGATGTTCCATCAGTTATTATCACCATTGGCGGTTCTTTGTCTTCATGTATAGCATGTAATAAAATGCCTGACTTTACTCGAGGACTTAAAGGCTTTGGCATTGCATTGAAAGAACCTGCTATCGGAAATGCGGCTGATACTATTGGTAACATCATTAATCTTGCCAATATCTCTCGAAAAGAAGGTATTCTTGCCCTTGAAGAAGCTGCACATAGTATAGAAGATGAATTCCTAAAAAAAGGAATTAACTTAGTAGTTGATGGTACTGATCCAGAACTTGTTAGAGCCATTCTTGAAACAGACATGAGCTGTCTCGAGGATAGACATAAAGTTGTTGTTAACTTCTGGTCTAAATGGGGTGAAATGGGACCTGCCTGGGGAATGATTGGAACATTGGTTGGACTTGTAAACATGCTTCAAAACTTGGAGGATGCATCTACAATCGGACCTAACATGGCGGTTGCTTTACTGACCACTCTTTACGGCTCTTTGATTGCTAACTGGCTTACTGGTCCTATCGGTACCAAGTTAGGTGTTAATAACAACCTAGAAATCATGATGAAGAGTATTACTGTGGAGGGCTTGCTTTCAATTCAAGCAGGCGAAAACCCACGTGTTATAGAAGAAAAGCTTAAATCATTCCTTCCACCATCAGCTAGAGAAGGCATCGGTGGAGATAGCGGAGGAGGTGAAGGCTAATGGCAAAGAAGCAAAAGCAAGAAGAAGCTCCTGCTGGGTCTCCTGCCTGGATGGCCACTTTCTCCGACTTGATGAACTTGCTACTTTGCTTCTTCGTTTTGCTTTTCTCAATGAGTAGTACGGATACAGAAAAGTTTCAAGAAGTTATAGCTAGTATTCAGTCTAGTTTTAGTATTTTTTCTTCAGGCGGATCTTCAATTGGTGAAGGTCAGATGATTTCATCCGGAATCAGTCAGCTTGAAATGTTTGATGATTATTTTAATAGCGTTCACGATGGCGATGATGAGCAATATGAAAAAGAAGGTTCTAGCGATAGTGAAAGCGAGGGAGATCTTTCTCAGGATGGAGCATCTACGGAGCAACAAACCAGCTCTAGTGATATTTCTGTAGAAGAAGCGGTTGAGGCCTTGGAGGAGGCTGGCGCTTCTGAAAGCGAAACAATTGCAGAACAAATCGAACAGAAGCTTTTGGAGTACGGACTCCAGGATCAGGTCGAAGTAGATTTTAACGCAGAGTATGTAATGATCACAATTAACGGAGCTTTGCTTTTTGATTCAGGAAAAGCAGTACTTACAGATGAAGCTCTTGGAATTGTTGATAATTTAGCAAAGGTTCTTGAGGAGTACAACGAAAACATAATTGAGATTGAGGGACATACAGACAATGTTCCAATGTCATCTGGCACATATGAAAACAACGATGTTTTGTCTATGTATAGAGCACTATACGTGGCAGATAGAATTAGAGAAGTCACCAATTTAAATCCAGCATATATTAAATCGGCTGGTAGAGGTGAGTACGTCCCAATAGCAGATAATAGTACTGCAGAGGGAAGAGCCCGTAATCGTAGGGTTGAGATTAAGGTTTACAACAAGTATTCATCTGATTTAACAGAGTAGAAAGGATTGCCTTATGAAAAAGAATTTGATTACAGTCGTAATACTAGCACTAGTTGTGGTAAATCTTGTTCTTACAGCGATTCTTACAATTTCTATCGTACCTGAAACACAAAAGGCAAACGAATTAATTACAAAAGTATGCTCGGCAATTGATTTGGATTTACGGGCGGGAGATACGGCTGGTTCATTAGCAATTAAGGTTGAAAATATGGTTGACTATGCAGTAAATGCTGGTGAGACCATGACAATAAACTTAGCAGATAGTGGCGATGGCAACTTGCATTATGCGGTTCTTGGAGTTTCGTTATCTCTAGATAGCACAAATGAAGATTTTGCTAAATTTGGTGATGGCGCAGGTAACCTTGATACATACGATAACGTAATAAGCGATACTATTAAAACAGAGGTTGCTAAACACACTATCGAAGATATGCGAAATGATGAAGAGAGTGTAAAGGAAGATATTTTGGAAGCATTACAGACTTTATTCCAATCATCCTTTGTTGTTAGAGTTAACTTCTCTAGTGCAACATATCAATAAATGCATATTTTTTCTGAAAGAAAAATTATGCTGTGAGCCCCATTGCGGAGTAATCTTTTAATGGGCGAACTTCATTGTTAAAAAAGGGAAATAAGGTGGTGGTTTTACTTGGGCGATGTCCTTTCTCAAAACGAAATAGATAATTTGCTTAATGCTTTGACTAGTGGTGAGTTGGATGCTGACGAAATCAAAAACACCAAGGAAAGGCCTGTAAAGAATTACGATTTTGCTAGACCTTCAAAGTTCTCAAAGGAGCATCTTCGTACACTAGAAATTATTTTTGAGCATTATGGAAGATTGCTTTCAACCAACCTTCCGATTTTCCTAAGAAAAAACATTCAGGTAGAAGTAATGAATTCGGAAGCTGTTACCTATATGGAGTTTTCAAATTCACTTTCGAATCCTGTACTTTTAGGCATAGTTGATTTTGCCCCTCTAGAGGGAAACACAATTGTAGAAATGGCCTCTAACCTGGGTTTTGCTATGGTTGATAGAATGTTAGGCGGCGTAGGCGAACCCCTTGACAAAGTTAGAGATTTCTCTGAAATTGAGCTTTTAATAATTGAGAGAGTAATGACATCTTGTATTGATTTACTTAGAGAGCCTTGGGAAAACGTAGTAGATTTACATCCTAGACTTGAAAGAATTGAAACAAACTCTCAATTTGCTCAGATTATTTCACCATCAGAAATGATTGCTATTGTTACCCTTAATATCAAAATAGGTGATGTTGAGGGACTTATGAATATTTGTCTACCTTTTATTACTTTAGATCCAGTTATGGACAAATTGAACACAAAGTTCTGGTATAGTAGTCAAAAGGAGAAAACCGGCGAGAGCTATTCAGATGCTGTAGAAGCGTTGATTAACCACGCAAAGATACCTATAAAAGCGGTTTTAGGAAATAGCACTATTACCGTGGCTGATTTCTCTCAGCTACAGGTTGGTGATATAGTACGACTTAATACAAAGGTCGACGAAGAACTGGATGTTTTTGTGGGCGATATTAAGAAGTTCTCAGCCCTTCCAGGCGCTTCAGGAAAGGATTACGCAGTTAGAGTGACACAAATCATAAGGGAGGAGCAGTAGAATGGGCGATGGTGTATTATCACAGGATGAGATAAATGCACTACTTAGCGGAGGCATTCCAGACGCACCCTCTGATGGAGGTGGCGGCGGTGCCGCTGGCGGAGAGCTTTCTAGTCAAGAGATAGATACTATTGGCGAGGTTGCCAATATCAGTATGGGTAGCGCAGCTACCACATTGTTCTCTCTTGTTAACAAAAAGGTTGAAATTTCTACTCCAGTAGTTACTGAAACCAATTGGAATGATTTAGCATCCGGATATGATAAATCCTGTGTCGTTGTTAGAATCGGTTACACCAAGGGCTTAGATGGTAGTAACATTCTTGTTTTAAAAGAAGATGATGTAAAGGTTATCACCGATCTTATGATGGGCGGTGATGGAACCAATATAGATGGCGAAATTACAGACTTGCATCTATCAGCTATTTCAGAAGCTATGAACCAGATGATGGGTGCTAGTGCAACTTCATTATCATCTATGCTTAGCAAGATGGTTGATATTTCACCACCTACGGCAACCCTTACAGATCTAACTCAAATCGAGCCAGGTGATATTGATGCATTCTTAAAAGACAATTTTGTTAGAATTGCTTTTAAAATGGAAATAGGCGATTTGGTCAATAGTGAGATGATGCAATTGTATCCAATCTCACTGGCCAAGGAGATGTGCGAAGCGGTACTTAACAACATGGAAGCTGACAACAATTCTTCTGTTGATGATGGTGTGGCAGAATCAGCACCACCACCAGCACCAGAACCAGCACCAGCTGCAGCTGCACCGCCTCCACAGATGGCACCACCACCAGCTGGTATGCCACAGATGGATCCAAGCATGATGCAAGGACAGCCAATGATGGCTCCTTACATGTATGCACCGCCACCACAAATCAACGTTCAACCGGCACAATTTACGCCATTTGGACCAGGTTTTTCAGCGCAGTTCGCACAGGAAAACATAGACTTAATTCTTGACGTACCACTGGAAGTTACAGTAGAATTAGGTCGTACAAACAAAACAATCCAAGACATTTTGGATTTTGCTCCAGGTACCATCATCGAGCTAAATAAAATAGCCGGTGAACCAATAGATGTACTTGTAAATGGCAAGTATGTGGCAAAAGGCGAGGTAGTAGTTATAGAGGAGTCTTTTGGTGTACGTATAACAGAAATCATCAAAGAATAAACAATATATTTAAGGAGATGAAAACATGGCAAAAAACATTTTAATTTGTGACGACGCTGCTTTTATGAGAATGATGATTAAGGATATTCTCACAAAGAACGGTTACAATGTAGTAGGAGAAGCAGAAAACGGTAAAATCGCTGTTGACAAGTATGCAGAGCTTTCTCCAGACCTTGTTCTTCTTGACATCACTATGCCTGAAATGGACGGTATTGGTGCGTTAAAGGCTATCAAAGAAAAGGATCCTAATGCATGCGTTATCATGTGTTCTGCTATGGGCCAGCAGGCAATGGTTATCGAAGCCATCCAGTCAGGTGCAAAGGACTTTATCGTTAAACCATTCCAGGCTGAGAGAGTTCTTGAAGCTGTAAAGAAGGTTATCGGATAAATCATGCTTATCCTTTCTTCGGCGGGCGATAGTTTCTTTCAACTATTGTTTATGCTAATAGTTTTTGTAGGGATTCTGGCTTTGACATACTATGTAACCAAATGGATTGCAGGGTATCAAAAGGTTCAGGGGCTTAATAAAAATCTTGAAATAGTTGAGGCTATCAGAATTACAAATAATAAGTTCGTCCAGATTGTTCGTGCTGGAGAAAACAGATATTTTGTAATAGCAGTTGGTAAAGATGAAGTCAATTTGCTAGGGGAGCTTTCTTCAGAAGACTTGAAAGAAATTTCTAGTCAGGATACAGAGGATTTAAAGCCACCGGTTGATTTTAAATCCATTCTGGACAAGTTAAAGAAGAATAGTTAATAATACGGGCTGGATGTTGTTATGAAAAAATTTCAGAAGGTGTATGTAATTTGTAGCTTACTATTTGCAGCTACTGTTATTTGTTACACCCTTTTTGTAGGCACAATTACTGCCTATGCAAATGAATATAATTATGATACAGAGTACGATACAGAGTATGGGGCCACCAATCAAGATTATGGAGCAACAGAGAATGCGCCCAATGCCTCAGATGAGACTGTAGGAGAAAGGGGATTTACCCTGACATTCGATGGAGAGGATGGTAATTTTACGGCCACCCTTAGAATGCTTCTCATTCTTACGATTATTGCGCTATCTCCATCAATTCTCATCATGCTTACGTCCTTTACGAGGTGTGTTATAGTTTTACACTTTGTACGCGCTGCTGTAGGAACTAATACAGCGCCACCGAATCAAGTGTTGATTGGTTTGGCGTTGTTTTTAACATTATTCATTATGTCTCCTGTTTTTACACAGATCAAAACAGAGGCAATTGATCCTTTCGATGCTGGTGAAATTACTCAAGAAGAAGCCATAGATGCAGCAATTGGTCCTCTTAGAGAGTTTATGTATGGCCAGACACAGACAAAGGATTTGAATCTATTTTGTGATATTGCTGGGGTTACATACGAAAATTATGAGGATGTAGCCTTTACAATATTAGTTCCAAGCTTCATTTTATCTGAGCTTAGAACGGCATTTATAATTGGATTTTTGATTTATATTCCATTTATTGTTATTGATATGGTGGTCGCATCGGTACTTATGTCCATGGGTATGATGATGTTGCCGCCTACAACTATTTCGCTTCCTTTCAAGATGCTACTTTTTATTTTAGTTGATGGTTGGGATTTAGTTATTGGAGGTTTAGTAAAAACGTTTTACTGATTATCCAGGGTAGGAGAGAAAAGTTATGACTGAGGGGCAGGTATTAGATATCATTAGAGATTCTATTTATACACTTCTTATGGTTGCTTTACCACTTTTATTGGTTTCGCTATGTATTGGTTTGGCAATCAGTATATTTCAAACTGTTACATCAATTCAGGAACAGACACTTACCTTTATTCCTAAAATAGTCGGCGTTTTTGCTGCGCTTATTATTGTTGGTCCATGGATGCTTTCGGTACTGACTGAGTATATTAACAAGTTATGGGCAAATTTTAGTATATATTTGGGCTGAATAAATGTTTAGTGTTGACTTTACCTTACAAAATTTTGAATACTTCTTGTTAATCCTTACTCGCATATCCATGTTTGTAGTGGTGGCACCATTTTTTAATACCCGTAATACTCCAGCAATGGCTAAAATCGGCTTTTCAGCTATAGTATCCTTGATGTTGTATTTTGTGGTTGATTTTAGTGCCCTAAATTATTCTACAGTTGTTGGATATGCTTTTTTAGTTATTAGAGAGGCAATTACCGGGCTGCTTATAGGCTTCTCCACTTATTGCTGTACATTTATTATCCAACTGGCAGGCCATATGATAGATATGAATATTGGTTTATCAATGGCTCAAGAGTTTGATCCTTCAATCGGCTCAGAGACATCAGTATCTGGTTTGTTATATAACCAGTTTATAATGATTCTACTGATTTTGTCAGGAATGCATCGTTATATTTTGAGAACATTCTGCGATGCCTTTGAACTGATTCCTCTGGGAGGAGCGATATTTGAATGGGATTCCCTTATGAGCTCGATGCTCATTTTTATTTCAGATGTTTTTGTCATTTCATTTAGAATCATACTTCCAATATTTGCGGTAATTATGGTACTTAATGCGATACTTGGAATTATGGTAAAGGTAGCGCCACAGATTCACATGTTTTCTGTAGGTGCTCAGCTAAAAATCATTGTTGGTTTTGTTGTATTGTTTTTAACAGTATTTTTATTACCTAATGTTGCAACATTCATTTTTAAAGAAATGAAGTATTTAATGGCATTGTTTTTACAGGGAATGTATTGATGTATGAAGAAAAAAGCTTGCTAATTGAATACAATCTCCAGTTCTTTGCAGATGGAGAAGGTGGGGAGAAAACTGAGCAGCCTACCTCTAAGAAGCTTTCTGATGCCAGAAAAGAGGGCAAGGTAGCCAAAAGCAAGGAGGTTGTTAATGGCTTTTCTTTGCTGGGCTTTTTCTTGAGTCTTAAAATGTTTATTTCATTTGCAGGAGATAGGTTCTATGAAATATTTACTTGGATATATGCTATAATACCAGATATAGTAGAGATGAATGGTAGCGGTCTAACTATACAGACAATATCTGGTATTTTTAGAAGTGTTTTTACCAAGATGCTATTCATACTATTACCGTTTCTTGTAATTGGGTTTATTACACATTTTGTTGCTAATTTAGTTCAGGTTGGATGGAAAATCACATTTAAGCCACTACAGCCTAAGCTTAGCAAATTTAATCCTATAAGTGGATTTAAAAGAATTTTTTCAAAGCAGTCCTTAGTCAATCTAATATTGGCTTTAGCAAAAATCACACTTGTTTTTTATATCGCCTACATATGTATTAGGGACCAGGCGGATAATTTGTTTTTGCTATACGATGTTAATTTGATAAATGCTTTAAATCTTATTTTTGATCTTATTATTGAGGCGGGTATAAAAATAAGCGTTATATATATAATTCTTGGTTTTGCTGATTATGCATATCAAAAATATAAGTTTACTAATGATATGAAAATGACAAAGCAAGAAGTTAAGGATGAATATAAGAATGCTGAAGGAGATCCTAAGATTAAAGGACAGCAGCGTCAGAGAATGATGGAGAGCTCTAGACGTCGAATGATGAATAACGTTCCTCAAGCGGATGTTGTTATCACAAACCCGACTCATATTGCAGTTGCAATTAAGTATGACAACACAAAGGACGAAGCTCCTAGAGTTGTTGCAAAGGGAGAAGATTACTTGGCGTTCAAAATCAAAAATCTTGCCAAGGATACTGGGGTACCTGTTGTAGAAAATAAACCTTTAGCACGAGCATTATATGCTACTGTTGAAATCGATGAGGTTATACCGCCTGAATTATATCAGGCTGTTGCAGAGATTTTAGCTGTTGTTTATACAAACAGGGCTAGTTAGTAAAATAATAGGAAGGGGGGGATTAGTATGGATTTAGCAGCATCAGTCAAAAAGGCGGATGTAGGTATAGCTCTGTACTTGCTTGCTGCTGTTACCTTCTTTATTATCCCAATTCCAAATTTCTTACTTGATATAATGATAGCTTTCAATATTTCCATCGCGCTTATAGTACTTATGAATGTACTGTTCGTGAAGGAAGTACTTGACATGTCATTCTTTCCAACACTGTTACTTTTTACCACAATTTTTAGAATTTCACTTAACGTTTCATCCACTAGATTAATTCTTTCAACTGGCGATCCTGGTAATGTAGTTGCTACATTCGGAAGCTTCGTTGGTGGAAATGATTTAGTAATTGGCGCAATTATTTTCATTGTTTTGATTATTATTCAGTTCATGGTTATCAATAAAGGTTCTGAGCGTGTAGCTGAAGTATCAGCACGATTTACATTGGACGCTATGCCTGGTAAACAGATGGCCATTGACGCAGACTTAAATACAGGTGCAATCGACGACGCAGAGGCTAAACGTCAAAGAGATAAAATTCAAGAAGAATCAGCATTCTTCGGAGCTATGGACGGTGCTACAAAGTACGTAAAAGGAGATGCAACGGCAGGTCTAATTATCACAGTTATAAACCTTGCTGGTGGTACTGCCATGGGAATGATTAATCAAGGCCTTCCAGCGGCTGAGGCTTTACAGCAATTTGGTATTCTAACAATCGGTGATGGATTGGTTTCTCAGATTCCTTCCCTTTTGGTATCTCTATCAACTGGTATTTTGGTTACAAAGGGATCTAAGGCTGCCGATTTCTCTGGCACATTAGTTAGACAGCTTTTTGGTATTCCAAAGGTTTTATATATTGTTGGTGGAACAATGGCCTTTCTTGGAATTGCAACACCTCTTAATCCAATTTTATTCATTGCCTTTGGCGGAGCTTTCATTGCAACAGGCTATTCAATGGCAAAGACAATTGGCGAGGAAGAGATCGAGCAAGAGGTTGCACATGAGGAAACAGAAGCAGAAGAAATTCGAAAACCGGAAAATGTTGTTTCCTTGCTGCAGGTTGACCCTATCGAATTAGAGTTTGGCTATGGAATTATTCCTTTGGCTGATGTTAATCAAGGTGGAGATTTGCTGGACAGAGTTGTAATGATACGAAGGCAAATTGCTTTAGAGCTTGGTACTGTTGTTCCAATTATTCGACTGCGTGATAACATTCAGCTGAATCCTAATCAATACATAATCAAAATCAAAGGTATCCAGATTACAGAGGGTGAGATTCTATTTGACCACTACATGGCTATGAATCCAGGTTACGTTGAGGAAGAAATAACCGGTATTCCAACCTTTGAACCATCCTTCCATTTGCCAGCAATTTGGATTACTGAAAGTCAGCGAGAAAGGGCGGAATCTCTTGGCTATACAGTAGTTGATCCACCATCTATTATAGCTACTCATTTGACTGAGGTTATTAGAAGTCACATAGCAGAGCTCCTTACAAGACAGGATGTGCAGAATCTTGTTGATAACCTTAAGGAAACAAATCCTGTTATCGTTGAAGAGCTTATACCTAAATTACTTGGCTTGGGCGATGTTCAAAAGGTATTGCAGAACCTTTTATCAGAGGGTGTATCTATAAGAGATTTGCTTACAATTTTTGAAGTTTTAGCCGATCATGCCACAACAACTCATGATACCGATGTTCTTACTGAGTATGTAAGACAGGGATTAAAGAGAGCTATTTCCGGCAGATATTTTGCTCCAAATGAAACAACTCAGGTAATTACTGTTGATCCAAAGGTAGAGCAGGACATTATGGCTTCAATTAAGCAGACAGAACAGGGGGCTTACTTGACCTTAGATCCAGAGAGGATAAAGGCTATAATAGCTTCTCTTGATGAAGAAATTAAGAAGCTAGAAGAGATGGGACGAACTCCTATTGTTGTTACATCTCCAATTGTTCGAATGTATTTCAAGAGCATGACAAAAGATTACTTTAAGGACTTAATTGTTGTTTCTTACAATGAGATAGATTCAAATGTAGAGCTATCATCAGTAGGAATGGTTACAGGGTGAGAATAAATGACTATTAACAAATTTACTGGAAAAACTGAAGAAGAGGCTATGGCAAAGGTTCGAAAGGAGCTTGGTAATGCGGCTGTTATTATGAATATCAAGGTCATAAAGCCAAAGGGCTTAGGTAGCTTCTTTAAAAGTAGTACCTATGAGGTTACAGCTGCAATTGAAGATGATGAGCTTGTGCGCCAAAAGGAAGAAGAGGAGGTTGCACCTGCTCAAGTTAAAAAGGCTGGCTCATTTGAAGCCGTAGCAGATGATGCTGCTTTGCTTAAAAATGCCTTTTCAGCAGTTAATGAAGTCCTTGAAAAACAAGCAGAAGAACCACAAAAAGAAACTATTCCTGAGTCTAATAAAGATGAAGAGGAGGTTGATAATATGGTCCTAACAACAGAATTCGAACCTCTAGCAGGTGCTGCTCCAAGAGCTAGACTAATTGAGCCTACATACTCAAAGCCAGCAGGAGCAAAGCCTGTGATTGAACCAAAGGCGACGATAGTAGGTAACACTGAGGATGACATTCAAGTTAACAGCTCCTCAGAAAAGCTGTCTATTGACAGCGATAATCATGTTTTCGTCAAGATGCTTTATAACGTTTTATTAGAAAATGAAGTTCAGGAAAAGTATATTAATCAGGTTTTAGAGGATATGGACAAAATTCTCCATACCAGTCATTCCTTAGATAATTTACTTTCTAATGTTTACCAAAAAATGGTGCTAAAGCTTGGTACTCCAACAAGAATAATGATGGGAATGAAACGCCCTAAGGTAGTATTTTTTATAGGTCCAACAGGTGTAGGCAAAACCACTACAATCGCTAAGATTGCTAGTAAATTTAAGGTTGAGGAGGGCAAAAAGGTTGGTCTAATAACAGCTGATACCTATCGTATGGCTGCAGCAAACCAGCTACAGACCTATGCCAACATTTTGGGTGTGCCTCTTAATGTAGTTTATTCACCTGATGAGTTGCTTGATACTGTAAAAAAGCAAACAAGAGAAAATGATGATTTAGATGTAATTTTAGTGGATACAATCGGATTTTCTCATAAAAATGAAGAACAGAAATCAGACACTAAAAAGCTGGTTACTGCACTATCAGGATATTATGACAGCGAAGTATATTTAGTGCTTTCAGCTACAACAAAATACAAGGATTTAATCGATATAGCAGATTCTTACATGGAATTTACTGTTTTTAATCTTATATTTACAAAGCTTGATGAGACCAAATGTTTTGGAAATATATTCAACCTAAAGCTATATACTGGCTCTAATTTATCTTACATTACAGTGGGACAAAATGTGCCAGATGATATAGAAATAGTGAATGCTCAGAAGCTGGTTAAGCAGTTGTTGGGAGGACACTAAATGGATCAAGCTGAGAATTTACGAAATGTTATAAAAGCTCGTAATATAAAAAGTGTTGAAAATACAAAGGTAATCACCATAACCTCTGGAAAAGGTGGAGTAGGAAAGTCGAACATGGCCGTTAATCTTGCGGTTTGTTTTAGTCGTATGGGAAAAAGGGTGATTATTCTTGATGCGGATTTTGGTCTTGCCAATGTTGAAGTAATGTTTGGAACTATACCAAATTACAATTTGTCCGATGTTATATTTAAAGGAAAAAGCATCAGAGATATTATTACTGAGGGACCTATGGGAATAGGCTTTATTTCAGGGGGCTCTGGTGTGGTCGGTTTGAACAATTTAAATCGTGAACAAATTACGTTTTTAGTGCACAATTTAACACTTTTAAACGATTTATGTGATATTCTTATAATAGATACTGGTGCGGGTGTGTCGGATCAGGTATTGGAGTTTGTTCTTGCTTCACCAGAGGTGGTGCTTGTTTCAACGCCAGAACCTAGTTCGTTAACAGACTCGTACTCGCTAATGAAGGCTATGTACAAGAATTCTAAGTACATGGAAGATGGGACTAATGTTCATCTTGTGGCTAATAAAGTAACAAGTGAATCTGAAGGCAAAGCAGTTTATACAAAGATGCTTTCAGTTGTACAAAAGTTCCTAGGGGGCAAATTAGATTATTTGGGATATGTACCTTATGATGGTTTTCTTGAAAAGGCTGTAAGGAATCAAAAGGTTGTATCAATTGAATATCCTCAGTCAAAGGCAGCAAAAAGCTTTGAAAATTTGGCATTAAAACTTTTACAAAAGGACGAAATGACCCACTATAAATGGGGCGTGTTACATATTTTTAATGCATTATTAAAAGATAGGGCTTAGCTTATGGATATTTTCGATTTAAGACCAGGAACTCCTATAGAGTTTTCTATGGCAAACACAACATATAATGCCGATGGAAAAGCAGAAGAAAATGCTGATGGGGAAAAGAGTGTCTATATTTCCAGCGTTTTCGGAGTTACCAAAAACAAAGAGGTGATTTTTCATATACCTACCAGGCAGGGACATGTGGTAACTATTCCAATGGAAGTTCCATTTGATGTTGTGTTTAATACTAGACAGGGAATGTTTCAGCTTTCAGGCGAAATCATTAAACGTGGAAGATTAGAAAATTTCCCAGTTTATGTCTTTGAACCAAAAGGTGAATTATCAAAAGTTCAAAGAAGAGATTATTATCGTTTTAAGTGCTTGTTTCCGATAAAGGTTTTACCGGTACCAGAAGATGTTGCGCTTCTTCCTAATATGGAATTAGTAGAAAGTGATTTGGAAAAGTATGGTAATACCTACGGGGAGCCTGTAGAAGGAACTGTAGTAGATATTAGTGGTGGCGGTGCTAAATTTAAAGCAAAGAAAGATATTGCTACTGAAAGGTATATGTATTGTTCCTTTGTTTTATCTACCACCAATACAAATAAAATAATAAATGTAATAGCTCGAAGGGTAAAGACGGAATATATTGATGATTTGAAATTGTTTGAGCATCGCATAGAGTTCTTATTTAAAGAATCAGAAGATAGGGAGACAATAATTAAGTACATTTTTGACGAAGAGCGGCGGATACGAAAAAAAGAGCAGGGGTAAAGAATGTATAAGATTTTGGTTGTTGATGACTCTGCACTCATGAGAAGAGTTATCTGTGATATTATCAATGCAGATAGCGATTTTCGTGTTGTCGATGTTAGTGCAGACGGCGAAGATGCTTACAACAAAATAAAGAACAATCCTTACGACTTGATTGTATTGGATATGGTGCTTCCTAAGTTGACAGGCTTAGAACTCCTAGAGAGACTTTACAAGGAAAAAACGCCATTTAACGCTGTTCTTGTTAGCTCTGTAATCAAAGAGGACGCAGACAAAACTCTAAAGGCTATGGAATATGGTGCTTTAGATTTTGTAGTAAAGCCTATCAGATCTGGTAGTGAAACGCGAGATGTTTTTGGAAGTCAATTACTTACATCCCTTCACAACGTTTCAAGGTCAAATGCATTCAAAACAATTAAGAGTGAACCTAATGCAAGTACTCTTGCTATTGAGGCTACCAGAAAATCCACTCAGGATAAATTGGCTAGCGCTCGAAGCCAGTTAGAGCTTGCTAAATCAGGGGCAGGTAGTGCGCGCACCGCCTCAGATGTAGAAAAAATGAGGGTTTCTCCTAGAGTGCAGAATGCTGTTACTAGAAAAACAGCGAACAGTTCACCAAGTCCAGCTTCAACGTCTCAAACGGTTGGCAAGAGTGTTAATGCTACAACATCTTCAGCTAGTTCATCTGGCTTAACGGCTTCTACACCAAAAGGATCTGGTGTCAGAACAAAAAAGTTTATTGCATTAGCTTGTTCTACTGGAGGACCACAGGCACTACATACATTTGTTCCGATGTTGCCTGCCAGCTTGTCAGTTCCGCTAGTTTTAGTTCAGCATATGCCAGAGGGATTCACGGGATCTTTGGCGGCTAGACTAAATCAAATATCAGCTGTTCATGTAAAAGAGGCTGAGGATGGAGAGTTCTTTAAACCTGGTACGGTTTATATAACACCGGGGGGTAAGCACATGGAAATCTGCGAAGACGGAAGTCACGCAGCCTATTGTCATTTGGATGACAGCCCACCTGTAAATAGCTTAAAGCCTTGTGCTGATGTAATGTACAGGTCGCTGGCAAAATCTAGTTTTGACGAAATTATCTGTGTTGTCCTTACTGGAATGGGCGCCGATGGTTCGGAAGGAATTAAATATTTGAATCAATACAAAAAGACTTACGTAATTTCGCAGGAAGCTTCCACATGTGTTGTTTATGGAATGCCGAAGGCGGTGGAGCAAGGTGGACTTGCTAATGAAGTGGCTCCGCTTAAATCAGTTGCAAATTCAATTGTGAAAAGACTTGGAGGTTAAAAAATGGATGTAAGTCAATATTTGGATATTTTTATCGATGAGACAAGTGGTCATATTCAGAGCCTTTCAGATAATATCATGGAATTGGAGAAGGAGCCTGATAACAAAGATGTTGTAAACGAGATTTTCCGTGCAGCTCACTCATTAAAGGGTATGGCTGGTACTATGGGCTTTAAGAGAATGCAGCGTCTTACCCACGACATGGAAAACGTATTCCAGGAAGTTCGTAATGATAATGTAAAGGTTAATTCCAACCTTATTGATATCCTCTTTAAATGTCTTGATGCTATCGAGGGATATCTCGATACAGTTAAAGCAACCTCTAATGAAGGTGAAGAGGAAAATGAAGCTTTAATTAAGCTTTTGAATGATTATTTAGCAGGAGCAGAAGGCGGCGAAGGTGCACCAGCAGAAGCAGCTCCAGCAGAGGCAGCACCAGCAGAAGCAGCAGGAGCTACAGGAGCAGCAGACGGACCATTATACAAGAGAATTCCTGTTGATCCTGAATTATGCGAGAAGCTTAAAGGCGAAAAACAGCTTTATGGATTTACAATCCACATCAACAAGGAGTGCTTACTTAAAGCTGCCAGAGCTTTTCTTGTATTTAAGGCAGTAGAAGAGTTTGGACAGATTATGGCATTTGATCCAAGCTCTGGTGATATTGAAGATGAAAACTTTGAGTTTGATTTCTCTTTCATTTTATCTTCAGAATCTGAATTAGAGCCTATCATTGAATCAATTAAGGCAGTTTCTGAAATTGATTCTGTAGAGGCAGAAAAAGTAACTGGTGAAATGTATGAGAAGAAGGCTGAGGAGCCAGCGGCAGAAGCACCTGCACCAGAAGCAGCACCTGCTCCAGCGGCAGCGGCACCTGCACCAGCGGCAGCGGCACCTGCACCTGCAGCAAAGGCACCTGCAGCAAAGGCCGGATCAAAGAATCAGCCAGCTAACAAGCCTGTTACTTCACGTACAATCCGTGTTGATATTGAAAAGCTTGATGCTTTGATGAATCAGGTTTCCGAGCTTATTATTGCAAAGAACTCACTTGCATCACAGTCTAATGCATCTGGTGAAATCGATCATCAGACATTACATGAGAATATTGAATACTTAGAGAGAATCACAACAAATCTTCATGAATCAGTTATGAAGGTTCGAATGGTTCCTATTGAATCAGTTGTTGCCAAGTTCCCACGTATGATTCGTGACCTTGACCGTAAGCTTAACAAGCCTATGGAACTTGTAATGACTGGTGAGGATACAGAGCTTGACCGTACTGTTGTTGATCAGTTAGGTGACCCACTTCAGCATTTGCTTCGTAACTCTGCTGACCATGGTATCGAGTCTCCTGAAGACAGAAAAGCAGCAGGAAAGCCTGAAAAAGGTACTATTTTCCTTAACGCTTTCCAAGAAGGCAACAATGTCATCATCGAAGTTGGAGATGATGGTGCCGGTATCAACACTGATAAGGTTAGAGATAAGGCTGTTGAGCGAGGCCTTGTTACACCAGAAGAGGCAGAAAATCTTACTCAGAAGGAAATCATCGACTTTCTGTTTATGCCATCCTTCTCAATGGCAAAGCAGATTACAGATATTTCTGGTCGAGGCGTTGGACTTGATGTAGTTAAAAGTAATATTGAAGCACTTGGTGGTGACGTATCAGTTAAGTCTGTTATGGGCGAAGGTTCTACTTTTACAGTACGACTTCCACTTACACTTGCTATTATTCAGGCTCTTATGGTTGAGATAAGAGATGAAAAGTATGCGATTGCTTTAGCATCAATTATGAACATTGAAAATATTCCAGTATCTGAAATCAAGTACGTTGAGTCTAAAGAGGTTATCCATCTTAGAGGACAGGTTATTCCTCTTATTCACCTTGATAAGATTCTTGATTTCGAGCCAAAGGAAAGCGAAGAAGATACAATGACAGTTGTTATCTGTAAGAAGGGCGATACATTAGGCGGTATTATCGTAGATAATCTTATTGGACAGCTCGAAATCGTTATTAAGTCACTTGGAAAGCTTGACAATAACAAGCTCATCAGCGGTGCTACAATCCTTGGTGATGGTGAAATCGCTATGATTCTTGATGTCAACGCTGTTATTTAATAGGAGGTGAGACCATGTCAGATTTGGCTATGTATGATGTAGTTGAGAAAGAAAAGAAGCAATACATTGTAGTAAAAATTGGTGGCGAGCATTATGGTATCGACATTTCCTATATTGATAACATTGTTCGTATGAGTAAAATCACTCGAGTTCCAAAGGCACCATCTTACTATAGAGGCGTTATTAATCTTCGTGGTGAGGTTGTTCCTGTAATGAGCCTTAGACGTAGAATGAATCTTGATGATGATGAATTTACAGATGCTTCTCGTATTATTATTCTTAAGCTTGATGCAGGTGGATTAATGGGCGTTATTGTAGATGAGGTTAAAGAAGTTCTTTCTTTATCAGAGGATGATATTGAGGCTCCTACATCAACCCTTAAGAGTAAAAACTCTTTCATCAATGGCGTTGGAACAAATGGTGATGAATTGATTTCTATTTTCGAGATTAGTTCAATCATCGGAGAGAATGATGCTTCGTAAGGGAGGTAACGATGCTCACACTGAATGAGGTTAATGAGAAATATTTTGATGTCCTCAAAGAGATAGGTAATATTGGCGCTGGCAATGCAACAACTGCCATCGCCAATATGCTTGGCCTTAGGATTGATATGAGTGTTCCTGAGGTTGCTTTTTTACCAGTTGAGGAATTAGGCTCTGCTATAGGCGCCGAGGATGAGATTATTGTCGGCATTATGCTTGGAGTAGAAGCTGATATAGATGGTTCAATGATGTTCCTTATGGATATGGCATCAGCACATCATGTCGTTAACAAATTAATGATGAGAGATGATAGCTATAGTGAACCGTTTGATGAGATGGATTTATCCGCAATAAAAGAAATTGGAAATATTATAGCTGGTTCATATTTGTCTGCGCTTTCAGGCTTGACCAATCTTACGATTGTTCCATCAGTGCCTTTTGTAGCAGTAGATATGGCAGCAGCAATTTTGTCGGTTCCTGCTGTACAGTTTGGTATATTTGGAGATAATGCTCTTATGATCAATACAGAGTTTTCAGATGAATTGGGTATCAAGGGTCATTTTATTTTGATGCCTGAAGAAGATTCTTATGCCAAAATTTTGTCAGCACTAGGTATACCAATTTAAGGAGTGTGAATTATGGGGCAGATGATTAAAGTCGGCATGGCTGATCTTAAAATTTGCAAAGCTCCTGATGCACTGACAACGATTGGTTTGGGGTCATGTATAGGAATTGCAATATACGATCCATCTACAAAAATTAGCGGTTTAGCACATATTATGTTGCCTGATAGTACAGCGATTCGTAACAATTCAAACATTGCGAAGTTTGCTGACACCGGTATTCAGAAATTATATGATGACATGATTAAAGCTGGTGCCAATAAGCTAAAGATGGTTGCTAAAATTGCCGGTGGGGCAAAGATGTTTGAAATGCCTGGAGCAGCCGCGTCAGGTATTAACGTCGGAGAGAGAAATGCAGAAGCCAGCCGAGCTAAGCTAAAACAATTAGGTATTAGATTAGTTGCTGAAGATTGCGGATTAAACTATGGCCGTACTGTGGAGCTATATAGTGAAACAGGTGAATACTATATAAAAGCAGTTGGCAAAGCAGTTAAAATTATTTAGTATATTATGTATGGAGGGACACATGAATACGAAACCAATTCCAGTAATAATTACTTTGGCAGCGGCTTTCATTTCTTGTGTTGTATCCATACTACAAAAAGTAGAGTTTGCAGTATTTGTTAGAAGGTTATTTTTAGTAGTAGTCATTTTTCTCTTTATGGGGACTATTATAAAGATTATTCTTGACTACTCATTTAGAACATTGGAGCCACAAACTCCTTTGGATGAAGCTATTTCAGAAATTGATCCAACTGTTGATGACGAGGATGAAGAGGAAGAGGATTCTTCTGTAGAACCACAGGAATCAGAGGAAGGTTAAATTGACTGATTTCCTGCATTTGCTTAAGGGGGCATAAATGAAAGCAGGTGACAGAGAAAAGCTTTGGGACAAATATAAGGTTAATGCTACTCCAGAGCTTAGAGAGCAATTAATTCTTGAATATGCGCCACTTGTTAAGATTGTTGCAGGGCGACTTTGTATGTATTTAGGCAATACCGTTGAATACGAAGATTTATGTAGCTACGGTATTTTCGGACTAATTGATGCTATCGATAAGTTCGATTTAGCCAAAGATGTAAAGTTTGAAACCTACGCTAGTCTTAGAATAAGGGGTTCTATTTTGGACCAAATCCGTAAAATGGATTGGATTCCTCGTACTATTCGTCAACGTCAGAGAATGATTGATGATGCAATAAAAAGCATTGAAGCTAGAACAGGTCACAGCGCTACTGATGATGATATAGCAAATGAGCTTAATATTTCTTCAGATGAGTTTTTGAAATGGCAATCACAGCTTAACGTAACAAATGTTGTATCCTTAAACGAGTTCGTGGAAGCTGGAAATGAGCCAGTTATGGAGGCGGAACATAACTCTCATTTTATTCAGCCAGAAGATAACATTACAAAACAAGAATTATCAGAAAAGCTCAAGGAAGCATTAGAAAAACTTACAGAGAAAGAAAAACAGGTTATTCTTTTATACTATTATGAAGATATGACCTTAAAAGAAATAAGTGCTGCTTTAGAGGTATCAGAATCTAGAGTATCACAATTACACACTAAGGCACTGAATAAAATGCGAGGTGTTTTAGGTGATTATATGGGTATTCTAACTCAATAGTGAGAAGTTGTGTGTATTCTTGGGAGGGAATGTTATGTCAATTAGTCCACTAAACTTTAATGGAATGATTCAAAACACCAACGAACTCAGTCATACTCACTCTGCAGAGGATCAAAAGCCCATGCTGCAACAAGAAAATCTTACGTATGAGGTGGCAAAGCAACAGGAGCAACAGGCAAAGCAGGTAAATAATCTGTACAAATCCGAGCAAAAAGAAAATAAGTATGACAGAGAAGGCAATGGACAAGGCTATCAGGGTAATAGAGACCGAAAGAAAAATGCCTTGAAAGAAAAGAAAGATGAAAATGCAGAAGATGGAAAGATATTCCAGAAGCCAACTTCATCTTTTGACATGAGAGTGTAAGAGGGAGACTATTAATGAACATACTAGAAATTGTACTCCTAATTATTGGGCTCTGCCTGATTATTGGGAGTTTTTTTGTGTCTGAAAGATTATCATCAAAGGATAGAGATAATCTAAATAAGCTAACAAAAGAACAAATCGAAGAAATTATCAAGGATAAAATGGCTGACGCTAAGGTTGAAATGGAGGACAAGCTTTCTGAGACCATAGATGAAGCTATGAACGAGCTTGATGTTCGTACAGATAAAGAAACTAACTCTAAGATTTTGCAAATATCTGAGTATTCAGATACGGTTTTAGAATCAGTAGACAAATCTCATAAAGAGGTTACATTTATGTATTCTATGCTTAATGAAAAGCAGAAAGATACAGTTGAAATTTCTAAAAAACTAGCGGAATTACAGGAAAATCTTATTGCTCTTGATGCAGCTGTAACCAGAAAAATTGATTTATTAAAAGATCAAGAACTTGAGATTGAAAGTCAGAAAAAAGAATTAGAGGCTCAAAGGGCTGAGCTTGAAGCACAAAAGGAAGAGCCTAAAAATGAAGTTCCATTTAACGAAGCCTTGGCTGAAAAGTTTTCTGATGAGACAGCAGAAATTAAACCAAATGGCAACATGGAGATTCTTTCATTACATGATGAAGGTCTTACAGAAGTTGAAATTGCCAAAAAGCTAGGTCGCGGCCTTGGAGAGGTGAAGTTTGTTCTTGGATTGTATCAGGAGGCAAAATAATGAGGCTTAAATACTATTTGCGAGGGATTGGTGCAGGCATAATTCTTGCTACTTTACTTTTGACTCTAAGCTTTTATTTTAACGGCGGATATAAATCAAATCTTTCTGATGAAGAAATAATAGCAAGAGCTCAGGAGCTTGGAATGACTATGTCAGAGGATCAAGAAACTTCTGAACAGACAGAAGCAGAAACTGAGCAACAACCAGAGGATGAAGCAGAGGACACAGAGGCTACACCTGAAGAAAGTGTTCCTGAAGATGCAACAGAGGTTGAAGAAACTCTCGACGTAGAAATCCCAGACAATGAATCATTAAATGGAGATTCTACCGTTAGCTATATCCCTTTTAGCGTTCGAAGCGGAGAGTCTTCAGAGATAATTTCAAACAACCTATATTCGGCAGGGCTTATTGACGATGCCACAGCCTTTAACAAATACCTTAACGAATTAGGTGTAGACGACAGGATTCCATCAGGGTCTTTCTATATTAAGGCAGACAGCGAATATGATGATATTGTAGCTGTACTCGTAAATAAAGAAGTACGTACTACAACACCACCTGCGGAATAATTGGGCTGTGATTAGTATTTAAAGGGCAATAGATAGTTGCATAAATCCGCAGTTTGTGATAAACTTTGAAAGCTATTGAAAATACACGCATAAGGACTGACACTGGTTCCCAACCTATCGTAGGCAGGGTGGTTGTCAGGTGGAATTATGCGGAAGAAACAAACCAGGAGGTATTAAAATGAGTGTTATTTCAATGAAGCAGTTACTTGAGGCAGGTGTTCACTTTGGACATCAGACACGTAGATGGAACCCTAAGATGGCTCCTTACATCTACACAGAGCGTAATGGTATCCACATTATCGACCTTCAGAAGTCTGTAGGTATGGTAGACGATGCTTATGATGTTATCTTTGACATCGCACAGCAGGGTGGTACTATTCTTTTTGTTGGTACTAAGAAGCAGGCTCAGGATGCTATCGCATCAGAGGCAGAGCGTTGCGGTATGTTCTACGTAAACGAGAGATGGCTCGGTGGTATGCTTACAAACTTTAAGACAGTTCAGACAAGAATTGCTCGTCTTAAGGAAATCGAGAAGATGGAAGCAGATGGTACATTTGATCTTCTTCCAAAGAAGGAAGTTACTCAGCTCAAGAAGGAGCAGGAGAAGCTTACAAAGGTTCTTGGTGGTATCAAGGAAATGAACAGAATTCCAGATGCTATCTTTATTATTGATCCTAAGAAGGAGCACATCTGTGTTCAGGAAGCACATGCACTTGGTATTCCACTTGTAGGTGTTTGCGATACAAACTGTGATCCAGATGAACTTGATTATGTGATCCCTGGTAACGATGATGCTATCCGTGCAGTAAAGCTTATCGTTGCAAAGATGGCAGATGCTGTTATCGAAGCAAAGCAGGGTGAGATGAACGAAGTTGCTGAGGAGTCAGCAGAAGCAGTAGAGGAGGCATAAGAATATGGCAGCTATTACAGCAGCAATGGTAAAAGACCTTCGCGAGCAGTCAGGCGCAGGTATGATGGATTGTAAGAAGGCACTCTCTGAGTGTGATGGTGATATGGATGCAGCTTTCGAGCTCCTTCGTAAGAATGGTGCAGCAAAGGCTGAAAAGAAGGCATCTCGTATCGCAGCAGAGGGTATCTGCAAGGTAGTAGTAGAAGGCAATACAGCAGTTGTTCTTGAGGTTAACTCAGAGACTGACTTCGTTGCTAAGAACGAAAAGTTCCAGACATACGTTGAGAAGGTCGCTAAGCAGATTCTCAATTCTAACGTAAACACAATTGATGAGCTTCTTGCTGAGAAGTGGGCAGAAGACACATCAAAGACTGTTAACGATGTACATGTAGAGATGGTTGCTACAATCGGTGAGAAGCTTTCTCTTAGAAGATTTGAGAAGATTACTACAGATGGTTTCGTAGTATCATACACACATGGTGGCGGACGTATCGGCGTTATTGTAGAGATGGACGGTGCTGAGTCTGATGCATCTAGGGAAGCAGCTACAAATATTGCTATGCAGGTTGCAGCTCTTAATCCTAAGTATGTATCTCGTGATGAAGTATCTGCTGAATACATCGCACACGAGAAGGAAATCCTTCTTGCTCAGATTATGAACGATCCTAAGGAGTCACAGAAGCCTGAAAAGGTTATCAACGGTATGATTGAAGGTCGTGTATCTAAAGAGCTTAAGGAAATCTGCTTACTTGATCAGGTTTATGTTAAGGCTGAGGATGGAAAGCAGACTGTTGCTAAGTACTTAGAGCAGGTTTCTAAGGAGACAGGTTCTGAGCTTAAAGTAAAGAGATTTGTTCGTTTTGAGACTGGTGAAGGTCTTGAAAAGAAGAACGAAGACTTTGCAGCTGAAGTAGCAGCTCAGATGAATGCATAAGAAGAATCATATTTTACGAGATTTATCGAAGTAAAATGTGATTCAGAGGAACTCTTATTGCCGAAGGCAATTATGGATGGGTTCCGATTCCTACAAAAGGAAAAATACAAATTAGTAAGAAGGTCTACATTTAGTGTAGGCCTTCTTTTTTTATGCTTTATATTGGATTTCTATTATGATAAAATAAAGAAGACTTTTAAGGGGGAGGAATTGTTTTGGAGAAATATAATGAAGGACTTGAAAGGCAACGTAGTAAGCGGAAACGTGTTGCAAGAATGAAGAAGTTTATCGTAACTACGATTGTTGCGTTCATGCTTTTGACTTTGTGCGTTATGACTTTCCTATGTATAGAAGTTATTTCGCTACAGAGGCAAGTGGATGTGCTATCAGCAAAGGTCAATGGGGTTGAGGATGTTGCTGATGTAAAGGAAATGGTTGATGACAGTTATTTAGACAGCATCTACACAGTAGATAATTCTAACAATATGGCAGAAGAAGGGGATGTGCCAAGGGTTTATCTGACCTTTGACGACGGCCCTAGCGATAATACTAACGAGATTCTAGATATACTTGATGACTACAATGTTAAAGCCACATTTTTTGTTTGTGGCAAGGACCTAGAGTTATACGGAGATATGTACAAAAGAATAGTTGATGATGGTCATACTATCGGAATGCATTCTTTTAGTCATAATTTCGGAGAAATATATCAATCAAAAGAAGCTTTTGACGATGACTATAACAAGATTCATGATTTGATTCTTAATACAACTGGTGTTGATACACATTTGTATCGATTCCCAGGCGGCAGTAGCAATACAGTTAGTACCACACCTATGTCTGTTTTCATTAATGATTTGAATGAAAAGGGGACAGTATATTACGATTGGAATGTAGTGTCTGGAGACGCCACTTCACAGGCTTTTACCAGCGACCAATTGGTTGATAATGTTATGAATGATGTGGTACAATACAAGACGTCTGTGGTGTTATTACACGATGCTTCAAATAAAGATGCAACAATTGAATGCTTGCCAAAATTAATCGAAGCATTACAGGCTAGTGGGGCAATGATATTACCAATTACGGATGAAACAACTGTTATACAACATGTAAACGTTGTTCAATAATAAAATGTTATGGAGGAATTGTAATGGGCTTTTTCAAAGATTTCAAAGAGGATTTTAATGATGCAGTGAATGAGCTAGTACCTGGTGGGGAAGATACTACTGCTTCAGATGAGGTTATGGTCAATACTCTTGATGGCGATATTGATGTAGAGTCGGAACTTAACAAACTTGATGGTCTTCTTGAGCAGGTTACTAAAAAGGTCGACGCACCTGCTAAATCAGTAGAGACAGCAGCTCCAGCTATGGAGCAAACAGCAGAGAAGAAATCATTCTTCTCAGAAACAAAAAATGAAGTTAAAATGGAGGCACCAAAGACAATGGATGTTATGGGAAATGTAGCAGATAATAGAGCAGCTGCTTCAGACGAGAATGCAATTATCACTGGAGGAATGAAGGTTACTGGTAATATTGAATCAGTTGGTTCAATTGAAGTACAGGGCGAGATTATCGGCGATGTTTCATGTAATGGTAAGCTTGTTGTTACTGGTAAGGTTAACGGTAATTCATCTTCATCAGAGTTCTTCGCAGATGCTGCAAAGATCGAAGGAGAGGTTGTTACTACTGGTACAGCAAAGGTTGGTGTTGGCTCAGTTATTATTGGTAATATTACAGCTACATCTGCAGTAATTGCAGGCGCTGTAAAGGGTGATATTGATGTTAACGGACCAGTTGTTGTTGATACATCAGCTGTTGTTATGGGAAATATCAAGTCTCGTTCAGTACAGATTAATAATGGCGCTGTTATCGAAGGTTTCTGTTCACAGAGCTACTCAGATGTTGATGTAAACAGCGTATTTGCTATCTAATCTGAAATATATATTTATTCGAGGTATTAAATGAAAAGAGTATTACTTAAACTTAGTGGAGAAGCACTTTCGGGTGACAAAGGGTTTGGTTTTGATGAGGCTACTTGCATGATGGTTGCTCGTCAGGTAAAACAGCTTGTTGATGATGGAGTACAAGTAGGCGTAGTTATAGGTGGTGGTAATTTCTGGAGAGGACGTTCTTCAGAGAATATCGATAGAACTAAGGCTGATCAGATTGGCATGCTTGCCACTGTTATGAACTGCATTTATGTATCTGAGATTTTCAGAGCTGCAGGTATGATGACAGCAGTGCTCACTCCATTTGAGTGCGGTAATTGTTCTAAGCTTTATTCTAAGGATAGAGCAAATAAATATTTTGCAAAGAATATGGTTGTATTCTTTGCTGGTGGTACAGGACATCCTTACTTCTCAACAGATACTGCAACAGTTCTTCGTGCAGTAGAAATTGAGGCAGATGTCATCTTACTTGCCAAATCAATTGATGGGGTATACGATAGTGACCCTGCTAAAAATCCAGATGCAAAGAGATATGATGAAGTTAGCATCCAGGAAGTTTTGGATAAAAAGCTTCAGGTAGTTGATCTTACAGCTACAATTATTGCAATGGAACAAAAAATGCCTATGTATGTATTCTCTTTAAATGAGGAGAATTCAATAGTAAAAGCTATCACAGGTAAGTTTAATGGTACAGTGGTTACTGTATAAGGAGGATTAATGGATAATATACTTTCAGTTTACGAAGAGAAAATGACAAAAAGCTATAATAATCTTGAAAGCGAGTTTGCTACAATTCGCGCAGGTAGAGCTAATCCTCATATCCTTGACAAGATTACAGTTGATTATTACGGAGCGCCTACTCCACTTCAGCAGGTTGCTAATATTTCCGTTCCTGAGCCTAGATTAATCCAGATTCAGCCATGGGAGCCTTCTCTTGTAAAAGAAATTGAAAAGGCAATTAATATGTCTGATATTGGAATTAATCCTACAAATGATGGAAAACTCATTCGTCTTGTTTTCCCTGAACTTACAGAGGAGAGACGTAAGGAAATTGCAAAGGACGTTAAAAAGCATGGCGAAGATGCAAAGGTAGCCATCAGAAATATTCGTAGAGATGCAATTGATGCTTTAAAGAAACACTCTAAGGACGAGGGTGTTTCAGAGGATGAAATCAAGGACCTTGAAGATAAGTGCCAGAAGATGACTGATAAGTTTATCGGTGAGGTTGACAAGGCTGTTGAAGCAAAGACTAAAGAGATTATGACTGTTTAAAATAGATGCTAGAATACTGATATAGTTTATGTTTTAGTATCTTGAGCGAAAGCGAGGATGCAGGGCGTTTTTATAGCGCCCTGCTTCATTATTATTTTACCTTTGGAGGATTTATGAACGTACCAGAGCATATAGCGATTATTCTTGACGGAAATGGGAGATGGGCGAAATCAAAGGGGATGCCTCGTACATATGGACATACAGTAGGTGCCAAAAACGTGGAGACTATTTGTAGAGCCGCACATGATTTAGGGGTTAAATATGTTACTATGTATGCTTTCTCCACAGAAAATTGGTCTAGACCAGCCGATGAGGTGAAGGCTCTTATGAAGCTTCTTGGCGAATACATCAAGAAATGTATGAAGACTGCTAAAAAAGACAATCTTAGAGTTAGATTCATTGGTGATTTATCTAAATTAGATGAAAAACTTAGAGCTAATATTAAAGAGCTTACTGAGTATTCTTCTCAGTTTACTGGTTTAACTCTTACTATTGCAATTAATTATGGTAGCCGTGATGAAATGACACGAGCTATTAGAAAGGTTGCAAAGGATGTAAAGGATGATAAAATTTCAGTTGATGATATTGATGAAGCATTGTTCTCATCATATCTAGATACTAAAGACATCCCTGATCCTGATTTTATGATTCGTACATCAGGTGAACAGAGATTGTCAAACTATTTATTATGGCAATTAGCATATGCGGAGTTTTACTTTACTCCAGTTGCATGGCCTGAATTCACTCCAGATGAATTAAAGAAGGCTATAGAAGAATATGACAAGAGAAATCGTCGATTTGGCGGCATTTAGAAAGGAATTTTTATGTTTGTTACCCGTTTAATAAGTGGAATTGTTCTTGTGGCATTTGCACTGTTATTTATTATTTCCGGTGGAGATGTTTTACTTGCGGTAATGCTTGTTTTATCTCTAATTGGTATGTTTGAATTATATCGTATTTTTAATATCGAAAAGAAAGCACCTGGAATACTAGGCTATGCAGCATGTATCGCTTATTATTTAGATCTTAGATTTAAATTTTGCCAGGATAATGAAGTTATCTTCCTGTCATTTTTGATTCTTATGCTTGCAGTATTTGTATTTGGATACCCTAAATTCCATAGTCACCAGATTATGGCTGCCTTCTTTGGCTTATTTTACGTTGGAGTAATGCTTTCTTTCTTATATCAGACTAGAATGCTTCCAGAGGGACAGTTTATTGTGTGGTTGATTTTCTTATGCTCTTGGGGCTGTGACACATGTGCATATTGTGTTGGTGTTCTTTTTGGAAAGCATAAAATGTCTCCAATTCTATCACCAAAGAAATCCATCGAAGGTGCAGTTGGTGGTGTGGTAGGAGCTGGTTTGCTTACAGCTTTATACTGCGTACTTATTTCAAAAGCATTTAAGGTTGATGATTTAAATATTCTTACGCTTGTAATTATTGCTTGCGTAGGTGGCTTGATTTCAATGATTGGTGATTTGGCTGCTTCTGCTATAAAGCGTAATTTTGAGATCAAAGATTATGGAAAGCTAATTCCAGGACATGGTGGTGTTCTTGATAGATTTGATAGTGTAATCATTACAGCACCAATTATCTTTTTCTTAGCAAATTATTTTTATTAATATTTAGGAGATTATTCTAATGGCACAGAAGATTGCTATTTTAGGTTCTACAGGATCGATAGGTACACAAACACTAGACATAGTTTCACAAAATCCTAATGATTTACAGGTTGTTGCAATGTCCTGTGGAAAGAACATTGATATGTTCGAAAAGCAAATTCGAAAATACAAGCCAACTCTTGTTTCTATAGGCACAGAAGCATTGGCAAATGATTTAAAGACAAGACTTTCAGATATGAATATTGATGTTCATTTTGGAATGGAAGGTCTTATTGCTGTAGCTACTTGTGCAGATGCTGATACAGTAGTTACTGCAGTTGTTGGAATGATAGGAGTTCAGCCTACAATAGCTGCTATTAATGCTGGAAAAACTATTGCACTAGCTAACAAGGAAACTCTTGTAACTGCCGGACATATTATTATGCCTTTGGCAAAAGAAAAGGGTGTTTCTATTCTTCCTGTAGACAGTGAACATAGCGCTATTTTCCAGTCTTTAAATGGCGAGAGACACAATGAAATATCAAAAATTCTGCTTACAGCTTCAGGTGGCCCATTTAGAGGACGTACTCTTGAAGAACTTGAAAATGTTAAGCTTGAAGACGCTTTAAAGCACCCTAATTGGTCTATGGGGGCTAAAATTACTATTGATTCCGCTACTATGATTAATAAAGGTCTGGAGGTAATGGAAGCAAAATGGTTATTTGGTGTTAATCTTGACCAGGTGCAGGTTGTTGTACATCCACAAAGTATTTTACATTCAGCTGTTGAATTTATGGATGGAGCAGTTATTGGACAGATGGGCACACCTGATATGCGTCTGCCTATTCTTTATGCATTATTCTATCCGAACCGCAAGACACTTTATGCTGAGCCTTTAGATTTATTCAAGGTTGGAACTCTTACATTTGAAAAGCCTGATATGGAGACATTTTATGGTCTTCAGCTGGCTTATGATGCAATGTCTGCTGGTGGAAATGTTCCTACAGTATTCAATGCTGCAAATGAAAGAGCAGTAGCCAAATTTTTAAACAATAAAATTAAATTTTTGGAGATTCCAGAAATCGTTTCTGAGGCTATGATAAATGTAGACTTTATAAACAATCCTACAATTGAGCAGGTTCTTGAAACAGAACAGATGACTTATGATTTCATAGAGAGCAGGTGGTAGTATATGAAAATTATCATTGCTATTTTGATTTTCAGCTTTATTATTATTTTTCATGAACTTGGACATTTTCTATTTGCAAAGAAATTTAATGTAAAGGTTAACGAATTTACACTTGGACTTGGTCCAACTCTTATATCTTGGGGAAAAGGTGAGACAAAGTATTGCCTAAAAGCCTTACCTTTTGGTGGTTCTTGTGTTATGGAAGGCGAAGATGAAGAGAGCGATAGTGATAGAGCTTTTGGTAATCAACCATTGTTACATAGATTTTTGATTGTTTTTGGTGGACCTTTATTTAATTTTATATTGGCCTTCATTCTTTCAGTAATCTTTATTGCAATGGCAGGGGTTGATAAACCTGTTGTTACAGGCGTTGTTGAAGGCTATCCAGCTGCAGAGGCCGGTATTGAGGCTGGAGATACTATCATTTCCCTTAATGGATACAATGTTCATTTTTATAGCGAGATTAGCCTTTATAATTTCCTTCATTCTGGTGAAATAGTTGATGTAAAGTATTCTCATAATGATGAGATTAAAACTGCCACAATTACACCTAAATTAAATGAAGAAACTGGCAGATATATGCTTGGAATTGAAAACAATGGTGAGAGAACTTCTGTAGGACCATTATCTACATTGGCTTACGGATGCTATGAAATTAAGTATCAGATTTACGTTACATTTCAGAGCTTGAAAATGCTATTTACTAGACAGATTTCTGTACAAGAAGTCTCGGGTCCTGTTGGTGTTGTATCTGTAATTGGAGATGTTTATGAAAGCTCAGTTGTGGATGGACTAAAATATGTTTTCCTTAACTTGGTTTCAATAACTATTTTGCTTTCAGCAAACCTTGGAGTAATGAACCTTTTGCCATTCCCTGCACTAGATGGCGGTCGTATTCTTTTGTATATTATTGAGGGAATTAGAGGAAAGAAAATGAAACCAGAAATAGAGAATGGAATTAATCTGGTTGGCTTTGGTTTGCTTATGTTATTGATGATTGTTGTTATGTACAACGATATAGCAAAATTAATGTAGAGGTATTTTGGTATGAATACAAGAGAAGTTAAAATTGGAAATAGAGTAATAGGCGGCGGAAATCCTATTCTTATTCAGTCTATGTGTAATACAAAGACTCAGGATGTTGCTGCTACGGTTGCTCAGATTCATGAGCTTGAAAATGCTGGTTGCGATATTATTCGTGTAGCTTGCCCAGATATGGAAGCAGCTAAGGCTATTTCAGAAATTAAAAAGCAGATTAGCATTCCGCTTGTTGCAGACATCCATTTTGACTATAGACTTGCCATTGCAGCAATTGAGAATGGCGCTGATAAAATCCGTATTAATCCTGGAAATATTGGCAGCACTGATAGAATCAAAGCTGTTGTTGATTGTGCAAAGGCTAAAAATGTTCCAATTAGAGTTGGAGTAAATTCTGGTTCTTTAGAGAAAGATTTAGTTGAAAAATATGGTGGAGTTACAGCTGAAGGTTTGGTTGAATCTGCCCTTGATAAAGTGAAAATTATTGAAGACCTTGGTTATGACAATTTAGTAATCAGTATTAAGTCTTCTAATGTTATGATGTGCGTTAAGGCTCATGAGCTTATTGCGGATAAAACTGATCACCCTATTCATGTTGGTATCACAGAAGCAGGTACTCTTACAGCGGGCAATATTAAGAGTGCGTGTGGCCTTGCTATGATTCTTTCTCAGGGAATAGGTGACACTATTAGAGTATCCCTTACAGGTGCACCTATTGAAGAAATCAAATCTGCAAAAATAATTCTTAAGACATTAGGCCTTAGAGAGGGCGGTATAGAGGTTGTATCTTGCCCGACTTGTGGACGTACACAAATTGACCTTATTGGCCTTGCAAACAAGGTAGAGGCTTTGGTTCAGGAATTCGAAGACCTCAACATCAAAGTGGCAGTTATGGGCTGTGTAGTTAATGGCCCTGGAGAAGCAAAGGAAGCTGACCTTGGTGTTGCAGGCGGTATTGGTGAAGGCCTTCTTATTAAGCATGGTGAGGTTGTTCGCAAATTGCCAGAGGACCAATTACTTGAAGCCCTACGCCAAGAACTCATTGCTTGGCCTCGCTAATCCCAAGTGGAATATGAGAAAAAATCATTTTAGATATATAAATTATTATTTATATATTAATTATTTATATGAGTCGGTAGACAACAAGCTCTTAGGTTTCTAAACGAATCGTTTTAGATGAGCGCAGAAACACTAAGGCTTGTAGGCGTAACCGACGGACTAAAGTCGGAGAATAAGTTTATGGATCAAATGGGATTTTATGAAGTGTTTCCTAATGTGAACGCAGACAGCGATTTGTCCACAGCCCTCAGCGATGCAACCATTACCAAGGTTGCCACCGGACGCTCTAAGGACGATATTCATATTTACGTTACATTCAACACACTGATTCCTAAAAGAAGGATTTGGAGTCTTGAAAAATCTATTAAGAAACAATTTTTCCCTAACAACGGTGTTACAATTAGTATTTTTGAAGATTTCGACTTATCTAGTCAATATACACCTTCAAATCTTTTAAGTTCATATAATGATAGTATTTTAGAGGAGCTAGAAGAAAAAAGTGCTCTTCTTTTTAACATATACAAAAAAGCAGATATTGAGTTCCCTGACAACGATAGCTTGAAAGTAACTATCGAAGATACTCTTATTGGAAAAGAAGTAGAAGGTGAATTGTATGATTTGCTTAGCAAGATTCTTTGCCATAGATGTCACATGAATGTGAAAATTGAGTTTGATTATAAGGAACCTGCAAAGAATAAATATCTCGAGAATGCAAAGCTTGAGATTGAAAACAAAATTAAAGCTATTAACGCTAGAACTGCTGCAAAGCCTTCCGAAGAAAAGGAAGAAAAGCAAGAATCTAAAAATGACAATTCTCAAAATAAGGAAGCTGATACTCCTGAGAAGAAATTTGTTAAGCCTCTCACTAAATCTGATGATCCAGATATTATTATGGGTAGTGAAATCCTTGAGAACGCCACTACTATGGAAGAAATTACAGGAGAGCTCTTAGGCTCGATTGTTGTCAGAGGACAGCTTACTGACCTTGAATTTAGAGAGACTAAAAAGGGTGGCTATTTTGGTACAGGATCAATGACAGACTTTACAGATTCCATTTCTGTTAAATTCTGGTTTAGTGATGCAGATCAAGGCCGCGAATTTGAATCTAAGCTTAAGGTAGGTGGCTTCTATAAGGTGCAAGGTAAGCTTGATGAGGATATCTATAGTAAAGAGCTGACTATTGGACGTATTACCTGTGTTCAGAAGATAAAGGACTTCAGAGTCGTTAGAACTGATAATGCTGTAGAGAAGCGTGTTGAGCTCCATTGCCATACAAAGATGTCAGAGTTTGATGGTGTATCAGAGATTACATCTATTATTTCCCGCGCCAAGGACTGGGGACACAAAGCTCTTGCTATTACAGACCACGGCGTTGTTCAGGCATTTTGTGATGCTGATCATATGAAGGGCCTTGGAGACTTCAAGGTTATTTACGGATGTGAAATCTACCTTGTAGATGATAGTAAGCGACCAGTTGTAAATAACAAGGGCCAGTCCTTAAGAGATGAATATGTAGTTTTCGATATCGAAACTACAGGCTTCAATCCAAAGAGCTGTAAAATCATCGAAATTGGTGCCGTAAAGATTGTTGATGGACAAATTGTCGATAGATTCTCTGAGTTTGTTAACCCTAAGGTTCCTATTCCATACCGCATAACTGAGCTGACTTCAATCAAGGATGAGATGGTTGAGGATGCACCAACAATTGATGCTATACTTCCTAGATTTATGGAGTTCTGCCAAGGAAGCGTATTAGTTGCACACAATGCATCCTTTGACACAAGCTTTATCAAACAAAATTGTAAAGACCTTGGATTGCCATACGATTACACTCATGTTGATACAGTAGAGGTGGCTAGATATTTACATCCAAATATGGCTCGTTTCAATTTGGATGCTGTATGTAAGGCAGAAAATCTTGTAAATGAGCATCATCACAGAGCGGTAGATGATGCCGAAGTTACTGCAAAGATTTTTGAAAAGTTTATTAAAAAGCTAGAGGCAGAAGGAATAACTACTTTAGCCGAGCTTAATGAAAAAGCAATTCCAGGACCAGAGCAAATCAAAAAAATGCGTGCTCATCACTGTATTGTGCTTGCAAAGAATGATTTAGGTAGAATTAATCTATATAGATTAGTTTCTGAGTCCCATATAAAATATTTTGCTCGTTATCCTAGAGTTCCAAAATCATTACTTCAGGAATGTAGAGAAGGTCTCATTATTGGTAGCGCCTGCGAGGCAGGAGAATTGTATGACGCTATAGTTGATGAGAGAGATGAATCAGAAATAGCTCGAATTGCAAATTTCTATGACTATTTAGAGATTCAACCAGTAGGAAATAACGAGTTCATGATTCGTTCTGATAAACCAAAATATGAACGTTTCAATACAATCAAAGATTTGCAAGAGGTTAATAAACGAATTGTAGCCTTAGGTGAGGAGTTTAATAAGCCTACAGTTGCAACCTGTGACGTTCATTTCCTTGATCCTGAGGACGAGGTTTATCGTAGAATCATTATGGCCAATAAAGGCTTTGATGATGCTGATCAACAAGCTCCTCTTTATTTGCATTCTACAGACGAGATGCTAGAGGAATTTTCTTATTTAGGATTGGCAAAAGCCCATGAGGTAGTTATCGAGAATACGAATATGATTGCTGATATGTGCGAATATATTCATCCTGTACGACCAGATAAATGTCCGCCAGTAATCGAGCATTCCGAGGAGGATTTGCGTCGTATTTGTGAGACTAGAGCCCATGAAGTATACGGACCAGTTCTTCCAGAAATCGTTGAAGCAAGATTGGAAAGAGAGCTAAATTCAATCATTGGTAATGGTTATTCCGTAATGTACATCATTGCCCAGAAATTAGTTTGGAAATCCAACGAAGATGGATATCTTGTAGGTTCCCGTGGTTCCGTTGGTTCTTCTTTTGCTGCAACAATGGCTGGTATCACTGAGGTTAACCCATTGCCACCACATTATAGATGTCCAAATTGCTTCTATGTGGATTTTGATGGACCAGAAGTTAAAGAAATAGTAGATATGGGTCTTTCTGGCGTAGATATGCCAGACAAGATTTGTCCTAAATGCGGAAAGCCATTGGCAAAAGATGGCTTTGATATTCCATTTGAAACCTTCCTTGGCTTCAAAGGAGATAAGGAGCCTGATATCGATCTGAACTTCTCAAATGAATATCAGTCAAAGGCTCATAAGTATACAGAGGTTATTTTCGGTGAGGGTCAGACCTTTAAGGCCGGTACTGTATCTACCTTGGCGGATAAAAACGCTGAGAGTTATGTATATAAATATTTTATCAATAGAGACATAAGAAAACGACGTTCTGAGTATTCTCGTTTAGCTAAAGGCGTTGAAGGTGTTAAATCTACTACTGGTCAGCACCCTGGTGGAGTAGTAGTTTTGCCTAATGGTGAGGATATTTATTCGTTTACGCCAGTACAGCATCCAGCTAACAAGGATACTGATATTGTTACAACGCACTTTGATTACCACAAAATTGATGCCAACTTGCTTAAGCTTGATATTTTAGGTCACTTGGATCCTACAATGATTAAGCGACTTGAAGATTTGACAGGTATTAATGCGACAGAGATTCCTTTTGATGATAAAGGGGTTATGTCTTTGTTCCAAAGCACAGAAGCCCTAGGCATTACCCCAGATGATATTATGGGAACACCACTGGGAACTCTTGGCATTCCAGAGTTTGGTACTGACTTTGCTATGCAGATGCTTGTTGAGGCCAAGCCTCAATATTTTACTGATTTAGTTCGTATTGCAGGTCTTGCCCATGGTACTGACGTTTGGTTAGGAAATGCACAGGATTTGATTCTTAATGGAATTGCCACAATCACCACAGCAATTTGTACTCGTGATGATATCATGGTTTATTTGATTCACAAGGGACTTGACCCAGCTGAATCATTTACTATCATGGAACGAGTTCGTAAGGGCGTAGTTGCCAAGGGTAAGTGTGATGAGTGGCCAACCTACAAGGAGCACATGCTAGAACATGGTGTACCTGAATGGTATATCGAGTCCTGCGAAAAAATTAAATACATGTTCCCTAAGGCCCATGCTGCCGCTTACGTTATGATGGCTTGGCGAGTTGCTTACTGTAAAATCAACTATCCATTGGCTTATTATGCAGCGTTCTTCTCTATTAGAGCTGGAGGATTCGATTACGAAAAGTGCTGTATGGGAAAAGCAAAGTGCGAGCAGGAAATTAAAAATATAAAGGCTATGAAGGACCCTTCTGCAACTGATAAGGATTGCTTAACAGCCCTTAGACTTGTTCAGGAAATGTATGCCCGTGGATTTGAATTTTTACCTATGGACCTATACCAATCTGATTCAAGATACTTTAAAATAGTAGATGGGAAGATACTTCCACCGTTCAATTCACTTCCAGGAATGGGTGATAAGGCTGCAGAGCAATTACAGATTGCTGCTTCTCAAGGAAAGTTCTTATCACAACAGGAAATTAAGGACAGAGGAAAGGTATCACAATCAATTCTTGATAAGATGATTGAGCTAGGCATTATCAAGGATTTACCAAAGTCAAACCAGCTATCGTTATCTGATTTTTTTGATTTTTAACTATTCGATTTGAATGGTTAATCCGGGGAGGGCAGGAAAATGAAGGTAGTACGTAGTATCATAATTGCTGTTGTTGTTTTATGTATTGTTGGTGGTTTGGGTTATTACAAATATATTAATTCGGTTACCTATTTCAATGACCCTGGAACTACTGGCAACACAACCGGTAATTTATATGGTAATGGTTTATTTTGCGAGTATGATGGTGTAGTATATTTTGCAAATCCAAACGACAAAAATAGACTTTATAAAATGAATACAGATGAGAGTGACATTGAATATGTGGCTAATGATTCTGTTTATTTTATAAATTCTGATGAGCATTATTTGTACTATAGCCGAAATCACAGCAATTCTACCTTCGGATCATTTGACGTAAATGCCAATAGCTTATGTCGAATGACTAAAAGAAATGGCAAGGTCATCATTCTTGATGAAGCAGATTGCAATGCCTGTGCACTTGCTACCAATAAAGTGGTTTATTATCATTACGATGCTGAAGAGGCCACTACTGTATATATAGTTGGTATCGATGGCAATGACAGGGAACAGCTTACCAAAGAATCCATCGATCCACGTTGCATTTTTGACGACAAGCTATACTATTCAGGTGTTGATCATGACCACAATTTACATAGCATGAATCTAGAAACAAAAGATTCATCCTTTATATCATCAGAAAACCTATGGATGCCTTTAATGGATGGTCACGAATTATTCTTTATTGATTTGGACAATAATAACAGAGTATATCGTATGTCACTTGGTGGTGGAGACAAATATGGAGTTACAACTTATGGTACTTCAGGCTACAATGTTTCCGGTAACTATTTATATTATCAATCCATAAAAGGTAATCCAGATGGTATATATAGAGTGGATTTAACCACTGGAAATGAAGTACTGTTAGCAGAGGGACAATACAACAATATTAATATCACCAGCGATTATGTTTACTTTGCTGACTTCTTCTCTGGTACCATTTTCCATTGTCCAAATGGTGGTACCTCAGTTTCACTTTTTAACCCGCCGATACTTTCAAACGAAGAATAGGAGCAACATGAGAGACTTAACGGACATCAGACAGGAAATTGACGCAGTTGACAAAGGTATTTTAGATTTATTTACCAAAAGAATGGAATTAGCATGTCAGGTGGCTCAGTACAAAATATCCACCGGCAAAAAGGTATATGATAAAGCCAGAGAGGAAGAAAAGCTAGAAACCTTATCTTCATATGTTGATGGGGAATTTAATATCCAGGCAGTAAAAGAATTGTATACTCAGATAATGTCCATTAGTCGCAAAAAGCAGTTTGCCCTTCTCAGAGAAAACGGTATTGTTTTTGATAGTGGATTCTCTAGGGTTGAAAAATATGATTATTCTGATGCTATTGTTTGCTTTCAAGGAGTAGAGGGGGCTTATTCACAGCTTGCTATGCTTGAGTTCTTCAAGGACCAAATGAGATCAAGCTTCCACGTGGAGTCTTGGAGAGATGCTATGGAGGCTATATCAAATGGAGATGCGGATTATGCAGTGCTCCCAATCGAAAATAGCTTAGCTGGCTCAATAGAAGAAAATTTCGATTTACTTTCTGAATATAATGTAGCCATTGTTGGTGAGCAGATTTTAAAGGTTAACCACGCATTACTTGGTGTTAAAGGCGCAAATATAGCTGATATTAAAACAGTTTATTCTCACCCAAAGGCCATAGCTCAATGTGACGAATATATTCGTACAAAGCATATGAATTGGGATGTGAAAAATCTTCACAATACAGCAGTAAGTGCTCAAAAAATACGAGATGACGGTGATAAGACTCAGGCTGCAATAGGCAGCGCTTTTAATGCTACGCTTTATAATCTTGATATTCTTGAAGAAAACATTCAAGATAATAAATCAAATGCCACTAGATTTATCATTGTTTCAAAAGAAAAGAAATATCTTGCAAACGCAAAGCATATAAGCTTGTGTTTTGAATTGCCACATGAGCCTGGTAGTCTATATAGAGTATTATCAAATCTCATGTTCAATGGAATTAATATGAACAGAATTGAGTCTCGTCCAATTAAAGGGGTAAATTGGCAGTACCGATTCTTTATAGATATCGATGGTAATTTGGATGATGAAGCAGTTCAAAATGCATTGATTGGTCTAAAGGAAGAGTGTGTAACACTTCGTATATTAGGAAATTATTAGTTTGATGGGGGAGCTTACTATGAAATTATTTGCTAGTATCTACATTGGTACATATGAGACCACTCTTAAGGTCTTTGAAATCAGTAAACAAAAGGGCCTTAAGTCAATTGATACTATGAAAATTCAGTCAGACATTATTAAAGACGTACTTACAAAGGGCGTCATTTTGCCTGATACAGTAGATAAATTGTGCCGTACACTTAGTGATATGCGCACTACCATAGAAGGCTACAAGGTGGATTTTTATTCTGTTGCTGCAGGACCAAATATTCGACAAGCTCAAAATGCACTTATAGTTCTTGAACAGATAAAAGTTAGAACCGGTTTTTCTGTAAATGTATTATCTAATTCTGAACAGCGCTTTCTTGGCTATCAGGCTGTTGCATCTACCGAAGATTTCGATGATTTAATCAGCGATTCAGCAGTTCTAGTTGACATTGGCGGTGTTTCTTTGCAAATTACACTGTTCTCAAAAGGCAAGATCGTTACTACCCAGCATTTGTCTTTAGGTACAGTATCCATTAGTGAAAATTTAAAAAAGCTTGGGTCAGCTACAGAGACTTCTCTAGAGCAGACCTATGAAATGATGTACAAGGAGCTTGAGGTATTTAAAACCATGTTCCTAAGAGACATCGAGCCTAAATATATGATTCTTTTTGGCGTTCAGGTAAGTACTATCACTGAGCGTATTTCTACTTTTTCCTCAAAACGAATAAAGACAAAAGAATATATAGATTATCTTAAAAAGATTAATAAACAGTATATTAAGAACTACGAAACTGAGCATGATATTTATCTGGACAACGAAGATATAATTGAACCAGTTGTCATGTTATATAAAACTTTGGCAGAGACCCTAAAGCCTGAAATTGTTTTTGCTCCAGGGTTATCAGTCTGCGAAGGAATGGCTTTACAATTCTCATACAAGAAAAAATGGCTTACTTCAAGACATGATTTTGAAAATGATGTTATAACAGCTGCATGGTCTATAGCTAAGCGCTACGGTAGCTACCAACCACATCTAAAGGCGTTGTTTAAACTATCGGGAGAAATATTTGATGCCATGAAAAAATACCATGGTCTTTCTAGACGTGAAAGACTGCTTATGCAGTGCATAGCTATTCTACATGATTGCGGAAAATATATTAGCTTATCAGAAGCATCTAGCTGTTCCTACACCATAATAATGAGCTCGGAAATACTTGGACTTAGTCACAAGGAGCGAGAATTAATTGCAACTACAGTTGAATTTAATAGAAAGCCTGTAGAACCATTTGAGAATCTTTCAGATAGATTTACACAGGAAGAATATTTAACAATACTTAAACTTTTGGCGATTCTTAAGGTCGCCAATGCTTTGGACAGATCCCATAAGCAAAAAATAAAAAATGTATCTATTAAGGTTAAAGACAGAGAGCTAGTAATTAGCATTGAGGCTAACAGCTCCCTTGCCCTTGAAAAAGGTTTATTCAAAAAGAATGCAGACTATTTTGAGGAAATATTCTCTATCAAACCTGTTCTTAGAGAAAACAAGAAATTTTAGGAGGGAGATATGGCAAATATTAATATTTCTGACGCAAGATTTTATGATAACAGAGAGCTTAGCTGGTTGAAGTTTGAGCAGCGAGTTTTAAATGAAGCTACAAACAAAGAATTGCCGATTCTAGAACGCCTAAAATTTGTTGCTATCACTTCATCCAATTTAGATGAATTTTTCATGGTCAGGGTTGCTTCTCTAAAGGATATGGAGCATGCAGGCTACACAAAGCCTGATATTGCAGGAATGACACCTACTGAGCAGCTTATTTCTATAAATGAAAAAACACGTGAGCTTGTAGATTTTCAGTACAATACCTTCAATAGAAGCTTAATGCCAATATTAAAAGAGCAAGGGATTCTAATCTACGACAAATACGAAGATTTAAATGAAGAGCAGCTAAAATATATTGATTCATTTTTTATGAGTCAGGTTTATCCTGTTTTGACTCCAATGGCCTTTGACGCATCAAGACCATTCCCATTGATTAGAAACAAATCTCTTAATATTGCTGCGCTAATAGAGAAAAAGAAGGAAACTGTAGTGGTTGGAAATGATATGGAAGATGTTGAGTTTGCAACAGTTCAGGTGCCTTCTGTTTTGCCACGTTTTATTTCCTTGCCAGCAGATGAAGAAAAGCATGATTGCTTCATTTTACTTGAGCAGGTTATTGAACGAAATATGGACAAGCTTTTCTTAAATTACAATGTTGTGGCAGCATCGCCTTATAGAATCATGAGAAATGCTGATTTTTCAATAGATGAAGAAGGCGCTGAGGATTTACTTATTGAAATTGAAAAGCAAATCAAATCTCGTCAATGGGGTGAAGTAATTCGACTTGAGGTGGAAAGCTCAATTAATAAAAAGCTCCTATCTATTTTAAAGAAGAATTTAGGAGTAAATGAGATTGATATATACAAAATTAAGGGTCCTCTTGATTTAACGTTTTTGATGAAGCTTTATGGTATTGAGGGCCATAATAACCTTAGGTCACCAGCCTTTACACCTCAAGATAATCCTAGATTAAAGCCAGGCGAGAAAATATTTGATGAAATCAAAAAAGGTGATATTTTACTTCATCATCCATACGAAACCTTTGATCCGGTAGTAGATTTTATTGCTCAGGCAGCCTTTGATCCTCAGGTTTTGGCAATTAAGCAGACCCTTTATAGAGTAAGTGGTAATTCTCCAATTATTGCAAGCTTGGCCCATGCAGCCGAAAATGGAAAACAAGTAACCGTACTTGTAGAATTAAAGGCTCGATTTGATGAGCAGAACAATATTATTTGGGCAAAGAAGCTTGAAAAAGCAGGCTGCCATGTTATTTATGGTCTTGTGGGATTGAAAACACATTGTAAGATTGCCCTTGTTGTGCGAAGAGAAGAGGATGGAATCAGAAGATACGTTCATTTAGGAACGGGAAACTATAATGATTCTACAGCAAAATTATACACTGACTGTGGAATGCTTACCTGTCAGGAATCCTATGGCGCTGATGCGACTGCAGTATTTAATATGCTTTCGGGCTATTCTGAGCCAGAGGCATGGAACAAGCTTGTTGTTGCACCACTTTGGCTTAGAAATACATTTATTAGTTTGATAAATAGGGAAATTGGTCATGCCAAGGATGGTAAAGAAGCAGCCATCATAGCCAAGATGAATTCTTTGTGCGATAAAGAGATCATTGAAAAGCTTTACGAAGCCAGCAATGCAGGAGTTAAAATACATCTTATAGTTAGAGGCATATGCTGCTTGAGAGCAGGTATACCAGGTGTAAGTGAAAATATAAAGGTTACATCTATTGTTGGAACCTACCTTGAGCATGCTCGAATTTTCTATTTCTACAATAGTGGTGCTGAGGATATATACATGGGAAGCGCTGACTGGATGCCTAGAAATTTGGACCGAAGAGTTGAAATTATTTTCCCAGTAGAAGACGAGATTCTAAAATCAAAAGTTAAGCATATTTTAGATGTCCAGCTTGCTGATAACTTAAAAGCATATGAGATGACAGTAGAAGGAAAGTATGTTAAAGTAAAACCTCAGAGAGGCAAAAAGCCTATCGGTGCACAAGATACATTTTGCAAAGAGGCAAAAAGAAATAACGAGCCGGAGATTGATTTTTTGAAAAAAAGAACCTTTACTCCAAGGCTTGCAAATGAGGTTTTTGATGAATAACAAATTACTTGCTGTGGACATGGACGGAACTCTTTTTGATGATGACAAAATCATCTCAAAAGAAAATCTTGAAACTATTACAAAACTACTAGATGCAGGTCATGTACTTGCTTTTGATACAGGCAGACCTAATAATGCTCTCAAAAAAATATTGTCAGTTTATGATGAATTTAAAAGAGAAAACGTATATTTGCTAGGCTACCAGGGGGTTATTGGAACTGAAATGAACAGTGACAAGGTTCTATTTAAGGACTGTATTGATAACAATTTGGCACTGGAATTGGTTCAGGCAATACTCGATAGCAATTTGACTTGTGTTGTTTTTGATTTTGGTTCCATTTACACATTCAACGATAATCATTTTGTTGAAAGCTATAAGCAGGTTTCACAGGAGAAATTGGTTTTTGTAAATGATATAAATACCCTAAAAGGCAAAGATATTACTAAGATTATGGCTATTGATTATGATAAGCCAGAAAATCTTGATAACTTTAGAAAGAACCATTCAAGTCAGTTTGACCAGGCTTTTGATAATTTTTATTCACATTATGCATTCCTTGAATATGTTAAAAGAGGAACAGGAAAAGGTGATGGTATCAAAAAGTTAGCAGACTACCTACAGATTCCTCTTTCTAATGTGGTCGCTTGTGGGGATGAAGAGAACGATATTAGCATGGTTCAAATTGCAGGTGTTGGTGTGGCTATGGCAAACGCCAGACCTGTGTTAAAAGAAGTGGCAGATTATGTTACTGTAAACGATAATAATCATAGCGGTATTGCTGAAGTTATCAACAAATTTATTCTTGCATAATTTGTAAATAAATGTTGACGTCATGCTGGTAACATGTTATATTATCAATGTTGTGAAACAAAGTAGAGTATCCACTCTCACCTTAGCACGTATTAATTTACTGTGACTTGGGTCTTATACTTCACACAAACTTGTTTTGTGATGATTTATGGTGGATATTCTGTATCCACTATTTTTTTTATTTATTTGGAGGTAGTACCATTAGCGATTTAATGATTAATGAGCAGATTCGCGATAAGGAAGTTCGTGTTATCGGCTCAGATGGGGAACAGCTTGGCATCATGTCAGCACGAGAAGCACAAAAACTTGCAGATGACGAGGGCTTAGATCTCGTTAAGATTTCACCAAAGGCTAATCCACCAGTGTGCAAAATCGTAGATTACGGTAAATTCCGCTACGAGCAGGCACGTAAGGAAAAGGAAGCTAAGAAAAAGCAGCACGTTGTTGAGGTTAAAGAGATTCGTATGTCTCCAAACATCGATGCTAATGATATGAACACAAAGGTAAATGCAGCAAAGAAGTTTATCTCAAAGGGCGATAAAGTAAAGGTTACACTTCGTTTCCGCGGTCGTGAGATGGCTCATATGCAGTCTAGCAAACACATCCTTGATGATTTTGCTGAGAAGTTAGCAGATGTTGCAGTAGTGGAAAAGGCACCTAAGGTCGAAGGCCGTAGCATGAGCTTAGTGCTTACAGAAAAGAAATCTTAAATTCAGGAGGAAAATTATCATGCCAAAGATGAAGACAAGAAGAGCAGCTGCAAAGCGCTTTAAATTAACAGGAACAGGAAAGCTTAAGAGAAACAAGGCATACAAGAGCCATATCTTAACCAAGAAGACTACAAAGAGAAAGAGAAATCTTCGTCAGTCTGCAATCGTTGATTCAACAAACGTTAAGAACATGAAGAAAGTACTTCCATATCTCTAAAATTTAGTATGGAATAGTTATTTATTTGGTTAGGAGGAATTTAAAATGGCAAGAGTTAAAGGCGGATTAAACGCTAAGAAAAGACACAATAGAACATTAAAGTTAGCAAAGGGTTACAGAGGAGCTAGAAGCAAGCAGTATCGTGTTGCAAAGCAGTCAGTTATGCGTGCTCTTACATCAGCTTACGCTGGTAGAAAGCAGAGAAAGAGACAGTTCAGACAGCTTTGGATCGCTCGTATCAATGCTGCAGCTCGTATCAATGGACTTTCATATTCTAAGTTCATGTACGGTCTCAAGCTCGCTGGTGTTGAGATGAACAGAAAGATGCTTGCTGAGATGGCAGTTAACGATGCTGAAGGTTTTGCAAAGCTTGTTGAGCTTGCAAAGGGCAAGGTTGCTTAATAATGTTTTCATTGGCCTAGTCGTAAGACTAGGTCTTTTTTATTTAAATTTCAAATATTCTAAAATCTTATGATTCTGTTACCTGAAAAATAACCTGAAAAATAGTTTGACTTTATCCTTTAATATTGAGACATTTTTTGTTAAGCTATTTTAGGTAATAAAACTAATAAGGAGGACATTTTATTATGGCAATATTAGTTACGGGTGGTGCAGGCTTTATAGGCAGCCACACATGTGTTGAGCTTCAGCAAGCAGGCTATGATGTAGTTGTTTATGATAATCTTAGCAACGCATCTGAAAAATCCCTTGAGAGAGTTGAGGCTATTACAGGAAAGCCAGTTAAGTTTTACAAGGGCGATATCTTAGATAGAGATAGATTAAACGAGGTTTTTGAAAAGGAACAGCTTGATTCTTGTATTCATTTTGCAGGTCTTAAGGCTGTTGGTGAGTCTGTTCAAAAACCTTGGGAATATTACGAGAACAACATAGCAGGTACACTTACTCTTGTTGATGTTATGAGAAAGCATAATTGCAAGAATATCATTTTCTCATCATCAGCTACAGTATATGGTGACCCGGCTGAGATACCTATTACAGAAAATTGTCCTAAGGGACAGTGTACTAATCCATACGGATGGACAAAGTCTATGCTTGAGCAGATTCTTTCAGATATGCAAAAGGCAGATCCAGAGTGGAATGTAGTATTACTTCGTTACTTTAATCCTATTGGAGCTCATCCATCAGGAACAATGGGAGAGAATCCTAACGGTATTCCTAATAACCTTATGCCATACATCACACAGGTTGCAGTTGGAAAGCTTCCTGAGCTTGGCGTATTTGGAAATGATTATGATACACCAGATGGCACTGGAGTACGTGATTATATCCACGTTGTAGACCTTGCTAAGGGACACGTAAAGGCTCTTAAGAAAATCGAAGAGAATGCAGGTCTTAAGATTTATAACCTTGGTACAGGTGTAGGTTACTCAGTTCTCGATATTGTTAAGAACTTTGAGGAAGCTAACGGAATTAAAATACCATATTCTATCAAGCCACGTCGTGCAGGCGACATTGCAATATGCTATTCAGATGCTACAAAAGCAAAGGAAGAGCTTGGCTGGACAGCAGAGTATGGCATCAAAGAGATGTGCGCTGACTCATGGAGATGGCAGAAGAATAATCCTAATGGTTATAGCGAATAGGAAGGACCCGTTTCACGGGAGGAACCTGTTTGCCACAGCGAGCTCTATTGCCGAAGACAATTATAAATAGCTCGCTTTCCCGTAAAAATCAGGGTTAAATATATTATCTTAATATACTGAATGTTTAAATTATTCTGAATATAAAAATTTAGAGAAAAAGGGTTGACGAAAGTCAATTCACATAGTAATATATGTCTTGTCGCTGAGGCAAACACCTAAGCGACAAGGATATGGTTCCTTGGTCAAGCGGTTAAGACGTCGCCCTCTCACGGCGAAAACAGCGGTTCGATTCCGCTAGGAACTGCTAGAGCGTCATCTTTGTTGATGACGCTTTTATTTTACCTAAAAACTTGTTTTTTTCAGGTTTTCTGTTATAATAACATTTGTTGAATGAAGAGAACGACTTAGGAGAGAGCAATTTGCTCTCTCTTTATTTATGCTCTTTCAATTTGAAAACTGAATAAGGAGGACTTTTATGTCAAAACACACCGATTACGAGAAACGTACGGAAGAGATGATTACTCCTATTCTTGATGAGTTAGGCTTTGAACTTTACGATGTAGAGTACGTAAAGGAAGGTTCAGACTATTACCTTAGAGCCTATATTGACAAGGACGGAGGAATCACAATTGACGATTGCGTCGAAGTTAGTCGTAGAATGAATGATCTGCTAGATGCTCAGCCAGATATTGGTGGCACCGAAGGATACATTTTTGAAGTTAGCTCTCCAGGACTTGGCAGAGTACTTAAAAAAGATAAACATTTTGAAAAGGCTGTTGGTCAGGATGTTGATATCAAGACTTACAAGCCTATTAATGGTTCCAAGGAATTTACAGGTGCACTTAAGGCATTTGATAAGGATACACTTACTATCGAATTTGATGATGGTACAGAAGTTTTTAACAGAGCAGATGTTGCACAGGTTAGATTATCAATAGATTTTTAAATATATTCTTATTTTAGGAGGAAATATGGCAAATACAAATGATTTTTGGGATGCTCTTACAGATCTCGCAAAAGAGAAAAATATTAGCATGGATGTCTTAATCGAGACTATTGAGAATTCATTACTTATTGCTTGTAAGAACAACTATGGTAAAGGCAAAGATATTAATGGCAAGGGCAAAGATGTTAATGCCACAGTTGAAATTGACAGAACTTCTGGTGAGTATCATGTATACCTTATCAAGAATGTTGTAGATGAAGTTGTAGATCCAGTTGAGGAGATTTCACTTATTGATGCTCACAACATCGATGGCAAGCTTCAGGTAGGCGACGTTGTAAAAGTAGAAGTTAAGTCAAAAGAGTTCGGTCGTATTGCTGCTACAGCAGCTAAGAATACTATTACACAGAAGATTCGTGAGGAAGAGCGTAATGTTCTTTACAAGGAATATTATGAGCTTCAGCACAAGGTTGTTACAGGTGTTGTTACTCGTTTCTCAGGCAACAATATCCATGTTAACCTTGGTAAGCTTGAGGGCTTCCTCTCTGAAACAGAGCAGGTTAAGGGCGAATATTACAAGCTTCAGGACAGAATCAAGGTTTATATCGTAGAAGTTAAAATGTCTAACAAGGGACCTCGTATTGTGGTTTCTCGTACTCATCCTGAGCTTGTTAAGAAGCTTTTCGAAGAGGAAGTTTCAGAAGTTAGAGATGGCATCGTAGAGATTAAATCAATTTCTCGTGAGGCTGGTAGCCGTACAAAGATTGCTGTTTGGTCAAACGATGAGGACGTTGATCCAGTAGGAGCATGTGTAGGACAGAATGGTGCACGTGTTAACGCTATCGTTAATGAACTTCGTGGAGAAAAAATTGATATTGTTGAATGGGATGAAAACCCAGCATACCTCATTGAAAATGCACTTTCACCAGCAAAGGTTGTTGCTGTTGTTGCTGATGCAGATGAGAAGAGCGCTCGTGTAGTAGTTCCTGATTATCAGCTTTCACTTGCAATTGGTAAAGAAGGACAGAATGCCCGTCTTGCAGCTAGACTTACAGGCTTCAAAATTGACATCAAGAGTGAGACTCAGGCCAAGGAAGCAGGAGATTTCCTTGATTACGAAGAGGATTACGATGACGACGAGTACTATGATGATGACGAGTACTATGAAGAGGATGGCGAGTACGAAGAGGGCGATTTTGATGAAGCTGATGCTGAATCAGAGGAGAATTCTGAGGAATAGTAAATGACAAATAAAACATTACCTCTTAGAAAATGTGTAGCTTGTTCTCGTATGGTTCCAAAGGACCAAATGTTTAGAATAGTAAAGACTGCTGATGGCATTGCACTTGATCTTAGCTACAAAGCGCAAGGTCGAGGTGCATATGTTTGTAAAAATAAAGAATGTATTTCTTTGGCTGAAAAGAAAAAATCTTTAAACAGATCTTTAAAAGCACCAGTTTCTGGTGAGGTTATAGAATGCTTATATATGGAGTTGGAGAATGATTGATAAAGCGCTCAATATGATTAGCTTAGCAATGAAAGCTGGTTCTTTAGTTAGTGGAGAATTTGCATGTGAGCAAGCAATTAAGGATGGTAGTGGCTGTCTTTGCATAGTAGCTTCTGATGCTTCTGCGAACACTAAGAAATCATTTTCAAATTCTTGTGAATTCTACAATGTTGAATACGTAGAATATGGTACTAAAGAATCTTTAGGGCATGCAATTGGTAAAGAATATCGGGCATCTATCGTAGTGTGCGATGAAAATTTATCCTTAAGCGTACTAGATAAGATACGTAGTTAGTTAGATGAGGAGGATATTAGATGGCAAAAATTAAAGTACATGAATTAGCCAAAGAGCTTGGAAAGGAAAGCAAGGAAATAATCGCTTTCTTAGGCTCTAATGGAATAGAAGCAAAGGCCCAGAGCGGCATCGAAGATGATATGGTTGCTAAAATCAGAGCAAACTTTAGCGATAAGCCAAAGGCTGCAGATAAGAAACCTGCATTAGACAAAGATGGCGTTAAAAAGGCCCGTGCAGTTGACAAGGATGGAAATCCAGTCAAGAAAAAGAAAAATGTTTTCGTAGTTACTCGTGATAGAGATGACAGACGTAGACGTGGTTCTGACTCTTCTCGTAATGAGAATAGAGAAGGAAACAGAGAAAAGAAGCAGCAGGCAGCTCCTGTACAGCCTAGAGGACCTATTAGACCACGTTCTTTTGCTGATGGAGTTCGTCCATCTCAGAGAGCATCTGTTCAGTCTACAGATACAGAATTTGTATCAAAGAAGCAGCAGAACGAAAACGAGAATACACGTCCAGTAAAGAAGGAGCGTACAGAGCGTCAGGATAGACCAGAACGTCCTAACCGTGCAGAGCGTCCTGAACGTCAGGAGCGTCCAGAGCGTAATGATAACAGAGGCGACAAGCGTCCTAACAGAAACGAAAGAAATGATAGACCTGCAAGAGATGATAGAAACAATGGAGCAAGACCTGATAAGCGTGATAGAAATACACGTCCTTCACAGCAGGCTCCTGCAGCAGAGATGCCATCATCAAATGCTAAGGGCGGACGTCGTGATGACAAGAAAAAGAAAAACAATAATGATAGAGAAAACAATTTAGGCGGAAAGAAGCAGGAACGTTACATCAATCTTGAAAAGAATGGTGGAAAGAAGAAAAAGAACAATGCTCCTAAGGCTCCAGAACGTGACATGAATGAAGTTCTTACTATCACAATTCCAGATAGAATTACAATCAAGGATCTTGCTGACAAGATGAAGGTTCAGTCTTCAGCTGTTGTTAAGACATTATTCATGAAGGGCAAGATGGTTACAGTTAACCAGGAGGTTGATTTTGAAGAGGCTTCAGAAATCGCTCTTGAGTTTAACTGCATTTGCGAAGAAGAAGAAAAGGTTGATGTTATCGCTGAGCTTCTTAAAGAAGAGGAAGAGGATACAACAAACTTCCCATCACGTCCACCTGTTGTCTGCGTAATGGGGCATGTTGATCACGGTAAAACATCACTCCTTGATGCAATCCGTGATACAAAGGTTACAGCCCGTGAGGCTGGTGGTATTACACAGCATATCGGTGCTTATACAGTATCTATTAATAATCAGGATATTACATTCCTTGATACACCAGGTCATGAGGCCTTCACAGCAATGCGTATGCGTGGTGCTAATTCTACTGATATCGCAATTCTTGTAGTTGCTGCTGATGATGGTGTTATGCCACAGACAGTTGAGGCTATTAACCATGCAAAGGCTGCTGGTATTGAAATCATTGTTGCAATTAACAAGATTGATAAGCCAAATGCTAATATTGATAGAGTTAAGCAGGAGCTTTCTGAGTACCAGCTTATTCCTGAGGATTGGGGTGGAAGCACAGTATTCTGTCCTGTATCTGCTCATACAAAGGAAGGTATTGATAACCTTCTTGAGATGATTCTTCTTACAGCAGAAGTTCTTGAGTTAAAGGCTAATCCTAATCGTAAGGCTCGTGGTCTTGTTATCGAGGCACAGCTTGATAAGGGCCGTGGTGCTGTAGCAACAGTTCTTGTTCAGAAGGGTACACTTCATGTTGGTGATCCAGTTGCTTGCGGTAGCTGCTATGGTAAGGTTCGTGCAATGCTTGATGATACAGGCGCACGTGTTAAGAGTGCAGGACCTTCTGTTCCAGTAGAGATTTTAGGTCTTTCAGAGGTTCCAAATGCAGGTGAAGTACTGATGTCTTTCGACTCAGAAAAGGAAGCACATTCATTTGCAGATACATTCGTTGCAGAGCACAAGAACAAGCTTGTTGAGCAGACAAAGTCTAAGATGTCTCTTGATGCACTATTCAGCGAGATTGAGTCAGGAAACCTTAAGGAGCTTGACCTTATTGTTAAGGCCGATGTTCAGGGTTCTGTAGAGGCTGTTAAGCAGTCACTTGAAAAGCTTTCAAATGAGGAAGTTGTTGTTAAGACCATCCACGGTGGTGTTGGTACAATCAATGAATCAGACGTAGTACTTGCATCTGCTTCAAATGCTATTATCATTGGATTTAACGTTCGTGTTGATCCACAGGCAAAGGCTACAGCAGATAGAGAAGGCGTTGATCTTCGTCTTTACAAGGTTATCTATGATGCAATCAACGACGTTGAGTCTGCTATGAAGGGTATGCTTGATCCAATCTTCGAAGAGAAGGTTATCGGTCATGCTGAGGTTCGTCAGATCTTCAAAGCTTCTGGTGTTGGTAACATCGCTGGTTCATATGTAACAGATGGTTACTTCCAGAGAGATTGTATGGTTCGTGTTACTCGTGAAGGCGAACTTATTCACGAAGGTAAGCTTGGTTCTCTTAAGAGATTCAAGGATGATGTTAAGGAAGTTAAAGCTAACTTCGAATGTGGTCTTGTTATTGAAGATTTCAATGATATTCAGGAAATGGATACTATTGAAGCGTACATTATGGTTGAGGTACCTAGATAATGAGAAAAAATTCAGTTAAAAATATTCGCATAAACGAAGAAGTTATGCGTGAGCTTAGCAATATAATAAGACTTGAGTTAAAGGACCCACGTATTTCACCAGTTACATCTGTTGTATCTGTTGAAGTGGCTCCAGACCTTAAAACCTGCAAGGCTTATATTTCTGTTCTCGGCGATGATGAAGCAGCTCAAAAGACTATTGAAGGTCTTAAGAGCTCTGCTGGATTCATTCGTCGTGAGCTTGCTCACAGAATTAATCTTAGAAACACACCTGAGATTACTTTTGTAAGTGACCAGTCAATTGCTTATGCTGCAAAAATGAGCAAGCTAATTGATGAGGTAAATGCACCTCTTCATGCAAAGGAAGAGGAATAAAAGGAGACTAGGAATATGATAGACAATTTTAATGAGCTTTTATCCGATGCAAATGTAATAGGAATCAGTGGACACATTCGTCCAGATGGAGATTGTGTGGGCTCTTGTATGGCTATGTACAACTATATAGCTACCTACTATTCGGATAAAGAGCTTCATGTCTATCTTGATCCTATTCCTAATATTTTCAAATTCTTTAAAAATGCAGACAAAATTGAAGACATTCACGAAGCTGCGCCAGAAAAAGAATTTGATTTATTTATTGCTTTAGATTGTAGTGATGGTGGTAGACTAGGAGATGTTTTCCCTTATTTTGAGAAGGCAAAGCATACAGTTTGTATTGACCATCATGTGACTAATGGTGGATTTGCCGAATATAGTTATATTATTCCTGATGATAGTTCTACATGCGAGCTAGTATATAATCAATTCGACAAAGACAAAATTACAAAGGAAATTGCAGAATGCTTGTACACTGGAATTATTCACGATACTGGTGTATTTCAGTATTCATGTACTACAGAGGCTACAATGGCCGCTGCAGGATTTCTTATGACAAAGGGTATTGATTATCCAAAGATTTGTACTGATACATACTATGCCAAAACTATGATTCAGAATCGTATGCTTGGTATGGCATTATTAAATTGTAAAACTTATTTAAATGGGAAAGTAATTGCTGCAGTTATCGACTCAAACGATATGGCAAAATACGATGCCCAATCAAAGCATCTTGAAGGAATTGTTCAACAGCTTCGAGATACTACTGGAGTTGAGGTTGCAGTATTTTTATATGAGCTTGCCGATGGTGACTTCAAGGGAAGCACTAGAGCTTCAGGTGATGTTGATTTAACAGTAATAACTGGAGTTTATGGCGGCGGCGGACACAAGAAAGCAGCTGGATTTTCTGTTGCTACAAAGGAACCATGGCATGTTATCGAAGACATTGTAAAAATGGTTGAGACACAATTAGTAGAGTTAGGAATAGATTAATGAATAGTGGCATAATTAATGTCTATAAAGAAGCCGGGTATACTTCATTTGATGTGGTTGCCAGGCTTCGTGGTATTTTAAAAATAAAAAAAATTGGTCATACAGGCACACTTGATCCTGACGCGACAGGCGTTCTTCCTGTTTGTGTAGGAAAGGCTACAAAACTGTGCGATATGCTTACTGACAAAGATAAAGTATATGAGTGCGTGATGCTTCTTGGTACTGAGACTGATAGCTATGATATGAGTGGCAAAATTCTACAACGAAAATCAGTAACAGTCAATGAAAAGGAAGTAGAGGATGCTATAAACAGCTTTGTAGGGGACATTATGCAGGTACCCCCTATGTATTCTGCTTTAAAGGTTAACGGGAAAAAGCTTTATGAATTAGCTAGAGCTGGCAAAGAAGTAGAAAGAAAGCCTCGACCAGTTACCGTATTTAGTATCGATATTCTTGAAATGAACTTACCAGAAGTGAGCATTAGAATTCATTGCAGTAAAGGAACCTATATTAGGTCATTATGCCATGATGTAGGTCAGGTCCTTGGTTGCGGATGTGCTATGAAATCCTTGATTCGTACTAGAGTTAGTATTTTCGATATATCGGATGCTCGCACATTAGACGAGATACAGCGTATTGTTAATAATGGTAATTTAGATGGAATTATGATGCCTATTGATCAGGCATTTGACAGCTATGGAACGGTTTTTGTAATTCCCGCTGAGGAGAGCATTAAACAAGCTGTTAATGGCGGTGTTATTCCTGTAGACCAGGTTTTTGCAGAATCCATCAGTTCATTTGAAGATGGTGTAAAATACAGAATGTATTTGCCTGATAATCGTTTCTTAGGGATTTACACATACACAGACAACATATTTAAACTGGAGAAATTCTTCCTTGAAGAATAATTATTACGATGAATTATATACAATCACTTTTTGATATTGAGATAAATGAGCCTACAGCAATTACCGTTGGAAAATTCGATGGCATTCATAAGGGACATCATTTACTTACAAAAGATATTATAGAAAAGAAACAACAAGGATATAAATCTTGTCTGATTACATTCAATAATTCTTTGCGTTCATTCCTCAAAGATGATGATACTCCTTCCTTAATTACAAATAAGGAGAGGATGTTCATGCTTGATAATGATGGATTAGATTATTTGATAGAATGTCCTTTTGACCAGAAGCTTATGGAAACTGATCCAAAGTGTTTCATTGAATATTTGGTTAAAAAACTTAATATGAAATACATGGTTTCAGGAACAGATTTTACCTTTGGATATAAAGGTGCTGGAAACCCTCAAATGCTTTTAGAGCTATCAAAAGAGCTTGGATTTGAGTACAGGGTAATTGATAAAATCAAAATGAATAACCGAGACATTAGCAGTACCTATATTAGGGAAGAGCTTAAAGAAGGCCACATTGAGTCTGTTAATGACATGTTAGGTTATGAATACTTTGTATGGGGTGAGGTAGTTCATGGTGCTCATCTAGGACATACAATAGGCATTCCTACAATAAATATTATGCCAGAGACTACAAAGCTAGTTCCTAAATTTGGAGTATATGTTACTACAATAGATTTTGATGGCAGAATCTATCACGGAGTTACTAATGTAGGAACAAAGCCATCTGTTTCAGATAAAAAAATAGTAGGAATAGAAACTCATATTTTGGATTATAATGGTGACTTGTACGGACGTTTTGTAAAGGTTACATTCAAGTCATTCCTTAGACCTGAAATGAAGTTTGAATCTATTGATGCATTGCAAGAACAAATGAACAAAGACAAGATTTTGGCTAAGCAGTTCTTCAATAAATAATATTATTACGTAAATATTACAAAATATTGACAAATGGCACTCGGGTTGATATAATCCGAGTGTTGTTTTAAATTTATTTAATTTGGAGGTTTTATGAAAAAGCGCATTATTTCAGCTTTCTCATTAGTTTGTGCACTGGCAATTATGTTTGATTATAGCCTTGATGCGCAGCAATATACAGATATTGAAGAAGATGCAGATACTACAGCTACAGCTGGTGTAGTTACAGCTACTACTTTAGATTTGGCATCACTTGAGGATCTTTCAGTTACTGATTCTGCAGCTATCGCTACAGCAAAGTCACTAGGCGATATTTACGGATATGAGAATATCGGTATTTGTACTGTTTCAGAAGGTAACTTAAATATTCGTGAGACTGCATCATCAGATGGTAAATTAGTTGGTAAATTCCCTGCTAATGCTGCTTGTGAGATTATCAGCACAGAGGGTGAATGGAGCTACATCAAATCTGGTGAAGTAGAAGGATATGTTTCATCAGAGTATCTTCTTTCAGGTGATGAGGCATGGGACAAAGCATTAGAGCTTGCTCAGTACGTTGCCACATCTAACACAGGTGGACTTAGAGTTCGTGTTGAGCCTAATACAGATTGCGAGATTATCTATCAGTTAGCTGATGGTGAAGAAGTGCCTATTCTAGATAACACTCAGGATGATGAGTGGATTAAGGTTGACGTAGATGGTGACGAAGGCTACGTTAGCGCAGAGTATGTTGATGTAGATTTATCTCTTACAACAGCTATGACTCTTACAGAGGCTAGATATGGAGCTGGTGTTTCTGACGTTCGTATGGCTGTTTGCGATTTTGCACTTCAGTATGTTGGAAATAGATACGTTTGGGGTGGTACTAGCCTTACAAATGGTGTCGACTGCTCTGGATTTACAATGCAGGTTATGGCACAGTTTGGTGTTTATCTTTCACATTCTTCAAGAGCACAGGCTAACGAAGGTACAGCGATTTCTACATCAGAGCTTAAACCTGGTGATTTGATATTCTATGGTAGAGGAAGCACAATCAATCACGTTGCTATATATATCGGTGGTGGACAGATTGTACACGCTTCTAATAAACGTGACGGAATTAAGATTTCGAATTACATGTATCGTACACCACTTAAGTGTGTAAGAGTTTTATACGACTAGCAAACAGGAGGGGTCCCCTTTAGGGGAGTTGCCTGTTTGCCACAACTCACCCATTGCCGAAGGCAATTTGCATGGGTGAGTTTTCCCGTAAAACAGGAGGGGCTGGATACTTCATAGTATCTAGCCTTTTATTATTGGTTATGATATAATTTCACATGTGGCTAGCCACATATTTTGATTATAAATTGGAGAGGAATATAAAATGAGTTTACTAGAAAATTGGCAAAAGATTGCCTATAATCAGAATCAGTCTCAGGCAGACTTACAGAGATTTTGGCAGAATTATTTCTTGTTAGAAAAGGGAATTTACGAACAGCTTTTGGACGATCCTGATACAGAAGTTAAGGGTACAGTTAAGGAGCTTGCAGAAAAATATAATATCGAGGTTATGCCTATGGTAGGTTTCCTTGATGGTATTAATGAATCACTTGTTACTCCAAACCCAATCGAGACTATGGAAGAGGACACAGTAGTATCTCTTAAATTCGATAAGGAAAAGCTTTTCAAGAACATGATTGACGCAAAGGCTGATTGGTTATATGGCCTTCCACAGTGGGAGCAGATTTTTGATGAGGAGACTAGAAAGTCCCTTACAAAAGAAGCTAAGAACATGCACACAATCGTACGTTCAGAAAAGAAGGTTGGACGTAATGATCCATGTCCATGTGGTTCTGGAAAGAAGTATAAGTTCTGTTGTGGAAAGAAATAAAAATTTATGCACCTATCAAATTTGATAGGTGCATTTTTTATTTGTTAAAAATAGTATTTATTGTTTTAAAAAAATCAGGATATGAAATTTGGCAGCATTTTTCATCATCAAAAGTTGTTTCACCTTCAGCAACAAGACCTGCAATGGCAAAAGACATTGCAATTCGATGATCCAAATACGTATTTACGGTTGTCGCTTTTAATGGTGTGCCACCATTGATAATCATTCCATCTTCTGTAGGAGTAATATCACAACCCATATTACTGAGATTCTCAGTTACTGTAGCAATACGGTCGCTTTCTTTTACCTTAAGCTCTGCAGCATCCTTGATAATGGTAGTTCCATCAGCACAAGCCGCCATAACTGCAATTACAGGGATTTCATCAATAAGAGTAGGGATTATGTCACCAGAAACTTCACATCCCTTTAAATTGCTGGTGCTAACATGAATATCAGCAACAGGTTCTCCACTGACGATTCGTTCATTTAATAGTTCAATATTTCCACCCATGGCTTTAGCAACTTTGATAATGCCGGCTCTTGTAGGATTCGTATTTACGTTTTTGATAAGTAAATCTGAATTAGGACAAATTAATCCAGCAACAATGAAGTAAGCAGCAGAGGAAATGTCTCCAGGAACATCAATTTTCTGTCCGACTAATTTAGGCCCGCCCACAATTGATGCGGTTAATCCTTGGGATTTAATATCAGCACCAAATCCGGAAAGCATAAGCTCTGTATGATTTCTAGAAACTACTGGCTCTGTTACGGAAGTTGTACCTTCAGCATAAAGTCCTGCAAGTAATATACAAGATTTAACCTGAGCGCTAGCTACTGGAGAATTATAGTGAATAGACTTTAGCTTTGAACCACCTATTTCAAGAGGGGCACATTCATTATCTTTTATTGAGCGAATATTGGCGCCCATTAAAGTAAGAGGAGCGATAATTCGTCCCATAGGTCGTTTCTGAATTGATTCATCTCCATTTAATGAACTAACAAAGGATTGGCCAGCTAATATACCAGATATAAGCCTTGTTGTAGTTCCGCTATTACCAACATCAAGCATGGCGCTAGGCTTTTTGAGTCCATGTAAACCCTTTCCGTGGATGATTACATGGTCATTTTCCTGATTAATATCTATGCCCATGGCTTTAAAACATCCTATGGTAGAGCGGCAGTCGGCTCCATCTAAAAATCCAGTTAATTCAGTGATGCCTTCTGATATTGCTCCAAACATGACGCCTCTATGACTTATAGATTTGTCTCCAGGAATTTTTATTTCACCTTTTAAGCTATTTGCTTTAGTTATTGCCATTAGTTTGTCCTCTGTCTAGTGTAATAATTATTATGAGTCAATGTGGTCTGCGCTTTTTTCATAGCATCTTCTGTATAGAATTCTATTCTCAGTACACCTGGTTCGAATTCTCTGTTATGAATGATATCGATATTTTTTACACTAATATCAGCATCTGCTAATAGTTGAAGTACACCTACCAAGGTACCAGGTTTATCATCAATATCACAGTATAATTCGTAAAAACGGATTAATGCATTCTCAGGAATTGTAATAGAATCTCGATAATCCTTTGATTTTGACCAGAGCTTAATTATAGCATCTGCATCAGATGAATCAATGGCGCTACGAAATGTATCTAGTTCTTCTTTGAATGCATCGATAAGCTTTAAAATTGCCTGTCTGTTGCTTAAGAAAATATGCTGCCACATAGTAGGGGAGCCAGATGCGATGCGGGTAATATCCTTAAATCCACCGGCTGCGATTGTTTTGCAAGTGGTTTGATCATCATCATTATCCTGAACTAGATTTACAAGAGAAGCTGCAATAACATGTGGAAGATGAGAAACTGCCGCTGTAGCTTCATCATGTTGTTCTGGAGTGAGCTTGATAGGAATGGCTCCTAGCGATTTAATATATTTGCCAAATTCATCATATGTATCTACTGGCATTTCAGGGTCAGCAGTTAGGATATAATAAGCATTTTCTAATAATAAAGCGGAAGAGTGTTCTAGACCAGTAAGCTCTGAGCCAGTCATAGGATGGCCACCGATAAATTGATTAGTCATACCTAGTTCTCTTGCAACGGCAGTGATGTCTCCCTTAACAGAGCCTACGTCTGTGATGACACAATCAGGCTTTACAACATCCTTTAATTGCCTGAGATAATCGCAATTAATTTTTACAGGACTACACAAAAATATAATGTCGCACTGTCCGAATTGATGAATTTTAAGTAGTCCGTTATTGTCAATTAATCGCTCTTCAAAAGCGGCTTCAATAGTAGATTCTCTGGATGCTGTGGCAAGTATTCTAGTATTTGGATAAACCTTTAATATCGCCTTTGCGATACTTCCCCCAATAAGACCTAGGCCGACAAATCCAATTGTTTTAGTCTTTAACGCCATAATAAAATCTCCCGTTACTTTATTACTTTAAAGTATAAATATATTTATATAATATCATATATTTCCATTGTAAATAGTCTGAATATTAAATATAATAATTATAAGTTTTTACACAGCTATGGCGCTAAGGGGAATGCGTCAAATAATTATTGGGAGGACAGCATTATGAAGGTATTTACTACGGACAAAATTAGAAATGTTGTGTTACTTGGTCACAGCGGGGCGGGCAAAACCAGTCTCATCGAATCAATGGCTTTTCTAGCTGGTCAGATCAGCAAGCCTGGCACTATAGAGGCTGGTAATACCATTAGTGATTACGACAAATTAGAGCAGAAAAACAAGTTTTCTATCTACACTTCTTTAGTTCCAATCATTTGGGGCGATACTAAGATTAACTTCCTAGACACACCAGGATATTTTGATTTCGTTGGAGAGGCTGAAGAAGCTGTCTCAGCAGCTGACGCAGCAATTATTGTTATTTCAGGTAAAAGCGGAATTGAGGTTGGTACAAAGAGAGCATGGGAGATGTGCGATAAATTCAATCTTCCTAGAATGGTATTTGTAACTGACATGGATATAGATGATGCCAGCTATAGAGAGATCGTTGAGGAACTTCAAAGTCTTTATGGCAAAAAGATTGCTCCTTTCCATCTTCCAATTAGAGAAAATGGAGAATTTGTTGGCTATGTAAATGTTATTCAACAGATGGGTAAGCGTTGGAAAGCAGATGGTACTGTTGAACATTCTGATGTTCCAGATTACAGTCAAGAATACTTAGAGAAATATCGTGAAGCTTTGATGGAATCAGTTGCTGAAACATCAGAAGAATTCATGGATAGATACTTCGGCGGAGAAGAGTTCTCTGAGGATGAAATCAGACAGGCACTTCGTGTAAATGTTGCATCTGGTGATATTATTCCTGTAATGATGGGCTCAAATGTGTTGAATAGAGGCCAGTATACAATGCTTACTGATATAGTTAAATATTTACCATCACCTGCTGATTGCGTTATCACAGGAATTAACGCAAATACGAATGAGGTTTATGAAGCAAATTATGATTTCTCTAAGCCAAAATCAGCATACGTATTTAAGACTATCGTAGATCCATTTGTAGGAAAGTATTCTCTTATTAAAGTTAATTCAGGAGTGCTTAAAACAGATGATTTGCTATACAACAAGCATAAGGAGTCGGAAGAGAAAATTGGAAAGCTATATATCCTAACAGGTAGCAAGCCTGAGGAAGTTCCTGAGGTTCACGCTGGTGACATTTGTGCATTGTCTAAACTTCAGAAGGTTGCTACAACAGATTCACTTTCTACAAAGGCTAATCCAATTCTTTATATCAGAACACCTCTTTCTGTGCCATATACGTATAAACGATATAAGGCTAAAAATAAGGGAGATGAAGATAAAATTGCTCAGGCTCTCGCAAAGCTTTGTGCTGAAGACTTAACTATTAAAACAGTTAATGATGGCGAGAATAGCCAGTCACTTATCTATGGAATTGGTGATAGACACATTGATATGCTTGTTCAAAAGCTCAATGAAAAATATAAAGTTGACATAGAGCTTAGTCAGCCAAAGATTGCATTTAAAGAGACAATCCGTGGAAAGTCTGACGTTGAATACAAGTATAAGAAGCAGACAGGTGGTCATGGTCAGTATGGACATGTAAAAATGACATTTGAACCATCTGGAAATATGGAGGAGCATTACAACTTTACAGAATCTGTAGTAGGTGGTGCTGTACCAAAGAATTACTTCCCAGCAGTTGAAAAAGGTTTACAGGAAGCAGTTCTTGCTGGACCTCTTGCAGCTTATCCTGTAGTTGGTGTACATGCTAACCTTTATGATGGAAGCTATCATCCAGTAGATTCTTCTGAAATGGCATTTAAGGTTGCTGCAAAGGGAGCGTTCAAGGAGGGTATCATGAAGGCTAATCCAATTCTTCTTGAGCCAATCGAGACGCTTAAGGTTTTAGTTCCTGATTCATATACTGGTGATGTTATGGGTGATCTTAATAAGCGCCGCGGACGTGTACTTGGAATGAATCCAACTGAAACTGCTGGTAAAACAGAAGTCCTTGCAGAGGTTCCTATGGCTGAGCTTTATGGCTATGATACACAGCTCCGTTCTATGACTGGTGGCTATGGTACATTCTCATATGAGCTAGCTCGCTACGAACAGGTTCCATCAGATGTTCAAGCTAAAGAGGTTGAGCGTAGAGCTAATAAGCTTAAGGACGTAGATGAGGAATAATAGTTCCTAAATAAAAATAATTATCGGTGAGGTTGAGACAATTGTTCTCAACCTCATTTTTATTATTTATATTGACTATACAAATAGAGAGTAGTATATTACTACTATATTTAATATTACAAGGAGAAAATATTATGAAAAAATTATTTATGACTTCAATGGCAGCATTAGGGGTGGCTACTACTGTATTTTCAAGTGTTTCATTTGCGGCTGAAACTGAATTGACACTTAGTTTTCCTGAGATTTCACTTCAGGTTGCAATTCCACAAAAATATGAATATGTTATTGATGGTAAACAATCATATCGAGAGAATATTGATGAACTACAGATTGATGGCTTTGGAACTGATGATGTTATCTCTATGATTAATTCTAGTGATGATTCATTCTTTGAGGCATTGTATGTTGATGGTGATTATTTTGTAGAATCATATATTTACTATCTTGATAATGAAGACGAAGAGATTGGTCAGTTGAAGGATTACTCTGAAGATGAAATAGACGATTTTGGCGCCGAATTGGAATCGACAATGGAAGATGTTGACGATTATGGTGATATTTCAGCCACATACGAAGGCGTATATTACAATTCTAAAAATGAACCATATATTATGCTAGAAATGGTTTCTGAAAATAAAAATGATGAATTTATAAATGCTTGTCTTTGCACTGTAGTAAATAATGATTTCTATTATTTCTATACAAAATCATATGATCCAGATGCAGATATAGATGATTTGTTTGAAAATACAAAGAGTTTAGCTGATGGGGCAAGCTTTTCTTATGACTCTTCGATTAAATCAACAGCTAAGCTTAAAAGCGGAATTGATTGGAACCAAGTATTTTCAAAGGCTGCGGTAGGTGCATGTGTTGGTGCCGTTATTGGTGGAGTAGGTTCTGTTATTAATAAGAAAAAGAAAAAGGATGCAGAGAATCAATAAAATGAAAAAGGTATTAACAAACAATTTAGTATTAATATTAGGAGTTATTTTTACCATTGTTGGGGCTATAGTAATTGCTGTTGGCGTTGTTTCAAACATCTCGTCTAGAGAATTTATGGAGAATGCTGTTAGCACTAATGCAATCATCGAAGAAATCGAAGTTGATGAGCATGGGGATGAAACCGACCATTATGTATTTGTAACCTATGAGTATGATGGTAATGAATACAATCGAGTGCAGTTAAATTATTATTCTAGTGATATGTACGAAGGGCAGGAAATTGAGATTTATTTAAACCCAGACGATCCTAGAGATGTCCGTACTTCTGAGGGTGAACTGTTCTTTGCAATTTTTCCAATAGTATTTGGATGTGTGTTTATTGCCATTGGTTTTCCAATGATAATTTATAAGATTCATAAGAAAAATAAAAAGACTAGATTAATTGAATCCGGACAGAGAATCATTGCAGAAATTGAAAGTATAGATATGGATTATAATATTACAATTAATGGAAGACATCCATATCGTGTTTTTTGCAGCTATAATAACCCTTATGATGGATACATATACAAGTTTAAGAGCGACATCCTGAATTTTAATCCAAATGATTTTTATAATATTGGAAACCCTGTTGATGTTTATGTAGAACAGGGAAATTTTAAGAATTACTATGTTGATGTAATAGATAAAAGTGAAGGATTGGTAAGGGATTATACTTAAATGAATCGTAAATTTAAAATTACTTTCGTAAGTATACTTTTTGTTTTATTGGCATTTACAATTTTGATTTTATTTTTTAAAAACAACTGTAAGGCTGATAATGAAAATCTATATGGCGTATATCTGGGGATGAATCCAGAAGAAATAGAAGATAGAGACTTAGCGCAGACGATGGTTATAGATGCTCAATATTATACAGAAGATGAAATCTCTGCTTTGAAGGATAAAGGCCATAACGTATATACGTATCTTAATTTGGGCTCTATCGAATCTTTTAGAGACTATTATTCTGATTATAAAGATATCACCTTAGGCATTTACGAAAACTGGGAAGATGAACAGTGGGTTGATGTATCTTCGGCTAAATGGCAGGAGTTTATTTCTTCTAAGGCTGACGAATTATTAGCAAAGGGTGTAGATGGTTTCTTTGTTGATAATTGTGATGTTTATTATCAGTATCCTACAGAAGAAATATTCACAGGTGTCTCAGACATGCTAGAGGATTTAAAAGCTAAGGGCGGATATGTTCTTATAAATGGTGGTGATGCATTTGTTACAGAATACTATAACCGCAATCAATCTTTGGATAATGTTTTAGATGGAGTAAATCAGGAAAGTGTCTATACCTGTATATATTGGGATGACGATTCCTTTGGTATAAATACCCTTGAAGATAGAGAGTATTTTAGTGATTATCTGAATATGGTTATGGATGATGATAAAGATGCTTATGCATTAGAATATGCCACTGATTCTGAAATAGAAGCAGAAGCTATGGAATATGATAGCGATATGGGATACATAACATATGTTTCTCATTCATTAGAATTAAAATAATCTGTATTTTACTTCTTGTTAATTAAAAAGCTGTAGATGTTTTCATTGCAAAACTCTACAGCTTTTATTATAATTTCGATTAGTTGTATAGATTTCAGTTTTTAGTCAGAAAAACAGAAGTCGTAGATTACGAGGTGAGAAAATGAAACATAATTTTAAAGCAATTGAGAAAAAATGGCAGGCAGCTTGGGAAAAGGACGAGATTTTCAAAGCTGTTGATGGTTCTGATAAGCCAAAATTCTACGGTCTTGTAGAGTTTCCATATCCATCTGGTGCTGGTATGCACGTTGGACATATCAAGGCTTATTCTTCAGTTGAGGTAGTATCTAGAAAGCGTAGAATGCAGGGATATAACGTATTATTTCCTATTGGCTTTGATGCATTTGGACTTCCAACAGAGAATTACGCTGTAAAGACAAACACTCATCCAAGAAAGATTACTGATGATAATATTAAGAAATTCACAACTCAGCTTAAGAGTGTAGGTTTTTCTTTTGATTATAGTCGTACAATCGACACTACACAGGAGGACTACTATAAGTGGACTCAGTGGATTTTCCTTAAGATGTTCGAAAAGGGCCTTGTTTTCAGAGATAAAACTCTTGTTAACTACTGCCCACATTGTAAGGTAGTACTTTCAAATGAGGATTCACAGGGTGGTAAGTGCGATATCTGTGATACAGATGTTATCCAGAAGGAAAAGGACGTTTGGTATCTTCGCATTACAGAGTACGCTGACAAGCTTCTTCAGGGGCTTGATGGTCTTGATTTCCCTGAGAATATTAAGCAGCAGCAGGTTAACTGGATTGGTAAGTCAAAGGGGGCTTTCGTAAACTTCGCACTTGAAGGAATCGAAGATAAGCTTGAGATTTACACTACACGTCCAGATACACTTTGCGGTGTTACATTTATGGTTATTGCTCCAGAGCATCCATATATTGATAAATACGCAGACAAGATTTCTAACATGGACGCAATCTTGGCTTACAGAGCTGAGTGCCAGAAGAAGTCTGAGTTTGAGCGTACACAGCTTGTTTCTAAGGATAAAACAGGTGTTAGAGTTGAGGGCTTTGATGCAATCAACCCAATCACAGGAAAGAAGATTCCTGTATATATTTCAGATTACGTAATGATGGGCTACGGTACAGGAGCTATCATGGCTGTTCCTGCTCATGATCAGCGTGACTGGGACTTCGCTAAAAAGTTTGGTATCGACATCATCCCTGTTATCGAGGGCGGAGATGTTACAAAAGAAGCTTATACAGGCGAAGGCAATATGATTAATTCTGAGTTCCTTAATGGTCTTAACAACAAAAAGGACTCAATCGATAGAATGATTCAGGAGCTTGAAAAGCTCGGCTGTGGTAAGGCTGGTGTTCAGTTCAAGATGAAGGATTGGGCATTTAACAGACAGCGTTACTGGGGCGAGCCTATTCCAATTGTACATTGCCCTACATGTGGCGACGTTGCAGTTCCATATGAGGAGCTTCCACTTAAGCTTCCTGTTATGGAGAAATTCGAGCCAGGTACAGATGGAGAGTCACCACTTGCTAGAGTTGAGAGCTTTGTTAATTGCAAGTGTCCTAAGTGTGGCGGCGCAGCAAAGCGTGAGACAGATACTATGCCTCAGTGGGCTGGTTCATCTTGGTACTTCCTCCGTTATATTGATCCACATAATGATAACGAGTTTGCTGCTAGAGAAAAGCTTAACTACTGGATGCCAGTTGATTGGTACAACGGTGGTATGGAGCACGTTACACGTCACTTGATTTACTCACGTTTCTGGCATCACTTCCTTTATGACCTTGGTGTTGTTAATACTCCAGAGCCATATAAAAAGAGAAGCGCACAGGGTATGATCCTTGGTGAGGACGGACAGAAGATGTCTAAGTCACGTGGTAATGTTATCGATCCACTTGATATTGTTGATGCGTATGGTGCAGACACACTTCGTACATACGTATTATTCATGGGTGACTATGGCGCAGCTGCTCCTTGGTCAGATGCATCAGTTCGTGGATGTAAGAGATTCCTTGAGAGATTTGCAGGTCTTACTGACATTGTTACAGATGAGCCAAATAGCGAGTCTATTGAGACAGGCATTCACAAGACAATTAAGAAGGTATCTGAAGATATCGAAGCTATGAAGTACAACACAGCTATTGCAGCTATGATGGGACTTCTTAACGATATTGTTTCAGAGGGACATATTACAAAGGATAATCTTATTTTACTTGTAAAGATTCTTTGCCCATTTGCTCCACATCTTTGCGAAGAGATGTATGCAGAGCTTGGCGGAGAGGGCTACTGTTCACTTTCACAGTGGCCAGAGTATGACCCAGCAAAGATTGTAGAATCTACAATCGAAATTGCTGTTCAGGTAAACGGAAAGCTTAAGGCTACAATCAAGATTCCTAACGGATGTGACAAAGATGAAGCACTTGCAACAGCAAAGGCTGATGAGAATGTAGCAAAGGCACTTGATGGCAAGAACCTTGTTAAGGAAATTTACGTGCCAAACAAAATCGTAAACCTCGTGGTAAAGTAATACTGTAATTTGATTTTTAGTTGAGCCAGTAGCTATCAAGCTATTGTATTTCTAAAGCGAAACGTGTTGTTGAGCGTAGAAATACAATGCTTGAGAGCGTAACTGGCGGACTGGGTTAAGGAGATAATGTATGAGCAAAATTCAGATGACAACACCCCTTGTAGAGATGGACGGAGATGAGATGACTCGTATCCTCTGGCAGATGATTAAGGATGAACTTTTACTTCCTTTTATCGATTTAAAAACAGAGTATTATGACCTTGGACTTGAACACAGAAATGAGACAGATGACAAGGTTACAGTTGATTCGGCAGAGGCTACAAAGAAATATGGCGTTGCTGTAAAGTGTGCCACAATCACTCCTAATGCCGCACGTATGACAGAATACAATCTTAAGGAAATGTGGAAGAGTCCTAATGGTACAATTCGTGCAATCCTTGATGGTACTGTATTTAGAGCTCCTATTGTTGTCAAAGGAATCGAACCAAATGTTAAATCTTGGAAGAAGCCTATCACTATTGCAAGACATGCATATGGTGATGTATATAAGAATTCTGAAATGAGAATTCCAGGGGCTGGTAAAGTAGAGCTTGTATATACAGCTGAGGATGGTACAGAAGAGCGCGCTCTAGTTCACACATTTAATGGACCAGGTGTAGTTCAGGGACAGCACAACATCGATGCTTCTATTGAGAGCTTTGCTCATAGTTGTTTCAAGTTTGCGCTTGATACAAAACAGGATTTATGGTTTGCTACAAAGGATACAATTTCAAAGAAGTATGATCATAGATTCAAAGATATATTCCAGGAAATATTTGATAAGGATTATAAGGATGCATTTGACAAGGCAGGCATCGAATACTTCTATACACTTATCGATGATGCTGTAGCTCGTGTTATGAAGTCTGAGGGTGGATTTATCTGGGCATGCAAGAACTATGATGGTGATGTTATGTCAGATATGATTTCATCAGCATTTGGTTCTCTTGCTATGATGACATCTGTTCTTGTTTCTCCTGCTGGATATTATGAATATGAGGCTGCACACGGAACAGTTCAGCGTCACTATTATAAGCATCTTAAGGGTGAGGAGACATCTACAAACTCTGTTGCTACAATTTTTGCTTGGACTGGCGCGCTTAGAAAGCGTGGAGAGCTTGATAATATTCCTGAGCTTTCTGATTTTGCTGACAAGCTTGAGAGAGCATGTATCAAAACAATCGAAGATGGAAAAATGACAAAGGATTTAGCACTCATTACATCTATTGAGAATCCTACAGTACTTAATTCTCGTGATTTCATCATCGAAATCCGCAAAACTTTAGAATCACTCTAAAATTGTCAGACTACTAAATCTAGTGGTTACTGATATTGACTTACACAATATAGTCTTTTATAATGGTCTCATACATGGTCCACCAGTATGAGACCATTTTTATGTTCGTAGAAGCGATGCAGTCATGCTTGCTTATTTTATGCATTATTTAGTTGCTTAGTACTAGCTAACAAACTCAATAAATTGAGCAATCTGTAGACAACAAGCTCTTTGGATTCTCAAGTGAGACGTGCTGTCGAACGGAGAATCACAAAGGCTTGTAGTCGTAACAGATTCTCAACGTGGATGTTTGTTAGCGGCTTATAGGGAGAATAATTTTGGAGATGAATGTTAAGCTTCAGGTGTTTGAGGGTCCCCTGGATTTACTTTTACACCTGATTGATAAAAATAAAGTTGATATCTACGATATTCCAATTGTTGAGATTACTGATCAATATATGGAATATGTTCGTGCTATGGATAATAGCGACTTAGATGTTATGTCTGAGTTCTTGCTTATGGCAACAACTCTCTTAGACATCAAAAGCCGTATGCTCCTTCCAAAAGAAGAGAAAGAAGAGGATGGGGAAGAACCTGAGGATCCACGTGCAGAGCTGGTACAGCAATTGTTGGAGTACAAAATGTACAAAACTATTTCTTATCAGCTTAGAGATAGACAGATGGATGCTAGCCTTGTTTTCTATAAGGAGCCTACTATTCCAGATGAGGTACTGAAGTACGAACAGCCAGTTGATTTAGAGGAGCTTATGTCAGATTTAACTTTGAATAAGCTTAATGATATCTTTCAACAGGTTATTAAACGTCAGGACAATCGACGAGATCCTATTCGTTCTACATTTGGTAAAATCAAAAAAGAAGAGGTATCTCTAGAACAAAAAATGGAATGGACTATTGCTTTTGCAAAGGCTCATAATACATTTAGCTTCAGAAATTTACTTGAGGCTGCCCATTCAAAGACAGAGGTTATCGTTACATTCCTTTGTATGTTGGAGATGATGAAGGCAGGTCAGATTAATATTACTCAAGAGGATACATTTACAGATATTCTCATTGAAAGCAAAATTGCCGCTTAAATATGCTTGAAAAGTGCCATTGCAAAAGTAAATTATAAATGGCACTTTTTCCTTGTTTCGTAGGAGGAATTATGGAATTAAAAGAAATAGAAAATATTGTTGAGGGAATTTTATTTGCAATGGGTGGCACTGTAGAGCCATCTAAAATCGCAAAGGCCCTTGAAATAGATGACAAAAAGGTTGTTGAGGCAATAGAAAATCTCAAATCTTCATACGAAAAAGATGGAAGAGGTATTACTATTACAGAGCTAGATGGTTCATATCAAATGTGCACTAGTCCTGACATCTATGAGTATCTTATTCGCATTGCAAAACAGCCAAAGAAATATGTACTTACAGATGTGCTTTTAGAGACACTTTCTATTATTGCCTACAAGCAGCCTATTACAAAATCTGAAATAGAAAAAATCCGTGGTGTTTCATGTGATTTTGCTGTTTCAAAACTTGTAGAGTTTGGTCTATGTACAGAGCTTGGGAGACTCGATGCGCCAGGTCGCCCTATGTTGTTTGGCACAACAGAAGAGTTCTTGCGCTCATTTGGTGTTAGCTCCATTGATGAGTTGCCAGAATTATCTCAGTCTCAAATCGAAGAGTTCAAACTTGAAGCCGAAAGCGAAGCAAGTAATGTTGAAGTTACTGTTTAACTATACAATTATCAAGGCTTGAGAGTATATCATGATTAATAAAAAACCACCCAAATTCATGGGTGGTTTTTTATGACAATTTTTTAACACATTCCATTGAAATGAGGTATAAAAAACGATATCATTATACTTGCGAGAGATTTGAAATATTTATATAAATGGAGGTACAAGATGGGTAATGATTTAAATCAAGCTCAGGCTAGAATTGATGCATTACTAGATGACAATAGCTTTGTTGAGCTACAGTCTTTAGTAGTTGCAAGAAACACTGATTTTAACCTTGATGCAAAGAAAGAACCATCAGACGGAGTAATTATTGGGCATGGTCTTATTGACGGCACATTAGTGTTTGTATTTAGCCAGAATGCCGATGTTTTGGGCGGCACAATTGGTGAGATGCATGCAAAGAAGATTCTGTCTCTTTATGACATGGCACTTAAGGTTGGTGCACCTGTCATTGGTTTTATTGATTGCGGGGGAGTACGTTTACAGGAGTCTTTTGATGCACTTGAGTCTCTCGGCTCTGTTATTGAGAGAGCTGCTGATGTAAAAGGCGTTATTCCACAACTTATGTGTGTAGCAGGTCAGTGCGGTGGCGGACTTTCAGTTCTTCCAGCACTTGCAGATTTTACATTCATGGTTGATGGTGCATCTTTATTTGTTAACTCACCTGATACTATTACAGGTAATGATACAGATACTTCATCAGCTAAGTTCCAGTTTGAAGAAGCTGGCACAGTTGATGTATGTGGTTCACTTTCAGAAGTTGTTGCTTCTATGAGGCAGGTAATCTCAATGATTCCTAATGACATTGTAGAAGCTACAGATGATCTTAATCGTGCTTCTGAGGGCCTTGAGTCAAAGGTTTCAGATGCAGCTTTAGTTGCAACTGAATTAGCAGACAATAGAGAGTTTATCGAACTTAAGGCTGGTTACGCTAAGGAAATGGTAACAGGTCTTATGAAGCTTGATGGCGTTACTATTGGTGTAGTAGGAAATAGAGAAATTGATGGCGAAGCTTATCTTTCAGCTGTAGGCTGTGAGAAGGCTGCTGATTTTGTAGATTTATGCGATATGTATGAAATCCCAGTTTTATCTATTACAAATGTTGCTGCATTCAAAGTATGTCAGTGCCAGGAAAAGCGTCTTCCTAGAGCACTTGCTCAGATGACTCAGAGATTTGTGGATGCTAGTATTCCAAAGATTAATCTTATTACTAAGCAGGCTTATGGTTCAGCATATGTTCTTATGAATTCAAAGTCACTTGGTGCTGATTTAGTATATGCATTTGACAGCGCTTCTGTTGGAGCAATGGAAGCTTCAAAGGCTGCTCGTATTCTTTCTGAGAATGGAACAGATGCTGCTTCTATTGAAAAGGATTACGCACAGCTTCAGGATAGTGCTCTTACAGCTGCTGCACATGGACACATTGATAGAATTGTTTCTATGGCAGACACAAGAAAGTATATTATTGCTGGATTTGAAATGTTTTTTTAAGAGCAGAAAGGTGATTTTATGAAGAAAAAATTATTAGTTTGCATATGCACCTTTGCAATGGCTCTTGGAATTACTGCTTGTGGTTCTTCAGAGGATGATGGAACAATCGGTGGTCTTACAATAGAAGAATATGAATCAGACCTTACAACAATGATGTCAAAGCTTGGCACATTGAATGAGGAGTTGATTGATTACAATATTGCCAATGTTTCTCAGTATGAAGGCGGAGAAGTAATAGTAGGACTTCTTGAGGATTACAAAGAATGCTATGATGCAGAAAATACATTAAATGGTTTTTATGATGAGGACACAGTCATTGGTGGTTTCAATATTGGAAGCCTCAATGTAGGTGGAACAAAGGCCTTTAGTGTTACAAAGTCCGGAAAGACAATTACAGCTACACTCATTGCTGATTTTACAAAGAGAGATTTAAAACTTACTTATGTATACAACATTAATAACATGGATCAAGGTCCTACAGCAATTAATGTTGAAGGAGTATATTCTCTTGGCGAGACAATGAAAAAAGCAGGATTAAATACGGTTATGGGTATTGTAATCGTATTCGTAATGTTGATTGTTATGTCTGGCGTTATTAAATGCTTCGAAATTATTCCAAAGCTTGAAAAGAAGGCTAAGGAGAAGAAAGAAGCTGGTGATACAAGTCCAGTTGTTACACCAGTTCAAACAGTTGCAACACAGCAAACTGACGATTTACAGCTTGTAGCTGTTATAGCTGCAGCCATTGCTGCTAGCACAGGAGCTTCTACAGATTCGTTTGTAGTTCGTTCAATAAAGAAAAGATAATATCACTTTAGGAGGAATTTTCCATGAAAAATTATACAATTACTGTTAATGGAACAGTTTATGATGTTACTGTAGAAGATAAGGGTGGCTCTGGCGTTTCTCCAGTTACTCCAGCTGCTGCACCTAAGGCTGCTCCAGCACCTGTTTCTACTGGCGCTGCTGGTGGTGTTAAAATCGAAGCTGGTGCTGCAGGAAAGGTTGTTAAGATTGCCGCTGCTGCTGGTGCAACTGTAAAGAAGGGAGATCCTGTTGTTGTACTTGAGGTTATGAAGATGGAAACACCAGTTGTTGCACCTCAGGATGGTACAGTTGCTTCAATTAACTGTAATGAAGGTCAACAGGTTGAGGCTGGTGCATTACTTGCAACTATGAACTAATTAGGAGGATTTCACATGAGTTACGTTGGAGAGAGATTGTTAAACCTTCTTGGTCAGACTGCTTTTGCTAGTTTGTCAGTTGGAAACTATCTCATGATAGCGGTTGCCTGTGTCTTCCTTTATCTTGCAATCAAGAAGGGATATGAACCACTTCTTTTGTTACCAATTGCTTTTGGTATGTTGTTGGTTAATATTTATCCAGATATTATTGCATCGCCAGAGGAAACATCAAATGGTGTAGGCGGCTTGCTTTATTATTTCTATACTCTTGATGAGTATTCAATTCTTCCATCACTTATTTTTATGGGTGTTGGTGCTATGACAGATTTCGGTCCACTAATTGCAAATCCAATCAGCTTCTGGCTTGGAGCTGCTGCTCAGATTGGTATTTTTACAGCTTACCTTCTTGCAATCCTCTTTGGATTTTCAGATCAGGCAGCTGCTGCAGTATCAATTATCGGCGGCGCAGATGGACCTACATCTATTTTCTTGGCTGGTAAATTAGGACAGTCAGCATTAATGGGACCTATTGCTGTGGCAGCATATTCATATATGTCATTGGTTCCAATTATTCAGCCTCCTATTATGAAGGCACTTACAACAAAGGAAGAACGCGCTATTAAAATGGCACAGCTTCGTCCTGTATCAAAGCTTGAGAAGATTCTCTTCCCAATCGTTGTTACAATTATTGTATGTTTGATTCTTCCAACAACAGCTCCACTTGTTGGTATGCTTATGTTAGGTAACTTATTTAAAGAATCAGGCGTTGTTAATCAGCTTACAGAGACAGCATCAAATGCACTTATGTACATTGTAGTTATCCTTCTTGGAACATCTGTTGGTGCTTCTACATCAGCTGAGGCTTTCTTGAATGCTTCTACAATCAAGATTGTAATTTTAGGTCTTGTTGCATTCGTATTTGGTACAGCTGCAGGTGTTTTATTTGGTAAGCTTCTTTGCCATCTTACAGGTGGAAAAATCAATCCACTTATTGGTTCTGCTGGTGTATCCGCTGTTCCTATGGCAGCACGTGTTTCTCAAAAGGTTGGTGCAGAAGAGGATCCTACAAACTTCCTTCTTATGCATGCTATGGGACCAAACGTTGCTGGTGTAATTGGTACAGCCGTTGCTGCCGGTGTATTTATGGCAATTTTCGGAGTTTAAAATGTACCAAGGAGGGGCCCACTTGTGGGAAGATTCCTTGGTGCCCTGAACTGCCTATTGCCGAAGGCAATTTGCATGGCAGTTCTTCATCTAAAAAAATATGGAGGAATATATAATGGCAGATATTAGTCCAAAGCCAGTTAAAATAACTGAGACAATACTTAGAGATGCACATCAGTCACTCATTGCAACACGTATGCCTACTTCTATGATGCTTCCTATCATTGATAAGATGGACAAGGTTGGCTATAACGCAGTTGAGTGTTGGGGTGGTGCTACATTTGATGCTTCACTTCGTTTCCTTAAGGAAGATCCTTGGGATAGACTTAGAAAGCTTCGTGATGGATTTAAAAATACAAAGCTTCAGATGCTTTTTAGAGGTCAGAATATCTTAGGATATAGCCAGTATCCAGATGATGTTGTTGAGTATTTCGTTCAGAAATCTATTGCAAATGGTATCGATATCATTCGTATTTTCGATTGCCTTAACGATATCAGAAACCTTGAGACTGCTGTAAAGGCTACTAACAAAGAAAAGGGCCACGCACAGGTTGCTCTTTCTTATACACTTGGTGAAGCTTATACACTTGATTACTGGAAGGACATTGCAAAGCGTATCGAGGATATGGGTGCAGATTCAATCTGTATCAAGGATATGGCAGGTCTTTTAGTTCCAGCAAAGGCTTATGAGCTTGTTTCAGCCTTAAAGGAGTCTACAAAGTTACCTATAGAAATGCATACACACTACACATCAGGTGTTGCTAGTATGACATACCTTAAGGCTGTAGAGGCTGGTGCAGATATTATTGACTGTGCTATGTCACCATTCGCTCTTGGAACATCACAGCCAGCAACAGAAGTTATGGTTGCTGCATTTGAGGGTACACCTTATGACACAGGATTGGATCAGGAGCTTCTTTCAGAAATCGCTGATTACTTCAGACCATACAGAGAAGAATGCATCGAAAATGGTCTTCTTTCAACAAAGGTACTTGGTGTTAATATTAATACACTTCGTTATCAGGTTCCTGGCGGTATGCTTTCAAACCTTATCAGCCAGTTAAAGGAGCAGGGTAAAGAAGATAAGCTACGTGAGGTTCTTGAGGAAGTACCACGTGTACGTAAAGACCTTGGTGAGCCACCACTTGTTACACCTTCATCACAGATTGTTGGTACACAGGCTGTATTCAATGTACTTATGGGTGAGAGATACAAGGTTGTTACAGAACAGACAAAGGACATTCTTCTTGGTAAGTATGGCCAGACTGTAAAGCCTTTCAATCCAGAGGTTGTTGAGAAGGCGCTTGGTGCTGACAAGGATAAAGCAATCACATGCCGTCCAGCAGATTTGATTGAGCCAGGTCTTGCTAAGTTTGAAGAAGAGTGCAAGCAGTGGAAACAGCAGGATGAGGATGTTCTCACATATGCTCTTTTCCCTAAGGTTGCAACAGAGTTCTTCCAGTATCGTGAAGCTCAGCAGACAAAGGTTGATCCTAACAAGGCAGACAAAGAGAATAAAGCTTATCCAGTTTAATATTAAAAGCTTTGGGCAATGCAAGATTTCTTGCATTGCCCTTTTTACTATCGTATAATTATACTCACCTAACAATTGTTAAAGTGAGGTTTAATATGGCAACTACAACTGATTTAATCACAAAAATTAATGAGAATTATGGCAAGATGTCAAAGGGGCAGAAGCTTTTGGCTAACTACATCATTGACAACTATGATAAGGCTGTATTCTATACTGCTGCAAAGCTTGGTGAGATAATTGGTGTATCAGAATCGACCGTTGTTAGATTTGCTTCATTTATAGGGTATAGCGGATATCCTGAATTTCAGCAGGCTTTAGAGGAATTAGTGCGCTCTAAGCTTAATTCATCAGATAGAATAGAAATAACAAACGGTGGTATTGAGCAGAATGGAGTATTGCGAACTGTATTATCTTCAGATGCTCTTAAAATTAAAAATACAATGGAAAGCATTGACGAGGCTGCCTTTGAAAATGCTATTGAGGCTATTTTAAGTGCTCGACGCATTTATGTGGTTGGAATTAGAACCTGTGCGCCCCTTGCATCATTTCTTTCATTTTATTTAAATATGATATTTGATAATGTAATTAATCTTCAGACTAGCTCTACATCTGAGCTTTTTGAACAAATGATTCATATATCAGATAAGGACTGTATTATAGGAATATCATTTCCTAGATATTCAATGCGTACATTAAAAGCATTAGAATTTGCTAATAATAGATTGGCGCATGTAATTACAATTACGGATTCAATTCACTCTCCAATGAATTTATACAGCTCATGTAATTTAATTGCAGAAAGCGATATGCATTCAATAGTTGATTCTCTTGTGGCACCACTTTCTGTAATAAATGCCCTGATAGTAGAGTTGTGTAATAGAAAACAATCTGACGTTGCAAATACACTTGATATGATTGAAAGTGTTTGGAATGATTATCAGTTTTATGAGAATGATGAAATAGATTTAGTAGATGATTCCATTAAGATGAACTATCCTGGAGAGGTTTAATGAGTAAAGTTTTTGTTATAGGTGGCGGAGCTGCTGGAATGATGGCAGCATATGCTGCAGGTATTTGTGGCCATGAAGTCACGATTTTTGAAAAGAATGAGAAGCTTGGAAAGAAAATATATATTACAGGCAAGGGTAGATGTAATTTTACAAATGCTTGTGATGTAGAGGATTTCTTTAAAAATGTAGTTTCAAATCCTAAATTTTTATATAGTGCCCTTTATACATTTAGTCCAGATTCAATGATTGGATTTGTTGAGAGCCAGGGGATTGCAACCAAAGTAGAACGTGGTAATCGTGCATTCCCAGAGTCTGATCACGCATCAGATATTACAAAAGCATTGGAAAATGGATTAAAGGAATATGGCGTTAAAATAAGACTTCGTTCTGAAATCAAAGATATTTTAATTGATAATGGCAAGGTAAAAGGTCTGAAGCTTTCTTCAGGAGAAACTTTAGAATGCGACCATGTTATTGTTTGTACCGGTGGTTTATCTTATTCCACAACAGGCTCTACAGGCGATGGACTGAAATGGGCAACTAAAAACGGAATACAAGTAACTGAATGCAGACCTGCACTTGTACCATTAAATTGTGTTGAGAAATACATTCCTGAAATGCAGGGACTAGCCCTTAAAAATGTTAATTTAAAAATATTTGATGGCAAAAAGAAGCTATATGATAGCTTTGGAGAGATGCTTTTCACACACTTTGGAGTATCTGGTCCATTGGTTTTGTCGGCTAGCTCAATAATTGGTAAAAGACTTCAAGCTGTTGGCAAGCTAAATGCTACAATTGATTTAAAACCGGCTTTATCTATAGAAGAACTTGATGCAAGAGTTTTACGAGATTTTAATGATAATATGAATAAACATTTAAGCGCGGTTCTTAGAGGATTATTACCATCGTCTATGGTTCCAGTATTTATTGATATTATGCAGTTTGATGATGGTCGACAGATTAATTCAATTACAAAAGAAGAAAGAGCAACTCTTGTTAAGCTACTAAAGGAATTTCCTTTTACAATTAGCGGAGTTCGAGAATATAAGGAAGCTATTGTTACTCAGGGTGGAGTATCAGTCAAAGAGGTTGACCCTTCAACAATGAAATGTAAAAATATAGAAGGATTGTCATTTGCTGGTGAGGTACTTGACTTGGATGCTTTCACAGGCGGATTTAATCTTCAGATAGCATGGTCCACTGGATATTTAGCTGGACTTAGTATTTAAATAAGTAATTTATTATTTTGGAGGATATATATTATGGCAATGAATGTTGCAATTGACGGACCTGCTGGTGCAGGCAAATCTACAATAGCTAAGGCTATTGCAAAGAAAATGGGATATGTATATGTAGATACTGGCGCTATGTATCGAGCTATGGCTCTTTATTTTTTGCGTTCTGGTATAGAGTCTAACGACGAGGCTAAAATCGCAGCATCTGTAGATGATATAGTAGTTTCTATTAAATACGAGGATGGAGCTCAGCACGTAATTCTTAATGGAGAAGATGTTACAGGTCTTATTCGTACAGAAGAAGTAGGAAATATGGCTAGCGCAACTTCTGTTTTTGCTCCAGTTAGAACAAAGCTTGTTGCTCTTCAGCAGGAATTAGCTAAGACAACGGACGTTATCATGGATGGTAGAGACATCGGTACAGTAGTTCTTCCTAATGCTAACGTAAAGGTTTTTCTAACAGCTTCCGTAGAATGCAGAGCTAAGCGTAGATATGACGAGCTTGTTGCAAAGGGTGAGTCACCTGATTTTGACAAGATTGCAAAGGATATTGAGGAGAGAGATTATAGAGACTCTCATCGCGAAATTAGTCCTCTCAAACAGGCTGAGGATGCTATTTTAGTAGATAGCTCAAATATGACTATTGACGAGGTAGTAGATACAATTATTAATCTTTGTGAAGGAAAGTAATATGAAAGTTATTTTGGCTGAATCTGCTGGATTTTGCTTTGGAGTACAAAGAGCAGTAGATGTAGTAAAAAAACAAATTTCCGAAGGCACTAAGCCTTTATATACTTATGGGCCAATTATTCATAATGAAGAAGTTGTCCGTGAGTTTGAGGAGAGTGGCGTAAAAGTAATGGATGAAAATCCAGATGCGGATTATGAGCCTGGTACTGTAATTATTCGTTCTCACGGTGTTACACGTCAGGTTGAGGAAACTCTCAAGAAAAAAGGACACAATATAATTGATGCAACTTGCCCATTTGTAAAGAAGATTCATCGTGCTGTTGATGAACATTCAAGGGCTGGGGAACACATTGTAATCATTGGAAACCCTGACCATCCAGAAGTTAGAGGCATTGTTGGCTGGATAAATGGCAATGATTATTCCGTAATTCCGGATGAAAAATCTGCATTTAATTTTTCAGTTAATTCTCAAGCGAGTATTTGTATTGTGTCTCAAACCACCTTTAACCATAATAAATTTCAAGAATTAGTTGAAATTATAAATCAAAAAGGTTATCATATTATTGTTTTGAATACAATATGCGATGCGACTAATAAAAGGCAGGTTGAAGCTGCAGAAATTGCTTCAAAAGTTGATGCCATGGTGGTTATTGGAAGTAAGAATTCGTCTAATACCCAAAAGTTGTACGAGATATGCAAAACAAGATGCAACGATACTTACTATATACAGACGGCTGATGATTTCCAGTCATCTGACCTTAGTTCCATTGAAAGTGTAGGTATTACCGCAGGGGCATCCACCCCAAACAATATTATCGAGGAGGTTCAAAAGAAATGTCAGAAATGAGTTTTGAACAAATGTTGGAGGAATCATTTAAAACTATACACAATGGAGAGGTAGTAGACGGTACTGTTATTAGCGTAAAGCCAGATGAAATCGTTTTAAATATCGGTTACAAGTCTGATGGTATTATTACACGTTCAGAGTACACAAATGAGTCAAACATTGATCTTACTACTGTTGTTAAAGTTGGTGATCCTTTATCAGCTATCGTAATCAAGGTAAATGATGGTGAGGGTCAGGTTCTTCTTTCTTACAAGAGACTTGCTCAGGAAAAGGGCAACGAGAGATTAGCAGAGGCATTTGAGAGCGGAGAGGTTCTTACAGCTACAGTTGACAAGGTTCTTAAGGGAGGTCTTACTGTTGTTGTTGATGAGGCTAGAGTATTTATTCCAGCTTCATTTGTTTCAGATGTTTATGAGAAGGATCTTACAAAATATCAGGGACAGGAAATTAGCTTTGTAATCACTGAGTTTGATCCAAAGCGTCGTAGAATCATTGGAAATAGAAAGACATTACTTGTTGCAGACAAGGCTAAGGCTCAGGAAGAGCTTATGGCTAAGATTGCAGTTGGTCAGGAATTCGAAGGAACAGTTAAGAATGTTAAGGACTTCGGTGCATTCATCGATTTAGGTGGTGCTGATGGACTTCTTCACATCTCAGAAATGAGCTGGGGCCGTGTAGAGAATCCTGCAAAGACACTTAATGTTGGCGATACAATCAAAGTATTTGTTAAGGAAATCAAGGACGGCAAGATTGCACTTTCTTGCAAGTTCGACGATGAGAACCCATGGAATGGTGCTGCTGAAAAGTATGCAGTTGGTACTGTTGTAAAGGGTAAGGTTGTTCGTATGAAGGACTTTGGTGCTTTCGTAGAGCTTGCTCCTGGAATTGATGCATTACTTCATGTTTCTCAGATTTCAAAAGAGCGTATCGAGAAGCCTTCTGATGTTCTTTCAATCGGACAGGACATTGAGGCTAAGGTTGTTGAGTTCAACGACGAGGAGAAGAAGATTAGCCTTTCTATGAAAGCACTTCTTGAGCCAGAGCAGACAGATGATGCTGAAGTTGCTGACGTAAACATCGAAGAAGTGGCTGCTTCTGAAGAGTAATTTCAAATTATGTGCAGGCCTAGAAATTCTAGGCCTGTTTTTTATTGGTAAGAAATTGTCCTGTTATTAATATTTAAACTTAAAAATATAACAATAAATACACAATTCATATGTATAATGGATTTTGTATCAAAGAAAAGTTTAAGATTGGAGCCGATTATATGGAAAATTATGAAGGATTCAAGAAAAGTGTTTATTCTCTAACAAAAATTGATTTGGACGCATACAAAGAGAAACAGATGCGCCGTAGAATTGATTCTCTTGTTACAAAGAATAAATGCAAAACTTATGAAGAATATGTTGGGCTGTTAAAAAGTGATAAGGATGTTTTTGATGAATTTGTAAACTTCCTTACAATAAATGTTTCTGAGTTCTATCGTAATCCTGAGCAGTGGGAGCTTATGGTTAAGGAGTTTTTCCCAGAATTAATTGCAAAATCAGGACAGCAGCTTAAAATATGGTCAGCCGCTTGCTCTACAGGTGATGAGCCATATTCTCTTGTAATGGCACTTTCAACACTTGTGCCATTGAATAAAATCAAAATATATGCAACTGATCTTGACAAGCAAGTTATTGCAACAGCTAAAGTTGGCCTGTATAGTGCCAAGAGTATTGCTAATGTACCAGCAGATTTGAAAAAGAAGTACTTTACTCAGGTGGGTAATTCTTATCAGATTTCCGAAGATATCAAACGTTGCGTAGATTTCAAAGAACATAATTTGCTAAGAGATGCATATCCATCTAATTATGACATGATTGTTTGTCGTAATGTATTGATTTATTTTACAGATGAAGCCAAAACTGATGTATACAGTAAGTTCAATAAATCGTTACGACAAGGTGGTATTTTATTTATTGGCTCTACGGAACAAGTAATAGATTATAAAGATTTAGGATATAAAAGAAGATATTCCTTCTTCTATGAGAAGGTTTAAGAAAAAAACTTCCCTTTACAGGGAAGTTTTTTAATGCTTCAACATATATTTTAATATTTTTACAAGGATTTCAGGCTCAACATCATCTATGTTAATGAAAGCATCTTTGGAAGCATAATCAGATTTGAATATCCTTTTGTTACTTACATCAACTTTTTCGGGAAGCTGAAGAAAAGTACCTTCTAGTGGAACCTTGCAGTCTTTTTTGGAAGCAGGTCGTCTATTATTTTTGTCTATGCTTTCACCTATTGCTTTTGGAATTATCATTTCTTCTTCGATTAAATAATAATAGTTTTTGTAATCAGGAAGATATGTATAAAGAGTTCCTTTGAATAGGTTTAAAGTAACGTAAATGCGATTATTTTTAATAATATACATACCGTATTCACGTATTTTATTTATAGAACTAGGAAGGCTAATATCTGTCTGTAATTCATATCTGATTTTGTCAGCAGCAATTTCTTTAGATACAAAGCTTATATTTGAGGTCAACAAATCGCTGTAGCTTAAAATATCAGCAATGTATATCATTCCTTTTACATCTTCATAATTATGAAGAAGGATTAAATCCTTTGATTGTTTATCACCTGTGAGAGAATAGTGCTGATAGACAGGAATTAATTCTCCGCCATTATACTGATCGTCTCTATTTAATCCTAAAAAAGCTTCTATAGTCTTTTGCTTATAATTAGGTAAGTTTAAAAGACACTTGGCCTTGGTAGAGGTAAGATACATATCTACATGTCGTTTAGATTTGATGGTGGTATTAAAATGATATTTTCTACACCTTTCTACAATAAAAGACTCATCAAATCTGGTTGAATTAAATCCTAATAGACCATCATAATTAGAAATCGTATTTTCGAATTCTTGTATAATTTCTAATTCTTCTGACTCGTTATTGGCTAGAAGCTGTGTAATCATGATTTTGTTTCCTAATCTAACAGCATAGCCTATTAGATAAATAAATGATTTCCTAGGAGAAAGTCCAGTACACTCAATATCAAAAAAGATTGTGTTTTCATCAAAGTACTTATCTAAAGAGTAGCTTATATTATCAATTGAATATTCGTTAGTTATTTTTTCCATAATGTTCCTTAGTGTTATATTTTACATTGTTAAATTATACACAATTTCATTGCGTTTGGTACTTAAAAATATACAAAATAAATGATAATATTTCTCTACTATTTTAATCAAAATGATATAATTTTACATATAGAGCTAATATTGGCGGAAAAATGATTAGCTCATGATTAGTTATTTTTAAAGAAAGAGGGGTAATGCTAATGGGTCTTAGGACTTTTAAAGGTGGCGTACATCCTTATGATGGCAAGGAATTATCAAAAGAAAAGCCAATCAAGGAATTATTGCCACAAGGCGAAATGGTTTATCCATTGTCCCAGCATATTGGAGCACCTGCTAATGCAGTTGTTTCTGTTGGTGATACTGTGCTTAGAGGCCAGAAGATAGCAGAGGCTGGAGGATTTGTTTCAGCACCAATCTATGCATCTGTTTCTGGTACAGTTAAAGCTATTCAACCTAGACGTGTTGCTACTGGTGACATGGTCAATTCTATTATCATTGAAAGTGATGGCAAATTTATCGAAACAGGATTTGAAGCCTGCGAAGATTACACAGAGCTTTCAATTGATCAAATTATCAAAAAAATTCAAGAGGCTGGTGTAGTTGGAATGGGTGGTGCCGGTTTCCCAACCCATGTAAAACTTTCTCCTAAAAACCCTGAAAAAATTGAATATATTATTGCTAACTGCGCAGAATGTGAGCCTTATCTTACTTCTGACTATAGGTCTATGGTTGAAGAGCCAGAGAAACTTATCACTGGTATGAAAATAATTCTTCAGCTATTCCCTAAGGCAAAGGGACTTCTTGGTGTAGAAGATAATAAACAGGATGTTATTGAATCTTTGACTAAGCTTTGTGAGAAAGAGCCTCGAATCGAGGTTGTTCCTTTAATGACAAAGTATCCTCAAGGTGGAGAACGTCAGCTCATTAAGGCTTGTACTGGCAGAGAAATCAATTCTAAAAAGCTTCCAGCTGATGCAGGATGTATTGTAGACAATGTTGCTACTATCAATGCTATTTATACTGCAGTTGTAGAAGGCAAGCCTGTTATGGATCGAATCTTTACTATTACAGGTGACGCTATTATGGAACCTCGCAACTTCAGAATTTGTATTGGTACTAGCTGCAAAGAAATACTTGAAGCTGCAGGTGGATATGTTCGTGATCCAAAGAAGCTTATTTCGGGTGGTCCAATGATGGGCTTTGCTCTTATTGATGTAGATATTCCTACAACAAAGACATCAGGAGCATTACTTGCATTGTCAGAGGATGAGGTATCTAAATTTGAAACAACTGCATGTATCAACTGCGGTCGATGCGTTGAAGCTTGTCCAGAGAATCTGATTCCATCTAGATTGTCTAAATTCTCTGATCATGGAGATAAAGAACAGTTCGAAAAATGGTACGGCTTAGAGTGTATTGAGTGTGGTAGCTGTAGCTTTGCTTGCCCTGCTAGAAAACCACTTGCTCAGTCAATCAAGACCATGAAAAAGATGGTTCTTGCAGACAAAAGAAAAAAGTAGAAAGGATAAGGTGAGACGACAGTGAGCGATTTATTAAAAGTTTCTTCATCACCACATGTTAGAGCAAAGGATGATACTAGCAGAATTATGCTCTATGTAATTCTTGCCCTTATGCCAACTACAATTTTTGGTATTGTTAATTTTGGTTTAAGAGCGCTAGCTTTAATCTTAGTTTGTGTATTTACATGTGTGATTTCAGAATTCTTATTTGAAAAAGCAGTAGGGAAAAAGAACACTATTGGCGATTTTAGTGCAGTCGTAACAGGATTGTTATTAGCACTTAATTTACCATTTACTTTGCCAATTTGGCAGGCAGTTCTTGGTTCCGTATTTGCGATAGTAGTTGTTAAAATGTTATTTGGCGGATTGGGACAAAACTTTATGAATCCAGCCCTTGGTGGAAGAGTATTCCTTGTTATTTCCTTCGCAGCTACTATGACACATTTCGAGTATGATGGCGTTGCAGGAGCTACACCACTTCAGCTTTTAAAAAGTGGAGAGGCAGTAAATACTCTTGATATGCTTATTGGTCATACTGGAGGTACAATCGGTGAGACCTCAGCTCTTTGCATTCTTATTGGAGCAATCATTTTAATTTTGCTTGGAGTTATCGATCTTACAATTCCTGGTGTATACATTGTTACATTTTCAATTTTTATCATTCTATTTGGTGGACATGGATTTGATACAACTTATTTAGTTGCACACCTTTGCGGTGGTGGTCTTATGCTTGGTGCATTCTTCATGGCGACCGATTATGTTACTTCACCAATTACACCTTCAGGAAAGGTGATATTTGGTATATGCCTTGGCCTTTTGACAGGCATATTCCGTATTTTCGGTAACAGTGCAGAGGGAGTTAGCTTTGCAATTATATTTAGCAATTTACTTGTTCCTCTCATTGAAAAGGTTACTGTTCCACGTGCTTTCGGTATTACTCGAGAGAAAAAACCAAAGGAGGTGAAGGCTAATGAATAAATTAGTTAAAGACGCTTTGGTTCTTACCTGCATCACAGTTATTGCAGGATTTGCACTTGGGCTTGTATATGAAATTACAAAAGCACCTATCGCAAAGGCAGAGGCAGAGGCCTTACAGACTGCATACCAAACTGTATTTGCAGATGCCGCTTCCTTTGAAGATCTTGAAGATTTCGATTCTGATGCAGCAACAGCTATTGTTAATAATGCTGGCTATGACAAAGAGAAAATTGATAACTGTGTAGTTGCAATGGATTCTTCTGGTAATCCTATTGGATACGTAATTACGGTAACAACATCTGCTGGATATGGTGGAAATATTACATTTTCAATGGGAATTACCAATGATGCAGTGATTAATGGATATTCAATTACAAGTATTTCAGAGACTGCAGGTCTTGGCATGAAGGCTAGAGATACAGGTGATGGAACATTTTCATCACAGTTCATCAATAGAAATGCTGAGACATTTACTGTAACAAAGACTGGTGCGTCCTCTTCATCAGAGATTGATGCTATTTCGGCTGCCACAATTACTTCAAAGGCAGTAACAAGTGGCATTAACGCTGGCGTTACCTACTTTAATTCTTTAGTAGGAGGTGCACAATGAATAAAAATTTAGAACGACTTTATAATGGTCTTTGGAAGGAAAATCCTACCTTTGTATTGATGCTTGGTATGTGTCCAACACTTGCTGTTACAACATCAGCTATCAATGGTATTGGTATGGGTCTATCTACAACGGTGGTACTTGTTCTTTCAAATATGATGATTTCTGCACTTAGAAATATCATTCCTGATAGAGTGAGAATGCCTGCATTTATAGTTGTAGTTGCTTCATTTGTTACAATAGTACAGTTTTTAATGCAAGGTTTTACTCCTTCGCTTTACGCATCTCTTGGAATCTATATTCCACTTATTGTTGTTAACTGTATTATTCTTGGACGTGCTGAAAGCTATGCTTCTAAAAATCCAGTTATTCCTTCAATGTTTGATGGTATTGGAATGGGACTTGGCTTTACAGTTGGTCTTACATTAATAGGTATCGTTAGAGAGATACTTGGAAATGGTTCAGTATTTGGCGTTACTATTTCAGCTCTCAATGATTTCCATATTACATTATTTGGACTTGCTCCAGGTGCATTTATTGTTCTTGGATTCTTAGTAGCAATCATGAATGTTGTCAGAAGAAAAATGGAAGCAGCAGGCAAGCCACTTCCTGCAGTTCAAGGCTGTTTAAGCGGAGATTGCTCAGGCTGTACACTTTCTTCTGCATGTACTGGAAAATCAATGGTTCATGTTACAAAAGAAGAGATACCAGTAGATCCAAAGGATGTTGCTAAGCCAGAGCCTGCTAAGGATGCAGTTAAACAGACAGCAAACACAAAAAATACAGAGGATGTTGAAAAATCAGGTTCAGATTCGTCCTATGCTGATGATGATATTGAAGGAAAGGAGGAGAATAAATAATGAGTTATGTTACAGGATTAATTTTATTACTTGTTTCTTCGGCTATTGTAAATAACGTTGTTCTTTCTCAGTTCCTAGGACTTTGTCCTTTCCTTGGAGTTTCAAAACGAGTAGAAACAGCAGCTGGTATGGGCGGCGCCGTAATATTCGTAATTACGATAGCTTCATTTGTATCAAGTGTAATTTATAAATTTATTTTGGCACCTACAGGATTTGAATACATGCAGACAATTGTATTTATTCTTGTAATAGCAGCCTTAGTTCAGTTTGTTGAGATGTTCCTTAAAAAGAGTGTACCTTCACTTTATGAATCATTGGGAGTTTACCTTCCACTTATCACAACAAACTGTGCAGTACTTGGTACAGCAATTAATAATGTTACTAAAGAATACGATATTCTCAAATCAGTCATCAATGGCTTTGGCGTAGCAGTTGGTTTTACAATTGCAATTGTAATTATGGCTGGTATACGTGAGAAAATCGAATACAACGATATTCCAGAGACATTCAAGGGTTCAGCTATTGTCCTCATTACAGCAGGACTTATGGCTATGGCATTTCTTGGATTCTCAGGAGTTATATCATTATAAGGAGGGCTGACAAATGAGTATAACAGGAATTTTACTGGCAGCTGTTATTGTTGGCGCTACTGGTTGTATTATAGGATTTTTCCTTTGCTTCTCAGCAGAGAAGTTTAAGGTTGAGGTTGATCCAAAAGAGGAGGCTGTACTTGGAGTCTTACCAGGAAATAACTGCGGTGGTTGCGGATATGCTGGTTGTTCAGGTTTGGCAGCTGCTATAGCTAAAGGAGAAGCTCCGGTTAACCAATGTCCAGTTGGTGGCGCTCCTGTAGCTGCTCAGATTTCCGAAATTATGGGTGTAGCTGCAGAAGAAGGTGTTCGCAAAGTTGCCTTTGTTATGTGTAATGGTACTTGTGAGAATGCTAAACAGCTTTATGATTACACTGGAGTTGAGGATTGTAAGGCAATGGCTTTTGTTCCTGGTGGAGGACCAAAAGCTTGTTCCTATGGTTGTATGGGCTTTGGCTCATGTGTAAAGGCTTGTCCATTTGATGCAATCCATATCGTAGATGGAGTTGCAGTGGTAGATAAAGAAGCCTGCAAGGCTTGCGGAAAATGCGTTGCAACTTGTCCTAATCACCTTATTGAGCTTATCCCTTATGATTTTGGACATGCTGTTCAATGTCATAACAATGACAAAGGTAAGGATGTTATGAGCGTTTGTAAGGTGGGGTGTATCGGATGTCACAAATGCGAAAAGACTTGTGAATTTGGTGCAATTACCGTTGATGGTTTTTATGCTCATATAGATCAAGAAAAATGTACAAGCTGTGGCAAGTGTGCTGAAGTTTGTCCTAGAAAGATAATTCTCTAGATTATTACAAAAAAGGCTCCTCGATTATTGTCGAGGAGCTAATTTAATGTTAACATAATCAAAGGGATTTTTTAAAGAAACGTTTGCATTAAATGATTTTGGAGGATATTGATAAAGATGGTCATTATGATTAATCAATTTCACATGGCATTTTTTGCAACTGCTTTAGCTATAACTGTATTTGTTCTTATATTTACACTTATTCAAAAGAGAACAGATAAGCCGCAAAATAGATGGTTTCTTATTGTATTATTTATTATTCTTATTAATTCGATTTCCGAATTGACTACTTCCGTTTTTGAAACTGATTATGCTAAATCAATCACAAGCTACTGGGGCCTTATAGTTTCCCAGAATATATATTTCTTGTTTCATTCTGCTCTTTGTCCTATGTTATACGATTATGTATCTTGTGTAACTGGTAAAAGCAGGAGACGTTCATTATTTAAATCATTTTTACTCCATATTCCGTTTATATGCACAGAAATACTTGTTTTACTTAACCCATTTTATAATTGCGTTTTCTACTATGATTTCTTATTCAAGTTCCATAGAAACTGGGGCGAATATATTATTTACTGGGTTGCAGTATTTTATTTTGCGCTATCTGTGTTTGAGCTCTTATTTTCATGGAAAGCTATTACACCACGTAGAAGTGTCGCCTTATCATATCTGTTTTTATTAACTATGGCAGGGGTTGTAATTCAGCTGCTTTATATTGATTTGAAAACGGAGCTTTTTTCAGAAGCCTTAGCATTAATGGGTGCCATGCTTGCTATAGAAAATGAAGACGATAGAATGCACGTGGACACAGGAATATATAATCGTATTGCACTCCACAATGATGTTCATAATATGCTAATTATGAATGAAAAGGCTGGCTTGATATTTATTAAAATTTCTAATGCCAATATTATTGAGAGGGTTACTCGTTCTAACAATTATGATGCTTTAGCTATTGCTGTTACAGATTTTTTAAAGACTTTGGTGCCTAGATATAAAATATATAGTCCAAGCAAAGAGTGCTTTGTGATTATTTGTGATAGTAACGAGCTAGACAAAGCCGATGGATACTTATCTAAAATAGTAGAGAGATTTAATAATCTTTGGGATATTTATGATAACTCCTTCAAATTAAATGCTTCTGTGTTTAAAGCAGTTATTCCAGAACAGATTCATTCACATGAAGAAATTGCTTATATAGCTGACAGTATTATCCCTCAAAGCGTAATAAGTGAGCATGGTGAAATCGAATGGATTACTCGCCGTTCTGAAATAGAAAGGGCTATCAAAAATAGTATTAACAATCAAAAATTTGAAGTTTTCTATCAGCCTACATTCTGTGGTGATGGTAAGGTGCTTCATGGGGCAGAAGCATTAGTACGTATGCATGACGAAAACGTAGGTGATATTTCCCCAGAAGAATTTATTCCTATTGCTGAGCAAATTGGATTTGTTGATCAAATAGATGATTTTGTATTACATCAGGTTTGCCAATTGATTCAGACTGGAGTTCTTGAGAAAAACAATCTTGATTGCATTAATGTAAATTTGTCTGTTGTTCAATGCTTGAGACCTGGATTTTTTAATCACATAATCGCCATAGTAGACCAATATAAAGTAAAGCATTCATCTATTAATTTTGAGATTACTGAATCTGTTGGGGCAGAAAACTACTCCGTATTATCAAAGGTTGCTCATCAATTAAAGGGGGCAGGATTTTCTCTTTCAATGGATGATTACGGCACAGGCTATTCAAATGTTGAAGGAATATTTTCCCTTGATTTTGATATTGTAAAAATTGATAAGAGTATTTTATGGAATGCCATGAGGGCAGAACGAGGACGAGTTATTCTTGAGAATAGTATTAATATGGTTCATGGTTTGGGCTGTAAAGTCCTAGTTGAAGGTGTAGAAACGGATAATCAAATACATGAACTACAAAAATATGGAGTTGATTATTTCCAAGGCTATTATTTTTCTGAGCCTCTTTCGAAAAAGGAGTTTTTGGAATACATCAAGGTAAATTAATTGTGCCTCATTTAATTTATAATGATTCTTGCGCTTGTATAGGCTTTAGTGGTATGATTATGCGGAAATATTTTGGGAGATAATTATGTACGGTCGAGATTTTACAAAGAAACAAAGAGTAGTTGTAAAAGTTGGTTCTTCAACTATTACACATGATGCTACAGGCAATATCGATTACACAAAGCTAGAACGTTTAGTTAGACAGTTATGCGACTTAAGAGCTCAAGGAAAGGATGTTTGTCTTGTTTCCTCCGGAGCAATAGCTGTTGGACGTTATGCTATTGGGCTAAAGGAGCGTCCAAAGGATTTGGCTACTAAACAAGCGTGTGCGTCCATTGGACAGGCCTATCTGATGTCTGTATATCAAAAGCTTTTTTCTGAGTACAATCAAAGAGCAGGTCAGATTCTAATGACCAAAAAGACTATGACTGATCCAGAATCTAGAGAAAATGCACGAAATACATTTGAAGAGCTATTTTCTCTTGGTGTCATTCCTGTTGTAAATGAAAATGATACCGTTGCCACTCATGAGATTCAGTTTGGCGATAATGATTCTTTGTCTGCCATTGTTACCGCTCTTGTTAAGGCTGATGCATTAGTTTTACTTTCAGACATAGAGGGATTATATACAGATAATCCTGCTACTAATCCTGATGCAGAGTTTGTACCTATAGTTGAGAGCGTTGATGATGTAATGAACATGGCTAGCTCTGAAAGCTCATCAAATGTTGGAACAGGTGGTATGACTGCAAAGCTTCGTGCAGCTCAGATTGCTACATATAGCGGCGCAGACATGGTTATAACAAATGGTGCCCATATAGGTAATATACATAGGATTTTTGAAAATAAAGATAAAGGAACATTATTTGTTGCTAATAAGCGCGATGATGTTCGAATATTAGATTTGTTAGAGGATTAATTATGATTACAGAGAAAGATATTGCGAGAATTAATGAGCTTTATCACAAGCAAAAAGCAGAAGGTCTTACAGATGCTGAAAAGGAAGAGCAGGCAAAGCTTAGAAAAGCATATATAGAAGCTATAAGAGGCAATGTTAGAGCTCAGCTTAACAATATTGATATAGTTGATGAAAATGGCAAGGTGGAGAATCTTGGCGAAAAATATGGAAAAGTTTCTAAATAATAAAGAACTTAGAAAAAAAATTAAAAGCATACGAGACAATATTTCTTTGGAACAAAGAGAATCTATGTCTCAGGATATTACAGAAAACGTTTTGGCTCTTTTAGAATCTGATTTTAAAGGAGCTAATATTTTTTTATGTTTCTATCCGTTTGGCTCAGAGGTTGATTTACGTGGACTGTATAATATTTTAAAAAGTAAAGGAAAGCGTATTTTTTTTCCTATATCTGATTCTGATAGACATGAATTATCGTTTCATGAAGTTAATGATTTTTCAAAGGATTTTAGTACAGGTGCTTATGGAATAATGGAGCCCTGCAAGGATTTGCCATTGTTAGAAGCAGTGCAGGATGAGGTGGTGGTTATTACACCTGGGGTGTCCTTTGATAATAGCTGTAATCGTATTGGATATGGTGGCGGTTATTATGATAGATTTTTTGAACAACATTCTAACTATATTAAAATCGGTGTTGGATTTGAACAACAGATGGTTGATAATTTGAAGATAGAGGCGCATGACATGCCTTTAGACTATATTGTAACTAATGACAGGCTTATAAAAAGAGGTGCATAATGACTTTACTTGAACTAGCTACTAAAGCAAAAAATGTTAAATATAGCGTAGCTTCACTATCTACAGAAAAAAAGAATGCTGCAATCACAGCTGTGGCTGATGCATTAGAAGCAAATGCTGCTTCAATTATTTCTGCTAATGCTATTGATATGGAAAATGGAGCCCAAAAGGGATTATCCCAAGGACTTTTAGATAGACTTAAATTAGATGAGTCAAGAATCAAGGGGATGGCAGATGGTCTTCGTGAGGTTGTAGCCCTTGAGGACCCAATCGGAAAAGTTGTTGAAGAGTTTACACGTCCTAATGGACTTGATATTAAAAAGCGACTTGTACCAATTGGTGTTGTTGGTGTTATTTATGAGGCTAGACCTAATGTAACTGCTGATGTTTTTGGACTTTGCTTTAAAACAGGTAACGCTGTCATTTTAAAGGGCGGTAGTGATGCACTCGAATCTAATAAGGCAATCGTTAAGGTTATAAAGGATGCTCTTAGAGTAGGTGGTTTTCCTGAGGATGCAATCACTCTTATTGAGGATACTAGTCGTGAGACAGCCAAAGAAATGATGCGTTTAAACGGATATATTGATGTGCTTATTCCTAGAGGTAGTGCTGGTTTAATTAAATCAGTTGTTGAGAATGCATCTGTTCCAGTGATTGAAACAGGCTCTGGCAATTGTCATATCTATGTTGATTATGATGCAGACATTGATATGGCTGTAAATATTATCGTAAATGCGAAGACTCAACGTATTGGCGTATGTAATGCATGTGAGTCTCTTGTTATAAATGAAAATATTGCAAGTAAATTGCTCCCTGTTTTAAATAAAGAACTTAGAGCAAAGGGAGTACAGATTTTTGCAGATGAGAAAGCAAAGGCTCTTATGGAAGGCGCTGATGCTGCCACTGAGCAAGACTTTGCAACAGAGTATTTAGACTATATTATTTCTGTTAAAACTGTAGCGTCTGTAGAAGAGGCTATTGAACATATTAATAAATATAACACAGGCCACTCAGAAGCTATTATCACAAATGATAAAGATAATGCTGAGAAATTCTTAAATGGAATTGATGCTGCTTGCGTATACGTAAACGCATCAACTCGATTTACAGATGGCTTTGAGTTTGGTTTTGGAGCTGAAATTGGTATCAGTACCCAGAAGCTTCATGCTAGAGGTCCTATGGGACTTATGGCTCTCACAAGCTATAAATACACCATCTATGGAGATGGACAGGTTAGAAAATAATTAGATAGGAATTTATAAATGAATATTACAGATTTATTAAACAATGCTCCAGAGCAGGAGCCAGAGCGTCAGTATTATTTTATTGCTGAGGCAAAAAAGATTATTGCAAAAAAGGAAGCTGAGCTTGGACGTAAGCTTACATGCTGTGTTACAACCTTTGGTTGTCAGATGAATGCTAGAGATTCAGAGAAGCTTCTAGGTGTTCTCAAGGAAATCGGTTATGTAGAAACAGAAAATGAGAATGCAGATTTTGTAATTTACAACACTTGTACTGTTAGAGAGAATGCAAATAACAAGGTATATGGTCACCTTGGTATTCTTCATGGTTATAAAAAGAAAAACAAAGACATGATGATTGGTCTTTGCGGCTGTATGATGCAGGAACCTACTGTTATTGAGCATCTTAAAGCTAATTACAAGTTTGTAGACCTTATTTTTGGTACTCATAATCTTTACAAGTTTGCAGAGTTATTTACAACAGCCCTTTTAAATAAAAAGGGTATGATTATCGATATTTGGAAGGATACAGACAAAATTGTTGAGAATTTACCTATCTCAAGAAAATATCCTTTCAAGTCAGGTGTAAATATTAGCTTTGGCTGCAACAACTTCTGTACATATTGCATCGTGCCATATGTAAGAGGCCGTGAGCGTTCAAGAAAGCCAGAGGACATTGTAAATGAAATCAAGGGATTAGTTGCTGACGGTGTAGTTGAGGTTATGCTTCTCGGACAAAATGTTAATTCTTATGGAGTAGGCCTTGAAGAAAAGACTACATTTGCAGAATTATTAAAGATGGTTAATGACATTGAGGGCCTTGAGAGAATTCGTTTTATGACTCCTCATCCAAAGGATTTATCAGATGAGCTTATTGAGGCAATGGCTACACTTCCAAAGGTTTGTCATCACATGCATTTACCATTACAGTCAGGAAGTACAGAGATTCTCAAGAAGATGAATCGTCGCTACACTAAGGAGCATTATCTTGGATTGGTAGAAAAGCTTCGCGCCAGAATTCCTGATGTTGCCATTACAACTGATATTATTGTTGGATTCCCTGGAGAGACAGAAGAGGACTTCCTTGAAACAATGGATGTAGTTGACAAGGTTCATTATGATTCTGCATTTACATTTATTTATTCAAAGAGAACTGGTACACCTGCTGCTGCAATGGATAATCAGGTTCCAGAGGATGTTGTAAAGGATAGATTCGATAGACTTCTTGCTTTAGTTCAAAAGCATGGTCATGATAAGGTTAAAGCCCTTGAAGGTACTGTTCAAAAGGTTCTTGTTGAGGATGTTAACGAGCAGGATAGCTCTCTTGTATCAGGAAAGCTTGCTAATAATGTTACAGTTCATTTCCCAGGAGATGAATCTTTAATTGGAAAATTAGTCGATGTTAGGTTAAACTGTTGTAAAGGGTTCTACTTCATTGGAGAACAAGTTTAATCAAAGGGAGAATAACATTGATTTCTTTTATTAGAGGTATACTTTCTGATATTGATGAGAATACAATTATAGTTGAGAATAATGGAATTGGTTATGGTATCAGTTCATCTATGAACACAATTAGACAATTACCTAATATTGGTTCAGAGATTAAACTTGAAACCAAGCTAATTCCAAAAGAAGATTCTCTTACTTTATATGGATTTTGTGATAAGGAGGAGCTTAAGATGTTTGAGCTTCTTCTTTCTGTTAGTGGAATAGGTCCTAAGGGGGCTCTTGCAATTCTTAGCTCGATGACTGTTAGTGATATTCAGTTTGCAGTTGCAGGCTCTGACGCCAAGGCGTTTTCCGCTGTTCCTGGTGTAGGAAAGAAAACTGCAGAACGTGCAATTATCGATCTTAAGGACAAGGTTGATATTATCGGAGCCTTTGAGGCCAAAATCACCTCTGATTTATCTGGCAAAAAGTCGGCAGCCCCAACTACAACAGTCAAGGAAGAGGTCCTTGAAGCTCTTGTATCACTGGGGTACTCTCCAAGTAATGCGGCTCGTGCTTTAGATAAGATGACTATCACAGAATCTACTACTACAGAACAATTGCTTTCAGATACATTAAAGCAAATGTCGTTCTTATAAATGGGGAAAATAAATGTTAAGTAACAAGCAAATAACTTCGACAATAGCAAGTCACGAAGACTTGGTAAATGATAATGCACTTAGACCTAAGACATTTGATGGCTATATTGGTCAGTCAAAGGTCAAAGAGAATATGAAAATCTACATTGAGGCTGCAAAACAGCGTGGTGATGCACTGGACCATGTTTTGTTGTATGGCCCGCCGGGACTTGGAAAGACTACACTTGCTGGCATTGTGGCTGGTGAAATGGGGTCAAACATCAAGGTCACATCTGGTCCTGCTATTACAATTCCAGGTGAGATTGTAGCTGTTCTTATGACCTTAAAGGATGGAGACATATTATTTATTGATGAAATTCATAGATTGTCAAAACCTGTAGAGGAGACTCTATATTCTGCAATGGAAGATTTTGCAGTGGATATTGTAATGGGCAAAGATACTACAGCTCGTTCTATCCATACAAAATTACCTAGATTTACTCTTATTGGTGCAACTACAAGACCGGGACTTCTTTCTGCACCACTTAGAGATAGATTTGGTATTATTGGACACATGGATTACTATACACCAGAGGAGCTTTCTACAATAGTTACAGCATCAGCGGCAAAGCTTGATGCACCAATAGATTATGAGGGGGCATACCAGATAGCCCTTAGATCTAGAGGAACCCCTCGTTTGGCTAATAGATACTTAAAACGAGTTAGGGATTACGCTCAGGTTAAGTTCGACGGTGAAATCACTAAAGAAGTAGCTGCCACTACACTTGATTCTTTAGAGGTGGATACTTTAGGACTTGATAATAACGATAGAAATATTCTTTTAGCCATTATCGAGAAATTTAATGGAGGCCCTGTAGGTCTTGATAATCTTGCTGCAACAGTAGGAGAGGATTCTGGTACAATAGAGGATGTTTATGAGCCTTATCTATTACAAAATGGTTTAATAATTCGTACGCCAAAAGGAAGAGTGGCTACAAAGGTTGCTTATGAGCATTTTAATATGCCTGTTCCAGAAATCTTATAGGTTTTTAATATTCATTTGAAAATCAAAAAGATATATAAATTGTGGGATTATACTCACTCTAAGTCTTGTTTTTAAGGCTAAATATATATATAATTATATTTGAATTTCTGACGGGAGGATGCGTTATGGTTTCCGAAAAGAGCGCAAAGGTGCTTATAGGCGGAAAAGTATATACGTTAAGTGGCTACGAGTCTGAAGAATACCTTCAGAAGATAGCTAATTACATCAATTCAAAACTTGATGAGTTTAATTCAATTGATGATTACAAGCGTATTTCAGCTGACCTAAAGGCCACACTGCTTGAGCTGAATATTGCAGACGACTATTTCAAAGCAAAGACACAGGTCGAATCCCTTGAGTCAGATTTAGAGATTAGAGATAAAGAGATTTACAATCTTAAGCATGATTTAATTTCAGCTCAGTTAAAAACAGAAACTTTAGAAGAAACAATTTCAAAGCTAGAGAGGGAGAATAAAGAGCTTCTTCTCAACAAAACTAAGCTTGAGGCTTCCTTAGAGGACGCGCTTCTAGGTTCGTTATCAGATGATTAAAGAGTCCCATGATTGGGGCTCTAAATTTTTTTATAAAGGATTATTATATGAATCAATTGGAATTATTATCGCCAGCTGGTGATTTACAAATTTTTAAAGCAGTAGTTAACGCGGGAGCAGATGCAGTCTATTTCGGTGGAGATTTATTTGGCGCCAGAGCATATGCCAAAAATTTCACTATAGAGGAGGCCCAGGAAGCTATTAAATATGCTCATCTTCATGGAGCTAGAGCTTATTTAACAGTTAATACACTTCTCAAAAATACTGAAATAGAAAAGAATTTATATCCATATCTAAAGTCTTATGTAGAGGCTGGAATCGATGCTTTTATAGTTCAAGACTTTGGCGTGTTTAATTTCATCAGAGAATATTTTCCAGATACTCATACACACATTAGTACGCAGGCTAGCTTGTGTACTGGCTATGGCGCAAGATTTTTTGAAGAGCTAGGGGCCAAAAGAATAGTTACTGCTAGAGAAATTTCGATTGATGAAATTTCAAAGATTCATCAGATGTGTCCTGATTTGGAAATTGAATCATTTATTCATGGAGCTCTATGTGTATGCTATTCAGGTCAATGCTTGATGTCATCTATTTTAGGTGGGCGTTCTGGAAATAGAGGACGTTGCGCACAACCATGTCGTTTGCCTTATGATGCCTTTGATAAAGATGGCAATAAATTAAATAAAAAGGGACAATATATACTTAGTCCAAAGGATTTTTGTACCATTAATTATCTGCCAGATATGATAAAGGCTGGTGTTAATTCCTTTAAAATTGAAGGAAGAATGAAACAAATAGAATATGCTACTGGTGTTGTTTCTGTATATCGCCATTATTTAGATCAATTTTTGTACAAGGGTGAACGAGGATATAAAGTTACAGAAGAGGACATTAAAAAGCTTTTAGATTTTGGTAATCGTAGTGGTTTTACTGATTTATATTTACATAAACATAATGGACCAGAGATGATTACCTTCGAGGCACCTTCTCATACAAAGGTTGGCGATGTACAGGTAGATATTTCTGAGAGAAAAAGACCTGTAGATTGCCATATAAAAGCATTAATAGGACAACCGTTTACTATTAAATTTATAGACGAAAATGGAAATGAATTTACATCGGTGCTTGGAGAGGTTCAAATAGCTCAAAATAAGCCTACAACAAAAGAAGATATTGTTAAGGCAGCATCTGGTTTAGGTAACACTCCTTTTGCTCTTAATAGCATTAATGTTGATTATGATGACAATATTTTTATTCCATTATCAACTATTAAAAATGCAAGAAGAGATGCGATTGATAAATTATCAGAATTAGTTTCATTAAAGGAGCTTCCAAAGACAGTATTACCTTTTGAGGAGTTAAAAGCTGCTGGAAATATTCCATCAAATAACCGATGCTTTATCACTGTTAAAACAGGTGAACAGCTTGATGCAGTTTCAAAATATAGTTTTGTAGATGCAATTGCTGTACCACAACAGCTATTTGATGATGCCTATAATAAATTCAGGGGCCAGATATATGTTTATCTTCCAACGGTGCTTAGAAGCGAATATATTCCTGATATAAAAATAGATTCTAGAGCCGCTGGCGTTTTGGCTGCTTCCTTTGATCAGCTAGGATACCTTGAGTCTGTAGGCTACCCTAAGGATAAAATGATTCTTGATCATAGAATTTATACCTTCAATAACAGAAGTATAAACAGCTTCGAGAAGCTTGGATATAAACTTAATTGTATGCCATATGAGTTATCACTAAAGGAAATGAATCATCGAAACAATTACAATACTCAGATGATTGTTTATTCTCGTATTCCAATGATGGTAACTGCTAATTGTACGGTTAAAAATACCCTTGGCTGCCGTAAGGCAAATGATGTTATTACATTGGTTGATCGAAAAAATGAAAACCTTACAGTTGCCTGTGATTGCACATATTGCTATAACACAATTTATAACAGTAAGAAGTATTTTGCTTTTGATGTTAAAAAAGAATTAGATAATCTTGGCGTTTTAGAATATCGATTAGACTTTACAGTCGAAAATGCTAAGGAAGTTAAGACAGTTCTTGATGAATACGAAAGAGTATTCATTGAAAATGGAAGCTTTTTGTCAAAAGAAAACTATACTAAAGGTCACTTAAAAAGAGGAGTTGAGTAGTTTTGCTAAATGTTATTACATCCTTTTCACGTATTACAATACTCGTATTCATTGTTGTATTTGCCGTAATAGATTTATTTCAAATGTTTGAATATAAATTAAATGAAGTAGTTGCAAGTGTTTTAGCCACCATTCAAGCTGTAATGCTGGTGCTCTTTTTGGTTAACGCTTCCATAGTTCTTTATATGGCCAAGGAGGATGCTACTGTTTGGTTTTTGTTTGCAGGACTTATAATCTTTTATATCGTATTTTCGATAATTATTAATGTATTTACAAATGAAGAGCATTTTATTTCAAAGGGACTAATTAATAATTGCTTTCTGTTTGTGGCCATGGGCATTGTTACCCTTGAGCGTTTAAAAATTAGTCTTGCAGTTAAACAGTTTATGTCACTTATTTTTGCGCTTGTAATTGCTGTAGCTGTAGTAATTCTTGTGAAAAAAATAGTTATGATAGAACGATTTGTGTTCTATTTTGCGATAATTGGAATCCTATTATTATCCTTAGTAGCCTTTATGGGGCAGGTTGAAAATGGTGCAAAGCTATCTTTGGCAATAGGGAGTCTCAGGTTTCAGCCTAGTGAATTTGTAAAGATAACATTTGTTTTATTTATAAGTGCTTGTATAGCTAACTACAAGGATTTTAGAGGGCTTTTAATTGCCACTCTTGGAACAGCTATCCATGTACTTCTTTTGGTTTTATCTAGAGATTTAGGTATGGCCTTGATATTTGCAGTATGTTATGTGTTTGTAGTATTTATTGCTTACAAAAACTATATAGTCTTATCTGTTGAGCTTGGAGCTGCATTTATCGGTGGCATTTTGGCGTATAATTTATTCCCACATATTCAAACTAGATTTTTGGCATGGTCAGATCCACTTTCTGTTATTGACGATAAGGGCTACCAAATATCACAGTCTTTATTTGCCATTGGTACAGGAGGATGGCTAGGCTCTGGGCTTAATAAAGGGATGCCAAATAAAATTCCTGTTGTAACTAATGATTTTATTTTTGCAGCCATTTCAGAAGAAATGGGAGCCCTAGTAGGGGTGTGCTTAATCCTGTGTTTTTGTGCAACGGTTATAATGCTTTTTAATATGGCATTTAAATGTACTAATAGCTACTACATGCTCGTAGATTGTGGAACAGCAATTATTTTTGCGGTTCAAGCCATATTAAACATTGGAGGAGTGACTAAATTTATTCCTTCTACAGGCGTAACCCTTCCTTTTATTAGTTATGGTTCCAATTCTTTGGTATCTCTTACGGTATCGCTTATGATTGTTTTAACATCAAATGAATTATACAGGGAACGAGTACATCATAGAGGTAGACATGCAAGGTAATAAAAAGAAAATAATCAGAAAAGAAATATATATAGTTGCAGCTTTCTTTGTAATTGTATTTGGAGCTATGATTGGATACTTTGTTATGTATGTAAATAAAGGTTCCAAGGACTTTATATACAATGCTTATAATTCTAGATTTTCAGTTTTTTCTGAAGATGTAAAGCGAGGTAGCATTTATACATCGGATGGAACTGTTATTGCCGAAACCAAAACAGACGAAGAGGGCAATGAAATCAGAGTATATCCTGATGATAGGCTTTTTTGTCATGCTGTTGGATATGTAAATAAAGGTATGGCAGGTCTAGAAGCACAATATACATTTGACCTACTGAAATCAAATATTGAGCTTTCTGATCAAATAGATAATAATCTGGCTGGTGTGAAAAATCCTGGTGATAATTTATATACAACCTTTGATTACAATACCCAGTTGGCAGCTTTTGATGGACTTGGAATGTATGATGGCGCTGTTATTGCCATAGAACCAGATACAGGAAAAATAATTGCTATGGTATCAAAACCAGATTATGATCCTAATACTATTGCTGAGTATTGGGATGACATAACCGATTCTACCAATAACAAATCATCCTTGGTAAATAGAGCTATACAAGGAACATATCCGCCTGGCTCTACATTTAAAATTGTCACAACTATTGCTTATCTAAGGGCCAATGACGGCGATTCTGAGTTTAATTATAAATGCTCAGGCTCTATTAACGTTGATGATTATAAAATTCACTGTAGTGGAAATAAATCCCATGGCACAGAAGACTTATTAAAAGCTTTTTCTAATTCTTGTAACAGTGCATATGCATATATAGGAATTAATCTAGACAGGCAAGAATTTGTAGATACAGCAGAGGAGCTTTTGTTTAATGAAACATTACCTACAATGCTTGAATCTACTAAAAAGTCCAGCTTTAAAATAGATAGTAGTACCTCTGATACTATAGTGGCTCAAACTGCCATAGGACAAGGGGATACAACGGTTTCACCACTACATATGTGTATGCTTGTTTCTGCCATTGCTAATGATGGTGTACTTATGGAACCATATATGGCGGACAAAATAGTTAGTACTGATGGAACAGAGGTCAGTAAGACAGAGCCTGTTGAATACGGTCAATTGATTTCTTCAGAAGAAGCAGAACTGCTACAAAGCTACATGGCAGCTGTTGTAGAAGAAGGAACTGCTGAGAAAGTGGATTTTGGAGATTTAACTGTTTACGGCAAAACTGGAACGGCAGAATATTCCGAAAATAAAAGTGTTACTCATTCTTGGTTTGTTGGTTATGCAGTGGGAGATAATGGCAAAAAGCTGGCTGTTGCTGTAATTATGGAGAGTGCAGGATATGGTAGCAAATATGCAGCACCTCTTGCTTCCAAAGTTTTTGAGGCTTATTTTGAATAATTCTATAAAAAGTCATTGCAATTTCTAATTTGCTTTGCTATAATCCATTTGTTGCGAAAAATCGCACACTTGGTTTTTTGAAATAATTTACAAGGAGGTGCAATCATGGCAAAATGTGCAGTTTGTGGAAAAGGCGCTCATTTCGGTAACAATGTGAGCCATTCTCATAGAAGATCCAATCATATGTGGAAGTCTAATGTGAAGTCCGTTAAGTGTAATGTGAATGGAACACCTAAGAAGTTATATGTATGTACTTCTTGTTTACGTTCTGGCAAGGTTGAGCGTGCTTAATCTTACACGATATTGAAAGTCACTCGAAAGGGTGGCTTTTATTTTTACCATGATTAGTGTATAATTCTCATATCATGACAAAATATGCGAATTTGGAGGTTAAGTTTTATGCAAGGTCAAATGGAAACAGAGCTTGGTAAGATAGTTATAGACACAGATGTAATTGCGACCTATGCTGGTTCGGTTGCTGTTGAATGCTTCGGCATTGTTGGTATGGCAGCTGTTAATATGAAGGACGGCTTGGTTAAGCTACTTAAAAAAGATTATTTGAATCATGGAATTAGTGTAAATATCTCTGAAGATAATTCTATTTCTATTGATTTTCATGTTATTGTTTCATATGGTGTTAGCATCGAGGCTGTGGCAGAGAATCTCATTGAAACAGTTAAGTTCAAGGTATCTTCATTTACAGGTTTAACTGTAGATACCATCAACATTTACGTTGAAGGCGTAAGAGTTATAGACTAAGGAGGCAATTTATAGTGGAGATCCAAACTATTGATGCGTCTTTGTTAGCAAAGATGTTTCTTTCGGGAGCAAAGAATCTCGAGGCTAAAAAAGAATGGATTAATGAGTTGAATGTATTCCCTGTTCCTGATGGAGACACGGGTACAAATATGACAATGACTATTATGTCTGCAGCTAATGCAGTTGCAGAGCTTAATAATCCTGACATGAAGACATTAGCTAAGGCTATTTCTTCCGGCTCTTTAAGAGGAGCTAGAGGTAACTCTGGTGTTATTCTTTCTCAGCTTTTCCGTGGACTTACAAAGGTCATGGGAAACTATGATGAGGTTACAGTAGATATCCTTTGTGAGGCTTTTGAGAAAGCTACACAGACAGCATACAAAGCTGTAATGCAGCCAAAGGAAGGTACAATTCTTACTGTTGCAAAGGGCGCAGCTGACAAGGCAGCTTCTATGAAGGGAAAGACAACTGATATTGTAGAGTTTGCTGAGGCAGTTATTGCTGAGGCTGAGGCAGTTCTTGCTAAGACTCCAGATATGCTTCCTGTATTAAAGCAGGCAGGTGTTGTTGACTCAGGCGGACAGGGACTTGTATGTGTACTTCAGGGCGCTTATGATGCTCTTATTGGCAAGGAAGTTGATTATACTCTTGAAGCAGCTGAAATCACTGTTTCAAAGCCATCAAAATCTAAATATACAGTTGAATTTATTGTTGAGTCAGATGCACCACTTGCTTCATATCAGCTTAAAGAAATCAAGGCAAAGCTTGAAAAAATTGGTGTAGGCGAGATTTCTGACATTACTATTACTGAGGATGGAGCTGATGCACCAGCACTTGAATCAGAGTCAAAGCCAGCTTTCACTGAGCCAGCTAAAGAGATGGGATTCGTTTCTATCGCTACTGGTGAGGGGCTTACAAATATCTTTACAGAGCTTGGCTGCGATTATATGATTCCTGGTGGACAGACTATGAATCCTAGTACAGACGATATTCTTAGCGCTGTAGCAAAGGTTAACGCAAAGACTGTTTTTGTTCTTCCAAACAACAAAAACATTATTCTTGCTGCTAATCAGGCAGCTGCAATTTGTGAGGATAAGAAAATCGTAGTTATTCCTACAAAGACTATTCCTCAGGGAATTACAGCTCTTATTTCATTTGCGGCTGATGCTAGCGTTGAAGATAACGAAGCAGCAATGTGCGAAGAGATTGCTAATGTTAAAACAGGACAAGTTACTTATGCAGTCCGTGATACAATGATTGACAATAAGGAAATCAAAAACAACGACTGGATGGGTATGGGTGATTCTGGACTTCTTTCTGTAAATGCAGATATTAATGTTGCGTTTAAAGAAATGATTGATCAGATGGTATCTGAAGATTCTTCTGTTGTCTCAATTTATTGGGGCGAGGGTAGTGATCAGGCACAGGCAGAGGCTCTTGGTAATGCTATCCAGGAGAAATATCCAGACTTAGAAGTTGAGATTTCTGAGGGTGGTCAGGCTGTTTATGCCTATATTGTTTCTGTGGAGTAACAATTTTAAAAGTAATCTTTTAAAATTGAATCTATGACATTGCAGGCAAGTCATAGATTGGCACCATGCCTGCGGCAAGGCACATTAAATGGAATTGTTGTCACCAATTGACACTATAAAGGGCGTTGGAGAAAAGACAACTAAATTATTGAATAAGTTAGGAGTATATACCATTGAGGATATACTCCTTTTTTTTCCGCGCACCTATTTAGTTTATCCTAAGCCTCAATTGCCTAATAAAGATTTGGTTAATTCGCTAGTGAGTATAAATGGAAGGATAAAAACTTCCCCAAAGGCATTTAGGTCGAAAAGTCGAATCGATGTGCTTTCGGCTACAGCCTTTTGTGAGAATATTCCTGTAGACTTAGTGTGGTTTAACTCCAATTATCTTAAAAGTTCCATGGAACCTGGGAAAATATATATTTTCTATGGCAGATTGATTTTTGATAATGGTAGATATAAGATTTCTCAACCACAAATATTTGACACACAAAAGTACGAGGAATTAAGAAAAGAAATCCAGCCTATTTACCATTTGACAAAAGGGCTTAGCAATAATACGGTTTTAAAATCTGTCAAAACAGCCTTTGAACATTGTAGCTTAAATGATAATAGGCTTCCTGCTGAAATAGAAGCAAAGAATAATTTTATGAGTTATTCTAAAGCAGTGTATACTTATCATTTTCCTAGTGATTTTGATTCACTTGTTAAAGCTAGAAGGCGTCTTGCATATGAGGAAATGTTCTTTTTTATATTGAATTCTCGTTTGCAAGAAAACAAAGGTGTATCCTTTGAAAATACATTTTCAATCACTCATCATCCAGAAACTGATTTATTCAAAGAAAAATTGGCGTTTAAATTGACTGGTGATCAGAATAAGGTTTTGAGTGATATTATTGATGACTTAACAGGCGATTATATTTCTCAAAGATTAATTCAAGGTGATGTAGGCTCAGGAAAAACTATAGTAGCTTTTTTAGCTATGCTAGATGTTGCTTTATCTGGATATCAGGCTGCTATTATGGCACCTACTGAAGTACTGGCCAAACAACATTACGAAAGCTTTAAAAACTGGATCGATGATTCGGAATTTGATATCCCAGTTGCATTATTTACTGGCTCGATGAAGGCTTCCGAAAAGAAAGCCATGCAGAAGCTTGTTGACGAAAATGAAAAGTGTTTGATTATAGGAACCCATGCATTGATATCAGAAGGACGTGAATTTGGGAATCTTGCTCTTGTAATTACTGATGAGCAGCATCGATTTGGAGTTCAGCAGCGTGATAAGCTTTCTTCAAAGGGAAATCATCCTCATATAATTGTTATGTCTGCTACGCCTATTCCGAGAACTCTTGCGATGATTCTTTACGGAAATATGCATGTTTCGGCAATCAAAGAGCTTCCAGCAAATAGATTGCCTATTAAAACCTGTGTTATAAAAGAAAGCATGCGCAAAACAGCCTACAAATTTGTTTCTGATGAGATAGAAAAGGGGCATCAGGTTTACATTATTTGTCCTTTGGTTGAGGCCTCTGAAACAACTGAGGCTCAAAATGTTATAGATTACAGTAAGAAAATTAAAGAGGTCTTTAAAGAGAAATATTCAATTGGCGTTTTGCACGGAAAAATGAAGCCGACAGAAAAGAATCAGGTTATGGCGGAATTTGCAAAGGGCGAAACTCAAATCTTGGTTTCTACAACTGTTGTAGAGGTTGGAGTAAATGTACCTAATGCTACAGTTATGATGATTGAAAATGCCAATCGATTTGGTCTAGCGGCTCTTCATCAGCTGCGAGGCAGAGTAGGGCGAGGAGATGCCCAGAGTTATTGCATTCTCATGAACTCTAGTAATGATAATCATGAATCTGAAAGACTTAATATTATGCTGAAATCTAATGATGGATTTTTGATTGCTAGAGAAGATTTGAAATTAAGAGGTCCAGGTGATATGTTTGGCGTAAGACAAAGTGGTGAATTTAGCTTTAAAATAGCTGATATTTATCAAGATGCTGATGAACTTGAGCTTGCTTCTTCGGATGTAGACGAAATTATAAAAGAAGACCCAAGCTTAGATAATCATCTAGAACTTAGGTCTACCTTAAATTTATTCCTGGCTAATCAGTTTTACGTGCTGTAAGGTTGGGGTTACAACCATTGAATAGTTAGTATAATAAACTACAAAGCCTGCTACTGAGTTAGCGGGCTTTTTTACGTTCTTCTTTTGGAGATAATCGATTTCAACTTTGTCAGTATCTCTTCCGGAAGAATAGTACGCAGCGAGTTCTGCGGCGTATTCATAGCTACTATCTGGCAATTCTTTGCCTTCAGTTTTAACGATTACGTGACTGCCGTGTATCTTTTTGGTATGGAACCACCAATCGTTTCCGGTGGCAAATTTGAAAGTAAGCTCATCGTTTTGGTAATTGTTTTTGCCAACATATATATGAAAACCGTTATCATCAACAAAATGTAGTGGCTTACTTTTTTTAGATTTTTCTTTTTTGCCGTTTGTATGCTTCTTTATAAATCCATGATCAGAAAGCTCTCGTCTGATATCAGCTAGATCTATTTCGGTTTCTGCAATATTTAACGAAACCTCGATAGATTTCAGAAGTTCTAATTCATCTCTGGATTGTTTTATGTAAGTGTCTAATGCTTCGGCGGTACGTTTTAATTTTGCATACTTGTCAAAATATTTTTTTGCATTTTCTGAGGCAGATAAATCTGGATCAAGAGGAATGGTCAACTCTTCATTGGTGTAATAATTAATTACTGTAATAGATTTATCCTTTGGTTTTGCTTCGTAGCCATATGTATGAAGCAGCTCGCCGTATATTTTGTATTTTTCTCTCTTTTGCGTATCCTTTAATTGCTTTTCTTGTAAATCTAATTTTTTTGATGCACGCTCAATGTGATTTGAAATTATCTTTCTCAAATCAGTAGATTTTTGACGAATATTGGTATATGCATTTCGTTTTGCATAAAATTCTGATAAGACCTGAGACATTGTTTCGTAATTTTTACATTCCATGTCTGAATACATATCAAGTTGAATTGGAGCGTATTCTACAGGGTTTCCTTTAATAGGATCAATGTAGATTGAATAATTATGCTCATCGTTAATTGAATAATCTATTAATTCCTTGAATGAGTTATAAAGAGCCTTTTTGTGCTCATCAAATAAAGAGGCACAGCTAGAATCTGAATCGATTTTGCTCCTATAGCAAATTTCGTTAGCAATAGTAGGGCTTATGCCGATAAAAGAAGACATGATTGCTTTAAATACTGATTCACTTCGCTTTAGAACTGTATTTAAGAAATATTCTTCAGAAACATTGAAGGGATTTACTTTACCTTCTTGTGCAGGAATAAAATAATCTCTGCCAGGCAAAACCTCTCTTACTGAACTAACTGATGCTGGAATGTGTTTGATCGCATCCAAAATCATATTGTCTTCGTTGCAGAAAATGATGTTGGAGTGCTTGCCCATTATCTCTATGTATAGGTATTTATAGGTAATGTCACCCATCTCATTAAGATGCTGTATTTTGAAACGAACAACACGTTCCATTCCCATTTGGGAAATTTCAATTATTCTGCCCGCGCCAATATGCTTGCGAAGGAGCATGCAAAAGCCCGGAGCAACAGCAGGAGCAGTTTTATTTGTATCTGTAATATACATGAATGGAAGAGAAGCGTTAGCAGAAATTAAAAGCCTTTTATTTCCACTAGCTGTATTTATTGTAATCAATAACTCCTCGCGTTCGGGCTGCGAAATTTTATTTATTTTTCCGTTCAAAAGATTTGCTTTAAATTCATGAACAAGGAAGCTTATTGTATAGCCATCTAATGCCATTATTTCACTTTGTCCTTTCAATCTATAATTGACTATTATTGTATCTTTAATTATAATTAAATACAACTATGTAAATGTGGAATAGTATGCGACTTACATAGGGAAAGAGGATACTTACATGGTCCGTAGTATGACAGGATACGGCAAAGGATTTGCCGAAAATGCAGACGCACGTGTCACTATCGAAATGAAGTCTGTTAATCACAGATATCTAGATTTGAATATCAAACTTCCTAAGAAGCTCAACTTTTTAGAGAGTCAGGTTCGAAACAAAATCAGCGAAAGTATTTTTAGAGGAAAAGTAGACGTATACATTACGTTAAATGAGCATTCTGATGCTTGCTATCAGGTGTCTATTAATGACGCCATTGCGCAAAAATACTTGGATTCTATTTCTGCTATGGCTGAGAAGCTTGGAATAGATAACGACATGAAGGCTAGCAATATTTCTAGATTACCTGACGTAATCGAATTAGAGGAAATGGATGCTGATGAAGAAGGACTCAAGGAGCTTGTTCTTAGAGCACTTGATTTATGTATTAACCAGTTTGTAGAGTCTCGTATTGCCGAAGGAAACCGTCTTGAGGCCGACTTGATTGCTAAAATGGATGAAATGCTTGTTCTGGTTGATAAATTAGAAAAGCGTAGTCCTCAAATCATCGAAGAATACAGACAAAAGCTCAAAGCAAAGGTTGCAGAGCTTTTAGAGGATACTAATATTGATGAGGCACGTTTGGCTCAAGAAGTTGTTATCTATGCTGACAAGGTCTGCATTGATGAGGAAATGGTACGACTTAAAAGCCATGTTTCTGAGACTAGAGGCGTCTTTGATTTAGACAAAGAAGTAGGACGCAAACTTGATTTCTTGGCACAGGAACTTAATAGAGAGGCAAATACAATTCTTTCAAAGTCTACCGATGTTGAAATCGCAGATATTGGTATTACTCTCAAGACACTTATTGAAAAGGTTAGAGAACAGATTCAAAATATCGAATAATTATGGCTTTTATTAACATAGGTTTTGGAAACATTATAAATAGCAAAAAAATTGTCTCTATGATTACTTCAGATTCTGCCCCTGCTAAAAGAATTGTTGCAGGAGCCAAAGAAAAAGGAAACATCATAGATGCAACTCAAGGCAGAAGAACTAGAGCAGTTATTATCTGTGATGATTATGTTGTTTTATCAGCTCTTATGCCTGATACAATAGCTACTAGAATTAGCGATAATTCTACCAAGGAGGATTTAGAGTATGATGCATGATAAAGGCCTTGTGGTTGTATTATCTGGCTTTTCGGGTGCAGGCAAAGGTACAATTATGAAACATTTGCTTGAGGCACATCCAACAGATTACAATCTATCTATTTCGGCCACCACTAGGGCAATGCGTGCGGGAGAAAAAGAAGGAAGAGAATACTTCTTTAAAACAAAAGAAGAATTCGAAGAAATGATTAAAAATGATGAGCTTTTGGAGTATGCCACATTCAATGGTAATTCCTATGGAACACCTAGAGCATATGTTGAGCAGCTTATTGACAGACGTAAGGATGTCATTCTCGAGATAGACACACATGGTGCACTTCAAGTTAAAAAGATGTACCCAGATGCTTTATTATTATTTACAATGCCGCCTTCTGCTGCGGAATTAAAAAATAGACTTGTAGGAAGAGGTACAGAGACTCCTGAGGTTATTGCTCAGAGACTTGCGATTTCTAACAAGGAAGCAGACATAATGGATAACTATGATTACCTGATTATCAATGATTCATTAGAGAAAGCTGTAGATCAGGTTCATAATATAATTCAAGCTGAACATTTCAAGGTGTCAAGAAACACAATGACAATCAGTGAAATGAAAGAACAATTAAAGATATTTGAAAGGAGTAATTAATTATGATACATCCATCTTATGTAGAATTAATGGAAAAAGTAAATGAAAATGTAGAGGTTGGAGAGGAGCCAGTTGTAAACTCACGTTATACAATCGTTGCTGCTACAGCTAAGCGTGCTCGCCAGATTATTGATGGAGCTGAGCCACTTATCAACTACAAGAAGGGTGATAAGCCACTTTCAATTGCCGTAAATGAGTTAAATGACGGTGCTATCAAAATTTTAAATGAGGATGTAAACAATTAATCGATGAAGGTTTTATTTGTTTCTCTTGGCTGCGATAAGAATCTCGTTGATTCTGAGCATATGCTTGGTGATTTAATGGATAATGGTTTTACCATTTGCGACGATGAATCTGAAGCAGACATTATTGTAGTAAATACATGTTCTTTCATAGCTGATGCCATGGAAGAAAGTATTCAAAATATCATTGATTTAGGCTCTTACAAAGAGACAGGCAACCTAAAGGGACTTATTGTTACTGGGTGCTTGGCTCAACGCTTTACCGAAGATATTCTTAAGGATTTACCTGAGGTTGACGCTATCATAGGAACTAATTCATATGATGAATTATTAAATGCTATTAATATAGTCCTAGAAAAAAATGGAGAGAAACCAGTTATTAAAAAGGACTTAGTTGGATTGCCAAAAGATGGCCGACGAGTTCTTACAACTGGTGGACACTATGCATATTTAAAAATTGCCGAAGGATGTAATAAAAGATGTACTTATTGTATTATTCCATACATTCGAGGCAATTATCGTTCATATCCAATGGAGCAGATTCTTGAGGAAGCAAAGCAATTAGCTGCAGATGGAGTTAAGGAGCTTATAGTAGTTGCTCAAGAAACAACTGTTTACGGAATTGATATTTATGGAAAAAAATCACTTCCAGAGTTACTTCACAAGCTATGCTTGATTGAAGGTATAGAATGGATTCGAATTCTTTATGCATATCCAGAAGAAATAACAGACGAATTAATTCAGTGTATGGCTTCTGAGCCAAAGATTTGTCATTACATTGATATGCCTATTCAACATTGCAATGATGATATTCTTGCAAAGATGGGCAGAAAGACAAATAAAGCTGATATTATGAATATTGCAGCTCGTTTGAGAAAGGCTATGCCTGATATTTCGCTTAGAACCACATTAATATGTGGATTCCCAGGTGAAACTCAGGAAATGCACGAGGAGCTTTTGGAGTTCATTAGAACTATGAAATTTGATAGACTTGGTGCATTTGCTTACTCAAAGGAGGACGGAACTGTTGCTGCTAAATGGGATAATCAGGTTGATGATGAACTTAAACAAAAATGGCAAGACGAAGTTATGCTTTGCCAGAAAGATATATGTTTATCAAATAACCAGGGTTACGTTGGACGCACACTTCCAGTTTTTATCGAAGGTAAGCTGCCAGAGGACGGAGTATTTATAGGTAGAACCTATAGAGATACACCATCAGTAGATGGATTTATTTTCGTTAACAGTGACATTGAGCTCAGTAGCGGTCAATATGTTGATGTTACAGTTACTGGCTTTGATGAATATGATTTGATAGGAGATGTAAAGCTATGAATTTACCAAACAAGTTAACACTTATCAGAGTAGTTTTAATTCCATTTTTTGTTTTTTTCTTATTATTGGGACATGCGCTTGATGACAATATGGCATTAAGAATTATTGCAGATGTTATATTTGTAGTTGCCTCTCTTACAGACATGTTAGACGGAAAAATCGCGCGCAAGTATCACCTTGTTACAAACTTTGGAAAATTTATGGACCCATTAGCTGACAAGCTTTTGGTTTGTTCTGCAATGATTTGCTTAATTGAAACAAAGCAATTATTTTCATGGTTTGTAATTATTATTATTGCTAGAGAGTTTATTATTTCAGGATTCAGACTTATTGCTGCTGAAAATGGAATAGTTATTGCAGCAAATATGTTTGGCAAGATTAAAACAGTTACACAGATGATTATGATTATCATCCTTGTTGCAAACATTCAGGCAACATGGCTTGTTGTTATCGGTGAAATCTTTAAATGGGTTGCACTTTTAATGACAATTATTTCACTTGTAATTTATATTTGCCAGAATATTGATGTCCTTAAGGAGCAGAATTAATGGATATCTCTATGCTTGTAGAAAGACTCACAGAGCTTAACCTAACAGTTGCCACTGCAGAATCATGCACTGGCGGTTTAATTGCCAGTAATATTGTTGACGTACCAGGTGCTTCGTATTGCTTTAATGAAGGCTATGTTACATATTCCAATGAAGCAAAAATGAAGAATCTTGGCGTTAAGGATTCTACACTTTCGGCCTACGGAGCTGTTAGCTCACAGACAGCTACAGAAATGGCAATGGGAGTTAGAAAAAGAGCAAGCTCTAATTTCGGTGTTTCTTCTACAGGTATAGCTGGCCCAGGAGGAGGTTCTCCTTCAAAACCAGTTGGACTTGTTTATGTGGCTTGTGCATATGGAGACAATAAATGTAAGGTTTTAGAGCTACATTTGCATGGTGACAGGACACAAATCAGAAATTTGGCTGCAAATCGAGCCATTGAATTATTGGCTGATTGCTTACAAGAAATAGAGGAATAAAATTTGAGGATTATTTCAGGTAACAAAAGAGGAATGCTCTTAGAAACGCCTGATGGAATGGATACAAGACCTACATCAGATAGAATAAAAGAAACATTATTCAATATGATTGCGCCATATGTTTATGATTCTTATTTTCTAGACTTATTTGCCGGTAGTGGCCAAATGGGAATAGAAGCATTGAGTCGCGGAGCAAGAGAGGCTGTATTCGTAGAAAAGGATAAACGAGCAATTGCTTGTATTGAGAAAAATCTTAATAAGGCAAAGTTTGATGACGATAGTTTATTATTAAAAACTGATGTTTTTTCTGCTTTAAATATGCTTAAAAATCACAGCGTTTTCGATATTGTTTTTATGGACCCACCATATAACAAATTAATCGAAAAGGATGTGCTGAAATCCTTAGCTAACTCACCTTTTATATCTGATGAGACATTAATAATTGTTGAAGCTTCTTTAGAAACTGATTTTGATTATGTTGAGTCATATGGATATTCTATTACTAAAGAAAAGCTTTACAAAACAAATAAGCATATATTTTTGAAGAAGGCGTAAAATGAAAAGAGCAATTTATCCAGGCAGTTTTGATCCCATTACTTATGGGCATTTGGATATTATAAATAGAGCAAGTAAATTATGTGACGAATTAATCATTGGAGTTCTAAACAACAAACAAAAAAATCCGTTGTTTTCCATTGATGAACGTGTTAGTATGATAAAGGAATTGACTGAAAATTTAGATAATGTCAAGGTTGAAAGCTTTGAAGGATTGTTAGTTGATTTTGCAAAAAAACAAGATGCTCAAGTAATAATTAGGGGATTAAGAGCTGTTACTGATTTTGAAAATGAAATTCAATTAGCTCAGTCAAATAAAGTTCAGTACCCAGAACTTGAAACATTGTTTATGACCACATCTTTAAAGTATTCTTATTTGAGTTCTACCGTCGCAAAGGAATTTGCGTCATATGGAGGAGATATCAGTTTGTTTGTTCCTAAACAGATCATACCTCTCATAGAAGCGAAATTTAAAGACAAGGAGAATTAATGTTATGGCAAGTGCAAGCAAAATAGAAGATATTATTGACGAGATTGAAGCCTATATTGATGATTGTAAACCATCTGCTTTTTCAACTAGTAAAATTGTTGTTAATAAGGATGAGTTAGAGTCATTATTACAAGAACTTAGAACAAAAACACCTGACGAGATTAGAAAATATCAAAGAATGATTGCTAATCGTGAGCAGATTCTTGCTGATGCAAAAGCTAAGGCCGATGAAATTGTTAGTCAGGCTGAGATAAAGACTAATGAACTTGTTTCTCAGCATCAGATTATGCAACAGGCATATGCTCAGGCAAATGAGGTTATTCTTATTGCTCAAAAGAACGCTCAAGAGACAATTGATAGAGCAACAGAAGATGCTAATAATATTCGTATGGGAGCTATCGCATATACGGATGAATTACTTGCTAATATTCAAACTATTTTGGCTAATTCTATCGAAACTACAAGAACACGTACTGACCAGTTCTTGAGCACTATGCAGGTTTATTTAGATACTGTTGATGCAAACAGAGCATCATTGGTTCCTGATTCATTAAACGATGGTGATGATGATCCAGCTGCTAACCTTGAATCAACAGGGGATATTACAAATGATGAAGTTGCACATGAATCACATGCTGCAGCATCAAAAGAAGAGGATGATATTCCAGCTCTTGATATTCCAGAGCAGTTTTTTAACAAGGAATAAAGTTTAATGCAAAAGTTTTTACCTATTTCTAAAGAAGATATGGATGAACGTGGCATTTCTCAACTTGATTTTGTCTATGTTTGTGGAGATGCATATGTAGATCATCCTTCATTCGGGGCGGCAATTATTTGCCGCCTTCTTGAGTTGCATGGATATTCTGTTGGCATTATTGCTCAACCAGATTGGAAGGATGACAACTCTATTAATATATTGGGAGAGCCTAGATTAGGCTTTTTTGTAAGCGCTGGTAATATGGATTCAATGGTAAATCATTACAGCGTTTCAAAACATAGAAGAGAATTTGATAACTATTCTCCAGGTGGCAAGATTGGACTTAGGCCAGATTATGCCACTGTTGTTTACTGTAATTTAATAAGGCATACCTATAAGAAAAAGCCAATAATCATTGGAGGTATCGAAGCATCCCTTCGAAGATTAGCGCACTATGACTACTGGTCTAACAAAATTAGACGTTCTATATTGTTGGATTCAGGAGCGGATTTGATTTCCTATGGTATGGGTGAACGTTCAGTTATCGAAATCGCAGATTGTCTTGCTTCGGGAATGGATGTTAAGGATATTACTTATATTCCTGGTACTGTTTTCAAAACAAGAGATGTTGAGTTCACTGAGGATGCAATTATTTTGCCGTCCTACGAAGAAATAAAAGCAGATAAAGCTACATATGCTAAAAGCTTTTATACTCAATACGTAAATACGGATGCCTTTACAGCTAAAAAATTAGTAGAAACATATGATGGGGCTATGTTTGTTATACAGAATCCACCTCAGGAGCCTCTAACAAGACAAGAGATGGATGATGTATATGCAATTGAATATATGCGTACCTATCATCCAATCTATGAAAAGGATGGCGGAATCCCAGCCATCAAAGAAGTAAAATTCTCATTGATTAGTAATAGAGGATGCTTTGGCGGATGCAATTTCTGTGCCCTTACATTCCATCAGGGACGAATTATTCAGTCTAGAAGTCATGAATCTATTATTGAGGAAGCAAAGCTCATTTCAAAGGATCCTGAGTTTAAGGGTTACATTCATGATGTAGGTGGCCCTACAGCTAACTTTAGAAATCCATCCTGCAAAAAACAGATGACAAAGGGTGTGTGCATGCATAGACAATGTCTATTCCCTACAAAATGCCCAAATCTAGAGGTGGATCACAAAGATTATGTATCATTGCTTACTAAGCTTAGAAAACTTCCAGGAATTAAGAAGGTCTTTGTACGTTCTGGTGTACGATTTGACTATGCCATGTACGATAAAGACGATACATTCCTTAGAGATTTATGTAAATATCACGTTAGTGGACAGCTAAAGGTTGCGCCTGAGCATATTTCAAATAATGTGCTTTCCTATCTGGGTAAGCCTGATATTTCTATATACAATAGCTTTTGTGAGAAATATGCAAAGATAAACAAAGAACTAGGCTTAAAGCAATATTTGGTGCCATATCTTATGAGCTCTCATCCAGGTTCAACTTTGGACGATGCCATTGCTCTTGCAGAGTATTTAAGAGACCATCATTTGTCTCCAGAGCAGGTTCAGGATTTTTATCCTACTCCTAGTACAATATCAACTACCATGTACTACACTGAAATTGATCCTAGGGATATGAAGCCTGTTTATGTTTGTAAGAATCCTCATGAAAAAGCCATGCAAAGAGCTCTGATTCAATACAAGAGACCTGAAAACTATGATTTGGTTAAAGAAGCTCTTATGAAGGCTGGTCGTGAAGATTTAATTGGCTTTGGTGAGGAATGTCTCATCCCACCAAGAAAAATAAAGAGCCGAGAATTCAAGAAAAACGAACCTAAAAAGAACCATTCAAATGCACCGAAAACAAATGAAACAAAAGATGGTTCAAAAGGGTCAAAATCTATAAATAAAAATAATAAGTCTTCCAGAACAAATAATTCTGGCAAACATAATAAGTCAAATGAAAGAACTAAAAATAAGCGCAAACGATAGTAATCAACGTTTTGATAAATTTTTAAAACGCGTTCTTCCTAACGCAAGCACAAGCTTTATTTATAAAATGCTTCGTAAGAAGAATATTACTTTGAATGACAAAAAAGCTGATGGGTCAGAGAAACTTAATATAGGCGATAATATCAAGATTTGGTTTTCTGATGAAACTTTTGCCAAAATGGCGGGAGCTGATGATAGAGATGAACTCTATTATTCCATCAAAGAAGTAAATCATAATATTTCTATAGTTTATGAGGATGATGATATTATCATTATTAATAAACCAGCAGGAATAAAATCTCAAAAGGATACACCCTCAGATGTTTCAATAAATGAGATGGCTATATCCTATATGATTAATGAGGGCCAGCTTAGTGAAGAACGCTTTAAACATTTCCATCCAAGCGTTTGTAACAGGTTGGATAGAAATACTTCTGGCATAGTACTTTTTGCAAAGAATCTACATGCTGCACAGGAATTAGGTGAAGCATTAAAAGAACGAAGCTGTAGAAAGATGTATCGTACTGTAGTTCTTGGCAAAATTGACTGTAAGCAGGAGATTAATGGTTTTTTATCTAAGGATGAATCCACAAATAAGGTAACTATTTTGGATCATGAGGCAAAAGATTCAAAGCCAATCAAGACAGCTTATCGACCAATAAAAAATATTGGAGATGATTTTACTTTGCTTGAGATTCATTTGATTACAGGTAGAACTCATCAGATTAGAGCACATTTGGCCTCTATAGGGCATCCAATTTTAGGAGATAATAAATACGGAAATACGATAATTAATAAAAAACAAAAGGTAAGAGGGCAGCTTCTGCATGCATATTCCATTGAATTTGCAGACGGAAGGAAATATGTCTGTGATTTACCGAGGGAGTTTAATGAGTACATTTAAGTCACGTGGACTTCGTGGATCCACATTTGAAGAATTCATAAATAAAACAAATGAGGTTTATGCCGAAAACGGTTTAGCTCTCATCCAGAAAATTCCCACACCAATTACACCTATAGATATGGACAGTAAAAAAGGGCATATTACTCTTGCCTATTTTGACCAAAAATCAACTGTCGATTATGTGGGGGCAATCCAAGGAATTCCAGTATGTTTTGACGCAAAAGAATGTAATAAAGACACATTTCCACTTCAAAATATACATGCACATCAGATTGATTTTATGGGCAAATGGGAAGCGCAGGATGGACTGGCGTTTATTTTGATTTTCTTTAGCGAGCGAGATATGTATTATTATCTAACCTACGAAAAGCTGAAATCATTCTGGGACAGGATGCAGGAAGGCGGCAGAAAAAGCTTTAGAATCGAAGAATTAGATGAAAAGTATTTCTTTACTACAAAGCCTAATTTGCTAGTGCCTTATCTAGATATGATCAACATTGATTTGTCTACCAGGCCATAAAATTTATAAGTGCAAACCAGACCCAAATATGTGATATCAGGGTCTGGTTTTTTATTAGTGATAATATTAGATAGTGTTATAATGAACTAAGTAAGGATTATTTAGGAGTGGGTATGAATAAATTAAGAATTGCTTTATGTGATGACGACAAAAGAGATTGTCAAAGGATTTTAAATTTTGTAGATGAATATTTACAGGAAAAAAACATAAACGCAGACGTAAAGGTATTTAATCATCCAGATGCTCTTTTGGAAGAATGCATGGGGTTCAGACCTCATATTTATATTCTAGATATTGTTATGCCTATGGTCACAGGTATTGAGGCGGCTAGAGAGCTTAGATGGAATCAGCCGGATGCACAGATTATTTTCGCTACTTCAGAAAGCACATATGCGCTAGAATCTTTTGATGTAAATCCTATTAATTATATTTTAAAACCTGTTGATAGAGAAAAACTATTTTCCACTCTTGATTTAGCTATTAGTCGCATAGATTTAGAGAATGATAAAAGCGTCCTAATTAAAGTCAAAGGTGGATTTCAAACTATTAAGCTTGATGATATTCTCTATATTGAATACCGAAATCATTTGGTTACATATCATTTGGGCTCTGGAGAATGCATCTCTCCACCAACGCTTCGAGTAGGATTTTCTGATTATCTCGATGAGAATCATGGAGGAACTGATTTTGTAAGGTGTCATGAGTCAATTGCAGTAAATGTTGGTGCAATTGATAAACTAACTAAAACTGAGATAACTCTTAGAAATAAAGAGATACTTCCAGTTTCAAAAAGCAGACATTCTGAAGTGATGGATGCATATATGGATTTTAGATTTTAATATAAATCAAAAAAGACATGTCATTTTGATATGTCTTTTTTTAATTCCGTGCAAATTCGGGGGAAAACAGTGTGAAAAAATTCTGTATATATGCATTGTGATATATTTGTTATTGAAAGGTGACATAAAAAGAGGAAATACTATGGCAAAAGAAAATCATGTTTATGAAATTCCAAAAAAAGATGGAAGCGTCTGGCCTAATGATTGTTGCCCAGCTTACACGCCTAGAGAAGATTCAATTGAAAGTATAAAGGGGTGTTGGTACTGCAAATACGCAGATTTCCATATTAAAGAAGAGACAGTCTTGGAAGTTGGGATATGTAGATGGCCGAATAAGGTTATAGATTAATCAATTTATGGGATACTAATCATAGACATTAGGAGGGTAAATGAGACGAAATATTATGGTCTAGAATTAAATATGGGACACAAAGCGTTAGTGTGGTTAGTTATTCTTTATTTATTTGAATGCATTTATTAGAATAAAAGCTGAGGGATATAAACTAATTTGATAAGAAAGGGTAGATATGACTGATTTTCTTGCTGGACCATATTCGTTATTATTTGTTGGAAATATTGTGGCCATATACATATACTATTTGTTTCACAAGAATTTTTATAAAAAGCGTGATTTTTTCGAGAAAAACTGGTTTTGCTTATTAGTGATTTATGTTTTTTCGGTTGTAGGCTTTTTCTATTTAAATACATTTGGTCATACAGTTTTAAATATGATTGCCGCATTTGCTTTCTATTTTTTGCCTTTATTTATTGGCTATAAGGTTAATAATATACGTGGTATAGTCTATTTTATTTTTTATATAGCAATGCAAGGCGCCCTTGAAATTGGTATTGCCTTAGCGATGGAAGATATGGGGCAAATTGATAGTTATAATATGGACTATGCATGGATGGTTCCAACTGGTACAGGCGTGACACTTTTAGTACAGTTTATCTTTGCTAAAGGTATGTGCTACTTTGGAAACAAAGAAAAAGATAGAAGATTTGATAAGGTTGCATTGGCATATGTGGTGCTTCCATTTGTAACAATTATTTTTTATTGTTTTACAGGAGTTGAATATATAAATAATGGCGATTCTTTTATTCTTACTGAATATACAAAGATGATTGTTATTCTCATATTATTCAATTTATTCGTTTTTGCTTTACTTGAAAAATTTACTGATTTGCTGAAAAAGGAAATTATCCTTAAGCAGAATGAAATCAAGCTTCAATCTGATGCAGAAATAATGGCACTGGCCACAAAAAATATGAAGGAAAGACTTACATCATCAGAGGAGGTGATTGAGCAAGATAGAAAAATGCGTCATGACCGTAGGCACTTCGAGGCTCTACTTTTGTCATTACTACAAGAAGGAAATATAGAGAAAGCTAAAAGCTGTTTAGAAGATCGTATGGCAATAGAACCTAGGAGTATAAAGAAATACTGTGATAATGCTACAATTAATGCATCGCTTACTCACTATGTTTCTCTTGCGGAATTAAATAATATTAAAATTACTGTATCAACTAATATCCCTCGAGAACTTGAGATGGATGAATTGCAACTTGCTATTGTGATAAGCAATCTTTTAGAAAATGCAATACATGCTTGTGAGAATCTTGATGAGAATGATAGATTCATTGAAGTTACTGCAAAATATAAAAGCCAGCTTCTTCTAGAAATAGTAAATTCATGTGATGGGGTTGTGCCACTAAATGAGGATGGATATCCATTTAGCAATATGTCAAATCATGGAATTGGTACCAGAAGTGTACTTGCATTTATTCAAGAAACAGATAGTGATATTAAATATATATCAGAGAATGGAGTATTTAAAGTTAGGATGGTTATTTAGGTAGTTAGATACTCAGCTAAATGAGGGTCATGTTTATAATAATGATTTTATTCAGTGCAAGATAGGGATTAGGAAGACTAATGAAAAAAGAGTTTAGATTAGAGCATTTAGGTTTTTGCGGAATATTAAGTTTATTATCATATGCTGCCATGGTTTTTATTTCACCTATTGCATATCCGGGATATGATTGGCTTTCAATGGCAGTTAGTGATTTAAGTGCAGTAGGAGCGCCGTCGGCAGATTTGGCTGACAGGTTAAATGCTTTATTTGGTCCATGCGGCCTTGTATCTATAATGGCTGTTTGCGTGGCAGTAAGTTGTCAGGATTGTAAGCTTTTTAAAATTGGAATTGGATTGTTTGCCGCAATGGAATGGATAACAAATATCGGTTATAAAATGTTTCCACTTGTTGCAAATGAAAGTATGTCTAGTTTTCAAAATGTAATGCATATTGTAGTAACTATTCTAGTTGTGCTTTTATCGATTGCCTCCCTTATATGTATTATTATTGGGGCAAGAATAGACGGTCTTAGTTTCATTAGCAATTGGGCACTTATTTGCTTTTTGATGATGTTTATAGGTGTACTTGGTACAGGAATAGCGCCTAAAAATCTATTTGGATTATTTGAAAGACTAAGCACATTCTCGGTTGTGATTTTTAATTGTATTTTAGGTGTTTATTTGCTTAGGGGAGATTTAAATAATAGGGGGTAGGCTATGGATTATATACAGGTGACTAAAGAGAATATTGAAAACGAGCATATATGTTGTGCTATTTCAAATAATAAAGATGTACAAGTTTCTTCTAAGAAGACTTGGCTGTCTGATAGGTTTGAAGATGGACTTGTTTTTCTGAAGAGTGCCGAACGTGGTAAGTGTTTCATTGAATATATCCCTGCGGAAAATGCATGGATTCCGATTGAGGCAGATGGATATATGTACATCGACTGTCTGTGGGTGTCCGGTTCTTTCAAAGGACATGGATATTCTACGGATCTTCTGAATGATTGCATCGAGGATAGCAAAGGAAAAGGCAAGAAGGGTCTTTGTATTTTATGTGCAACTAAGAAAAAGCCGTTTCTGGCCGATCCGAAGTTTTTGAAGTATAAAGGCTTTATTGTAGGCGATGAAGCAGATAATGGTGTTCAGCTTTGGTATCTGCCGTTTGAAGATAAGGTAGCCCCACCACGATTCAAAGACTGTGCTAAGCATCCACATATAGATGAAAATGGGTATGTTTTGTATTATACAAGCCAGTGTCCTTTTAATGCAAAGTACGTACCAATTTTGGAGCGGACAGCTAAAGAGAATGGAATTCAATTTAGGGCAATTCATATAATCAGTAAAGATGAAGCTCAAAATGCTCCGACTCCTATCACGAATTATGCTTTGTTTTGTGATTGAAAGTATGTAACAAATGAGCAACTGAACGATAAGAAGTTTTTAAAGCTTGTGAAATCATAAATAATAATGATGAAGCAAAAGCACGACTTGTTGTAATGGTAGTTGTCTACCATGTTATATATACAGGAGGTTTTAGTATGATTATCTGCATTGCAGTAGCTCCTTTTTCAAAATAATAATTAATTAGAAAAAGGAGCAAAAAAAATGAAAAATAGAATACATGGATTACGAGATTTTTATATTCTTTGGAGCACTCAGAGTCTATCGCAACTAGGAAGTGCTATGACTGAATTTGCACTTACCTTATGGATATATGAAAAAACAGGTTCTGCACTTAGTACGGCAGCTTTATCTATCTGCACCTATGCTCCTTATGTTGCAATGAGCATTTTTGCTGGGGCAATAACAGATAGGTTTAACAAAAAGAAAACTATGTTGGTATGTGATCTTTTGGCTGCGTTTACTACAATTTTGGTTTTTATTCTCTACAAAATTGATACCCTGACAATGTGGCATCTTTATGCAATAAACATGTTTTCGGGGCTTATGAATACAGTACAACAACCGGCATCAGAAGTAGCGTATACTCTGGTGGTACCAAAGGATGATTATCAAAAGACCAGTGGTTTACAATCTCTTAGTAGATCACTGATTTCCATAGGCAATCCTATTTTAGCTGCATCGCTTTATGGACTAGCAGGATTAGATATAGTCATCATGGTAGACCTTTTAACATTTGTTGTGGCATTTATTTCACTATCGTTATTTATTAGTTTGCCTGAAATAACAAAAGAGGAGGACCAAAATGATAGTATTCTTATCCTTGCAAAAGAAGGGCTATCTTTCCTAAAAAATAATCCTATGATATTTACTATTATTCTCTTTATGGCTGGTGTTAATCTTACTGCTTCTACATTTGATGCAGTTCTTCCAGCACTTGTGATTCCTAAGGCAGGAAATAATACACTTGGAATCGTAACAGCCTGTTCAGGAATTGCCATGGTAATAGGAAGTTTTTTACCTACGATTCTTCCAAAGCCAAAGAATAGAGTAAGAGTAATTTATCTTACAATGCTGTTTTCTCTTGGAATTGAAAACTTTATATTAGCATTTTCAAGTAGTTCAATTGTTTGGTGTGTTGGACAATTTATAGGATGGTTCTTTGTGCCACTTATGGTTGCTAATCAAGACGTTATTATGCGTAGTAATATACCAGTTGAATTGCAAGGAAGAGTCTATGCTTGTAGAAACACACTTCAGTTTTTTACAATTCCTATAGGGCTGTTTCTAGGTGGATTTAGCGTAGATAACATATGCGAACCATTTATGGCATATCATAGGTATAATTCATTCTGGAATGCACTATTTGGTACAGGCAAAGGCTCTGGTGCAGCTCTTATGATGTTTGTTCTTGGAATTTCTGGTACATTGTTATGCCTGGTTTCTGGACAATCCATGAAAAAATACAGATTTATAGAACAATGAAAAATACTAAATTCAAATCACTTAAAATTAATATAAATTAGTGTAAAACAGACTTAAATCAGTGCGATTTAAGTCTGTTTTTTTAGTATTGATATTATAGGATTATAAAAATGAATGAGAATGATTTATGGAGAATGTATCATGTTTTTTGTAAATAATATTTTAGCAGTTATAGGTATAGTGGGCGGTTTGCTATGTGCTATTGCAGATTTGTTATTAGATCTAAAGGGACCTAATAATATAAAAAATGGAATTATAGATAGCGAATGGGAGAATATGTCTCATTGGCGTTTTGTTATATCAGGCATTTTGGCTATGTTTGCTGTTCCAATGTATTCCTGTGGATTTGTAGCGCTTATGAATAAAATGACAGAGTCCTATCAACTATTTCCGGGAGTTTTGTCTGCTATATTTTTGATAGGTGCAATGGGTGGATTTATGATTCACATTTTTTTGTGCCTGCAGCCTACTATTTACCAGAAGCTTTCTGTTAGAAGTGAAAGAGAACTAGCGAAAGAACTTATATATGATTTATTCGCACAAATATATATACCCTTTTTTACTCTTTATTGCATGCTAGTGATAGTTCCTTCAATTGTTGTAATGGGATTAATAATTAATGGTATTTTGATATTGCCGATATGGTGTTTGGCATTAAACCCTTTAGTATTCCAACTGCTAGGTTTATTGCTTCGGAGGACAGGACTTAAGATATTTATAGATGCACCAAGCTGCTGTGCCGCTAGTTTAGGAATGGCTATGTATGGAGTATTAGCACTTATGGTATAGAACTTTTAATAGTAAAAGATACGAAAATATATGGGACATTAGAAGAGGATTGATATGGATACAAGAATAAAACGTTATGTTTTACTGAGTTATTTAGTATTTTGGATAATGGTAATTGGTATATGCGGTACTGCAAGTATGGTATTTCATTGCCCTCCAGTAGTCATGCGTATACTTTCTAATATTTGCGCTTGGTCGCCAACTTTAGTGCTTTTAGCCGGATTTAAATATTTCTCTCCAAATAAATCTATACGCTCCTTTTATAAAAAAGCATTTGGTGGCAAAGTTTCATTCTTTTGTTTGGGTGTTGCAGGAGCCATAACTGCTGCTGCAACACTTCTCTCTGTATTTATCCTATCGATAATAGAGAATAGTACATTTAACTCATATTGGAGTCTTGGAACGTATCCATTTTGGGCGTCATTTTTATTCTCCATTACTACAGGGCCTACAGGAGAGGAGTCTGGATGGCGTGGTTATTTAAGACCATATTTAAACTCAAAATATAGCTTTTTTAAAGCCTCGGTGATTCAGGGCGTTATATGGGCTTTTTGGCATGCTGTACTTTGGTTTGTTGATTCTGATTTTATGGGAATTGAAATGCTTCCATATATTATTTCAAATGTAATGGTAATGACTGGATTATGTTTTATCATGAATTATTTTATGGAGGAACATGATAATCTTATATATGGAATAGTTGTTCATTTTTGCTTCAATTTCTTATATTGCTTTTTAAAAGTTAATATATGGTTTTATGTCATTCTTTCGATTATTTACATTTTTATTATTGGACTTATTTGTTTGACAGAGAACAAGAAAAATTCTAAGATTTTTAATATCGATTATAGAATTTAAAGGAGAATATGATTATGCAGGAATTAGTATTGCACAGAGTATATAAACACTTTAAAGGGGATTATTATTTAGTCGAGGATGTGGCTAGAGATTCTGAAACACAAGAAGAGATGGTAGTATATCGTAAGCTTTATGATGATGGTTCTCTTTGGGTTCGTCCAAAGGAGATGTTCTTATCTGAGGTTGATCATGCTAAATATCCTGAGGTAAAACAGAAATATAGATTTGAACTACAAGAAATCGCTAGCAAGAAGGCGAAATAAAATAGAATTTAGGGGGCTTGGCTTTGAGATTTAATAAAACCTATTATTTGAAAAATGGAGATGAAATAGTAATTAGAAATGCTGAAACTTCAGATGCTAAGGAATTACTGGATGAATTTTTATTGACTCATGAAGAGACTGATTATTTATTGTCTTATACAGATGAGAATTCTTTCTCAGTACAAGATGAAGCGGATTTTATTCAAGAAAGTATAGATAGTGATAGGGATTTACAACTAGTTGCTATTTACAATGGTAAACTAGTGGGTTCTGCTGGAGTAGAAAGTACAGGAAAACAATATAAGCTTAAGCATAGAGCAAATTTTGGTATATCTATTTTAAAAGAATATTGGGGACTAGGTATTGGCACTATTCTTACTAAAGTATGCATTGATTGCGCTAAGGCTGCAGGATATCTTCAGCTTGAACTAGAAGTTGTTAGTGATAATGATAAAGCTTATTTACTCTATAAAAAACTAGGATTTATTGAAATGGGAAGAAATCCTCTTGGATTTAATTCAAGGATTAGTGGTTTTCAGGAATTGATTGCCATGAGAATGGAACTTAATAAATAATGATTGAAAATGAGTTGCGGTAAGCAGCTCATTTTTTCTAAGAATTGAATAGTTTCTACTATAGGGTAATGGCGGTAAGCTAGGATATAACCAAATATTGACTTCACATCACTATTAAAGTATAATGACTTTAGTTCTTTATCACACTAAAGTGCGAGGTGGGGAAATGAAAAATCTTACATTACATACTCCAGAAGGAGTTAGAGACATTTATAACAGTGAATATGAGCAGAGATTGGATGTTTTATATAACCTTAGAAAGTGCTTTAAGGATTCAGGTTATTCGCCAATTTCTACACCGACCTTTGAGTATTTTGATACCTTTTCAAAGGAGGTAGGTTCTTGCAAATCAAATGAAATGTTCAAATTTTTTGATAGAGATGGCAATACCTTAGTTTTGAGACCGGATATTACTCCATCAGTTGCCAGAGCTGCTGCTATGTATTTTTCAGATACAGATGAAGCTGTTAAGCTTTGCTATGAAGGAAATGTTTTTATTAATTATCATAGTCTTCAAGGCAGACTTAAAGAGAGTACACAGGCAGGCTGCGAGTTTATTGGCGATAGCTCTGTTGATGCTGATGCTGAGATTCTCACTATAGTTGTTAATGCTTTAAAATCAATTGGATTAAAGGAATTTGAAATTGGAGTAGGTCATATCGATATAGTTCGAGGACTTATTGATGCAGCTAATCTTTCTGAAGAAAAAGAAGAAAAGCTCATCAACTTGATTTCCAATAAAAATTTCTTTGGAGCCAAAGAATTGTTAGAGCAGGCTGAAGTAAGTAAGGGCCTGATTGATTTATTTGACATTACTGGAAAGATAATGAATTCACCAAAGGAATGGGCGCCATATCTAGATAAAGCAAAGAAATATAAAAAAGTATATGATGCACTTGAATATCTTACAAAGCTATATGAGCTTTTAGATAAAAATGGTGTCATGGATTATATTTCATTTGAGCTAGGAATGATTTCTGAATATAAGTATTATACTGGAATCATTTTTACAGGTTATTCTTACGGAGTGGGTGAGCCACTTGTAAAAGGTGGTAGATATGATTCACTGCTTAGTCATTTTGGCAAGGATTCACCTGCTATTGGGTTTGCTATTACAGTTGATCAGTTGATGTTAGCACTTAGGAGAAGGTAATGAGTGAAGATAGATATTTGACCTTTGCCTTAGGAAAAGGCAGATTGGCAAAAAAGACATTAGAATTATTTGAAAGTATCGGCATTACATGCGAGGAAATGAAAGATCCTGATACTAGGAAACTGATATTTACAAACGAAGAATTAAAGCTCAGATTTTTTTTGGCAAAAGGACCTGATGTTCCGACCTATGTTGAATATGGTGCCGCTGATATTGGCGTTGTAGGTGAGGATACAATACTTGAGGAAAACAGAAATATTTATGAAGTGCTTGACCTTGGATTTGGCAAATGCCGCATGTGCGTATGTGGTCCAGCAGAAGCTGCAGAGCTTTTGAAGCATCATGAATTAATTAGAGTTGCCAGCAAATATCCTCGTATTGCAAAGGATTATTTTTACAATACAAAAAATCAAACAGTGGAAATTATAAAGCTCAATGGTTCGATAGAGCTTGCACCAATTGTTGGTTTGTCAGAGGTAATCGTTGATATTGTAGAAACCGGATCAACCCTTAGAGAAAATGGATTAGTTGTACTTGAAGAAGTATGTCCACTGTCAGCTAGGATGGTAGTTAATCAGGTCTCTATGAAAATGGAAAATGAGAGAATTACTGAACTAATTGAAAAGCTAAAGGGAGCATTAGAAAATGAGAAAGCTTAAGCTTACAAAGGATACAATTGATAATATTTTAGAATCATTATTAAAGCGTAGCCCAAGTCAATATACAGAATATGAGGGCACTGTCAACGATATCGTAAATGCGGTAAGAGAAAAGGGCGACGAAGCTGTATTCGCATATACGAAGAAATTTGATGGGGCTGAAATAAATAAATCCAACGTTGTTGTGACAAAGGAAGAAATAGAAGAAGCTTATACTAAGGTGCCACAGGAGCTTGTTGATGTAATTAGAAAGGCTCTTATTAACATCGAAAAGTACCATGCAAAGCAAAAGCAAAATAGTTGGTTTACATCAGAGGACGGAATCATTTTAGGACAAAAGGTAACACCCCTTGCGAAGGTTGGAGTTTATGTTCCTGGTGGCAAAGCAGTTTATCCTTCTTCAGTTTTAATGAATGTTATGCCAGCAAAGGTTGCAGGTGTACCAGAAATTTATATGACTACACCATGTAACAAAGAGGGAAAGGTTAATCCTAGCACACTTGTTGCAGCAAATGAAGCTGGAGTTGATGTGATTTATAAATGCGGTGGAGCTCAGGCTATTGCGGCTCTAGCCTTTGGTACAGAAAGTATTACAAAGGTAGACAAAATTGTTGGTCCAGGAAATATTTTTGTTGCACTGGCTAAAAAGGCAGTCTTTGGATATGTTTCTATCGATTCAATTGCAGGTCCATCAGAGATTTTGGTGCTAGCAGATGAAACAGCGAATCCTACTTATGTAGCTGCAGATTTACTTTCACAAGCAGAACATGATGAGCTTGCCTCTGCAATACTTGTTACAACATCTGCAGAACTTGCGGACAAAGTAGAAAGTGAAATCAATCGTTTTGTACAAATTTTATCTAGAAAAGATATTATCCAGAAATCATTGGATAATTTTGGATATTTATTAATCGCTGATGACAAAAAGGATGCAATTGATTGCGTAAATGCAATTGCATCAGAGCATTTAGAAATAGTTACAGCAAATCCATTTGAGGATATGACTTATATAAAAAATGCAGGAGCAATTTTCCTTGGACAATATTCTTCAGAGCCTCTTGGAGATTATTTTGCAGGGCCTAATCATGTTCTTCCTACAAATGGAACTGCTAGATTCTTTTCAGCTCTTTCAGTAGATGATTTTATTAAGAAATCTAGCATTATTTCTTACTCAAAAGAGGCCTTAGAAAAGGTATATCCAGACATTGTAAAGTTTGCAAATAATGAGCAGCTTACAGCTCACGCAAATTCAATTAAAGTCAGATTTGAAGACATTTAATTAAAATGATAAACATATCTTTATACTTGTAACTTTATTAATTTATTATACTTAGGTATAATTATTTCTAGAGTGGTTATTTACTGATTGGGGCGAATTATGACAGAAGAACGAAGAGCTAAAATTGCTAGAAAAACAAAGGAAACAGATATTACAATCGATTTTTCTTTAGATGGAAAAGGAGAGTGTTCAGTCAACTCTGGTATTGGGTTTTTTGATCACATGTTAGAAGCCTTTACAAGACATGGACTATTCAATTTAGATGCTCAAATTAAAGGTGATCTTCAGGTTGATTGTCACCATACTATCGAGGACACAGGAATAGTTCTTGGAAATGCAATTAAAAAAGCATGTGGCAATAAACTTGGTATAAAAAGATATGGCAGTTGTATTCTCCCTATGGATGAGACATTAGTTCTTGTTGCTGTTGATTTATGTAATAGACCATATTTATCATTTGAAGCAGATTTTCCTACTGAGAAAATTGGTTATATGGATACAGAAATGGTAAAGGAATTTTTCTATGCTATTTCATATTCTGCATCAATGAATTTACACATTAAGGTTTTGTCGCCTGGCAATTCACATCACATGTGTGAAGCAATGTTTAAAGCCTTTGCTAAAGCCCTAGACGAAGCAACAATTATTGATCCTAGAATTCAAAATATGACTATGAGTACAAAAGGATCAATTTAATCGGAGGAGTATTTTTATGGAGCACAAAAATATAGTTGCTACCATCTACATCAAAGATGGTATGGCGGTTAAAAGCCCTACAGATTTAGAAGAAAAAATAGATGTCCTTGAATTGGCATCTGCTTATGATGATAGTGGTATAGATAAAATTATTTGCTATGATTTGTCTACAGATGATGAGGAGCATGATAAAAATATTTTAGCTATCAGAGAAATTAATAGAAACATTCAGGTTAAAACTGCTGGTGGCGGAAATATCAAACGTCTCGAGGATGTAAAAAAGCTTCTTTACGCAGGCTGTATTGAGGTAATTTTAAATGGTTCAAAGCCAGAAACTATAGATTTAATTAAAGAAGCATCAGCACGATTTGGTGCACAAAAAATGCTTGTAAGTCTTAGCACAGTAGATTTTCTTTTTAAAACAAAGGATTTTCTAGCTAACAATGTACACGAGCTATTAATAATGAACACAACTCTTCTAGAGGGACTTGAGAACATCACAACAATTCCTTACATTGTTCAGGTTGATGATTACAGCTTTGAATATGTTGCAAAGCTTCTTAAATCTGATCAAATTAGAGGAATTTCCGGTACATATTTTAATGACAGAAATTCTGATATAATGCAGATAAAGAGTGAACTTTCTGATGCTGGTATCAAAATGGACAATTTTGAACCAAAGCTTAATTGGTCAGATTTAAAACCTAATTCACACGGGCTTGTTCCTGCTATTGTTCAGGATTTTCAGACTGGTGAAGTACTTATGCTTGCCTATATGAACGAAGAGTCATTTAATACAACAATTCGTACTGGCAGAATGACATATTTTTCTCGTTCAAGAAAAGCTCTTTGGGTTAAGGGCGAGACTAGCGGTCATTTCCAATTTGTTAAATCATTGACTGCTGATTGTGATTTTGATACTATTTTGGCGAAAGTTTCTCAAGTAGGAGTTGCTTGTCACACTGGTGCGCCAAGCTGCTTCTTTAATGAGATTGTAAAAAAGGAGTATATTGAGCGTAATCCACTTAAGGTATTTGAGGATGTTTACTCTATCATTTTAGATAGAAAACAACATCCAAAAGAAGGTTCTTATACAAATTATTTATTTGATAAAGGACTTGATAAGATTCTCAAGAAGGTTGGCGAGGAAGCAACAGAGATTGTTATTGCCGCTAAGAATCCTGACCCTGAGGAAACAAAATATGAGATTTCTGATTTCCTGTATCATATTATGGTTCTGATGGCCGAAAAGGGTGTAACTTGGGAAGATATCACCTCGGAGCTTGCTCAGAGATAGGAATTTATGAAGAAACTAGCTTTACCTGACGATATATTGATGCAGATTGACAAACCTGCACGTTATATTGGTAACGAATTTAATAGTGTAAATAAGAATCCTGCTGATGTAGACATCAGATTTGCCATGTGCTTTCCTGATGTCTATGAGGTAGGTATGTCTCACCTTGGAATAGCTATACTTTACGATATGCTAAACAAGCGTGATGATACATTTTGTGAGAGGGTATATTCGCCTTGGCCAGATTTACATAATCTGATGAAGGAGCGGAGTATACCTCTTTTTGCGTTAGAATCTCAGGACCCAATTAAGGATTTTGATTTTATTGGTATGACACTTCAGTATGAGATGTGCTATACAAATATTCTTCAGATTCTTGATTTGGCAGGTGTTGCATTAGAAACAAAGGACAGAGAAAACGATGATCCTATAGTTATAGTTGGCGGTCCTTGTGCTACTAATCCTGAGCCTATTGCAGATTTTGTTGATCTTGTTTATGTAGGTGAGGGAGAGAATAGTTACCCACCTCTTCTTGAGCTGTATAAATCACACAAAGAAAAGGGCTTTAATAGACAAGCCTTCCTTAGAGATGCATCAAAGATTCCTGGTATATATGTACCTTCTTTATATACAGTTACATATAAAGAATCTGATGGAACAATTGAATCCTTCAAACCTATTTATGAGGATGTTCCTGCAACTATCCAGCGTCAAGTAGTTAAGGATATGGATTCATCTAGCTATCCAACCAAAATGCTTATTCCATTTGTTAGAGCAATCCAAGACAGAGTTGTTCTTGAAATTCAGCGTGGTTGTATCAGAGGCTGTCGTTTTTGTCAGGCAGGCATGATTTATAGACCTAATAGAGAAAAATCAGTAGAAGTCCTTAAGGAACAGGCAAAGGAGCTTCTTGCGTCTACAGGACATGAGGAGATTTCACTTAGTTCACTTTCTTCATCAGACTACCATGCGCTTGGTGAATTAATGGATTTCCTGATAGATGATTGTCTATCAGAGGGTGTTAATGTTTCATTACCTTCACTTAGAATTGATGCCTTCTCATTAGATGTAATGTCTAAAGTACAGGATGTTCGTAAATCAAGCATTACCTTCGCACCAGAGGCTGGTTCCCAGAGAATGCGTAATGTTATTAATAAGGGGCTTACTGTTGATGACATTATTGGCGGTGCTACACTTGCTTTTAAGGGCGGATGGAATAAAGTTAAATTCTACTTCATGCTAGGTTTGCCTGGCGAGACTGATGAAGATATGAAGGCAATCCCTCAGTTGGCCAACGAGGTTGCTGCTGCTTATTATGATACGGTTCCAAAGGAACAGAGACAGGGAAGATGTCAGATTACTATATCTACATCATTCTTCGTTCCAAAGCCTTTCACGCCTTTCCAGTGGGCACCTATGTACGAGGCTGGAGAGTACCTTCGTCGTGCAAAGGTAGTTAATGATGAAATGAAAGCGCAGCTTAATCAAAAATCCCTCAAATATAATTGGCACCATTCAGATGTCACTGTTCTTGAAGGAGTTTTTGCAAGAGGTGATAGAAGACTTTGCCCTGCAATTCTAGATGCATACAAGAGCGGTTGCTTCTTTGATGCATGGGGTGAATATTTTGATTTTGATAAATGGCTTGCTGCTTTTGAGAAGAACAATATTTCAATAGATTATTATGCATATCGTCAACGCGATTTGGATGAAGTATTACCTTGGGATTTCATTGATTGTCATGTTAGCAAAGCTTTCCTTAAGAGAGAGTGGAATAACGCTATGAATGAAAAGGTTACTCCAAATTGTAAAATGGGCTGCAGTGGTTGTGGTGCAGCAATAATTGGATCGGGGGTATGTCATAATGCGCGTTAGAGTTAGATTTGAAAAGAATGGCATAATGAGATATGTTGGCCATTTGGATTTAATGAGATTTTTTCAAAAGGCTGTCAAAAGATCAGGTCTTCCTATTAGATATTCCGAAGGCTTTAATCCTCATCAGATTATGTCTTTTGCATCACCACTTGGTGTTGGATTAACATCACAGGGCGAATACATGGATATTGATTTAAAGGAAAAGGTTGATGCAAAGGCAGCCCTTGAAGCTTTAAACAATAACATGGTAGAAGGTCTTGAGATCACAGGCTTTAAGTATTTGCCAGATGATGCAGAAAAATGTATGTCTGCAGTAACAGCAGCTAGCTATATTGTCACTTACAAAGACTCAAAGGATGATGCTTGTTACATTGATAATATTGCAGATTTGAAGCAGAAGTTTTTCGATGAAGCGTCATCTATTTCAATTATTAAGAAAACAAAAAAGGGTGAGAGGGAGCTAGATTTAAAGCCACTTATTTACCGTTTTAACTTAGATATTAAAGATGGTGTACCTGTTTATGATTTCTTACTTTCTAGTGGAAGTACAGACAATATAAAACCAGAACTTGTTGTTAAAGCTTTTCATGAATTCTTAGGTTTACCAGAATTTGATGAATTGTCACTTGATATTCGTCGAATTGATATGTTTACTGGAGAACCAGACAACTTTATTTCTCTTGGAGATATAGGGGATGAGCATTAAAAAAATTATAATTACAACTGGAATGTATTTAGATAAGGAGCTTCGGCTCCTTGTTTCATTTGATGAAAAAGATAAGGCTCTTGATTTGATTAATCTTGATGTGACAAAGGTAGGTACAGTTTGTGAAGCAACAGTAGAAAAGGTATTAAATGATATTGATGCCTGTATATTGAAACTTTCTACTGGCGATAAAGGTTTTATCGAGAACAAAAAGCTAAAGCCGGAATTTTTTAAGGTCAGACATTCTGAAAAGAAGACTGTTTGCCAGGAAGATAAATTCTGGGTTGAGATTACACAGGACAGAAAAAATACAAAGCCTTATTCATGCAAATTCTTGTCAGAACATACCGGTGAAAGAGATTTTATCGATTATTATGTAGCTGAAATGGCAGGAGATGATTTTGAAGTTATTTCAGATTTACCTGAGCTCTTGCAAAGAGATTTTAAAGTAAGATTATATGAGGATGATTCCTATAGCCTATGGGATTTATATGGGTTGACAGCTCTTTTAGACAGAACGCTGTCCAAGGTGGTACATCTGAAAAGTGGTGGAAATCTTATTATTGAGCCTACTGAGGCCATGACAATAATTGATGTGAATTCATCCAAGAATTATGGGAAGACATGCGCTTTTGATACAAACATGGAGGCTGTGGAAGAGCTTGCAAGACAGCTTAGGCTCAGGTCGATTTCCGGCATAGTAATTGTAGATTTACTTAAAGTTTCCAAAGAGGAACAAAAAGAGATAATCGATACATTTAAGAAGGCTTGCAAGGAGGATTTCTCTCAGGTGACAGTTCATGGATTTACTAATCTTGGCTTGCTTGAGATTACCAGAAGCAGGATAACGGCACCAATTAATTCATTGTTTAATGAATAAATAAAACATAGAAAATTCAATGGTTAATGCTATAATTTGTGACATCGAGTTATATCTACATTATTAATTTGGTTTTTCTGCGGGGGTGCAGCTATGGAAATCAATAATATTATTCAAATTGTAGAAGATAAAGCAGAAGAGATTGCAAAACAGGAAATTGTTAGGTTTAACAAAGACTTTCCTGAAGTAAATCTTACTGATGAGGCTAGAGAATCAGTTAGAATTCGTTCAACATCACAATTAACTCTTCAGCTTAGTAAATTTCATTTTCATGGCAATGAGGAATTGGATGAGCAGTTCAATAATTGGTTTTCTGAAAATGAGGAGGAGGACCTTCGAAGGACTTGCAGGCATTGTCTAGAAGATGAAGCAAAAAAGATTCGCGAAGGAAATGAAAAGAATCTCAGTTCCTTAGATGTATATTTGAAAAAGCATCTAGGCGATATACATGAAGTAGACTAGGCGTATATTAATTTTCTAAGTTTTATGAACAATTTGGATTGACGTATATAAAATCATGTGTTAATATACTTGAGTATGCCGCTCAGTGTGGTTTTTTAAGTGCATTTCATTACGAAATGCCACCGAAACTGGCGAGTAATGATAAAAAGGAGGAGCAACCATGTACGCAATTATTGCAACAGGTGGTAAGCAGTACAAAGTTTCTGAAGGCGATATCATTACCATTGAAAAGCTTGGCGTTGAAGCTGGTGAAAAGGTTACTTTTGATCAGGTTCTTGCTGTTAGCGACAAGGATCTCAAGGTTGGCGACCCAACAGTTAAGGGTGCTACAGTAGAGGCTTCTGTTGTTAAAGAAGGCAGAGGTAAGAAGGTAATCGTTTACAAGTACAAGAGAAAAACAGGTTACCACAAGAAGAATGGCCACAGACAGGCTTTCACTCAGGTTAAGATTGAGAAGATTAACGGCTAATTATGATTAGCGTAGTAATTACCAAACATAATGAAAAATACATCAGTGTAGCTTTAGATGGTCACGCTGGATATGCTGACGCAGGTCAGGATATAGTGTGTGCTGCTGTATCAGTTCTCGTGATTAATACTTTTAATAGTATAGAACGATTTACAGATGATGATTTTTCTTGTGATAGTGCAGAGGACGGTGGATTTTTATCTATGAGTTTTTCTGAGACTATGTCTGATAAATCAAAGTTATTACTTGATTCAATGTTATTAGGTTTGGACGAAATTCAAAAACAATATGGCGATGAGTATTTATCATTGCTTTACAAGGAGGTGTAAGACATGTTACAGATGAACCTTCAGTTCTTCGCTCATAAAAAGGGTGTTGGCTCTACAAAGAACGGTAGAGATTCAGAGTCTAAGAGATTAGGCGCTAAAAGAGCAGACGGTCAGTTCGTAAAGGCTGGCAATATTCTTTACAGACAGCGTGGTACAAAGATTCTTCCAGGCAACAATGTAGGTCTCGGTGGAGACGATACACTTTTTGCTTTAGTTGATGGAGTACTTCGTTTCGAAAGAAAAGGTAGAGACAAGAAGCAGGCTTCTGTCTATCCAGTAGAACAGTAATTATTTGACCCGACTCATTATTGCAGTCGGGTCAATTTATTAAGGAGAAAACTATGTTTGCTGATAGAGCAAAGATTATTATAAAAAGCGGTAAAGGTGGTGATGGCCACGTTAGTTTTAGACGCGAAAAATATGTTCCTAATGGTGGTCCTAATGGCGGTGACGGCGGTAAAGGTGGCGACGTTATTTTTGAAGTTGATCCAGGTTTGAATACTTTGGTTGACTATCGTCATAGACGCAAATTTGCTGCAGGAGCTGGTGAAGAGGGCGGAAAAGATAATTGCCACGGTAAAAATGGCGAAGATCTTATCTTAAAGGTACCTGAAGGAACTGTTATAAAGGACGCTGAAAGCGGACGAGTTATTGCTGATATGTCAGGGGATAATAAACGTCAGCTTGTTTTACCGGGAGGAAAAGGCGGACTTGGTAATCAGCATTTTGCCACATCTACAATGCAGGCTCCTAAATATGCAAAGCCAGGTGTAGATGCTATTGAGCTTGAGGTTTTACTTGAACTCAAGGTTATTGCTGATGTTGGTCTTGTTGGTTATCCAAATGTTGGTAAATCAACATTTCTTTCTCGTGTAACTAATGCTCAGCCTAAAATTGGAAATTATCATTTTACAACACTTTCTCCAAACTTAGGTGTTGTAGATGTTGATGATATAAATGGATTTGTTATTGCAGATATTCCTGGACTTATCGAGGGTGCCTCTGAGGGAGTAGGACTTGGTCACGAATTCCTTAGACATATTGAGCGTACCAAGGTAATCATTCATATGGTAGATGGTGCATCAGTTGAAGGTAGAGATCCTGTTGAGGATATTAAAACTATTTCTGCTGAGCTTGAAGCCTATGACTCAGAGCTTCTTAAGAAGCCTCAGGTTATTGCAGCCAATAAAATGGATGTAATTGGAGAGGATTCTAATGAGGTTATCGAGGCATTAAAGGCTGAATTTGAGCCAAAGGGAATCAAGGTATTTCCTATCTCAGCTGTTTCAGGAAAGGGTCTTAAGGAGCTTTTATACGAAGTTGTTAGACTACTTGAAACATGTGATGACGCTCCAATCGTTTACGAGCAGGAGTTTGATCCAACAATTAGAGCCTTCTCAGAAGAGCCATATACTGTTGAGATTAACGATGAGGGCGATTATGTAGTAGAGGGTCCTCGTATCGAAAAAATGCTTGGATACACTAACTTAGAGTCTGAGAAAGGATTCTTGTTCTTCCAGAACTTCCTTAAAGAGCAGGGTATTCTTAAGGAGCTTGAGGAAAAGGGTATTCAGGAAGGCGATACCGTTAGAATGTACGGTTTAGTTTTTGATTATTATAAATAGGAGTTACAAATGACTAATAAACAAAGAGCATATTTATCATCTCTTGCTTCAGATATGAATCCAATTCTTCAAATTGGTAAAGCTAGCCTTACACCAGAGTATACAAACGCTGTTGATGAGGCACTTGAGGCTAGAGAGCTTATTAAAATTAATGTTTTAAAGAATTGCTTTGATGATCCAAAGGAGATTGCACAGGTACTCTCTGAGCGTACTCATTCAGAGGTTGTTAGAGTTATTGGTAGAAAAATTATTTTATACAGAGCATCGAAGAAGCCAAGCATCAAGCTTCCTCAGTAAGGAGACATCATGAGAATTGGTATTTATGGTGGGACATTCAATCCAATTCACAATACACATATAAGTATTGCAAAAGCAGCTTTAAAGCAGTTTTCTTTAGACAGAGTATATTTTCTTGTAGCAGGCACTCCACCTCACAAGAATACTGCTGAAACTATTGCTGATGTTTGCAGACTTGAAATGGTTTCTCTTGCTATTAAGGGTGAACCACATTTATTTATTGATGACAGAGAGTTATATAGGGCAGGTAAATCTTATTCCTATTTGACGATGACTGAGCTTAAAGAATCATATCCTAATGATGAAATTTTCTTTATTATGGGTAGTGATAGCCTTATTAATTTTAAAAATTGGGTAAAGCCTGATATTATCTCAAAATGTGCTACAATTCTTTGTGCACCTAGGTTAGGAGATGACATTGAGACACTTAAGCAATCCATTCAAGAATGCAAGGAATTGTTTGAGGGGGATTTCTTCCTGATTGATTACAAAGCTAATGGTTTAGCATCATCAACTATCAGAAGTGATTTCTATAAGGATGAATCTGTTAGAGCTGGTCTTAATCCTAGTGTATATAATTACATTGTAGAGCATAATCTTTATAGCCAATATTCTTATGGATATGATGATGTTATTAGATTGTCTGAGGAAATGAAAAAAGCACTTAAGCCTGGTCGTTATGTACATACTCTTGGAGTTGCAACTACTGCCTATGCACTTGCTTTAAAATGGAATTATCCAGCATATACAGCAATGGTTGCAGGAATGCTTCATGATTGCGCTAAATGCATATCAGATGAAAAAAGAATTAATGTTTGTGAAAAGAACAATATTCCAATTAGCGAGATAGAGTACAAGTATCCTCATTTATTACATGGAAAAGTTGGCGCTTATTATTGTAGTAGCAAATATGATGTTTTTGATTCACAGATTAAACATGCCATAGAAGTACATACTACAGGCTGTCCTGCTATGAATCTTCTAGACAAAATTATTTTTGTAGCTGACTATATTGAACCAGGTAGGGATAAACAGCCAAGACTTGATATTCTTAGAAGTGTTGCTTATTCTGACTTAGATAAATGTGTATTTATGATACTTGAGGATTCGGTGGCATATCTTAATACCAATCCGGATATGGTAGATCCAACAACTATAGATACTTATAATTACTATTGTAAACAAAGAAAAAGTGAGGTTAATAATGGAATCTAGAGAGATGGCAAAAATTGTTTGCAAGGCATTAGAGGATAAAAAAGCTATTGACGTTAAAGCAATTGATATTTCAGAAGTTAGCGTTATGGCAGACTATTTCATTGTTGCTTCTGCATCAAATATAAACCAGTTAAACGCTATGCAGGATGAGGTTGATCGTGTTCTTTATGAGCAGGGGATCCATGCAAAATCTATCGAGGGTAATCGTCAGAGTACATGGGTGCTTATGGATTACGAGGATGTTATCGTACATCTTTTTGATGAGGAAGACAGATTATTCTATGATTTAGAGCGTATCTGGAAAGACGGTGTCATTATCGACGCTGCAGATTTATAATCGTATACAACATTTAGAGGCTGTGTATTTTTGTATTAACAAGAATACATAGCCTATTTTTAGTTTATATTACTTTATATTTTTTATGTGATGTGATACTTTTATTGTGTGATTTAGGTCACACTATATTATTACATGGAGCGACTTTATGAAATTAACAACAAAAGATATTACATTTACAGCGTTATTTGCAGCTTTAATAGTTGTGGGAGCCTTTATTAAAATCGATATTCCACTGCCACTTTATACCATGCATTTTACATTACAGTGGTTATTTGTTTTGATGGCAGGATTCTTACTAGGAGCTAAAATTGGTGCTCTAAGTGTTATTACATATATACTTATTGGATTGGCTGGAGTACCTATTTTTGCTGCTGGTGGGGGGAATAGGATATGTTTTACGTCCTGGCTTTGGATTTCTTCTTGGATTTATCCTTGCAGCTTATTCCTGCATTCAAAAGGATTGCAAAATATCAAACAATATAATTATTAAAAAGACAGGAGTAGGTATGACAATCAATGTAGGTACAAGAGGATCAAAATTGGCTTTAGCCCAGACAAACTATGTGATTTCTCGTTTAAAAGAAAAATATCCAGAAAATGAATATAACGTAGTTATTATTACTACCACTGGCGATAAAGATACTACAAAACCTTTGGATGAGCTCGGTTCAAAAGGCTTATTTGTTGATGAAATAGAAAAGGCACTACTAAATGATGATATTCAGATGGCTGTTCATTCGTTAAAGGATATGCCATCAAGTCCTATGGATGGATTGATTTTTGCAAAGCCATGGGATAGAGAGGACCCTAGAGATGCACTTTTATTGAAAGAATATTCGTCATTAAATGAGCTTCCTGAAGGGGCTGTTATTGCTACAGGTAGCAAGCGTAGATCTTATCAGCTTTTGAAATTACGACCTGATATTAAAATAGTACCAATTCGTGGAAATATAGATACTAGAATTAGGAAGCTCCATGAAGGACTTTCCGATGGAACAAAATTAGACGGAATAATTCTGGCAGCTGCCGGATTAAAGAGATTGCACCTTGAGGATAATATTACTGAATTCTTTACAGTTGATGAAATGATTCCTTCTCCAGGACAAGGAACATTGGCCATTGAACTTGCTGAAAATAATACAAAGCTTCTTGAAATGGTAAATTCTTTATCAAACGAAGAATCTCAAAATATAACATTTCTTGAAAGAGGATTTTTGTCAGCTATAGGTGGGGATTGCCATTTACCTATTGGTGCATATGCTTGCTATGAAAATGGTCAGTATTGCCTCAAAGCTTTGTTTGGAAGTGAGGATGGCACAGCGCTAGCCACAACAAAACAGATGGGTAAGCTCTGCAGTCAGCAGATTATTGATGAGGCTGTATCTGACATAAAAAGACAGCTAGAGGAGTTTGTATGGGAAAAGTAGTTTTATTAGGTGCCGGCCCAGGAGAATTGGACCTTTTGACAATAAAGGGAGAAAAACTTTTAAGAAAGGCTGATTGTATAGTTTATGATAGATTGGCAAATCCAGCTATGCTTTCAATAGCCCCTGATAACAGTGAGAAAATATTTGTAGGAAAACAAAATCATTTACATACTATGCCTCAGGACAAAATCAATGAGTTGCTACTAGAAAAAGCAAATGAATATGAACTTGTTGTAAGACTAAAAGGCGGCGACCCATATGTATTTGGTCGAGGCGGTGAAGAGGCTCTTTATTTAAAAGAAAATGGAATAGATGTTGAGAGTGTACCAGGAATAAGTTCTTCTATAGCTGCATTATCTACAGCAGGTATTCCAATTACTCATAGAGGCCTTTCAAAGGGATTTCAAGTTATAACAGCACATAGTAGAAGAGATGAGGCAGCGGATATTAATTATTCTTTACTTACCGATGATACAGTTACCCTTGTTTTTTTAATGGGGTTGGCCCATGTAGAGGAAATTGCAAATGGCTTATTATCAGTTGGAAGGTCTGAAAATACACCTATTGCTGTAATATCTAATGGAACAACAAATCACCAAACAAAATGTGTAGGAAATCTATGTAATATAGCTGAGAAGATTAAGAGTGCAGATATTGTTTCTCCTGCAATAATAGTTGTAGGAGATGTTGTGAGTCTTGCGGGTGATTTGAATTTTTTTGAGAGAAGAAAACTATTTGGTAAGAAATATTTTCTGCCATTTATAAAGCATTTTAATTATTCCTTTAAAGCTGATGGTTTTGAACAAAATAGAAATGAATTAGAGGATTCTCTTATTTCTTTAGGTGCTGATATTTTGACCGTAGAAACAGGATGTATTTCTCCAGTCAAATGTAATCTTGAATTCCTAAATGAAAAGAATAAAAATGGTTTTATTGTATTTACTAGCGCTAATGGAGTTAAATCCTTCTTTTGGAATTTATGGGTTGTTAATCATTTGGATGTAAGAGCTTTAGGACATTTTAAGTTTGCTGTAGTTGGAAAGAAAACTAAGGAAGCACTTGAAGATTTTGGCATTGTTGCTGATATTATTAGCGATAAACAAAATGGTGCTGATTTAGCAAATATATTAAATGTATCTTTAGAATCAGGTGAAATACATTGGGCTTGCGGGAAGGATACCTCAGCTGGATTTGAAGAAACATTAAAAAAGGACATTGCTTTACATAAGCATATTTGTTACGAAAATGTACTATTAGACATAAGTTTTTCAGATGAAATGCTTAATGAGATTGCAGCTTGTGACGGGGCTATTTTTACTAGTGGAAGTAATGCTAGTGCCACAATTCCTCATTTAAAAGGACGCATGCCAGAAAAGATTTATTCGATTGGACCTGCATGTACAAAAAAGATTAATGAACTTGGCTATACTAACACAATTGAAGCTGAAATTTCTTCATATGCAGGCATTTTGGAGCTTTTATAATGGAAGATAAAATAGAACCACTGTAACTTTTTTGGCTAATATGTTAGGAGCAAAGAGAGAAACCGTTTCAAGAATAATATCTCAATTTAAAAAGGCAGGGATTATAGTACATGAAAATGGCAACCTTGTTGTGCTTAAAATGGATGATTTAAAGGAAAAAGCACAATAATGAAAAAGGCCTAGTGAGGTTATCAGGAAAGATAATTCATCACTAGGCTTTTTATAGTTTAATGTTTAGAAGAATCTAAATACTCCAAAGACTTTTCCGAGAATCTGGCAATCTGGAACGATAATTGGGTCCATATTGTCATTTTCAGGCTGAAGTCGAATGTGACCGTCTTCTTTGTAGAAGGTTTTTACAGTGGCGCTGTCTTCGACTAAAGCAACAACCATGTCTCCATTTTTAGCTGTATCCTGTTGCATAACAATAATTGTATCGCCATCAAGAATACCTGCATTAATCATGGACTCGCCCTTTACCTTAAGCATGAAAGCCTGTTGATTAGGCATGTGCTCAGCAGGAATAGGGAAGTATTCGTCGATATTTTGAACTGCAAGTAATGGCTGACCGGCAGCAACATTACCAACAACTGGTACATTAACAACCTCACGTCTAACCATATTAAAATTATCATCAACGATTTCTATTGCACGTGGTTTCGAAGGATCACGTCTAATATATCCATTTTTTTCTAATGTCTCAAGATGAGAGTGAATAGATGATGTAGATTTAAGATTACAAGCATCACATAATTCTCTAACAGTAGGAGGATATCCTCTATTTAAAATCTCGCTTTTTATTACTTCAAGAATCTCACGCTGCTTTGCAGAAATTTTGCCGTATGCCATAGTGAAATACTCCTTTCGTTTTCTTACATTTAAGATAGCATAAAGAACATATTTTTGCAAACACATTTTCCGAAATTTTGTTCGAGAAAAGTATTGACAAACGATTGTTCGGATTGTATATTTATTTCAGAACAGATGTTTTCGAACGAATATTTGGGAGGTTAATATGAGAACAAATAGAAGAAATAAAAACATTGTTAGAAATCGTATACTTTTACTTACTGGCAGTATTATTTGTTTATTGTTTTCATTTATCATTTTTTCAAATATAGCTGATGCTGAGGATAGTAGAGAAGTATACACATACTACACTAGTTACGAGATACAGCCAGGCGATACTTTATGGTCTATTGCGGACCAGTATATGGGGCCTGATTACATAGATAAAGAAGAATTTATTGAGAACATTAAAGAACTTAATCATATGTCTACTGACTCTATTACAGCAGGAAAGCATTTGGTTATTCAATATTCTTCGTATGAGGCTCTTTAATTGTTCGCAATTATTTTGCTCCTGTGATAGAATACATATATATAGATTGTGCTATTGATTAGTATCTATATTTTGTATTTTTAGGAGATTTCATGATTAGATTTTTTATTGCAATCTTGCTTAATTTAAAACGAGGACCTTCGTTGGTTTCCCATATGCGTAAAATGACTAAGCATATGGATAGATATCCGGAAAAGGTCAGATACGCATATGCACTTAGACTTATTAGATATTTGATGAAAAGTGCTCGCATAACAACAGAAGTATTTGGCGTCGAAAATCTTCCTACAGATGGTGGTTATGTAATGTATCCCAACCATCAGGGGAAATATGATGCACTAGGTATCATGTATGCTCATCATAATCCCTGTACTTTTGTTATGGACAAAGCAAAGTCTTATGGCTTCTTAGTTAGAGAGCTAGTAGACTTACTAGGAGCTAAAAGGCTAGCACTTGATGATGTACGTCAAAATGTTCGAATAATGGAGCAGATTACCAAGGAGGTAAAGGAAGGAAAGCGCTACATTCTATTTTCTGAAGGTGGCTATGATCGAAATGGTAATTTGGTTCAACGCTTCAAACCAGGCAGCTTTAAATGTGCTATGAATGCAAAAGCACCTATTGTTCCTGTTACACTTATAGATTCATATATTGCCTTTAATAGCTTAAAACCAGGACCTGTTAATACAAAGGTTATATTTGGTAAGCCAATCTATTATGAGGAATATAACGGCATGAAGACTCACGAGATTGCCAGTTTAGTGCGAAATACAATCATTAATACAATGGAAGAACACGGTGTGCATGATAACACACAATCTAACCCAGAGATTTTAACTTAATATTTATTAATTAAGCTCATATCTTATAGATATGGGCTTTTCCTTTTAATATGGCATTTGATATAATCTATTTAGGAACATATTAATCATTTTGAGGAGAAGTGATACTATGCTTAGTCCTAGTGGAAAAAGAAATAAAATAGCCAATTATATGGATTCATTACCAGAAGAATTTGAGGTTGTTGAGGATCTGTTAGGAGAAAGTGAGCCATCTATTAAGCTTGCTACCAAATCACGTATTATTACATTGTCTTGTGACGACAAGGGCAAAGTAATAGAAGAGTTTACAATGAAAGATGATTCTGGCAACAAGGACGAATTCTTGAAAAAGCAAGAGGCTTATGATGCTATTATTCACTATTACAATGATTATTATACTGGTGCCAAAGTTACAAAAAGCTCATTTGAAGAAGGAACACTTACTATTGAATTAGAGAATAGAATTGTAACTTTATCATATGATGCAAAAACTCAGAGCATCGAGGAAAAGGATAAGGCTAAGAAAAGTAAAAAGACAAAAGCTTTTGAGCAAATAAATATTTTTGATTTACCAAAGGATCCAGTTGTTCCTAATAAGAAAAATGAGCCGGCTATTACTGAAGAAAAAACAGCAAAACCAGCTCCAAAAATAAATTTAAAATCAGATTATAATAAGTGGAATGAGGGACTAATGGTCCGTAATATTTTTAATAATAAGGAGTACAAGGTAAAACGTGATGAAGGTAATATTATCGAAGTTTTCGATAATGAGCATGGATATCTCATTATGGCTAGAGCCGACCTTGTAATTTTATAAATTCTTTTCACCCCATCTTTTAAGCTCAAGCAAAATCGGAATAATACTTTTAGCTTTGTCAGTTAGAGAGTATTCTACTCTAACTGGCATTTCATCATATTGCTTTCTAACAACCATATCGGCTTCTTCTAATTCTTTCAGGGAGTTGGCAAGCATTGTATTTGTTATGCCATATACAGAACGTCTTAAATCTCCGTAACGAACAACTTCATCTTTGTCGATTACACAAAGAATCATGATTTTCCATTTACCACCAACTATATTAATGACTTTCTTTAATCCGCAATCCTCGCCTGCAATATTATCGCAAAGTGGTTCTTTCTTACTCATATATTTCCTCCGGTAGTCAGTTTTTTCTTACTAGGTTAATAAAATCTGCGTACTTGATATATTTTTTGTACCACATATAATAAACCTATCAGCTGAGAATTGCAATAATAAATAAATCAAGTTAGGAAAAGAGCGTTATAGGAAATGGCGAAGAGAAGAGCAAACCCGGTTAAAAGTATTTGCGTGGCATGTGGTGTATGTGCACTACAATGTCCCAAAGAAGCAATCAGCATATATAAAGGCTGCTATGCTGTTGTAGATTCAAAAAATGTGTAGGTTGTGGTCTATGTAAAAAAGCATGTCCAGCAGATGCAATAATTATAGAAGATGTAAATTCGGAGGTGGCAAATGTCTAAAACAAAAAAGAATTCTTGGTATAGCTACCTTTGGATATGGTCAATTATTTATTTTGCATTAGGATTTTTCAATATTCTGTTTGCATGGCTTGGACTGATCGATTTTATTTTACCATTGATTTTCGCAACTTTTGGTGGAAATAAATGGTTCTGCAATAATATGTGTGGTAGAGGTCAATTATTTTGGATGTTAGGTAGAAACCTTAAATGTTCTAGACAAAAAACAGCGCCAAAATGGTTATCCTCTAAGTGGTTCAGATATGGCTTCTTAACATTTTTCATGACAATGTTTGGCACAATGATATTTCAAACTTATATGGTATTCTCAGGGGCCGGAACTCTTAGAAAAGCCATAAAACTATTCTGGACATTTAAAGTGCCTTGGAAATGGGCGTATAACGGTAGTGTATTCCCGGATTGGGTTGCACAATTTGGATTTGGTTTCTACAGCTTAATGCTGACATCAACTCTTATTGGACTAATTGTAATGGTTCTATATAAAGAGCGAACATGGTGTTCATTCTGTCCTATGGGTACTATGACTCAAGGAATTTGTAAAATAAAAGCCAAGGAGGTTTTGAAAAAATAAATTATGGGTAAAACAGTTATTATTGGTGGTGTTGCTGCAGGAGCAAGTACTGCTGCCAGACTTAGAAGATTGAAGGAAGATGAAGAAATAATCCTTCTTGAAAGAGGAGAATATATTTCTTATGCAAACTGCGGATTACCATATCATGTAGGTAATGTTATTCAGAACAGAGAAAATCTACTTGTAACAAAGAAGCAGGTAATGCAAAATCGTTTCAAAATTGATGTTAGAGAAAATAGTGAAGCTCTTTCAATCGATAGAACAAATAAACTAATTACTATAAGAAAGACTGATGGCGAAGAGTATCAGGAAAGCTATGATAATCTTGTAATTGCAACAGGCTCTTCACCAATTAGACCAAGAATTGAGGGAATAGATTCTAATAAGGTTAAGACATTATGGACAGTGCCAGACACTGACAAAATAAAGGCATATATTACAGAAAACGAAGTTAAATCTGTAGTAGTTGTAGGTGGTGGCTTTATCGGTCTAGAAATGGCAGAAAACCTTCATGCTTTAGGTTTAAAGGTTACAATAGTCGAAGCTGCTAATCAGGTTATGGCTCCAATTGACTACGAAATGGCATTACTATTAAATGAAAACATTAGAGCCAATGGAGTAGATTTAATCCTTGGAGACGGCGTTGCCAATTTTGAAGACAAAACTAATGAAGTAAAAATAAATCTTGCAAGTGGTAAAAGCGTGACAGCTGATTTAGTAATTCTTTCAATAGGTGTTCGCCCAAACAGCGATTTAGCAAAAGAAGCTGGATTAGAGTTAAATCAGCGTGGTGGAATTGTTGTGGATGATAATATGCGCACTTCAGATCCATTTATTTATGCTGCCGGTGATGTTGTAGAAGTTACAGATTTTATTTTCGGTGATAAAACTATGGTTCCTCTTGCAGGTCCAGCAAATAAGCAGGGCAGAATTGTTGCAGACAACATTGCAGGTATTTCTTCAATCTACAAGGGAACACAAGGCTCTTCAGTTGTAAAAGTATTTGATTTAACTGCCGCTGCTACAGGAGCCAACGAAAAAGCTCTTCAGAGAAGAGGCATGGTAAAGAATAAAGATTATAAAACTGTAATTGTAACTCAGAATTCTCATGCCGGATATTACCCTGGAGCAAAACCAATGATTTTAAAATTGGTATTCTCAATGGATGGAAGTAAAATATATGGGGCTCAAATTGTTGGTAAAGAAGGCGTAGATAAGAGAATTGATACACTTGGAACAGCAATTAGATTCGGTGCGTCAGTTTATGATTTGACTGACATGGAGCTTGCTTATGCACCACCATATTCTTCAGCAAAAGATCCAGTAAATATGCTTGGCTTTGTTGCAGAAAATGTTTTGGCTGGATTAGTCGAGATAGCTGAATGGAATGAGCCTGATACAGATAAGGATGCAATTATTCTTGATGTTAGAGAGACAGGAGAGCTTGCTATGTATTCTTATGAAAATGCAATTAATATTCCTCTTGGTCAATTAAGAAGCAGACTTGATGAGCTTGATAAGAACCAAAAATACATTGTTGTTTGTGCCATTGGCGTAAGAGCTTATAATGCTGCTCGAATTCTAAAAAATAATGGATTTGAGAATATAAAGGTATATCCTGCAGGAACTAGAATGTATATGTCAACTCATGTTAATCCAGATGAATTCAGTCAAGAATTTGTATGTAAATATTAAAAGAAGAGAGGCGGCCTTAATGGCCGCCTTTGTTTCCCATATCATTTCTATTCATTGGAACATTATTTTCCATTTCATTATTAATTGGCTCATTTGAAGGTGCGCTATTAATAGGATTATTACCAGAAGGTCCATCGTGCCAATCAATTATTGGTTCTGGGGGTGCTTGGATTGTAAAGTTCCCGTCTGTAAGCTGACTTCCACTTTGATTATCAATATCATCAATTTCAATAGTAGCGCCATATACATTTGTATAGCTCATTTCAGTGGAAGTGCATGCTGGTAAATTTGCTGACAAAGTACTTCTAGTATGATCAACACCAATTTCACTATCAGTTAAATTAAAATAAGTATAAACGGAAGAACCATAGCTTTCAGAAATAGAATCATCCCAAGTCAAATCTACATTGTAAAAATTTCCATCAATTGAAATTATATTCCATGCATGATCGCCACCATCAGCTGTACCAGTGAGATAGTAGCAGGTCAAGCCTAATTCTTGACACACATTTTGAAATGCTCTAGCATAGCCTGCGCAAACTGTAGAACCGTTAACAAGGGCAGAGTAGGCACTTTGGTTTAATTCTGCATTAGAATTATAGGTTGCTAATTCACAAATAGCATCATGAACATATAACTCAATTTCTATTTCTGATTCATAAGACGAAGCGCCACTAACTATATTTTCTATAGCATTGTTGTAAGCAGTTTTAGCGCTGTCTAGATTACTTTTTGAGATTCCATAGCTTAATTGAACCTTAACAATTTCATTAGAAGAGTTGTACCCATATTGATATGAGGTGTTAAGCCAAAACAATTCTGGATGATCATTGTAAACACAGTTCATTGTTTCGATTAGTTCATCAGAAGTAAGTGTTTCCGTTAATGTAAAGGCTTCTGTATTATAATCCAAGGCATTTGAATATACTTGGTTGTATACAGCTTGTTCTCTTTCATTTAGAAGCTCTCTATAAGGATATGTGGTGGCATCAAAGCTTAGTTCAGAGCCAGTGTTTTCAGGATCTTCTAATTCATCTGTAGTAGCTAGTGTTTGCTCACCTTCCATAGGCCCCTTTGAAGAATCTACTGCAACTTCTGGGCGGGAGAGCATCGATATACTAGCCTTTACATATGAAATATTGCCCCAAATTAATAATCCGCCTTCGATAAATAGGGCAATAGTGAAAGAGATTATTACACCTTTTAAAAATTTTTTGAATCCTCGTTTTCGCATATATTTCTCCTATATTTTCTAAAATGCATTGTATTACAATTTAATATCTAATACAGTAGTTTGCGATTAGGATTCAGCTAAGATTCAGATGATGTTCACATTGAAGAAAACAAGGGACTCCATGCAATAAAGTATGGAGTCCATTATATTTACTGAACTTTTCTATTTCCTGCGAGAACTTCGTGATAATCCTCAAGATTTTTTCGTAGAAGAGTAGGAATTTGTAACTCGTATGGACAGTGAGTCATGCATTTTCCACATTCAACACAGTCATTTATTTTTTCCATTTCTGCCTGCCAGTGTTCATTTAACCAGTCCCTAGAAGGAGCACGTCTAAGCATGAGAGACATACGGTTACACTGATTAATTTGTATTCCAACAGTACATGGCATGCAGTATCCGCAGCCTCTGCAAAATTCACCCATTAATTCTTTACGTTCATCTTCAATAAATGCTTTGATTTCATGATTCAATGAAGGGGTAATGTCCATGAAAACAAGCCATTCTTCAAGCTCTGATTCTTTTTGAATTCCCCAAATAGGAACGGCACCATCAAATTGAGAAATAAAAGCCATAGCAGCAGTAGAATTAGTGATTAATCCACCAGCTAGACCTTTCATTGCAATAAATCCCATATTATGCTGATTACATAATTTGATAAGTTCAATTTCCTTATCAGTAGCAAGATAGCTCATAGGATATTGTAGAGTTTCATATAAACCGGATTCAATTATTTCTCGAGCAACACCAAGCTTGTGTGCTGTACCACCTATATGTCTAATTTTGCCTTGTTGTTTAGCTTTAAGTAAACATTCATATAGTCCAGTACTGTCACCTGGTTTATAACATTCAGGCATCATATGTAATTGATAGATATCAATATAATCAGTCTTTAAATTTGATAGGGAAGTATCTAAATCTTTCCAAAAACCTTCAGGTGTTTTAGCAGCAGTTTTTGTAGCAATAATAATTTCTTCACGTTTAACGTAGCCTGTTCCAAAAGCTTCGCCTAGTTTTATTTCACTATCACTATATGCTCTAGCAGTATCAAAAAAACGCATTCCGCCATCATAAGCTTTGCGTAAAATCACTACAGCATCATCTATTGAGACTCTTTGAATTGGAAGAGCGCCAAAACCGTTTTGAGGAACCTTTATGCCAGTGCTTCCTAGAATGATATCCTTCATATTAAATGCCTCCGTTTACAATAAATTTAGGTTATTATACTTTAAATTTCTTTCACATACAATTTTTGCTTGTTAACATATTACCTTAAATTTACATCTTTCTATATAAGGCTGTCGAATCTAAGGTTTAGGCATTATCTATAGATGAAATAGGTATTTTATGATATATTTATGTTAGAAAAGGAGGTCGTTACTTATGGCATATGCAGAGTTGATTGAAGCAGCTAAAGATTTATCAGATAATGATATTGCAGAAGTTGTTGATTTTGTTAATTTCCTTAAGCAAAAGAAAAAAAGTGATGACAACAAAGTTATCTTCGATTTATATAAAGGTGATTTAAAATACATGGCAGAAGATTTTGATGAGACGCCAGATTGTTTTAAGGAGTACATGTAATGATTTTAATTGATACTCATGTTTTACTGTGGACATTATTTAACGGCGATAATGTTTCATCTAATGCTAAAGACAAGATGACTAGCGGAGATAAAGTTTGTGTTAGTGTTGCTTCTTTATGGGAAATAGCAATAAAACAGTCTATAGGTAAGTTAGATACAGGACATTCTATTTCTGAGCTAGAACGAATGTGCAATGAAGCTAAGATTGCTATTCTTCCTATAGAGGCAAAGCATCTTGATTATATAAATGAGCTGCCTTTGATTCATAATGACCCATTTGATAGATTGATTATGGCACAGGCGGTAACAGAAAAAATGATTCTTATATCAAAGGATGAGAAGATTGCCAAATATCAAGTGGTAAATGTGGTTTGGTAGCTTTTTCAAACTAAATATATAATTGCTCATCAGGCTACTGTATAATGCAGTAGTCTTTTTGTTTGTATATAATATTTTTATAATTATTTATTGTGTATACAATATAAAATGTGTAGAATAAAAATATAGATTATGAAAAAGTTTTTGGGGAAGGACTTGAACGGGGATGAGTTATGAGGCAAGCTTGCTGACAAGACAAGACAAGACAAGACAAGACAAGACAAGACAAGATTAGGTTAATTTCGTCTAATTATATAAATATTGATTTATTAAGTTCGAAGATAGACTGTGGTAAAACACAGTTTCATTTTTCGGACTTTTTTTGTTGTGCAAAAGTAAGAGATGGCTGAATGATGGGGGAGAAGATGGTTGTGATCAACTGATGCAATAAGAGTTTCATATATGGTAATTGTTAAGAAAATGCAGATGTTTTAGCATTTTTGAAGATACATATAAGAATAGCTAAAAATGTGAATTATGAAAGGGGATATTAGCTTATGAGATTAAAGAAAAAATTATTGGGCATTATAGTTTGCTTTGCGCTAGTGTTGAGCTTGATGCCAGGGATGGGTATGACTGCGCATGCGGATAATACCGAGACACTGCTGACAACCATCACGCCCACAAGTCAAACAACCTACAGTGAAACGACAAGTGGAGTTGTTACGGTTTCACAGAATAGTAGCTATTATGCAGATAATGATCGTACTCAGCATACATGGCTGTGGCAGGGGGATGCTGACATTGTGGAAGTTTCAGGCTGTGAAGGGTACACTATCACCAAAGTTATATTCAAATTTAAAGATCAAAATCCTGTCACAGATTCAGATAAGCCGTTTCAACTTCATTTTGATGTAACTGATGATTTTCGTCCTACATGTCGAGAAAATTCGAACTTTGATGGCGTCTCATTAATCGAGGTATACGGATATGCTAACCAAACCACAGTTGCGGTTACGGGCGTATCTCTCAATAAAGAAACTAGTACACTTACTGTAGAAGATACAGAAACACTGACAGCAACAGTTACCCCGGATGATGCAACGGACAAGACTGTTACATGGTCAAGTGATAATACAAGTGTTGCAACAGTTGATGCCAACGGTAAGGTAACTGCTGTTAGTTCAGGTACTGCAAACATAAAAGTGACCACAACAGATGGAAGCAAGACGGCAACATGTGCGTTTACAGTAAATGAAGCATCTTCTGGTGGAGATTCTTCTGATAGTGGAAACAGTGGCTCATCCGACAGTGGTAGTACTTCAGGTGACAGTTCCGATAGTGGAAATAGTTCAAGTGATAGTACAGACAGTGGTTCATCATCAGGTTCTTCTAGTAGCTCAAATATAAGCAGTGGAACATCGAGCAGCTCATCAAGTAGTTCATCAAGCAGCTCAAGCACTAGCACAGCAGCTCCTGCAACAGTTCCATATGATAAAGTTGTAATCAGCACAGGTGCTGTAAATGATATTACAGGTACAGCTGCCGCAACAGCAGAGAGTAATCCATTTGGAACAAAGATTGAAAATAATGATAACTTGACTACACTTTTAACACTTACACCAGAAGAGGTGGCACAGGGGGTAAATGTATGGCTTGATATTCAGGATATGAGTGCTACAGTTCCTCAGGCTGATAAGGATATAGTACAAAATGCATCAGCTAACTATACGGTAGGTATATATTTAGACATCAACCTTTTCAAAAAGGTTGGTGGTAATGCAGCCACAAAGATAACTGAAACAAATGGCACAGTAAAAGCAAGCATTCTTATTCCAGAAAGCTTATGGAAGGCTGGCAGAACCTTTGAAATCATCCGTGTACATGATGGAGTACCAACAGTCATTTCAGGTACTTATGATGAGAACACCCACATATTCACCTTTGAAACAGATAAGTTCTCAACATACGCTTTAGCTTACAATGATTCAGCAGTGGCAGCTAGCTCATCAAACAGTACTCAATCTTCTGCACCAAGAACAGGGGATACTAACGATATTAGAGTGTGGTATCTGCTTTTAGCAGTGTCTCTTGGTGGACTTGGCTTTCTTGCTTATTCTAAAAAGAGAAAAGTTAACAAATAAACTAAAATATAAAAGATAATCATTCAAATGGCTGTGCCCTATACGGCATAGCCATTTGTCTTGTAGGTGACATGATAAAAGACAGATTTGATTTATTAAAAAACAAAATAAAGTGGATATGTCAAAATATACTTAGTGGCAATAAAAAAGAAAAAATATCTTTGCTGCTTAGTGTAGTACTTGTAATATTAGCTATAGTCAGCATAACAAAGATAATCCAAATTCACGCTGCCGAAGCTAAACAAGAGAAAGAAATTAAAGCCCTACAGCAAGAATATATTTCCGACTCATCCGATAAGAAGGATTTAGCTGATAAATCAGCTGGCAGCTCTTCTGACACAGATGATGCCAAAGAGGATGATCCTAATGCCTGGTATCATGACATTTATGTAGATTTAGCAGGCTTAAAAAAGCTGAACCCTGATATTGTGGGATGGATTTATTTTGAAGGTGATATAGGTATTAGCTATCCACTTCTTTACTCAGGTGATGATTATTATTTAACGCATAATTACCAGAAAGAAGAGGAGTCGGCAGGATCTATTTATATTGATAAGAATAACAATCCAGATTTAAGCGAGGCACATACTTTAATCTACGGTCACAATATGCGCAATCTATCCATGTTTGGAAAGCTAAGATATTACAAGACGGACGAGGATTACTTAGATGACCACAGATACTTCCAGCTGATTACAGACACAGGTGCCTACCGCTATGAAATATTTGCCTATAAGGATGTCAGCACACTAACTGGTGGAATCTATACCACATGGAAGTTTGTGGATGATGGTTTTAAGGAGTTTGTTGAGGATACTATATGTCAGGGAAGTTATGTGGATGCGGATATAGATGTTGATGACGAGACTCATATCGTGACCCTGTCCACCTGCTCCTATGATTCTGATGTGCGCTTTACAGTAAGCGCTGTGAGAGTAGATGAGCATGAGTAAAATCCATGAAAATCTATTAGAATTTCCCCCTCCTCGCGAGATTTATGAAATCATTTTAGCTAATTTTGATTTGTTGCTCAATGACAATGGCGGTTGCGGGTGAAAGAATTATGTGTTATTTTAAGTGTGATTTAAGTCACACCACAGGAGGATTGTAATATGAAATTGAATACCAGAGAGCTGACAATTACAGGATTATTTGCAGCTCTTATTATAATTGGAGCGTTTCTAAAGATTGACATACCATTACCACTTTATACCATGCATTTCACATTACAGTGGTTTTTCGTTATGATGGCGGGCTTTTTGCTTGGATCGAGACTTGGAGGGCTCAGTGTAGTAGTGTATTTACTATTAGGTCTCTGCGGACTTCCTGTATTTGCATCAGGTGGAGGAATTGGATATATATTGCGACCAACATTTGGTTTCTTGTTGGGATTTGTATTTGCAGCCTATGTGATTGGCTATATGACGGAGAGAATGAATAATTCAAAACGCTGGCAATACATTATCCCTTCAACTGTTGGATTATTTGTCTATTATGGAGTTGGCGCAATATATTTTTATTTTATGAAGAATTTGTATGTAGGTGAAACAGTATCGTTCACTTTAGTGGTTGTTCAATACTGCTTAATCACCATAATTCCAGATTTTATTCTTTGTGTTCTTGCGGCTGGATTTGCTGTACAACTGCGACCTGTTTTTGGTCGAATCGGTTTGGCAAGGGGGTAATCAAATGCTGATTAAAATTGGTACCAAGGGATCAAAGCTTGCCTTAGTGCAGACTAATTATGTTTGCGATACATTGAAAAAAGCATTCCCTGAGCATCAATATGAAATTGTTGTTATTAAGACAACAGGCGATATGGATTTAACTAAGCCTTTGGATCAAATTGGTTCTAAAGGTTTATTTGTAGATGACATAGACAGCAAAATAAAGCTGAATAAGATTGTATGCTATGAAAATAAGCAGCTTGAGTACGATAACTCTGAAGATATGAAAGAAAAAATCTCAACTTGTGAAATGGCTATATTTACAAGCGGTAGTAATGCAACTTTTGCTATTGAACAATTTGGAAATAATGTGCCAAAGAAAATCATTTCAATTGGTCCAGCTTGCAGCAAGACAATTATTAATTTGGGATATGAAGTTTATAAAGAGGCAGAGATTTCATCCTACGATGGAATAATGGAGCTTTTACTATGAATTCAGAGAAAAGAGTAGAGAGAGGATTATTAAATCTTCTTAGTGAGAAGAGCAGAAAAGAACTTCTTGATGTGGGTAAGGTTATAACTTTGAGAAAAGGCGAAATCTTATTTGCAGAGAGGGAAGAAGTCAAGTGCATGTATATTATCCTTGATGGATTTGTGGCGCTATACCGCAACAGTAGATATGGTGAAATCAAGATAATTTTCATTTGTACCAATGGTGAGGTTTTAAATGAAGTTGTTCTGCAAGACAAGAAGACCAGCATCTGTACGAAGGCCCTTGCAGATACCCAATTACTATGTGTGCATCGAAGCGAGCTCTATAAGCTTATGGCAGATAATACAGAGTTGTCTCGAGAAATTTTTGATTCCTTGGCTAGAAAAACAAGAAGACTTTATCACCAGGTTGGAAATGCCAACGGAACATACCCTATTGAGAAACGTTTGGCAGCTAAAATATGGAAGCTTGCTCGTGACTATGGCAATTTCACTCCAGAAGGTGTGCAGATTAGCTTTGAGTTAACGGTAACATTTCTTGCAAATATGCTTGGTGCTAAGCGAGAGACGGTCTCTAGGATTATTTCATCATGGAAAAAAGATGAGATTGTTATTCATGAGAACGGCTTTCTTACTGTAATTGATATGAAAAGTTTAAAAGAAATTTCACAATAAGTGTGATATATATCACAGACAATGTAACAGCCCTACTTGATAATAAATATCAAGAAGGGCTTTTTTACATCATGGATTGTCAAAAAATTAACGTACTTTCAATCAGCAATTATTGTAAAAGGAGAAAAATATGGGATACAAGTTTTCCAAAGAAGAAATGGCATCCATTTTTTCAAAACTGGCAGTGGATTACGATGTATTTGCACCTGTAGTTAAAAAAGGGGATGGTACCTTTTCTGACGTAGATGTGGTGCGATACGACAAGGTTTCAAGTTTAGATGAAATCGAGTTTGAGAAAAAATCCGATTATTCATTTAAAGAGGCGCTTTTGCCAATTAATGAGACTATTTTTTATTTTACTGAGGACGAAACAACAGTTCCAAAGGGACCTGCAAAGGAGCGATTGGTATTCTTACGTGCATGTGATTTAAATGCAGTAAAAAGACTGGATCAGATTTATTTAAAGAATGGTTTTGAAGATTTTTATTACAAGAGAACCCGAGAGATGACTAAGTTTGTTCTTATGGGTTGCAAGGAATCTTGCACTTCAGGATTCTGTGTAAGCATGGGAACAAATACTACTGACGAATACGATCTGTATCTTAAGCTTGATGGTGATAATGCCTATGTAGAAGCCAAGGATGAGAAACTAGCAGAGGCATTTAAGTCAGGCAACGAAGAAGCAGTTTCTCCAGATTTTGTTTCTGAGAATCCAACAAAGGTTACACTTCCTAAGAGCATCACACCAGAGACCATGAAGTCTGAGTTGTTCAAGGAATACGGCAACCGTTGCATTAACTGTGGTCGGTGCAACTTCGTGTGCCCAACCTGCACATGCTTTACAATGCAAGATATTTTCTATAAGGATAATGAGAAAAACGGAGAGCGTAGAAGAGTTTGGGCTAGCTGCCAGGTAGATGGATATACAGAAATCGCCGGTGGACATGGCTTTAGAAGTGATAATGCAGATAGAATGCGATTCAAGGTCATGCACAAGATTCACGATTTTGAGAAACGATTTGGATATCATATGTGCGTAGGCTGTGGACGTTGTGACGACGTATGCCCAGAGTACATTTCATATTCTAATTTAGTTAATCGTCTTGGAAAGGAGTGTGAATAAAATGAAGAATGAATATATACCACAGCTTTCCGAGATAAAAGAAGTAATTAAGCATACAGATTTAGAGTATACCTTCAGGATGGCGTTTGACGGCGAGGTCAAGCCAGGACAGTTCTTTGAGATTTCTATTCCAAAATACGGCGAGGCACCTATTTCTGTTTCCGGAATTGGAGATGGTCTTGTAGACTTTACAATCCGCCGTGTAGGAAAGGTTACCGACGAAGTATTTGAGAATTATGTTGGAGATAAGCTTTTCATCCGTGGACCATATGGTAATGGTTTTGACATCAATAATTATAAGGGCAAGGAAATAGTAATCATTGGTGGTGGAACTGGTGTATCGCCTATGCGAGGAGTTATACAGCATTTTGCAAAGAATCCTACTGATGCTGTAAGCACTACTGTTATTGCTGGTTTCAAATCTCCTGATGATGTTCTTTTCAAGAAAGATTTTGAGGAATGGTCAAAGACTATCAATGTTATCAAGACCGTTGATAATGCTCCAGAAGAATATGATGACCCAACTGGTATGGTTACAAAATATATTCCTGATCTTAAATTTCAAGATATTAAAAATGCAGTGTTTATCTGTGTTGGACCACCAATCATGATTAAGTTTACTATCATGGAAATCCAAAAACTCGGTGTTGCTGATGAACAGATTTGGACAAGTTATGAGCGTAAAATGTGCTGCGGACTAGGTAAGTGTGGACATTGCAAGATGGATGATAAATATGTTTGCCTTGATGGTCCAGTATTTAACTATACTGAGGCCAAGGAACTTTTTGATTAAGAGAAAGGAGTATAAGGTATGTCATTAGATATTAATACAAAAAAAGCTAAGAAAAATGCTTGGCGAATAACCAAAGAACGTGGCATCGGTGCTTCTAGAATCAGAGTTCCAGGCGGATACTGTGATGCAGAAGTCCTTGGCATGGTTCAGGAAATCGCCCAGACATATGGAAATGGTTATGTTCATTTGACTACACGTCAGGGATTCGAAATTGAAGGAATCCATCTTGAGGATATGGAGGAAGTTAACAAAAAGCTTCAGCCTATTATCGAGAAGGTGGGAATCAACCAGAACGGTGAGGATAAAGATAAGGGCTATAGTGCTTCAGGTACAAGAAATGTATCAGCATGCATAGGCAATAATGTATGTCCTTTTGCAAACTACAATACATCAAATTTAGCTAGAAGAATTGATAAGGAAATCTTCCCTAATGATTTGCACTTCAAGGTAGCTTGTACAGGATGTTCTAACGATTGTGCAAAGGTTAGAATGCACGACTTTGGTATTATCGGTCAGACAATGCCACAGTATGATCCAATGCGCTGTGTTAGTTGTAATGCTTGCGTAAAGGGCTGCCAGTCACTTTCTGTTGGTGCACTTCGTATGGAGAATTATAAAATTGTCCGCGATACAGAAAAGTGTATCGGCTGTGGTGTCTGCGTTACAAAGTGTCCTACAAGAGCTTGGACTCGTTCAGAAAAGAAGTACTATAAGCTTACAATTATGGGACGTACTGGCAAAAAGAATCCTCGTTTAGGCAAGGATTGGCTCATCTGGGCTGATGAAGACAACATCGTAAAAATCATCAAGAATACATACGCATTTGTTGAAGAATATATTTCTCCAAATGCACCAGCTAGAAAAGAGCATATTGGCTACATTATCGATAGAGTGGGCTTTGAAAAGTTCAAAGAATATGCACTAAAGGATGTGGAACTTATGCCAGAAACAATAATGAATAACACTGTTTACTGGGATGGAATTCACTTTGATAACCAACACTAATTAAAGAGGAGAAAAAATATGTTTAAAGATGAATTTGAGGCCGCTGCCAATGGTGCGGCTGGTAAGGTGACGTTTTTAAAGAAGAATCCAGTTGGATACTTTTTACTCTCCATGCTTGCAGGTGCTTACATTGGGTTTGGAATTCTTTTGATTTTTACAATTGGAGGACAGCTTGCTGGAGCTCCTGTAACTAAGATGGCAATGGGTGTTTCCTTTGGCATAGCACTTTCTTTGGTAGTTATCGCAGGAGCCGAGTTATTTACTGGAAATAACCTTGTTATGACTGCAGGAATGCTAAAGAAGAAGATTACAGTTGCAGATGGAATCAAGCTTTGGATTGTATGCTATCTTGGCAACTGGGTTGGTTCTATTCTTTTAGCTGTTATTTATAATTTTACTGGTCTTGCAAATGGACCAGTAGGAGAGTTTATGGCAAATGGTGCACTTGGTAAAATGTCTGCCACAGCACCTCAACTTGTAGCAAGAGGAATTCTTTGTAATATGCTGGTTTGTCTTGCTACCTGGTGTGGTTTCAGAGCTAAGTCAGATGCAGGAAAGCTGATTATGATTTTCTGGTGTCTATTCGCATTTATTACTACTGGCTTTGAACACAGCATTGCAAATATGACGCTTCTTACAGAAGCATTATTAAATCCGTGTGGAGTTGCTGTAACAATGGGTGGCTATATGCATAATCTGTTATGGGTTACTCTTGGCAATATGATTGGCGGAATTCTGTTTATAGCAGTGCCATATGCAGTGTCAGCAAAGGAATAAATAAAAGAAGAGTCTGTCTTGTATTAAGGCAGACTCGGAACTTTAGATTTATTAATTTCCTTTACGATAAAAGTATCTTTGTCAAAGTCTATAATTCCATCATCTCTCATTTTTGAGAGCTCTCGTATCATTGCGCTACGATTCACTGATAAGTACTCTGAAAGAGCTACTCTTGAAAGAGGGGAATTAACATATTTTGTGTTCTGTTCCTGGGCTAGTTGAGAAATATAGGCTAAAAGCTTTTCTCTAAACTGAGGCAGAGGGCTGGAATGTTGACGTGAATGCCTTTGTTATAAAGGAATTTCCACCTATAGGATACGAAAATTTCTATATTCCAGACTCAACTGTCGTGGCGTTGCAAAAGCTTAAGAAGGCTGGTCATTTTCTTTGTATTGCAACAGGCAGAGCTCAGGCTCTTGCAGTTGATATAATGAATGATTTAGGTTTCGAAAATATGGTAAGTGATGGAGGTTATGGTATTACCATTAACAAAACTCTATTAGGAATCCAGTCACTTCCAAAAGAAAACGTGGTTACTTTAATTAGAGAATGTCAGGAGAAAGGATACCCATGGGGAATTCAACCTGAAAATTCAGCTGTAAGATATGTTCCCGATGAGCGATTTAATGAAATCGCAAAGGATACATATATGGAACAACAAATCGTCAAGGGATTGAATCCTGAAGATTATGAACATATATATAAAGCATATGTAGCCTGCAGCGCAGAAGAGGAGAAAAATCTCAAAGCACTGGATAATCTTCCTTGTTGCAGATTTCACGAAAGATATTTGTTTATTGAGCCAAGCTACAAGTCTGTAGGCATAAAAAAGGTTATGGATTATTTTAATGCTGATTATAGTGATGCTGTTGTTTTTGGTGATTCTGGCAATGATATTTCAATGTTTACAGATGATTGGACAAAGGTTGCCATGGGAAATGCTATTCCTGAATTGAAGAAGCTTGCAGACTACGTGACTTCAGACGTTGATAAAGATGGAATCTACAATGCCTGCGAGAAGCTAGGATTATTTAATACTGTTGCTTGTTAATACCTTTCAGCGTAATCTCGATAGAGAGCGTTATGAAAGGTATTAATATATACCAAAAAATTAACTGTCGATTGACACATAACCGGAGGAATGAGGGCCACTGATTCCGGAGTTTTGGAGCCACCTTGCAGCCACTGAATCATATATTCCTTTATACTTTACGTGCATGCCTTCAGCGTGACTACAGATAAAGGAGGGTCAAATCTATGACCAAGTATCATGAGATCCCTCGGCTAAAAAACCAGGGATCATACAGCACTCTGGCATCTCAGGATGATATGGATCGATTCTAGAACGGATAATCGCACCTTGTTGTGACTATTGAAATTACAACGAGAATGATTTAAGATAGAGTTGATGGAGGTGTCAGAATGCAGATTTCAAGCAGATTTACAATAGCGGTTCATGTGCTTATAGCAATTGAAACATTTAAGAATGACCATAAAATCACCAGTGAATTTCTTGCGTCCAGCGCAAATGTAAATCCGACGGTAATCAGAAGACTCTTGCAGCAGCTGAAGAAGGCGGAGATTGTAACAGTGAAGCGGGGAAGCGGCGGTGCCGATATAGAGAAATCCTTGACGGAGATAACGCTTCTGGATGTTTACAATGCCGTGGAGCCTGTCGAAAATGGACAGTTGTTTCATTTCCATGAGAATCCGAATGAGTTATGCCCTGTGGGACGGAACATTCACAGAATCATGGATCACAGGCTTGAAGAAATACAGAATGCCATGGAAGATAAAATGCGGCGAATAACCATAGCTGATGTAATGGCGGATGCGAACAAGCTGATAGAATCTTAAAAAGTTTTGTTGTAACACTTGACATCACAACAGGGCGGTGGTACACTTCTGTTGTATCAATCACTATCACAACAAATGGAGGTATCAAAAATGTCTAACTATAGTAAGGTAAGTGTTGCAAACGATCCGAGAACTGAACTTCATGATCAGCTGGGACTTACAGGGGCTGAGATCAGCATCAACCATCTTCCGGCAGGTGCGAGTGTTCCTTTTGTTCATTATCATAAGACCAATGAAGAGATTTACATCATTCTTTCCGGCAAGGGAAAAGCGGTAGTTGACGGTGAGGATATAGAGCTTTCTGCCGGTGATATCGTGCGTATTGCACCGGATGGGAAAAGACAGTTCTTCGCGGCAGATGATTCTGAGATCAGCTATGCCTGTATCCAGGCGAAGGCAGGTTCTCTTGAAGCGTATACCGCCGACGATGCAGTAATCGAGTAAGTATGAGTTTTAAAGTTGTGGGCATTTCTGCAAGCAGATGTCCATAACTTTTTATGTGGAGAGCTATGAGTGTTTGTATAAAAGACAATATCCAGAATATGAACCTTGTCATCGGCTGCACGGTAGGCTGCGATTATTGCTATGCGCGGAATAATGTGAAGCGGTGGCATACGATACCGGATTTCAGTAAGCCTGAATTTTTTGAAGGCAAGCTTAAAATGATGGACAAGGCAAGACCGCAGAATTTCCTTCTGACCGGTATGAGTGATCTTGCGGGATGGAAAGAAGAATGGCGAGAAGAGGTGTTTGAAAAGATCCGGAAAAATCCGCAGCATCAGTTTTTATTTTTATCAAAAAGGCCTGATCTCCTGGATTTTGAAACGGATCTTGAGAACGCCTGGTTTGGGGTGACGGTTACCAGAAGATCAGAACTCTGGCGCATTGAAGCATTGAGGAATCATGTAAGGGCAAAGCATTATCATGTGACATTTGAGCCGCTTTTTGATAATCCTGGAGAGGTCGATCTTTCTAGTATTGATTGGATCGTTGTAGGAACCATGACAGGCGCTCAGAGCAGAAAAATCCGTACTGAGCCGGAATGGGCATGGTCGCTTACGGATCAGGCGCATCAAAGGAATATACCTGTTTTTATGAAGGAAGATCTTGAATCGATCATAGGCGATGGAAATATGGTGCAGGAATTTCCTGAAGCATTTGAGAAGGTATTGGAGGTACAGCGGGCATGGAAGAAGTGAGAACGGAAGATATCCTGATAAGGGATGTGGAAACCAAAAATATCATGACAAAGTCAAACTTGCCGGTGGGAGGGTATTCTGTGAATCCGTATGTCGGATGCACGCACGCCTGCAAGTATTGTTACGCTTCTTTCATGAAAAGGTTTACAGGACATACGGAAGAGTGGGGAACATTTCTTGATATCAAGCACTGGCCTGAAATCAAGCAACCTGAGAAATATGCCGGACAGCGCGTTGTGATCGGCTCCGTGACAGACGGGTATAATCCGCAGGAAAAAGAGTTCGGAAACACAAGGAAACTGCTTGAACAGCTGCGGGGGAGCGGAGCAGATATTCTGATCTGCACAAAATCCGACCTTGTGGTGAGAGATATTGACCTGCTAAAAGAGCTCGGACAGGTAACAGTATCGTGGTCGATCAATACGCTGGACGAGAAGTTCAAGGACGATATGGATGCAGCGGTTTCCATTGAACGAAGGATTGCTGCGATGAAGCAGATATATGACGCCGGTATCAGGACAGTATGCTTTGTATCCCCGGTATTTCCGGGCATTACGGATTTTGAGGCTATCTTTGAACGTGTAAAAGACCAATGTGATCTGTTTTGGCTGGAGAATCTTAATCTGAGAGGCGGATTTAAGAATACCGTTATGGACTATATCGCTGAAGAGTATCCTGATTTAGTGCCGCTCTATGATGAGATTTATAACAAACATAACAGAAGCTATTTCGAGGCTCTGGAAAACAAAGCCGAGAAACTTGCCGAGAAGTATGATTGCCCGTTTGTGGATAATGAAATGCCTTATGGAAGGGTTCCGCAGGGGCATCCGGTAATCGTGGATTATTTTTATCATGAAGAAATCCGCGGATCCGATAATACAGGAAAAAGAAAGCGCAAATAGCGCGTATAAACAAAGTGAAATGTTTTTGAGAAGAATCGGGAGACCGGTTCTTTTCTTTTCTCACACCCAGAAGACGATGTTGAACTTACAGACTATTTTTATTGCCTTATTTACGGGGTAAAAATAGTGGTGTAGTAATATATAGCAATCTATCGGATAAATAACTGTTTTTCCGATAGATATTGTAAAAATAAAGAAGAAGTACTATAATATAGTTATACGATAAAGCTTGTAAAATCAAGGCTTTTAAGCATTTGGAGGTTCCCATGGGTAAAGACTCTCACTTTTACAAAGATAAAAATAAAAATTTAAAACTTAAGCTTCGTGAGCTTGAAGCTCAATTACCAAAGCCTGCTTTAGATTTTATTCAATCAAAGGAACAAAATGCGCAATCTAGCACTTTGATTTCATATTGCTATGATCTATTAACTTTCTTTCGATTTTTAGCAGACTCCAACCCTACAATTACAGGTTCAGACCTCAAAAAAATTGATTATGAGCTTCTTAATAAAATCACGCCAGATGATATTGAAGAATATAAAAGATATCTAGAGTTAAATACTATAGGTGAACAACACGAAAACGGCAAAAAAGCAATTGCACGAAAATTATCACCTCTTAGAGGTATGTACAAATACCTTATGGTTCGTGAATATGTTTCAAAGGATCCAACACAGCTTGTGGAACTTCCACATATTAAAAAGGATAAAAATATCGTTCGTATGAATAATTATGAGGTCCAGGCCATATTGCAGGCAATTGACGAAGGAAATGCATTCGTTTCCGAGCGCCAACGAAAATACAATCAAAAGACTCGTGGCCGTGATTTGGCCATTTTAACCCTTATGCTTAACACTGGAATTCGTGTTAGCGAATGCAATGGATTAGATTTAAATGATGTTGATTTTAATGTTAATTCTTTAACAATCGTTAGAAAAGGTGGCGGACAGGATATAATCTACTTTAATAATCAAGTAGCCGAAACTCTAAAAGACTATATTAATGGGGAACGTGAGTATATTAATCCCATAGAGGGCCATGAGCCTGCACTCTTCTACTCATTGCAAGGAAAAAGAATAAGTGTTGATGCAATAGAAAACCTAGTTAAGAAATACGCAAAAATTGTGATTCCAAATAAGAAAATTACGCCACATAAGCTTAGAAGTACATACGGTACTGCCCTTTACCGTGAAACAGGCGACATTCGCCTTGTAGCTGATGTTTTGGGCCATGAAAATATAAATACCACTATAGACTACTACGCTGCCATCGAGGATGAACATAAGCGCCAGGCTAGAAACGCAGTAGACTTTAGTAGAAATGATAACTAGCTACATTTTTCTATATTTAGCTAGTAAATCTTCAAAATAAGCTGGCAAAGGAGCATTTACTTCAACATATTGGCCAGTTGTAGGTTGTATAAAGCCAAGGGTCTGGGCGTGAAGAGTTTGTCCAATTAGATTTTTAACAGGCTTGCCATAGACATCGTCTCCTAATAGAGGATGTCCAATGTGTGACATATGTACTCTAATCTGATGAGTTCTTCCTGTTTCTAGTTTGAACTCTACATAAGAATACCCCTTAAATTGCTCTAAAACCTTAAAATGAGTGACTGCGTCTCGTCCATTAGGGACCACAGCCATCTTCTTTCTATCTTTGGGATTTCGGCCTATAGGAGCGTTTATAGTTCCTTCTTCATCCTTGAAGTTCCCCAGCACAATACCTTTGTATATTCTATTAACGGAATGAACCTTGATTTGAGCAGCGATATCATTATGAGCCTTGTCATTCTTGCAAACCAATAATGAACCAGTTGTATTCATATCTATTCGATGAACGATACCTGGGCGTATTTCGCCGTTAATACCAGATAAAGAGTCTTTACAGTGAAACATAAGGGCGTTAACCAATGTTCCAGAATAATGGCCTGGAGCTGGATGTACAACCATTCCTTTTGGTTTGTTTACAACAATTACATCTCCATCCTCATATAATATTTCAATTGGAATATCCTCTGGAAGAATATCGATTTCTTTAAGTGGCTCTATGCTAACTAAAATTTCATCACCAATGCGAGTCTGATATTTGCTTTTAACATTTTTTCCGTTAACTAAAACAAGACCATTATCAATAGCTTTTTGATAATGGCTTCTTGATTTTTCAGGCAAAGCAGTGGCTAAATATTTGTCAATTCTAATACCTTCATCTGCAGGATCTTCGATTACGATTGTAAATTCATCCATTCTTTCTAAATTTTAAGCTAAGCTTAATCTCCTCTAAATCTTCATCCTTGTAATAGAATAAAACAAGAAATAATAATAGGAAAATGGAAACTGTTACATAACAATCTGCAACGTTGAATACAGGAAAATTAATTAATGAGAAATATAAAAAATCAACAACATAATTATTAGTTATTCTATCGATATAGTTTCCAATAGCCCCAGCAATCAAAAAGATAATAATGTAATTAAGACATGTAAACTTTTTGTTCTGTGGCATCCTAATAAGCATGAAAAGCAATGCAAGCAATAATATAGGCGTAACAATAGCAAATACTATTTGTTTACCTTCTAATATTGAAAATGCAGCACCTGTATTCTCCAAGTAATGTAATTGAAATACATTTGGAATAATTATAAAGTCGCTTTTGTCCTTTAAATTTGATACAGCTAAAAGCTTTGTAAGCTGATCAATTGCTATCAGCGCAATAATAAGGAAAAAGCTATATATCATTGATATTTTTTTGCTAAATTTATGAAACATTATTTCAAAACCTTCTCAATGGCTTCTAACAAATCTTCATCTGTAAAATCTAAGTATGAAGCAGCTTCGCCTATTGCTTTTAATATAGTAAATTTGATTTTCGAACCAGTCATCTTCTTATCTGATTTAGAAGCCTCAAGAACAGCTTCCTTTGATAAGCCTTCGACTGATATTGGTAGAGAATAAACTTCTAAAGTAGATACGATATCTTCTACCTCTTGAGTTGTTAAATAACCTAATTTCAAGGATAAATGGGCAGCACATACCATTCCAAGACCAACGCATTGTCCATGACCTAAATTAAAATTACATAGTTTTTCTATTGCATGACCTAAGGTGTGACCAAAATTAAGATATGCTCTAATACCCTTTTCCTTTGGATCAAGCTCTACTACATGGCCCTTTATTTGACAGCATTTATATACGGCATATTCTAATGCTTTAAAGTCTTTGCTTAATAGTTTTGAAGAGTTCTCCTTTAACCAGTAATAAAAATCCTTATCTGCAATTAATGCACTTTTAATTACCTCGCCCATACCACAGGCAAAATTATTTTCATCTAATGTTGTTAATGTAGATAAATTCATATATACCATACGAGGCATATAGAATGCTCCAACCATATTTTTGTAGCTATTGAAATCAACTCCTGTTTTACCACCAACTGAACTATCTACTTGAGATAATAATGTGGTAGGTACTTGAATGAAATCAATACCTCTAAGAAAGGTAGATGCAGCAAAACCAGTTAAATCACCTACAACACCGCCTCCTAGGGCAACTAATAGGGAATCACGTGTAAATTTCTTATGAATGAGATGCTCATAAAGCATGCTTACAGTAGTAAGATTCTTTGAGGCCTCACCAGCTTCGAAGCTGAAGGAACAAACATTATCACATACATTCTTAAAAACAGAAATAACCTCAGCTAAATAAATACCTGCCACATTTGAATCTGAAACTATACATATTTTGTCGTAATCTTTGTCCAGGTCTTGTTTAAAAACTTTGGCTAAATCATCAAAATTTGATTTGAAGTGAATATTATAACAAGGTTCTCCATTATATTTTATGTTCAAGCATTCATTCATAAGTATATTCTCCTATAAAAAAAGCACCAGATAGCTCTGGTGCAAATACTCTAATTAAAACCCGGTTTGAATTCCAGTGAAGTCAAACGCATCAACGATTCCTGCTAAATCACCAGATAACTCAACTCCTGCAGGTGTAATAATAAAAATGTAATCCTCAATTCGTTGTAGGTTACCGTCGATAGCATAACATGTACCACAAGTGAAATCTATGATTCTCTGTGCTACTCCTAAATCTAAGCCCTTCATGTTAAGAAGAACTGTTCTATCAGCCAATAATGTCTCTGATATTTCTCGAGCATCCTCAAAGGATGATGGCTTGATTACACAAACTTCCATAACAGTTCCTTTCCCTTTATTACGCATTGGTGTGATTTTTGGCGCCGGTTTTGACGATCTGCTTTCGCGCTCAGCAGGCTTGTTTAAAACTGGACGCTTCTCGTCTTCTTTATCCCTTTGAAACTTTGAGAAGAATGAAGATTTCTCTTCTTCTTCATACAATTCATCATCGTCATAATCGTCGTAGTCGTCACTAAGATGCATCGCGTCAAGCATTCTTTCAAACATAACATACTCCTTTTTCAACTATATATTATAGTTTCTCTCTCCAAAAATGGCTGTGCCAACTCTAACATGAGTCGCACCCTCCTCTATGGCAACTTCAAAATCATTTGTCATTCCCATAGATATAATTCTCATATCTATATTATCAATGTTTTCACTTGCAATGTCAACTGATAAGTCCTTTATTTTGTGAAAAATTGCCCTATTTTCCTCTGGAACCACAACATTTGGTGCTATAGTCATAAGTCCCATAATGTGTACGTTCTCTAAATGAGCAATTTCTTCGCATAGCTGTTTTGCTTCTTCAAGACGAACACCGAATTTTGTTGCTTCATTTGCAGCATTTACTTCGATAAGAATTGGAACAATTATTCCATGTTTTTTAGCTTGAATATTAATTTCTTCTGCGAGTCTGTAGCTGTCAACAGAATGAATTAATTTAACCTTGTCTACAATATATTTAACCTTGTTTCTCTGTAAATGACCAATTAAATGCCAATTGATATCCTCAGCCATTTCTGGGATTTTTCCAGTAAGCTCCTGAACCTTGTTTTCGCCAAACTCACGAATGCCCTGATCATAAATCACCTGTAAATCCTCTATAGGCTTAGTTTTACTAACGGCAATTAATGTTACTTCACTTCTGTCTCTACCTGCTCTAGCGCATGCAGCCGAAACGCGCTCTTCAACGCTCTTTAAATTAGCTTTTAACTCTTCTGCTCTCATTTAAATACCTCTTAATTTATAATTGTGTTTTCTTCTACCTCGTCACCTTGTAAAACGATGTGGTCATACATGGAAATTCCGTAACTTGTACCTGTTTTTATTATAGAATAGTCGCTGTTTTGGAATAGGATTTCTATTTGTTTAAACACCGCATATCCTTTATTTACATTGTAGACACCTTCTAGCGAACCGATATCCGTTCCTACTACATATATTTCGTTAGAATTTGGTTTGATAAATTTATCACCTCTAGAAACATCATTATTATCTAAATAGTAATAATCATCATCTTCGTAATATATTGTAGGTGAAATGTAAACGTTGTTACCACTATCCTCTTGTCTAAGGAAACCTGCATCGTCGCTATTATTGCCTTGAATCATATAGTCCTTAGGTATTTTATAAAAATCCTTAGAAACAATAGAGGAATTTGGTATTTTAAGTCCGGAAATATTGTTATTAATAAGCTTTATATGAACAAATCTAGAATCAGCATATCTATCCATGGAATCATCCAAGGTCATGATAAGATAATGCTTTCCAGCCTTTTCGGTAAAAGTAATTGTCGTCCAGGTTTCTGTCTCATCCTCTAGGAACTTAATTTTTAAGTATGTTTCCTCTTTTAATAAATCATATAAATCGTCATCTATTTCGCATACTAAATTCCAATGATCAGATGTAATAAGCTTATAAACCGGAGATCCAGATTCTACAGATTCCTGAGTTTTAAGGTTTGTTGATGTATACTTTGATGTATCAAAAGAATCAGAGGTAAAATTATCTATAGTTAAGTCCTCGTAACCATCAATAGAATAAACTATAAGCCCTGGTGTAGGACTGGAATATATGCTAAATGTGCCTGAATTTATAGCATCATCTAAGGACGCTCCCATTTGTTCAATAGCCGAAACAGTATAAAGCTGTTGTGCTTGTGATTCTAATTCAGATTTGAAGGTATATGTTTTGCCAAAACGCTCATCATTATAATCTGCTAAATAAGTAGAAATAACATTTTGAAGCTTTGTATAATCATCAGCATCAAGAGAAATCTCGGAATTTTCTCCAGATTCATTAATTGATGAAAGGATTTCTCCCGAGGTATCTAAAGCATATACCTGACTTTTGGAACCTACCTTACCAAAATTCTCAGCTAAATATAGTATGTCGCCACTATTGTCAGCATAGACAATCTGCTCAGATCTAAGAGCTAAGGCGTTATATTCTAGATTTGAAGAAATCGAACCCTGTGAAACCTCATAAACAGTTATATTGTTGGCTGTTAAATATGTAAACAAGTGATAAACCATGTAAATACACATAACGCCAATAATAATCATACCTATAGAAAAATGATATTGCTTAGGATATTTAATTATTTTGTTGTCTTTTTTTCTAGTTTTCTTTGATTTTCTGCTCATTTTCAAAACAAATGAAAAGGGACACACCAAGGTGCCCCTCATATATTCTTTTTATAAAGAAACAACGATTTTACCCTTTGCACATTCAGGTAAATCCTTTTCATTCTTACTTACGGATAAAACAAATTTAACGTCATATAAATTACAAATTTTGTCGAGTTTATTCATAGCTACTGTGAACTCGTCATTAGTATCTACATATGATACAGTAAGGAAACTATCGAGGAAAACCTCTTGAATATCAGTGTTTTGAGATAAAACACCACTTAAAAACCCAAGAAACTCATCAGTTGAATCGATTGGATAATCCCCCATATTAATCAATCGAATCTTAGAGTCAAGTTCATACATGTGTTTAGTATTTTTGTCGATATAGACAACGGAACCATCTACTTTTTTAATGTCGCTATTTACTTTATCAAGTAAATATTTGGTCTTTCCCTTGCCTTTTTCGCCTGAAATAATTTCCACCATATCAAAATACCTCCCTTTGTTTATTTATATTTTTATCATATCATAACAATAACAAAATCAAAATAAAATAAAACAAATTTATGTACAATAATTCGAAAGTATTTCGCTCATTAGTAAGTAAAGATTTGATCGGCAATCAGCATTAAATACTATTGATATTATTTTGTCTCCGTCTTCATTTTCTGAAAGCAAAACTAAGCAATAACCTGCGGCACCAGTTGTACCAGTTTTTCCGCCTAAAACGGTAAATCCGCTAGGTGTTGTAACGTTGGCTGTAAGGTATTGATTAGTTGTAGTCCATTCTACGGTTTTGGTAGCGCCACCGCTTGTATAATTTGCTGTGTAGGAATGTGATGTGAAAATCTGATAAAAATCCTCATTTGTAATAGCCTTATTGAGAATTAAATACATGTCATACACAGTGGTATAGTGATTTTCATCGTGAAGACCATTTGAAGTAACAAAATTTGTGTTTGTTGCTCCAATAGATTTTGCAGTCTCTGTCATAAGTGACGCAAAAGTAGCTTCATCTCCACTAACAGCTTCAGCAACTGCAACGGCAGCATCATTTCCAGAACGAAGCATCATTCCATATAACAAATCACGTAATGTAATTACATCGCCAGCCTTTAAATCTATAGTAGAGGAATCACTATCCTGTTTAACCGCATTTTCACTAACTGTATAATAGGCATCCAAATCACCATAAAGCACAGCAACATAGCATGTCATAATTTTGGTGGTGGATGCTGGATACATTTGCTCATGCATATTCTGTGCATATACAACTGATTGTTCAGTGATGTTAAATGCTCCAGCAGCAGAAGCTACCTGGGAATCAACTCCAGATGTGCCCAAATCATCAGTGCCTACTACACATAAATCCTTTGAGAATAACTCAACGTTTGAATTAGAACCATTATTTGTTATTCCATAAGCATAGGATGTGTTATATACATCGTAACTTGCGACACTCTCAGACGCACCACCACATCCAGTAATGGAAACACATAAAGCAACGGCAACTAATGTTTTAAAAAGCTTATTTATACATTTCACGCCACTCAAGGTCTCCTCGATCCAATGATTTGATTAGTAACTCTGCAGTGGCAAGATTTGTAGCCAAAGGAATATTGTTGGCATCACAAATACGTACAATATTATTTACATCTGGCTCATGGGACTTTACAGTAAGGGGGTCACGTAAAAAGATAACCAAATCGATTTCGTTTTGATCAATCTGAGCTCCTAACTGCTGTGTGCCACCTAAATGTCCTGCCAAATATTTATGTACGCTAAGATTAGTAACTTCTTCAACAAGACGTCCTGTTGTACCAGTAGCAAAAATCTCGTTTTTGCTAAGAATTCCTCGATAGGCAATACAGAAATTCTGCATTAACTTTTTTTTGGAATCATGTGCAACTAAACCTATATTCATCTAAAATAGCCTCCCGTTCGTATTTTTTGATTGAATACCAACATTTAGGACAATACCGATACCAAAATAAATCGTTACCAAGGAGGTCAGTCCATAGCTTACAAATGGTAAAGGTAATCCTGTATTAGGCATCAAACCTGTTACTACGCAAATGTTTACAAAGCTTTGAAAACCGATAAGCGTAGCAATTCCAACGCAAATTAATTTGCCTGAAATATCTTTTGCTCTTTTTGCTATCATTAATATTTCAATAGTGATAAAGAAAATAAGGGCAATGATTAATACGCAGCCTAAGAAACCTAACTCCTCTCCTGCTACAGCAAAAATAAAGTCTGTATGAGGCTCAGAGATATAATTTCCATTTTTTACGGAATCAAAAGCATCGTTTCCTAAGCCTTTTCCGAAAATCTGACCAGAACCGATGGCCATAATGGAATTTTGCTGCTGATAAGAATTCTGTGGATATTTGTCTGGCTTTAACCAAGCGAGAATTCGAATACCCTGATATTCCTTTAAAATAGTCTGCCCTTCTCTAGAGATTAAAACTAACAAAACAATAATTGTAGGTATAGTAACACCAATTACCGTTCCAACAATTTTATAGCTTAATCCTACTACAAACATCATAACACAAATAATCATCATTGTGACTATTGTAGTTGATAAATCTGGTTCTTTTTCTATTAAAAGTAATGGAAGAGCAGATAAAACCATTGTAATTCCAAGTATTTTCGGCTTATTAATATTTTCTTCCTGCATCATAAAATACCAGGCAAAAAATAAAATAAGCAGAATTTTACTAAGCTCAGAAGGCTGGAATCTAATACCTACATCAATCCATCTGGTTGCACCACCACTATTTTCGCCAAACAGTAAAACCATGGCTAATAATATAATAACCATACCATAATAAATCCAATGGAAATGTAGCAAAAAGTCATAATCGATAAGAGCCATTACGCTCATAACGATTACTCCTAGAATCATTCCTAGAATCTGCTTTTGCTGATTGGATTCATTAGCACTACCGATGACGAATATTCCTATAATAGTTAGTGCTATAACAGCAATTATTAATTTAATATCAAGGTTTTTAAATCTATAATTGTGAAACATATTGATTATTTAATCCTTTTTAATAATCCACTACTTAATGGCTCTGCCAGTAACTCTTTATTCCAAACGGAAATACCAATTGGCTCTTCTTGAGTACGTCTAACTCTGAGAGACCATTTTTCTTGGAGTCTTATTTCTCCTGATACAGTTCCAATTTGGACATTCTTTGAATCTAAATGACCTGCAACAATATAGCATCCTGTATTATCTGGATATCCTGCATGTGCAGTGCCAAGTAAAGATCCAAGGACAATAATATTTCCCTTTGCCTGTATAGTAGCCTTTGATTTAACATCTCCTAATACTATTACAGAGGAATCAGATGTAACTACATTGTCCTTGTAAATTGACCCACGAATAATTTTTGCATTTTCGAAAATTTCATCCGTATAAAATCTGTCAATCTGATTTAGCATTCTAGTATCTTTTAATTCATTATTTTCATTAAGTAAGATTACCTTAATCTTTGAATTTAACTCGATAGCTTGAATGATTACTAATCCTTCTTCGGTAGTAAGCTCTCTGCCAAGAGTCTCAAGAATCATGGAACACTCACCAAAGAAATCAGCTGATTGTGCGAATTTCTCACAAATAGCCTTAACCAATTTCTCAAAAGGAATAGTTGCATCAAGCTGTAGAGATAATCCATATTTATTACTTTTTAAAACTACAGGATCGTTACTCATAATCTCTCCTTAATCTGTAAATTCATTTTCGGAATCAGAAACAATGCTTGCCTCACCATTTAACAAGTCTTCTGTTGCTGAAACACCGAAATAGTAAGCTAAAATATCTTTTGAAACTTCAGCTGCGTTATGTGAGGTGTAACCATAGGCAATACGTGTTGCGATTGCAACCTGTGGATTGTCGTATGGTGCATAACCAATAAATAAAGCGTGGTTAGGTCGTGTTTTTACCTGCTGCGCAGTACCAGTTTTACCTGCAACCTCTATGGAGAAATTATCAAATGAAGATAATGACTCACATACCATTCTCATACCGTAATGGATAGCATCCCATTCTGATGAATCCAAAACGTCAATTTGATTTCTAACTGTTGGACTATAGCTTTCCAAAATATTGCCATCTGTATCTCTGACACTGTCTAACAAAGTAAGATTGTATACTGTTCCACTGTTTGCAATTGCTGCAGCATAACGAGCCAAACCTACTGTTGTAAAGTTATTGTCAGACTGACCAATTGCAGCCATGACAGGATATTCAGTAGCAATATGCGGTGAATTTTCTTCAATTTCTATGCCAGTAGTCTCATCCAAGCCGTAAAGCGATGCATATTCAGTGATTTTATCAATACCAGTAATATCATCATATGCGCCATCGCCACCAGCCAATCTCCAACCAACTTCGTAGAAGAAATAGTTACAAGAATCTCTAATAGCTTCTGAAACATTAATGCTGCCGTGATTGCTTGGGTAAATCCAACATTTTGGATTGTTAGATACCTTTGTGTATTGACCTAAGTCAGTAATTTCTGAAGTGGTTGTAATAACGCCCTCTGCCAAACCTGCTGTTGAACTTACAATTTTGAAAGTAGAACCAGGAGCAGTTCTCTGCTGCGTCGCATAATTATACAAAGGATTAGCTGCATTATTAGTTAAATATGCGTAGTAATCAGCATCTACTGAATTAGCTAATCTATTATTGTCATATCCTGGATATGTAACCATAGCTAGTACTTCACCAGTGGTAGAATCCAAAATAACAGTAGAACCTGAACAAGGATCAAGTGCAAGCTGACCAGGTGTTATCTCAAGGGATTTGATTTTAGAGCGCATAAACTCATATGCGGTTATAGCTCCCGAAGAAAGCTGTGCATATGTTTCCTCATCCTCTTCCAAAACACCTTGATCATATAGGATAAGACAAAGCTGCGTTCCTGAAATACCGTCATCAAGTAATAAATATTTGTAAACAAGCTTTTCGAATCCCTTATCAGTAGATAAATACTCTATTACATAATCAATTAAATCATCATAAAGCTCTTCTGTATCTGCGTATTTTGCCTCTGATTCATATTTTGTAATATCAATCCAGTTTTGCTCAATAGCATAAGTTAGGTATTTATTTACAGCCATTTCCTCTGATGTCCAGCTAGTTTGAACTTCTGAAGATGAGTCAATGGCATCAGCATCAAATACGCCTAAGCTCTTAAGTGTAGTGACAATATATGTTGAATATGCTTGATATTCATCTGGTAAATCCTTGTATACTACCTCATTCGAAAATGTAAGCTGCGAACGTAAAGTTGAAAGAACAGCCTCTTCTTTTGCGTCATATGCTGCTAAAACCTGTTTCTCAGTAGCTGAGGCTTCTTCATCTCTAAAGGCATTAGTGTCTATAATTCCATTGTTAATTAATGAGTAATAAACATCATATATAGGAACAATGACATCTGATGAAGACGAATTGTCGCTTGCGTTATATTCCTTTATATTTGCAAGCTTAGAATATAAAATACCTGCAATTTCCTGCTCTAGAAGAATATATGCGGCCTTTTGTAATTCACTATCAATAGATAAGTAAACATCATTACCAGAAACAGCTGCAACATAATCTCCCTCTGCAATAGTATTTCCTACACTATCTACATATAGAGTCTCGTAACCCTTAGTACCAGCAAGATAATCATTCATTACCTTCTCAATACCAGATTTACCTATAACATCTGTTGTTTCAACAGTTGAATCTGTAGCAGAACGCTCTTTATATTCTGTGGTAGAAATTTGACCTGTGTAACCAATGATATGTGAAAAATATTCACTATCAACGTATCTTCTAAGTGACTTTTCTTCTACATCTACACCTGTCAATTCATTTATATTTTCTTTTATAAATGCAACAGATTCATCAGAAATATCAGAAGCAATTACTGTAGAAATATACTTTTGATATGAATTTTGGCTCATATTATAACGTACAACCATAATTTCATATCTAAGCTTTTTAGAATAGTCGGTAGAAATATTGTAGGTCTTTTCACCCTCTAAATAATCTACAATTTGATCTGCTGTAGCTGTAGCCTGATCAAATCCCATTTCAGAATCATACTCTAAATCTTCGATATTTGTTTTACCGAATACATCAGCTCTAAAACGTTGTAATGATGTACCAGAATTCAGGAATTGAAAGTTTCCTGACGAATCCAGATAAATGCCAAAATCATTATCAATCGTGTCGCCGTTGCTCTCTAATTTAGTAATAATCTCAGCAATCTCTGAATTTAGTGATTCACTTTTTTCTTTTTTGTTGGCATATGTGCCGGTATCTTGAATTGTGACAGCGTATACAAGCTCGTTATATGCTAGTAAGTTACCATTTCTGTCGTAAATATTTCCTCTTGTAGCTGCAATTGATTCAGTCTTTTCTAGCTTTAGATTGTAGTTATCCTGGTACTCGCTACCATTGATAATCTGCAAATAAAAAAGACGTGAAATAAGAACAGTAGCAAAGAAAACCATTGCTACCACAACGACACGAATACGTGAAGAAAATGCATTTATAAAAAAGTCCTTAATAATTTCCAATTCTATCAGAACCCTTCTTCTCAAATTTTTCTATCCAATTGTTTATGTGAAGAATTCCGTAATAAACAAAGATAGATACAACTAGTGTGTAAACAACCTCAGGTAAAATGATATTCATAATATAAAATGAGAAATCATTTTGCGATCTAAGTGCAAATAGGACCAAATATGAAGCCACTCCATATATAAAATCACTGGTTCCAATAAGTATCATTGGAAGTCTAAGGTCATCTCCAAAGAACTGTTTCTTAAACATTCCATTTAAGAAGCCAATATACATATATAAAAGTGCATATATTCCAAAAATAACTCCAGAATATATATCTAATAAAAGACCAGTGAAAAATCCAATGACTATTCCATAGCGGCGTCCTTTCATAAATCCATATGTAGAAACAACGCATATTAAAACATTAGGAGTAACGCCAGCCAATGGATATTTAGAAAATACGCTTGTCTGCAATAAATAGCAAACATAAATAATAAGCGCTATGATTAATACTCTTCTAAGATATTTCTTAAAATCATTCACTTTGGTAAGACTCCTTAAGCTGTAATATCACAAGTACATCTGATAAATGCTTGAAATCAACAACCGGTGTAAGTGTTCCTGACTTTGTAAGGTCATTTTCATCAAGTGAAACTGAAGAAACATAACCAATCATTAATCCAGGCAAATATTTGTCAGATATATTTGATGTTACAATTTCATCTCCAATAGCAACTTGATTATCTTCATCATCAAGATTTGAGAATAATATCAGATTGTCTGATGTCATCTTTTCAAGTGAACCAGAAACAATACAATTATCTTCTGTAGAAGAAATGGTAGCGCTGACATTTGATGTATCATCAATTATGGAACGTACAACAGCATAAGAGTCTCCGACAGAAACAACGATTCCAACAAGACCGCCATCAGCAATAACATTCATATTAACCTTGATACCATCGTTAGAGCCCTTATCTATTGTGAAAGTATTGAACCAGTTTGTAGTACCACGACCTATAATGCGGGCGCCAGTTGTTTCGTAATCATAATATGTCTGATCAAGTTGGTATAATTCCTGAAGATCGTTTAGCTCTTTTAATTTCAGCTCCATAATATCGATTTTAGCATTGAGATCATCAACCTGAGCTTGAAGATTTTCATTTTCAGCAATTAACTCTTCTTTTGATTTAGTATCAGCAGAAGAAAAAGCAATACTACTTCCAATAAAATCTATACCCTTTTGCATAGGAATAAAAAGGTGGTTGGCAACTGTCTCTAATGGACCACCTGTAAATCCAGTTGAATAGCTAAAGAATAAAAGCATAATACAAAAAATAGACAGTATTGTAAGTAAATATTTACTTGGAATTCCTCCACCTGCTTTTCTTTGTCTCATAATACCTCTGTATATTTTTATTTAAAAATTCTAGATTTCATGCTGTAGCCATACTGTTTGTACTTGGAATCAGATAAAACTTGTCCTAAGCCTCTAACACATGATTCCTCTGGTTCCTCGCATGAATTTACTTTGATATTAGTAACCTCAGAGAATAAATCTGTAAGCTGGTAAAGCTGTGATGTACCACCTGTAAGATAAATTCCAGCATGCACAATATCTTTTGCAAGCTCTGGTGGAACCTTTTCAAGGATAAGCTTTACATTTGTACAAAAACTTTCTAAATCTGTTTTCATAGCAGTGTAAATAATATCACTCTCAATTTCCATTTCGATAGGAAGGCCACTTACAACATCTCTTCCGACAACTGTAAGCTTCTCATTTCTGCCCTTCATAGCAGAACCAATCTCTTGCTTTAATTGCTTTGCAGTCTTCTGCCCTATTACTAGATTGTAGTTACGTTTAAGGTGTGTAACGATTGATTCATCAATTTGATTTCCACCAAATGGAAGTAATTCAGATAAAACAAGTCCACCTAAAGAAATAACAGAAATTTCTGTTGTATCAGCGCCTAAATCTACAACCATTACACCTGTAGGCTCTGAAACATCTAAGCCTAAACCGATGGCACTAGCAATTGGCTTTTCACATACCTTAATTGAATGTGGTTTGTTTTTTGTTTTAGTAAATAAATCAGAAAAGGCTTTCTTTTCAACCTCTGTAATATCTGTTGGAACAGCTACTACAATGTCGGAGCCTTTGATTTTCCCTTTTAAATCCTTTTCAAGAACCTCAAAAAGCATTGTCTGCATATTGTCAAAATCAGCAATAACACCTGATACGATTGGAAATGAAACATCTATTGTATCTGGTGCTTTTTCAAACATTGAATATGCATTATCCCCGTATGCATACATCTGATTTTTATTAACAATAGCAATTGTGTTTTTAATGTTAGTGATATGATTGTTTGAACCACTAAAAATCTTGAGATTTTGGGTTCCTATATCTATACCAAATGAATTGGCCATGACCTTCCTCCGTATATCAATTAATTCTTATAAAACCTTTTAAAAGTTTATCACAGTTGTGATGGGTTAACAAGGCGAGCATCTACAAGTTTTTGAAGGGCTTTAAGTATACCAAGCTTGGCATGATTCCATGTTAAACCACCCTGGAAGAATGCAGTATAAGGATCTCTTAATGGGCCATCAGCCGATAATTCAATTGATGATCCCTGAACAAATGCTCCTGCAGCCATAATTACTTGTGAATCATATCCTGGCATATCCCAAGGCTCTGGTGTAACGTATGAATCTACTGGTGCTGCCGCCTGAATACCTTCACAGAATGCAATAAGTCCTTCTGGTTTTAAGAAGGAAACAGCCTGAATGATGTCATATCTTGGTTCTGTAGAATTAGGAATGCATAAGAAGCCAAGCTTTTCAAATATATTTGCAGCAAAAATTGCTCCCTTAAGCGCTCCTGCTACAACTGTTGGTGCAAGGAAAAATCCCTGATAGAAGGATTGCATAATGCCAAGGGATGCTCCTACTTCCTTTCCAAGTCCAGGGCTTGTAAGTCTATGAGCGGCATTTTCGATACACTCCTTTTTACCAACGATGTATCCGCCAATTGGTGCTAATCCTCCACCTGGATTTTTGATAAGGGAACCAACGCACATATCTGCGCCCACCTCAATTGGCTCAATCTTCTCAACAAACTCTCCATAGCAGTTATCTACCATGCAGATAATGTCAGATTTAATACCTTTTATAAATGCTACTAGCTCTCCTATCTGCTCTACTGAAAGAGTTGGACGGTTAGCATAGCCCTTTGATCTTTGGATAGTAACTAGCTTTGTTTTTTCATTAATTGCAGCCTTGATGCCATCATAGTCAAATCCGCCATCAGGTAATAAGTCTACTTGAGAATATGTAATGCCATACTCTGCTAATGAACCATTTGAAGGTCTAATTCCAATAACCTCCTCTAATGTATCGTATGGCTTACCTACTGGTGAAAGCAATTCATCACCTGGACGTAAATTACTCATTAAAGCAAGCGCTAAAGCGTGAGTACCGCATGTAATTTGTGGACGAACCAATGCATCTTCCGCTTTGAAAACAGATGCATATACCTTTTCAAGAGTGTCTCGTCCTACATCATCATAACCGTAGCCAGTTGATGTGTTAAAGCATTCAGCAGCAACCTTGTGCTCCTGCATAGCTTTTAATACTTTTAACTGATTATATTCAGCAATGTTATCAATTTCCTTGAATCTAGGCTCTAATTCCTTTGCAATCTTTGAACCGTATTCATATGCTTCTTTTGAAATACCAAATTCTTTATAAATGCTATACACTTTAAATAATTCCTTTCTCTTTAAGTGTCTTTTGAATATATTCTAATAGCTCTTCATCAGTTTTTAATACTGTTTTATCAAGCCATATAACTTCCTTTTCCCGTCTAAACCATGTAAGCTGGCGCTTAGCATAATTTCTAGAGTTCTTTTTAATTAATTCAACTGCATCTTCTAGGGAAGACCGTCCATTTAAATAAGCTAATATCTCTTTGTATCCAATGCCATCCATTGAGGTCATTCCTGGAACACATCCCATTTTTACAAGCTTATCAACTTCATCTAATAAACCTGCCTCCATCATGATATCAACTCTTTTATTTATACGATTATAGAGTAAATTTCTATCGTCATTTAAAACAAAATATGCAAAATTATATGGGCTTTTTCGATTTCTTTGCTCTTCATTATGAGAACTGAAGGTCTCGCCTGTTAATTTGTAATATTCTAGTGCACGAACCACTCTCTTAACATTAGCTGCTGGTATAGCTTCTGCTGATTTAGCATCAACCTCAGCCAACATTTTATGAAGTGCTTCTTTTCCATTATCACTAGCATATTGTTCTAGATAATCTCTGTACTGCTGATCAATTTTTTGATCTGAAAATTGAATATCATATAAAATGGCCTGAATATAGAATCCAGTGCCACCGCAAATGATTGGGATTTTCCCCTTTGCATAGATTTCTTCTATTGCAGCCTCTACCATTTCCTTGAATCGAACTACATGAAAATCTTCTGTCGGCTCAATTACATCAATAAGATGATGCTTAATACCACCCATTTCATCAGGCATGATTTTGGCTGTACCAATATTCATATGTTTATAAACCTGCATACTGTCAGCAGAAATAATCTCGCCATTAATAGCTCTGGCGAGATTAATTGAAAGTGATGTTTTTCCTACTGCAGTTGGACCAGTTAAAACAACTATTTTTTTCATTAAACAATCCTTTTAAATTTCTTGGCTAATTCATATTCTGAAAATGATATCATAGTTGGTCGACCATGAGGACAATGATATGGATTTTCTAATTCTAACAAATCATCAATTAGTGCCTTAATTTCCGGAATAGATAATTTATTATTTCCTTTTACGGCTGCCTTACATGACATAGAGGCAACTCTCTCAACTATTATATCAAATGAATCGCTAGCTTTATAGGATGTACAATCAGCAAGAGCTTCAATGAAGAACTGTCTTGGATCTAATCCAAGTAAATTACCAGGCACGCCATTAATTGCAAGCTCATTTCCACCAAAGGATTCGACCTGATATCCAAGCTTTTCAAAGGCATCTCGATAAGTCTCAAAATTTAGAATATCCTGTTGTGACAAAGAAATAATAACAGGTGGGCTTACCATTTGTGATGTCATCTCTTTATTTTTTAGACGAGCCATAGTTTTTTCAAATAAAACTTTTTCATGGGCCGCATGCTGATCGATGATGTACATTTTTTTGTCGTATTCTACAATCCAATAGGTGTCAAAAACTTGACCTATTATTTTATGCTCCTTACGAGCTTCTTTATTAAGAAAGCTAATTTGCTCGTATTTTTCACCACCACGATTCTTCTCTGCAAACTTCTTCTCATAAGGTGTATCTGCATGAATTTGCTGGGTGATAGACGCTTTTATTCTCTCTAATTTGCTAGCTTCAAATGGCTCAGGCAATTTCTGCTTTGGTGGAATAACCTCTGGAGTAGAAACAGATGATGCCTGTGATTTTGAAGTAGCTTCTTCAATTATATCCTCATGGATAATAGGTGTATCAGGAGTAATTGATTTAACATTTACCTGCGGAACGGTCTCAGTCTCCACCTTGTTTACTGGAATCTGAGTAATTGAAGGCTGAATTTTAACAGTTGGTTCTTCCACATGAGCTTCAATAACGTCTTCTCTTCTGGTTAATCGCTTGTTAATTATTTTTGTTAATAGCTCGCATACTTGAGATTCATTTTCGAAACGAACCTCTTGCTTTGTAGGGTGAACATTAACATCAACAGCACCATCAATAAATTCGATATTAATTACGAAAAATGGATACTGATGCCCCATTAAAAAGCCATAATAACCTTCTTCGCATGCTCGAGACAAATTATTACTTTTGATATATCTTTTGTTGATAAAGAAGTTTTCAAAAGCTCTATTGCCTCTTGCAATAACTGACTGACCTATAAATCCGTGTATACGAACTTGCTTATCACTGTAATCTAAATCTAAAACATTCGCTGCAATCTGACGTCCATAAATCTGGTAAATAGTATCTGATAAAACTCCATTTCCTGAAGTCATAAGCTTTTCTTTGCCATTTATAATCAATTTAAAGGAAATTTCTGGATGGGAAAGAGCCAAATGCTCTACAACATCAAATACATAACTGCCTTCCGTGCTTTCTGATTTAAGGAACTTCTTACGAGCAGGTGTATTATAAAAGAGCTGACGCACAATAAATGTGGTACCATCTGGTGCACCAATATCCGTAAATGCGATTTCTTTAGCTCCTTCGATAATGTAGCTAGCTCCTAAAAATGAATCCTTCGTTTTAGTAATTAATTCTACTCGAGAAACTGCAGAAATACTTGAAAGAGCCTCTCCTCTAAATCCTAAGGAACGAACATCATCCAAATCAGAAGCATTTTGAATTTTACTGGTAGAATGTCTCAAAAATGCAATCTGAATCTGATCCTTATCAATACCAGTTCCATTATCAGTTATACGAAGATATTCGATGCCACCACCTTTTATCTCTACTGAAATGGCTGTAGCACCGGCATCTATACTATTTTCAATTAATTCCTTGGCCACAGATGCAGGTCTTTCAACAACTTCACCTGCAGCAATCTTGTCAATAGTTTCCTGACTAAGTAAATTGATTTTTCCCATTATTCTGCTACCTTATTGTGATATTCAAACAACACATTCATGGCTTCAAGTGGTGTTATTTTTGTAACATCAATATTTTTTAAACCAGCAATTATTTCTGCTTCGTTTTCTGAAATAGTAATTCCTTCTATTTCTTTTAACTTCTCTTCGATATGCTCTCGAATCGCAATTCTATCAGAGACAGCCGCTATATCGTTTTCATTCAAAGAATTAACAATTGTTTTGGCTCTATCAAGCACAGCCTCTGGAAGTCCAGCTAATTTAGCAACTTGGATACCATAGCTTTGATCTGCTCCTCCTGGAATAATTTTGCGGAGGAATATAATATCATCCCCAAACTCCTGGACAGAAATACAATAATTATGAACCCCCTTTATTTGTCCCTCTAATTCTGTAAGCTCATGGTAATGAGTGGCAAATAAAGACTTTGCGCCAATATTATAGGCAATGTGCTCAACAACAGACCATGCTATTGAAAGTCCGTCGTAAGTTGATGTTCCTCGACCAATTTCATCCAAGATTAATAAAGATTTACTTGTTGCATTATTTAAAATATTTGCAACCTCATTCATTTCTACCATAAAGGTAGACTGTCCAGTAGATAAATCATCTGAAGCGCCTACTCTAGTAAATATTCTATCAACAACGCCAATCTGAGCATAACTTGCCGGTACAAAACTACCTATTTGCGCCATTAGAACTATTAGAGCTACCTGTCGCATATAAGTAGATTTACCTGCCATATTAGGGCCTGTAATAATAGCAATTGTGTTAGAATCAATGTCCAAATAGCAATCATTGGAAATGAACTGATTGTCATCTATCATTTGTTCAACTACCGGATGACGACCTTCTTTTATATCAATTATTCCTCTATTATCAATTATTGGTCTAATGTAGTGATTCTTTTCTGCAACAACTGCAAGGGAAATTAGCGCATCTAGATTAGCAATTGCTTTGGCAGTTATTTGAATTCTATCAACCTGAGAAGCAATAGTATCTCTTACAGTTTTGAAAAATTCATACTCAAGAGTATTTAATCTATCTTCTGCTCCTAAAATACTATCTTCCAATTCTTTAAGTTCTGGTGTGTAGTATCTTTCTGCATTGGTAAGTGTCTGCTTTCTGACATAATAATCTGGCACTAAATCCTTATATGAATTAGTAACTTCTAAATAAAAACCAAATACTTTATTAAATTTGATTTTCAGGTTTTTGATTCCTGTTTTATCTCGTTCCTTTGCTTCTAGTTCAGCAAGCCACTGTTTTCCATCGATTTTGGCACTACGAAGTCTATCTACTTCCTCGTTATAGCCAGTCTTAATGATGTCGCCATCTCGAGCTGAAATTGGTGGTTCTTCCATAATAGCTTCATCAATAAGAACATATAAATCCTTTAAATCATCTATATCATCATTAAGATTATTAATAATGTGAGAATTGAAGCTATTCAGGATTGTCTTTATCGGCTGAAGCATTCCAATAGACTGCTTGAAGGCAATTAAATCTCTTGGATTAGCTGATTGATATGTAATTTTTGTTATTAATCGCTCTAAATCATATACAGAAGAAAGATACTCTCGTAGCTCTTCTCTATCAATCATTTGATTTTTAAGCTCTTCAATTCCATCTTGACGTTTTATAATTTCATCAACCGATATCAGAGGCTGTTCAATATAGCTTTTTAATTGTCTAGCGCCAAGAGCAGTTTTAGTTTTATCCAAAACCCAAAGAAGAGAACCCTTTTTCTGCTTATCTCTCATTGTCTCTGTTAACTCAAGATTTCGTCTTGTTGAGTTATCAATGAGCATATATTTACCATCTGTATAAGGGGTAATATGAGTTAAATGAGCCAAATCAGACTTTTGAGTTTCCTTTAAATAACACAACAAAGAGCCTGCTGCTATTTTACCTATAGAAAAATCTATTAACCCTAATCCCTCAAGGGAATGAGCCTTAAAATGTCTAAGAATTTCTCTTGTACAAATAGTATCATCAAAAGCAGCTTCATCTAATTGGCTGCTGGCACAGCTGAGCTTGTCTGTAATATCCGTAATGTCCATGCCTGATTCATATACTGTTTTAGAATATATAATCTCAGCAGGATTGAATCTAAATAATTCATCAACTAATTTCCTAACAGTATCTACTTCTGTTAAGAAAAAGTCAGCTGTAGATACATCACAGGCAGCTACTCCAAAGCGGCCTCTAGAATAGTATAGAGACATAATATAATTGTTGCTGCCTTCATCTAGAGCCATTTGATCAATATTAGTTCCTGGAGTAACAACTCTAATAACCTCTCGCTTAACAAGTCCCTTAGCTTCCTTAGGGTCTTCTACTTGTTCGCATATGGCAACCTTATAGCCTCTAGCAACAAGTCTATTAATGTATGTATCTGCAGCATGAAAAGGAACACCACACATTGGTGCTCTCTCTTCTGCTCCACAAGATTTTCCTGTTAAAGTTAGTTCCAATTCCTTTGATGCAAGCTTTGCATCATCAAAGAACATCTCATAAAAATCGCCTAGTCTGTAAAATAAAATACAATCCTTGTATTCTTCTTTTGTTTTGAGATATTCTTGCATCATTGGCGTGTATTCTGCCACAATTATTCCCACCTATTCTTAAATTTAATTATTGTTTGCAATCAAAGCCTCAGCAACCTTTAATCCATCCATAGCCGCTGATGTGATTCCGCCGGCGAAACCAGCGCCCTCACCGCATGGATAAAGGCCATTTATATTAGACTGAAACCTTTCATCTCTATTAATTCTCACTGGAGAAGATGTTCTACTTTCAACACCTGATAGAATCGCATCATCTCTATCGAACCCTTTAATTTTAGTACCAAAAGTACCCATTCCGTCAATAATAGATTGACAAATATCCTGAGAAAATATCTCATGTAAAGGACCAAAATCAGTTTTTCCTTTTGTTTCACTAGTAAAATCACCATATGCTGAGGAATTTATTTTTTGCTTAAAATCTCCAAATAATTGCTGAGGTATTTTACCATCACATAGCTGGAAGGCTTTTCCTTCGATAGTGCGCTGGAATTCTATGCCTGATAATGGATTGCTTTTATCAAATTCTCTTTCACCTACGGTAACAACAATTGCACTGTTAGCATTTTTGCTGTCTCGCTTTGAATAACTCATTCCATTTACAACAAGTCTATTTTCTTCTGAGGATGAATTTACAACAAAGCCTCCAGGGCACATACAAAATGAATAAACGCCTCTTCCATTAGGCAAATTGCACGCAAGCTTGTAAGCTGCTGGCTCTAATTCATCAAATCTAGGACCATACATGCTTCTTGAAATATCAATCTGTGGATGTTCTATTCTAAAGCCAACTGCAAAATCCTTTGATTCCATATTAAAACCAAGGTCATATAGCTTTTTAAATGTATCTCTGGCACTATGACCTATAGCAAGTACAACATTGTTGCTATAGTAAGTTTGGTTGTTTGCAACTACACCCTTGATTGTGTTGTTTTCAATAATGAAATCAGTAACCTGACAATTAAAATGAAACTGTCCACCTAAACGAACTATCTCATTTCTCATATTTGAAATGACAGTTTTTAATACATCCGTGCCAATATGAGGCTTATAGTCATATAGGATATTTGAAGGTGCACCAAATCTAACGAATGTATCTAGAACGAATTTATTACGTCCTAATTTATCGTTTACCAAGGTGTTTAATTTGCCATCAGAGAATGTTCCTGCTCCACCTTCACCAAACTGAACATTTGAAGAAGTATCTAAAACACCAGTTTCCCAGAATTTTAAGATATCCCTTGTTCTGTCCTCGACCTTTTTTCCTCTTTCAAAGATAATAGGCTGAAGATTGTTTAAAGCAAAAACATATGCTGCAAATAATCCTGCTGGGCCTGCACCAATAACAATCGGATTGATAGAAGCCGAAGCACTTTTGGGCAGGTCGTATATTTTAGGCTTATATGCATTAATATTATTATCCTTCGTAAATTTAGAAAGAAGTTTTTTTTCTAGCTTGCCATCTAAAGTAACAGCTGCTGAATAAACAAAAAATACCTCAGGCTTTTTACGTGCATCAATAGACTTTTTTATAATTGAAAGCTCTTTGATATCAGAAACCTGTATTTTAAGCTTTTTGGCAATGGCAAAATATAATTCATCATTTTCATCAGCTGATATATTAAGTTTTAACTGATCAATTTTAATCATGTTTATTCCTTTTTATAATTTCATTAGCAGCAAAGCTTGCTGAAGTAAATGCCCAATTTAGATTGTAGCCTCCACAGATGCCATCAATATCTAGGACCTCTCCTGTAAAGAATAAATTCGGGCAAGAAATGGATTCCATAGTGCTTGTATTAATATCATTTAGGCTCACACCACCGGCAGTAACCTGTGAACTATCAAACCCTTTTGTTCCTGTAATTTCGATGGTGAAATTTTTGAAGTAATATACAAGATTTGAAATATCCTCTTCATCAAGCTTTGAAACTACAGTGTCTGAATATATTCTAGAGTAACTAACTATTGCCTCTAATATTTTTTCATTACAAAGTCCAAGTAACGCCTGAAGAATAGGTAATTCATTGTATTTATCGAATCTATTCTTGATTTCGGATGTTAGTTCTGTCTCACTAAAATATGGAATAAAATCTATTTTAACGTCAGATAAGCATTTATTTAATTGATCAAATCCAATAAATCTGCTAATGCACATAACAGGATAACCAGAAATGCCATCTTTATTAAACTGAATCTCGCCTTCACAGGAATAATCCCTATATTTAACAATTCCCCCCGCTCTTATTCCAGCTAACTCCTTTAAACATATATCCTTTGAAGTCAACCCTACTAGTGAAGGGGCAAGTTTAGTAACATGCATCTTATATTTCTGAGCTATTTTATATCCTAGCTTTGAAGAACCAAGTGTTGCTGAAGATAGACCACCGCTAGCCACACATACATGCCTTGCCTGATAACTATCTCTGTTTGAAACAACAGTAAATATGTCATCCTTTGTAATGTCTGTAACTCGATTATCTAAATAAACATCAATTCCTAAAGAATTAATTTCTTTTTCAAGAGCGTCTCTAACAGTTTTAGCTTGATTAGTGTATGGATAATAGTATCCATCTAAATTTTTATTAACCACACCTAAATCTCTTAAAAAATCAATTAAATCCTGATGATTATCAGTTATAAAATCAAGGGGAGCTTCACTATAGTAATATTCTGCCCCCATTCTTCTATTTGTAAAATTACATCTGCCATTGCCTGTAGATAGAATTCTTCTTCCAACAATTCTATTTAATTCTACTAAACAGACCAAAAGACCTGCTCTAGCAAGTTTAATTGCTAAAACAAGTCCTGAAAAGCCAGCACCAACTATGCAGACATCATATAATTTCTTATCATCTTTCATAGAATTACCTCAATAAGTGCAAATTATATGCAATTTGACATAATTTAGCCCCACCTGGGAATTTTGCAAGCGTTTCTTCATCAATTCCTTTAAAGAAAAATAATGCAAAGAAATAAATAATAGCGCCAATTGCTATAGATAATAAGCAAGCTATAGCATTTGCTAATCTAGTCGAAGTTGTAAGTGACAAAAGGGCGTCGAACATTTTGTATAACAGATATACAACAAAGCCCATTACTGCAGAGGCTTCAAGAGGAGCCAAAACTACTCTTTTAATGTCTATATATGCACCTGAATAGCTTAAAACTGCAGATTGATTAAGGAAACACATTAATAATGCATAGAAAGCATTTGCTATTACTACAGCAAAAATATTCAGATGGAATGCAAACATAAGAATTACAAGTAAAACAACATGTGCGACCAAAGCAATAAGTGCATTTTTTACAGGTATAGTCATTTTATTAAGTCCCTGTAATATACCATTTGACAGTGTAGACAGAGAATAAAAAATAACAGAGCAACCACCAATAACAAGCATTAGCATTGCTGTCTTGCTATCATCATTGAATAACAACTGCATAATAGGTGATGCCAAAACCATCATTCCGATAGCACATGGGAAGGCAATTATCATAACAAATCGATTGGCCATGTTAATTTGGCGTTTGACAGAATCTTTTTCTTGAGAATCAAATGCAGCAGTTAAGCTTGGAACCACTGATGCTGCCATGGCACCAGCTATTGCTAGAGGAATATTAATCAATACCTTGTACTGTCCAGAAAATATACCCCATAAATTATTGAATTCCTCAATAGTATAGCCCTGAGATGACATAATATTGTTATAAATACCAAGATCAATAAAAGAGCTTATATTGTAAACCGTTGTACTGAGAAGTACTGGAATAATAGTCATTATTAAAATCCACATGATATCGCCATAGGTTTCGTTATTTCTATGCTTATCACGCTTGACCATCTTTTTAAACACTTTTTTAAAAGCTATAAAGATGAAAAATACAAAAATTAAACCAAATAAAGCACCTATACAAGTACCTAAGGTACCACCTGCAGCGCCGTATGCTGCCGCATATAAAACAGGATGTCCTAACACTCCTCCTATTTTGCTACCATAAGAAAATAGAATTGTAGCTGCCACTATAGAAACAATAGCATTTACAATTTGCTCTACAATCTGTGAAACAGCACTAGGAATCATTGTACCTAAGCCTTGGAAAAATCCTCTAATAACACCTAGTATAGCCACAATAAAAAGTGTAGGCGCTAAAACCTTTAGTGCTATAGCAACCAAAGGATTTTTAATAATATGGACACAAATATATTCAGCTCCAAAGAATAGAAATAAAGAAGCTGCTCCACCACTTATAAACGCAAAAAGAAGGGCTCCGTGCAAAACCTTATTTGCGTCTTTAACGTGCCCTTTTGCCATCCTACTAGCTACCAGCTTAGAAACAGCAAGCGGTAAGCTGTAAGAAGAAATAAGCAATATAATATTATAAATTTCGTAAGCGTTGCCATAAAAACCGTTTCCAGATGAGCCTATAGTAGCTTTAAGTGGGATTCGGTATGCGAGTCCCACTATTCGGCTAACTATTGAGGCAATTGCAAGAATTGAACCTTGCATAAGAAAACCGGCATCGCCATGTTTACTTTTTCTAGTCATAAAAATTAATTTGCCTTGCTAAATTCTGATTTGTCAGCATAGTATGTGTTGTCACCAGTGTAATCACCTTCGAAACCGCCCTGGCAAGCCTGAATCCATGTCTGACCAATATTAAGCTCTATTTCTTCGCCTGTACCAGCATAGTAATAATGAGTAACATCTGTGTCTCCATCCTTTGACCATACAATGTCAATCATTTTACCATTTGTGATGTATTTACCTGAACCAGTATTGTTAGATAATAAGTATCCTAAATACTGTGAGCCCTGATATGTAAACCACTCAACATTCTGAATGATAATGTTCTTAGCTGTAAGCTGCTCGCCAGTAATGGCATCAACCTGCTTCTGGTTGAACTCATATCTGTAATATAAGCCATCATCTTCGTTGTAAACCCAATAAGGATGGTTTGTATAGTAATAAAGCTCTACAGCCTCACAATCCTCTCCATTTTCAAGATTATTGCCATCTGCAGCGAACTTGAAATGAGGCTCATAATCTGAAGGAAGTGTCATATCATAGCCAAGCTTTTTAAGGCCAATATCAATACCATCAGAATTTGTGTAAAGTGTATGCTCAGATGTGCCTGTACGGTAAGTAGCACTGCTTCCCTTTGATCCTTCAAGTGTAAGTGCATTGAGGTTGTCTACAAGGTTTTTGTCATCAATAAGCTCAAATGCTGCTGGGTTACCACCTGCGTGCATATAAATAGCATCATACTCGCTTGCAAAGTATACGAAATATGGTCTAGAACTACGAATATTACCGATTTGGTCTAAGCCTGAATAATCATCGAAAATAGCCATCATTCTAGTAATTCCACCTTCAACAACACATTCATAAATAACTCCTGCGTTGCCAATACCATACTGTGGTAAACATACTTTAGTATTTTCAATCATTACCGCAACTGGTCTTTGTCTTCCGTAGCTTGCATCTACCCATTCTCCAGTAAGATAACTTCTAACTTGTCCGTCCTCTGAAACTTGATCCCAAAAAGCAACAGAATCATCTACAGCCTCTACAGACTCTGATGAGCTCTCAACGCCAGGTGATGAGTCAGTTTTTGCCTCATCCTTGTTTCCACAAGCGATGAGTGACAATGCAGTCGAGAAAATAAGCATTGCAGATAACAATTTTTTCTTCATAGATTGGTTCTCCTTTTTGATTAATTACGAGAAATGTTTAGATAATCTAAAATCTCTCGCTGTTTCTGTTCCATAACCGAAGCTTCTTCTTCAGTCATGTGATCAAACCCAAATAAATGTAACATACTATGGGCTATAAGAAAAGCATACTCTCTTAGGACTGAATGATTATATTCTTCTGCTTGCGAGTATATTCTTTCTGCGCATAAAACAATGTCCCCAAGTATAACCTCTCCCGTTTCTGGATTGAATAAATCATCATTAGATTCTATTTTATCAAAATCCCCTGGTTTTTCATACTCAACCATAGGAAAAGATAACACATCTGTAGCGGAATCAATATTACGAAACTCTTTATTGATAGCATGTATTCCTTCACTATCGGTAATTGTAAGGCTAATTTCTGCTTCAAATGGGAATTTAAGCTGGTCCATAGCAGTTTCAATTACCTTTTTCGCAATATCCTCATAATCAAAATCAAATTCAGCATCAATTTCATTTTCTATTAATATAGTCATGCTAAAATATCCTCATTTGCTAATATTTCTCTGATAACCAGGAATTGATTCATAGTTAATCCTGAATTATCGTAGATACCCTTTTGAGAAAGTTCATTAATAGTTTGGTAAATTACCATGTTTTGGTTCCAAGAGCTACTCATGGAATCAGAATCAAACAATTCGACTTTTGTAACAACAGAATCAACCATATGAACAATAGCTGACTCCCGTGAACTAGGCAAAAATACTACTCCTCCATATTCAGCTAAAATCTGAATCAAATCACCAGGGAAGCAATAATCATTAGCTATTTTTATAGCATTGTCAATAATTGGCTCTCCTTCAAGCTTGCCTAATCGATAATAAAGTCCGCCACAAGCAGCCAAATCGCTGTTGGCATTGATGGCCTCGGCGCATTTCCTAGAAAGCTTGGAAACTCTCATTGCGTGAGTGTATTCTATATATGAGAGCTTTCGAATATCCTGACAAAGAGAATAATCAGGACTAAGAAAAATATCGTAGGATTCTGATTGGGATTCCAGTACATATTTGCTAAACAAAGGAACAATCATAACTGATACCAATGCAGCAATCAAACCTTCTATTAATCCATATATGAATACAGAAAATGTAAGCTCTAAATAATTGAAATAATAAAATATGACAGAAACTAATGTGGTAATTGTAAATGTAAGGATTACCCCATATAGCTTAAAAATATTCTCCTCACGCTTCATGAAGGTAGTTAAAATGGAACCAAATAGAACCATCGTAATATAGCAAAGAACAATATAAATACTATAATCCCAACAGAGTGAAGAAATAATAATCAAATAAATACTAAGACTGATGCTAAGACCATCGTCAAAAACGCAGCTAGATAGCATAGGTACCAGTATAAATGGTGCGAAAAAAACTGGCGCAAATTCACCACAAACAAAAACTAGAACCCAATCTAAAAAAATAACAGCTGTAATTTTGCCATATGTAATAAAATTGAATTCTGGCAATTTGCCTTCTAATCTTCTGTTTATCAATAAAAGCATAAACAACAAAAAGAAACAAATATTAATAGCTGCCAAACAAATATATTTATCAACCAACACCGAAGCAAATATGCACATGAAAGTATTAGCTATAATAAATATAAATGCCATACCTACAGAATAGCCTAAACGTTTTGCGGAAAACCTGTTAGTATATTTCATTTTTTTGTCCTTTTAGATTTATTTTCAGCTTTTTTGTCGTAAACCTCGTATGCATTAACAATTTTTTGGACTAAAGGATGTCTTACAACGTCTTTGGCATCTAAAGTACAGATTTTAATATCTTCAATATTTTTAAGAATCTTCATGGCATCATCTAAGCCTGATTTAACACCACCAGGTAAATCCTTTTGTGTTAAATCACCGGTAATAACAGCCTTTGAGCCAAAACCTATACGGGTTAAAAACATCTTCATTTGAGCAGGTGTGGTATTCTGCGCCTCGTCTAATATGATGAAAGCATTGTCAAGAGTACGACCTCTCATATATGCAAGAGGTGCAACCTCAATTAATCCCTTTTCCATATTTCGTTGAAATGCTTCTGCTCCCATAATTTGATAAAGTGCATCATATAAAGGGCGTAAATATGGATCAACCTTACTCTGTAAATCTCCAGGTAAAAAGCCTAGCTTCTCTCCTGCTTCTATGGCTGGTCTAGTAAGAATTATTCTAGAAACTTCTTCGTTTTTAAAAGCAGTAATAGCTTTAGCCATTGCAAGATATGTTTTACCTGTACCGGCTGGGCCAACGCCAAAAACTATCATGTTATCCGAAATAGCATCTACATATTTTTTCTGACCCAATGTTTTAGGGGCAACTGGCTTTCCTGTGGTAGTATGGCAAATAATCTCACCTCTAGCTCCTGAAACATCATGACTTTCAATTTTTTCTTGTTCTATTGACATAACGTAATTTACATCCTGTGTTGTAATAATATTCCCAGCCTTTGATAGCTCTAGTAACTCATTAACAATTATATTAGCGTGTTCGACATGGGTTTTGTCCCCTAGTAATTTAATGATATCATCACGCAGGACAAATGAAATATTCATCCCTTTTTCGATCGTTTTTATATTTTTATCAAACTGACCAAATATATTATCTATGTGCTCTGCTGGAATACTTATGTTTAGTGAAAAATCGCTCATATTACTCTACTATATCAAGAATTAACTGCATGTGACCGCAATTATCTTTTGCAATAACTGTGGCATTTCTAATCATGTCTTCGGCTTTCTTTGCTTTATTTAAATCGTTAGCATGTATGTAGCAAATAGGTTCACCTGATTTGATTTCATCCCCTACTTTTTTGTTTAATACAATACCAACAGACATGTCTATAACATCGTCAAAGGTCTCACGTCCGCCGCCAAGTGACATTGAAGCAAGACCAAAAGATTCTGCCTTTAATGCATGAACATAGCCATCTTCATTTGCACAAACTGGAATAATATGTTCTGCAGGCTTAAATTTATTAATATCCTTTGCAAAAGAAGAATCGCCCCCCTGGGCCTCGATAAATTCTATAAATTTATTATATGCACTGCCATCCTCTATGGCTTTTTCCATAAGTGCTTTGGCTTTTGCTTTATCAGTTTCTATGCCAGAGAAAACAATCATCTGAGAACCTAAGGCATATACAACCTCCATTAAATCCTCAGGTCCCTTACCCTGAAGAGCATTTATTGCTTCGATTACTTCTAGATTATTACCTACAGCAAAGCCCAAAGGCTCATCCATATTTGTAAGAACAGCTGCTATTTTCTTGTCAGCTCTTTTGCCTATATCAACCATAGAATGAGCAAGCTCAAGTGCTGAATCCTTATTTTTCATAAATGCACCGTCACCAACTGTAACATCAAGTACGATAGCGTCTGTGCCAGCTGCAAGCTTTTTAGACATAATTGAGCCTGTTATAAGTGAAACCTCATCAACAGTAGCTGTTACATCTCTAAGCGCATAAAGCTTTTTATCTGCTGGCGCAAGATTTTTAGACTGACCAGTAACTGCAATTTTAATTTTGTTAACCTGATTAATAAACTCCTCTTCAGATAAAGCTACATTAAATCCAGGAAAAGCCTCTAATTTGTCAATAGTTCCACCTGTATGACCAAGTCCTCTACCACTCATTTTGGCAACAGGAACGCCTATAGAAGCGATAATTGGTCCTAAAACTAAAGTTACCTTGTCTCCAACTCCGCCAGTAGAATGCTTGTCGATTTTAACCCCGTCTATTGAAGATAAATCAAGAATATCGCCTGAATCTCTCATAGCCATTGTTAAATCATAGCGCTCTCTAACGCTCATTCCATTAAAACAAATAGCCATTAAAAGTGCAGATATTTGATAATCAGGTATTTCATCATTTGTATAGCCATTGATTATCTCATATATTTCCTCGGTAGAAAGCTCTTTGCCGAGTTTCTTTTTTTCAATTAAATCATACATTCTCATGTAGATACCCTCCGAATAAACTATTATTTATGATAAGGTTCATTTTTCATAATACGCATAGCTCTATAAATCTGCTCTAATAACACCACTCTCATTAATTGATGAGGGAAAGTCATCTTAGAAAAAGAAATTTGGAACTGGCATCGATTAAGCACCTCGTCAGCAAGTCCCAATGATCCACCGATTACAAAGGCTATAGAACTATTTCCTTGAATGCCTAGGTTCTCGATATATTTAGAGAATTCAACTGAATCAAGTTGTTTTCCAAGAATAGCTAGCCCTATAACAAAGTCCTTATCATTTATTTGCTTTAATAAACGCTCTCCTTCTTTATTTTTAATAATACTAATTTCAGTATCAGAGGCATTCTCTGAAGTTTTTTCATCGGCCACCTCTATAACCTTTACTGAGCAGTATTTAGAAAGGCGTTTTAAGTATTCGTCAATTGCCTGTGTATAAAACTTTTCTTTGATTTTTCCTACACATAGAATCTTAATATTCATGTAACCTATTTTAGAACATTTAGTAGGATTTAACAATAGAATGAACATAGAAACCATACATTTAGTGGTTCTAGAAATTTACAGCAAAAACAAAGACACGCCTGCGGTGACGTGTCTTTAAAAAGGGAGAATAATGTTATGAAAAATGTATCTCTTGTTGAGATGATGTTATCATACAATTAAATTATGTATAAATTTGGCTTTATCTGTGAAGTAAATGTGAAACTATTTTTCGTAACATTTTTCTATTTCTTCTAAGCTATTACTTTGCATCTTAGAGGATTATTAGTAATGATATTCTCCCCTATATAATGGGCTTTGATTTCCATTAGCATCAATTATAACAACCGATAAAACGCTATCTCCTGAAATTATAGGAAATGGTTCTGTATATTCTATTCCATTCTCTGCAGGATCTGAGCCATCCCATGTATAATAAGCGGTTGCATTATCAGGAACAGCAATTGAAATATACTGTAATTCTGTATATGTTCCCGCTTCTGGAGATACAGCTGGCGTAGATAATTCCGCATATTCTATTACATAGGTTTCGCTAGCAACATCAGAATAATAGCCCTCTGAGTTTACAGAAACAGCTTTTATTTCGGTAGTGCCTTCCTTCAACGTAATCCCGTCAGAATAAAGCTTTCCTGATGTAACAGGATTTTTGCCATTTGTTGTATAAAAAATTTGATCTCCATTATTTGCTTTTAAATATATGGTAAGACTCGTATCATATTCGCCACCTTCATCGCTAAATGTCGGTGCAGAAACAAAATATGAACTAATCATAGAATAGATTTCTTCATTAGGCGCATTATCAGCTAACGTATGAATAGAATCATAATCCTTTAGTGCTACATATGATTGCAACAAATATGAATATATCGTTTTATTATCAGGCTCGTAATTTAAGGCTATTGTAAGATATTCAACTGCATTTTTGTATTCTTTAACCTTGAAGTACATTCGACCAAGGCCGTATATCGCCTCGTACGAATCAGTCTTAATATTGTAAGCCTCTTCGTAGTAGCCCAATGCTTTTGCATATTGACTACCTTCCTCTGCCTTTATAGCCGAATTCATAAGATTGTCATAAGAATGCTTATTTGCATATGCTGCAATCAAACAAGTACCACCAATACTTATAATTAGTAAAAATGTAATTAATAAAATACATGAACGTTTGCTAAGGATAGCCTCCTTAGGCGCAACGACTTTTTTGTGAGAATTAGCTGTTTTGTCTGAACCAGTTGTTTTGTATACGCCTGTGGCGAATTTTTCTTTGGATTTGTTTTTATCTTCTACAACTTTTGATAGAAGTTCTTCTTCCAAAACATCATATTCAGGCACAAGCTGAATAGACTCCCCGCATTTTGGGCAGTACAAAAGCTTTGATTCAATTTCCTCTCCACAATTTTTGCATTTCATAATTATTAGAATAGTCCTGTAATTATTCCTTCATCTGTAACATCAATGTTATTAGCAGCTGGAACCTTTGGTAAACCTGGCATAGTCATTATAGTACCAGTTACAGCTACAATAAATCCTGCGCCAGCTGAAGCGTAAACTTCACGAACATTAACAGTAAAGTTTTCAGGTCTGCCAAGCTTTGTAGGATCATCTGATAGAGAATACTGAGTCTTTGCCATACAAACTGGGAAATTGCCCATACCAAGCTCTTCTATTCTCTTTAACTCTTTTTCAGCTGCAGCTGAATAGGTAACATCATCTGCTCCATATATTTCTGTAGCAACAGTTTTAATTTTGTCCTTTAATGATAATGAATCTTCATAAATAGGCTTGAAGTTGCTTTCCTTTGTCTCTAGAACCTCAATAAGCTTTTTAGCAAGCTCTACGCCGCCTTCGCCGCCTTTTTCCCATACTTCTGAAAGAGCGAATTCACAACCTCTTTCCTGGCAGAAAGTTTTGACGAAGTCAGTTTCAGCCTGTGTATCAGTAACAAATGAATTAAGTGTAACAACAACAGGTACACCATACTTCTGAAGATTTTCAATATGCTTTTCAAGGTTAACAATACCCTTTTTAAGAGCATCTAAATTCTCATTAGTAAGGTCTGCTTTAGCTACACCACCATTATATTTCAAGGCACGAATAGTTGCTACCAAAACAACAGCATCTGGTTTAAGGCCAGCCATTCTGCATTTAATGTCAAAGAACTTCTCAGCACCAAGATCAGCACCAAAACCAGCCTCTGTAATTGTAATATCTGCAAGCTTCATAGCAGCCTTTGTAGCTCTAACAGAATTGCATCCATGAGCTATATTAGCAAAAGGACCACCGTGAACAATTGCAGGTGTATGTTCAAGGGTTTGAATTAAATTTGGCTTAAGAGCATCCTTTAATAATGCAGCCATTGCACCTGTAGCCTGTAAATCGTCTGCTGTAACAGGCTTTCCATCAAATGAATATGCAACAATAATTCTTCCTAAGCGTTCTTTAAGATCATGCATATCATTTGCAAGGCAAAGAATTGCCATTATCTCAGAAGCTACTGTAATAACAAAATGGTCTTCACGAACCATTCCATCCATTTTAGAGCCTAAGCCAACAACAATATTTCTAAGGGCTCTATCATTCATGTCAAGACATCTCTTCCAAACAATTTGGCGTGGATCAATTCCAAGAGAATTTCCCTGCTGAATGTGGTTATCTAACATTGCGGCAAGCAAATTGTTAGCGGAAGTAATCGCATGGAAATCACCTGTAAAATGAAGATTAAGATCCTCCATAGGTACAACCTGGGCGTATCCACCTCCTGCAGCACCACCTTTTATACCGAAACATGGACCAAGCGATGGCTCTCTAAGAGCTAAACAAGCCTTTTTACCAAGAACTCCCATTGCTTGTCCCAATCCTACAGATGTAGTAGTTTTACCTTCTCCTGCAGGGGTAGGGTTAATTGCTGTTACAAGAACAAGCTTTCCATCCTTGTTACCTTCAATTTTGCTTAAAAGTTCATCAGAAAGCTTAGCTTTATACTTTCCATAAAGCTCTAAATCATCCTCCTGAATATCAAGTAGCTTTGCAACCTCCTTGATATGAACCATTTTTGCTTCCTGTGCGATTTGAATGTCTGACTTCATCAATACAACTCCCTTTACTATGCTTTTATTAGTTCTTCAAACTCTGAAATAGCCATGCGAATTTCTCTAGGCTTTGTGCCCATTTCTGGTCCAACAACGCCAGCTTCTGCTAATTGGTCCATAATACGAGCCGCTCTATTAAATCCGATTCTAAAGTTTCTTTGTAGGTATCCAATAGAGCCCTTTTGATTTTCTATGACAAGACGACCTGCGTCGGCAAATAATGGATCTCTAGAATTATCTGGCTCTCCAGAGATTGATACCGAACCGTTAGACGCCTCAGAGTTTTGAATTTGTGCTTCAATATCTGAATTATAATCAGCGGCCTCATTGTTGCTCTTTAAGAAATCAACAACAGCGCTTACTTCATCATCACTAACAAATGCACCTTGAATTCTAATAGGCTTAGAAAGGTTCTGAGGAGCATAAAGCATATCACCGTTGCCAAGTAGATCCTCGGCTCCGTTCATATCCAAAATAACTCGTGAATCATTACTGCTTGAAACAGAAAAAGCGATTCTCGATGGAACGTTAGCTTTAATCAAGCCGGTGATAACATTAACTGTAGGTTTTTGAGTTGCAATAATAAGATGGATACCCGCTGCTCTTGCCAACTGTGCAAGTCTAACGATTGAATCCTCAACATCTGCAGCAGCAACCATCATCAAATCTGCCACCTCGTCTAAGATAATAACAAGCTGTGACATACGAACTCTTTTTTCTTCTGGAATTTCTTCTGGAAGAGAATTAGAGTCTACCTTTTCATTAAATCCTTCTAGATTACGAACACCAGCAGCAGCCAATAGTTCATATCTATCAGTCATTTCTTTAACGGCCCAATGTAGTGCTCCTGCTGCCTTTTTAGCATCTGTAATTACAGGAAGTAACAAATGAGGTATTCCGTTGTAAACGGAAAGCTCAACCATCTTTGGGTCAACCATTATCATCTTAACTTCATCAGGTGTAGCGTGATAAAGAATACTCATGATAATAGTATTTATACAAACTGATTTACCTGAACCTGTAGCGCCTGCAATAAGCAAGTGAGGCATCTTTTCAATATTTCCGACAATTACACTACCAGAAATATCCTTGCCAACACAGAATGATATTTTTGATTTAGCTGATTTAAATTCCTTTGAAGAAACTAATTCCTTAAAGGAAACCATAGACTTAACTTTGTTAGGTACTTCGATACCAATGGCTGATTTACCAGGAATAGGTGCCTCAATTCGCACATCAGTAACAGCCATACTAAGCTTAATGTCGTCCTGAAGATTCAGAACCTTTGAAACTCTGGTACCTTCAGCTATTTCTAGCTCATAACGAGTCACAGAAGGTCCAAGTGTAACTTCTGTAACATTAGCTTGAACACCGAAATTACAAAGTGTGCGCTGAAGTTTATTTGCCATTTCAGCCAAGTACTGTTTTGAATCACCACCAGTATTTTTAGCATCCTTAAGAAGTGAAATAGGTGGTAGCTTGAATGCCTTTTTAGTTTTGCTTCCATTAGCATTAATAACTGGCATTGGAGTTGACTTTTCTTCTTCTTTTGTAGTCTGTGGCTGAACAGATTTAACAGTTTTTGCTCTAGTTACAGGTTGCGTAATAACTGGCTCCTCTACTGTTTCTTGCACTGGTGGAGTGGATGGAGTATTAATGACAGGTTCTGTAGGAAGCACTGTCTGCTCACATTCCTCTGGCAAAATAACAGGTGGTTCATCCTTAAATCTATGACTACTTCGAGATTTTTTCTCTCCTGATCTAAGTTTATGACGACTAGTTTTTGTGATTTCTAAGTCACTTTCTCCTTCTGCCATATTAAATCTAATCTCGTCAACATTATCTCCTGAGAGACCAGTGTTTAAAGAATCATTAGAAAGAGTAATGTTAGATGTGATTCCAGAATACTTTCTATCCATTCTGTTTCCATCTTTTTGATTCATTTGTTCAAGCTCATGAGCTCTATCGCCTTGAATCTTATTGATAATAGCCTGTCTATCGGAATTAAAGCGTGTTTGATTAGCCTCACGCTCCATAAGCATTCTTTCTCTACGTGCTCTTCTCTTTGCAGCCGCTCTATCGGCGTGTATTCTAGAGGAACGTTGTACTTTATCAAAAGCGAAACGTTCAATAATGATAATAGTACACACAATCATTACTATTAAAACAATCAAGTAAGCGCCTAAAAGGCCAAAGCTATCATATATTCCAAATACAATAAGCCCTCCTATAAGGCCGCCACCATTATGATTGGTACGAGCGTAATCAAAAGCGTCTATTGGAACTAGAATAGACGAACCATTAATAATCAGTTCCACAAATGAACTGATAAAAATAAGCAAAACAAATCCAGCAATAACCTTTGCCACTGCTACCTTATTACCATAATTTGAAATTATAAAAAATGCAGAAAAAACTACCATGAATGGTAGAAGATACTGGATAATGCCAAACATACCAAATAAAAAGTCTGCAACCGCATTACCAGCCACACCACCTATACCAAAATTACTAATAGATAATAAAATACAAAGACCTAATGATCCCCACAAAATAATCTCTCTAGTTGAATCTGCGAAGAAAGGATCATCAAAATCATCTTCTTCCACCTTTTTAGGTGCCTTTGATCTTGTATTAGCCTTTTTAGTACTGCGGCCTTTATTTGATTTTCTAACAGAATTATTCTTCCCTTTTGTTGCCAAAGTATAACCTCATAACATTTCATCAAAAAGAGAATAGCTATTAAACTATTCTCTTTTCAATTATTATACTACCCAATTAGATAGTTATATATATTCTCATATTTTTCTTTTTGAACAGCCCATGAATAATTTTTATTCATGCCTCGTTCAACCATTTTATTCCACTGAGCTTTCTTATCGAAATATATGTATTTACTGTAGTTGACAGTATTAAGCAATTCGTCTCCGTTGTAGTTTGCAAAAGAGAAGCCATCACCGGTCTTCATATATTCGTTATATGCTTCTACAGTATCGCTAAGGCCACCTGTCTCACGAACAATTGGAACTGTACCATATCTAAATGAAATAAGCTGTGTAAGTCCACATGGTTCAAATCTAGATGGCATCAAAAATGCGTCAGCTGCAGCGTACAATTTATGTGCTAAATTGTCATCATAGCTAATTGTTGCTGAAATTTTCTCTGGGTATTTCCATGCATAATGTCTAAACATATTCTCATATTTAGACTCACCTGTTCCGATAACAACAAGCTGAGTGAAGTCATCAACAATACCTTCGATACAATAATTAATAAGATCAAGGCCCTTTTGATCTGTTAAACGAGAAATCAATCCAATCATATATTTTTTAGGATCGACTTCAAGACCTAAATCCTGCTGAATCTTAGTTTTATTAATCTTTTTGTATTTTCTGAAATTGCTAACGTCATAGTTTTTGTAGATTTTAGTATCTGTAGCTGGATTATAAACCTCGTTATCAATACCGTTAATAATACCCTGCATATCATAGTGACGAGCTCTAAGTAATCCATCTAAGCCCTCGCCGTAATATGGCATCTGAATTTCATCACAATATTTTGCTGATACAGTTGTGATGTAGTCTGCATAAACGAGACCACCCTTTAGCATATTGCCACATTTTTTGTATTCAAGCTTGTCAGGTGTAAATAAGTTCATTGATAGGCCTGATATACCTGCTACAGTTTTTGTGTCCCACATTCCTTGGAACTTAAGATTATGAATTGTCATAACAGACTTCATGCCCCAGAAAAACTGATCTCCCTGGAAATCCGTTTTAAGGTATACAGGTATAAAACCTGTTTGCCAGTCGTGACAATGGATAAGATTTGGCTGAAATCCAATAAGTGGAAGCATTGAAAGTACAGCCTTGTCAAAGAATATAAACTTTTCAAGATCCCATCTATCCTCTGAATAAGGATAAAAGCAATCAAAATAATCATGATTATCTATGAAATAGTATGTAACACCATCTAATTCATATTCAAAAACCCCAACATACTTTGTCCCAACAAGTGGTCCCATGTTCATCTGGAAGCTAGTTAAGTATTTAAAGTCTTTTTTATACTTCTCAGGAATAAAGGTATAGTATGGTAATACCACCCTTACATCGAAGTATTCTTTAGAAAATTCCTTTGGTAAGGCTCCGCAAACATCAGCCAAACCACCAGTCTTTACGAATGGAACGCACTCACTGGCAGCAAAAAGTATTTTGTTCATCATTAAACCCCTCAATTATTTATTGTGTTTTTTCCAGGAAAACCCGCGGGAAGACTCGCGGGAAAACCCACGGGAAAACCCACTCATTTAAGATTTTTGCTACGCAAAAAAGAGAGTGGGTTGTGGTAAACAGGTTCCTCCCAAGCAAGCTTGGGCCCCTCCTATTTACTCTTCCCAGTTATGATATACATTCTGTACATCATCATCCTCATCAAGAAGATCAAGAATCTTGTTGATCTTGTATAAATCCTGCTCATCTGTAAGCTCAACATATGTCTGAGGAATCATAGTTACCTCAGCATCTGCCATAGGAATATTTTCAGCCTCAAGTGCCTCTCTAACTGCAGAGAAATCATCTGGAGCAGTATAAATCTCAAAGCAATCATCTTCTTCTGAGAAATCCTCAGCACCTGCATCAAGAGCAATCATCATTAAATCATCAGCGTCCATGCTGCAGTCTTCTTTAGAGATGATAATCTGTCCCTTATTATCGAACATAAATGAAACGCAACCAGGAGTACCGATGCTTCCGCCACCCTTTGTAAATGCATTACGTACGTTAGCAGCTGTACGATTTCTATTATCTGTTAAGCAGTCTACGATAATAGCTGTACCGTTAGGACCATATCCTTCATATGTAACTGTCTCATAGTTAACAGAATCTACGTTACCAGCAGCTTTTTTGATACCATTTTCAATGGTAGCGTTAGGTACGTTATTTGATTTAGCTTTTGCGATTACATCACGAAGCTTTGAATTATTGTTAGGGTCTGGACCGCCTTCCTTAACAGCTACAGCGATTTCACGACCAATTATTGTAAAAATCTTTCCTTTTGCAGCATCATTCTTTTCTTTTTTGTGTTTAATATTCGCAAATTTTGAATGTCCTGACATATAATCATTTACCTCTTTTCTAAAATAAATCTCAAAAAATTATATCAAATCATAATAACTTATTCAATGTGACTTTTCCTACGAGCAAAAACTTCTCCGATAACCTTATCAGTTACATTTTTGATGTAAAAAACAAAGTCTTCATCCTCTAACTTAAAGCTTTTCCCGTCTTCTGGAATCTTTCCATAGAGGGAAATCAGGTAGCCGTTAAGAGTCTCAAAGTCATCAGATAATTTGGTACCAACTAAATCTTCTACTTCCTCTAGTGTAGTGCTTCCGTCCATTATGAAAGTATCATTTGGCCTAACCTCTATAGAGGTCTCCACATCATCGTGTTCATCTTCGATATTACCAACGATTTCTTCAAGAATATCCTCTAGTGATAATAACCCAGATACCTGACCATATTCATCCAAAACTATCACCATATGACGTTTTTTGGATTGCATTTTTGCAAATAACGTATTAATACCGTGGGTTTCTGGCACAAACTCAGCCACAGACATAAGATCTTTTAAATCTTTAATCTTTACATTATCAATATCCTTGTCAAAGTATGTAAGAATATCTTTGATATGTAGTATTCCAATGATATTGTCTAAATCCTCAATATACACAGGATATCTACTCATATTGTGCTCATTAATAAAGGTAATGGTATCTCTAAGACTCCAATCACCATCAATAGCAACTATATTTTTCCTATGAGTCATAATATCCTTTACATCTGTATCAGAGAATTCAAAAATATTTTGAATCATCGCTGCCTCAGAGGCAAGAATATTACCGTCTTCATGGCCCTCATTAACTAGAGAAATTACATCCTCTTCTGTAACATCAGCCTGTTTTGATTTCCTATAAAAAATAAAAATAATTATTAACTCGACAAAAGCTAAAACACCTAAAATAATAATTACATAGGGACTGGACCCGTCTTCCATACTTACTCCTTTCCAACTATTTGTGGTTGACACAATATATTTTACCATATGTCGTGAAAAAAGACTAAGCATTATGCTGCTTAGTCTTTAGATTTCATAGATTATTCAGATTTATCGGCAACAGCTGCTTCTTCTGAGATATTTTCTTCCGAATCATCTTCTTTAACTTCTTTTGTTTCTTTAGCGATTGCATCCAAATCTACATCCTCTAAATTAACGTTTGATAAGTCCGAAGCCTTTTCTTTTGATTCGGCATTTTGTTTATCTTCAGGTTTGTCATCTGCAATGCCCAAATAAAAGTCTTCATTTTGAAGGTCAAATAAATTAAGAACCTCCATACCAAAAACGTCATGCATATAAGAATAAATCTCTTTATTATTTATTTCTCTATTATGCTTTCTGATAACGTTTTTCTTGAGCTGAACTCTAATATCCTTAATCCAGTTAGTAATTTCCTCAGCTTCTTGAGAATTTGTTCTGAGCTTGTCATAACAAAAATCCATAGTAGCCATCATAAGCTCTCTATTTGTATCCTCTGTTACCGAAGGTAAATCCTTTAATTCGTCCTCTGCTGATTCAATTCTTTGTTTACATTCTTCTAGTAAGCGCTTATCCTCATCAAGCTTCTTAGAAACCAAATCCGAAGTGCCTTCCATATTTGACATAACAGAAGCCATAAGAGTTTCTTTAACCTTTTTAAGGTCTTTGAGTTCTTTTTTGAGCTCAGCTTCGCGTTTTAACAAATCGCTTTCCTTGCTCTCTAATTCTTTGACAACATCAGGTTTGCCACCCAAGGCAAATAGCCTGTGCCATTTTTGATCTAATATCAACATAGGAACTTTTATTTTTGATAAAGCTCCAGAAAAATCTCGCTCCCCCATAACAACACCTACTTATTATTGTGCTGAGTAATATTATAAGATAATTGCATCAAACTATCAGAAAGATGAACATTCTCAATTACAGTATCAGGAATATCATCTAAATCAACGTGTGCAAAATTCCAAATCGCATGTACACCAAGTGAAACAAGCTTTAAAGCTGTAGCCTTTGCATTTGACTTAGGCAATGTAAGCGCAGCGATTTCTACATTATTTTCCTTGATAAAATCAGGCAAATCATCAAGCATCTGAATTGGTAAATCTCTTACCATTTTGCCCTTAAGCTCAGGATTAACATCGAAAAGGCCAATAATTTTAAAGCCAACTCTTTCGAATTTGACATATCCTGCGATAGCCTGACCAAGATTACCTGCACCAATAACAATAACGTTATGTACGTCATTAACACCAAGAATATTGCCAATCTCATCATGTAAATACTGTACATTATAGCCATATCCCTGCTGACCGAAGCCACCAAAATTATTTAAATCCTGTCTAATTTGAGAAGCTGTAACATGCATTCTCTTGCTCAAATCATTAGATGAAATACGTTCAACACCATCATCCAATAATTCTCCTAAATATCTATAGTACCTAGGCAATCGTCTAATAACAGCCTGTGATATCTTCTTATCCAAAGCAAACGCCTCCTAAACAAGTAATCTATGTCCTAATTATAAAATCTGTGTAATATCTTGTCAAGGATTTAACAATCCCCACTGATCATACAGTTCTTCAAGTCTTACGTTTATTTTATTCTGTTCCGCTGTAAGTTCATTAAGCTTTGCAGAGTTTACCATATTCTCTGGTTTAAGAAACTCTTCATCAATTGCTGCCTTCTTTTCTTCCAAAGATTCGATTTCTTCTTCGATTTTAGAAATCTTATTTTGAAGCTTTCTCTTCTCTGCCTCTATACGCTTCTGCTCTTTAAAATCAAGCTTTGCAGCTGTTACTTCAGCAGACTTAGAAGAAGCATCCTCACTCACCGTTCCATATAGCTGTTCTTTCTTTGCTATATAATCATCGTAATTGCCAAGATATTTAGTCAATCCTGAAGATGTAAGCTCCAATATGGTATTAGCGGTTTTGTTAACAAAATATCTGTCATGACTTACATAAAGCAACGTGCCGTCAAAGTTATTTAAAGCTTCTTCTAGCATGAGCTTCGAGTCCATATCCAAATGGTTAGTAGGCTCATCGAGAATTAATAGGTTAGACTTTGAAAGCATAAGCTTTGCAAGGGAAACACGACCACGTTCACCACCGGATAAATCCTTGATTCTCTTGAACACATCATCTTCGGTAAACATAAATGCTGCCAGAGTATTGCGAACCTTAGTCTCAGTTAAGAAAGGATAAGCATCATGAAGCTCACTAAAAATAGTATTTGTTTCAGTAAGCCCCTGCTGTTCCTGGTCATAATATCCAACTGTAACGTTAGATCCAAATCTGATTTCTCCAGATTCAAAATCTGTAAGACCATTTATACATTTTAGAATAGTTGTTTTGCCTGTGCCATTATCTCCAAGAATTGCTATTCTATCCCCTTTATGAACCTCAAAGGATAAATCTGTAAAAATGTTTTTATCATCATATGATTTAGTCACATGAGAAAAGTCCAATACGTCCTTTCCACTTTCCTTTTCAATTTCAAGTGTAAGGCGCATTTTAGGCATTTCTTTATCAGGAGCATCCATTATCTCCATTTTATCAAGAGTCTTTTTTCGGCTTTCTGCTCTTTTAATTGATTTTTCTCTATTAAAAGACTGAAGCTTTTCAATAACCGCCTTTTGATGTTCTATTTCTTTTTGTTGTTTCTCATAGCTGCGTTCGTATGAAAGCTGATTGATTTCTTTTTGAGCAACAAAGGCTGTGTAGTTTCCTGTGTAAACTGTAGTTTTACCATAGGATAAATCTACTATATGATCAGCTATCTTATCTAAGAAATATCTATCATGTGCAACAATTATTACCGACCCTTTATAGCCTGAAAGGTATCCTTCCAACCACATAATTGATTTTAAATCTAAGTGGTTAATAGGCTCATCCAGCAGAAGCAAATCAGGCGATGATGCAAGTAGTCTACCAAGACTAACTCTGGTTTTTTGACCACCAGAAAGCTCATTCATGCCTTTTTCAAAGTCTTCCTGTTCAAATCCTAAGCCTTTAAGAATACCTACAGCTTCAGAACGAAATGTATAGCCACCATTTATATCAAACTGATGCTGAAGCTTATGATAATTTTCCATAAATGCATCCATTTCAGAATGATCTAGACTATTCATTTGTTGTTCCATTTCAGAAAGCTTTTTTTCCATGGAAAGCAAATCTTCTCTAGCTGACAATACAGTATCAAGAATATTGCTTCCGAAAGCATCCTCTTGGTACTGAGCCAAGTATCCAATTGTAGCATCTTTTTTTAGAGTAACCTCACCATCATCAGCAGGCAAATCACCAATAATGATTTTAAGTAATGTTGATTTTCCTGTGCCGTTGTTACCGACGATGGCTACTTTAGAGCCTTCGTCTACCGTAAAAGTGGCATCCTTTATGATGCTGTCTTCTCCAAATGATTTATATAAGTGTGAAACGTTTAATAGCATATTGTACTTATCCTAAAAATAGCGCCTGACAGAACTGCCAGGCGCATTTATTAATCTAGTTAATTACTGAACATCCTTGATTGAGAAGCTAATACGTCCCATCTTGTCCTTGCCAAGGCAAATAACCTTAACAGTATCACCAAGAGTAAGAACATCTTCCACTCTATCAATTCTTTCCTTAGCAATCTTAGAAATGTGTACCATTCCTTCTTTGCCTGGAGCAAACTCAACGAATGCGCCGAATTCCTTGATGCTAACGACCTTACCTGTAAGAATCTGATCCTTTTCGAAATCTGTTGTAATGATTTCGATCATTCTCTTAGCTTCTTCCATCTTTGCAGCATCTGTACCGCAAATCGAAACATTGCCATCATCAGTAATATCGATTTTAACATCACATCTAGCAATGATTTCGTTGATAGTCTTTCCTCTCTGTCCAACTACATCACCAATCTTTTCAGGGTCAATAGAAAGCTGAATGATCTTTGGTGCATATTCGCCAACCTGCTTACGTGGCTCAGCGATTGCTTTGCTCATGCAGTTGTCCATAATGAATAATCTAGCTTCACGACATCTAGCAATAGCGCCCTCAACGATCGGACGTGTAAGACCGTGAATTTTAATATCCATCTGGATAGCTGTAATACCTTCCTTAGTACCAGTAACCTTGAAGTCCATATCTCCGAAGAAGTCCTCAAGACCCTGAATATCTGTAAGAAGTACGAAATCATCATCTGTATCTCCTGTAACAAGACCACAAGAAATACCAGCGACCATAGCCTTGATAGGAACACCAGCTGCCATTAATGACATACATGAAGCACATGTAGACGCCATTGATGTAGATCCGTTAGACTCAAAAGTCTCAGATACAGCACGAATAGCATAAGGGAACTCCTCTGGTGATGGAAGTACTGGAAGAAGTGCTCTCTCAGCAAGTGCACCATGACCGATTTCACGACGTCCTGGACCACGTGAAGGCTTTGTCTCACCTACAGAATATGCAGGGAAATTATAGTGGTGCATATATCTCTTCTCAGTTACAAATGGATCAAGACCATCAATCTTCTGAGCCTCTGAAAGAGGTGCAAGTGTAACTACATCACAAATCTGTGTTTGTCCACGAGTAAACATAGATGAACCATGAACTCTAGGAATAATATCAACCTCAGCTGCAAGTGGACGAATCTGTGTAATCTCACGACCATCTGGACGCTTGTGATCCTTAAGAATCATCTTACGAACTGTTTTCTTCTCATACTGATAAATAGCCTCACCTAAAACTGCAAGCCATTCTTCGTTATCAGCAAATGCTTCTTCGAGACGCTCTGTAATCTGACGAATGTTCTCTTCACGAACCTGCTTTTCATCAGTAAATACAGCACCTTCCATCTCCTCAGGAGTAACGATTTCCTTCATCTTTGCGAAGAGCTCCTCAGGAATAGCGCATGATGTATATTCATGCTTTGGTTTACCGCACTCAGCAACCATCTGCTCGATAAAAGCGATAACTGTCTGGTTAACATCATGACACTTGTAGATAGCTTCAATCATCTTGTCCTCAGGGATGATATTAGCGCCAGCCTCAATCATGATAACCTTTTCTTTTGTAGATGCAACAGTAAGCTTAAGGTCGCCCTTGTCCCACTGCTCCTGTGATGGGTTAACAATAAACTCACCATCAATCATACCCATCTGTGTCATAGCACATGGGCCATCAAAAGGAATATCTGAAATGCAAGTAGCAATAGCTGCACCGAGCATAGCAACAAGCTCTGGACGGCACTGTGGATCTACTGCCATTACCATATTGTTAAGTGTTACGTCGTTACGATAATCCTTTGGAAAAAGTGGACGCATAGGTCTATCGATAACACGCGAAGTAAGTACAGAATTCTCTGATGCCTTACCCTCTCTCTTATTAAATCCACCAGGAATCTTACCTACTGCATAAGTCTTCTCCTCAAATTCAACTGAAAGTGGGAAGAAATCGATTCCATCACGTGGCTTATCAGATGCTGTAGCAGTTGAAAGAACTGTTGTATCACCATACTGAATAAATGCTGCCCCATTAGCCTGAGCTGCAACCCTGCCGATATCAACACGGAGTGTTCTACCAGCTAAATCCATTGTAAATGTCTTCATGGTTTTCTCCTTAATATTTTATATATTTAAGCACTAACCCGAAACTACTGAAAATGAAGCGAACATCAAAACCAGCCATAGAAGCCTTTCGCTAACAAATTCAGTGGCTTCGGATTGAGCTTGAAAACTAATTAATAGAAAAATGAGCGGAGAATACACTCCGCTCCTATAGATTACTTTCTTAAGCCAAGACGCTCAATAATTGAACGATATCTCTCAATGTCTGTGTTCTTAAGGTAAGCAAGAAGGTTTCTTCTCTTACCAACCATCTTCATCATACCTCTACGTGAATGATGATCACCTGGGTTTGCCTTAAGGTGCTCTGTAAGCTCTGAAATACGAGCTGTAAGAACTGCAACCTGAACCTCTGGAGAACCTGTGTCACCAGCTGTTCTAGCGTACTCATTGATAATAGCCTGCTTCTTCTCTTTTGTAATCATTTTGATTCCTCCTTTTTTGAATAAGCTGCAACTAAGGTAAAGGTCGGAGTGTCCAAGACCTGAGTTACAGTAAAATAAATACCTGAAATATGATATCACAGTATAAATTTATTGTAAATAAAGTAATTGATTGTTTCACACTTTTTCTATATATTTGTATTCTTTAACCAAGCCGCATAACCAGTAGGAATTGAAGTATATTGTAACACATATCTATCATCCTGTTTATCTATTACTTTGCAAAACAGCTTTCCCCCAGCATTTATCAGTATATTTCCATAAACCTCAAGTGCTACATCACTCTCCATAAGAGCTCCATCTCTTGCTACTGCAATCAAGCCACCATATAAAGTTTTTGAATCCTCATGCTTTCCATCAATCTTGTGAAAGCTTATTGCTATAGGGTGTTCCAATTGCCTAAGCACACTATCTGATAAATCGACATGCACATTATAAGGTTCACCGATTCCAGTAACCTGGCTAAGCTCTAGTTCACCATTAGCCCCCTTAGGGTAAACAACCATTTTCTTTGCAATTTCTAATTCCTGTGTAATCAAAGCTTTCGTATATGGGGAAATTAAAACTTGTCCACCTACAGTGTAGCTTTCAATTCTTCCACATAAATTTACATGCTTTCCCACCACACCATATTTTGTCCTTTTTTCAGAGCCTATATTACCAAGAATTACATCTCCAGTATTTATTCCAATACCCATTTCCAAATTTGGAAAACCACGATTTTTGTTCCATGCATTAATTCCGTCCATTCGTTTTTGCATTTCAAGGGCCGCAGCCACTGCTTGCGCAGCGTGATTTTCAGAGGCCAGGGGTGCCCCAAAAATTGCAAATATTCCATCTCCTATAAATTCAATTATAGATCCATGATATTTTTGAATAGCATCGGTCATCTCACCTAGATAATGATTTAGCATTTCTATCAAATCACTGGCATCCATTCTTTCGCTCATCGCCGTGAACCCACGTAAATCGCTCATTAAAATGGTTATTTCATGCTTGTTGCCACCAAGCTTGAGACCTTCAGGAGTATCTAATATTTGTTTAACAATATCATCCGACAAAAATCGTCCAAAGGTATCGCTTATAAGTTTATTTCTGATTTCTAATTGATTATTAAGAGCTTTAATCTTTTCCATTGATTTAACAGCATCTTTCAAATCAATTAATTCACTTAAATCGCTAAATACTATGATTACTCCAATCTTCTCTTGGTTTTCCGTTAAAAAAGAAGAAAGCACCCTAAGATGTAGAATTTTGTCATCAATATAGTATTTTATTAAAGTTTGATGCTCCTTATTTCTATCGTAGATAGAATCCAATACATTTTGGGAAAAATCATCATTTTTTTCATCTTCAAAGAATAAACTAGCAAACTTATTACCAATCGTGTTTTCTTCTTTTAAACCAAGTATTGAAAAGGCAGCCTGATTAGCAAATTTAATGACTCCATCAAATCCAATAACCATGATACCTTCAGACATATTTTTTAATATATTTTCAAGAAATAATGAATGCAGCTGTTCCATAATGTCCCCCGATAATTACATTCCGAATAGATGATTTTCTTTGAAGAAATCTAATGCACTCCTGATATTGTCTATTGTGTTAACTTCTAGGGTTATCGGAGTGTTTTTATCTAATTCCCCACAAAGCTTGTTTACCTTTTCCCAATCAATATTGCCATCCAAAACAGGCAAATGGTCGTCAAAATCTCCCATATTATTTGAAATATGTAAATATCCTATATATTCTCCAAGGCTTTCAAACCACTGTTCCAGTGGAAGCCTGCTGTAATTAGCATGCCCAAAGTCCAGGCAAACTCTCACATGATTGTTATTAATGGCTTTCATTAATTCCTTAAGAGGAGTTGCGTCCACATCAAAGCTATTTTCAACATAAATATTTAACTTATATTCATCAAGTAGTTCCAAGTAGAATTCTGCAGATTCCTTCACCCAATTGTCTAAATATCCACCTCTCAAAAACGGGAAGCAGCTGCAGTGAAAAACTATATTTTTCGCTCCCAAAGCTAACGCTGTGACACAGCTTTCCTTCATGCGTTTCCTTGATAATCCCTTTAAAAGCTTATCCCCAGATGCCGGATTTATATCTATAAATACACCGTGAAAAGAATTTACTCGTCCTGTACTTTTGTACCATTCCAAAGCATTAGAAAAAAACCCGCTCTCATTGAGAGCGGGAGGCGTTGACAATTCAATTAATTCGTATAATAACCCTTCCTCATCCGCAAGCTTTTCATACTCATTTCGAGCATTAAAAGTTGGCTGTATTTGAAAAAGAGTATGGTTCTTTGTTATTTTATCCATATTATTAATCATAATATTCTACATTAAATGATTCAGCCTTTTTCTGTAAAGTAGCGTCCCAAGTTTCTGCTGTATAGAATTCATAGAATAAATCGCAAGCTTTAAGGTATTCATTTGTAAGCTTACGAAGTCTAGAAGACATATGAGCAAGAATCATCTCTACCTTTGGTGGATTATTTTCAAATAAATCTATTAAATCGCCAGTTGTTATGCATTCAACTGTAGCGGGCTCATCTGAGATAACCACAGCAGTTGCACTACGCTTGTCATCATCTAGCATGGCCATTTCACCAAAGAATTTATTTTCTGAAAGTGTAGTCAAAAGCAATTCATCAGCCTTACCGTAATTCTTGTAGATACCGATCTTACCATAATGGATATCATACATACATTTTCCTGGATCTCCTTCTTTAAATATAACTGTTCCCTTAGGATAAGATTCAACATTTAAAGTAAAACCAGAAGAATGAGAAACTGCACCTACCTGACGCATTGATTCAACGCTGGAAATTTCACCATTTTTCTTCTTGTCGGCAGACTTAATAAAGCCCTTTAATTTTTCTAGTAACGAAGGATTTTTCTTTCCTTCATTTGAGGCCTCTTTCAATTGAGCCACAAGCTTAGTAACCTCATCATAATCTAATGTGAGCTCTCTAATTCTCATGCTTAATTGCTGCATAACCTGAATGATTCTATCAGGATGAGACTTGAAATAGTCACTCATCTGACCAGATTTAACCTCAATTAATTTTGTATCACTAAGAGCAATAGCGGTAGCACTACGAGGATAATACTCTATAACTGCCATTTCTCCGAAAATCTGATTTTCATGAAGTGTTTTTATCTTTTGCTCATCAGGCTCCCCATACTTTAAGTAAATACCAACAGTTCCCTCTGATATAATAAACATACTCTCACCTGGAGCGCCCTCTTTAAAAATCACTTCATTTGTTTTAAATTCCTGTAAGCTCATAAAATCCCCCCGCCTTTCTGTCTAAGCTAACCTTTAAACTAATTAACATGATTATATTATTACAATAATCAGTAAGCAATACTACCGATGTGCTATTCACACAATTTAAACAGATATTTCATATATTATCAGACTATTACCTAAAATATTGTTACAAGCAATTATTTTTGATTTGTTCAGCCCTCTTCACTATTTTTTCTTTCCAATCATCATCCTGTGCATCCAGCTGATATGTATTATATCCATATTGCTTGCCAAGGGAGCAAACAATATTCTCATCATCTATATGTAGTGAAATTCTATATCTGCTAGGCAATTTCTGAGGCAATATTGTTTTATTGTTTCCCTGAACTTCCTTCAAATGCCTTTGAGCGTTTACAATTCCATCAAATCGCACGTGATAAAATCTAAATAGCCACTTTATATATTTTTCAGTTCTAAAGGAAGAAGTGTACACCCACACCTCATAACCAAGATTTTGAAGTTCATTTATAAGCTCAGTAGTCCCTAGTCTAAGCCGTTCTTTAAATATTTTATTTAAAGGAAATATTAATGGCTTCTCTGTTTTATGGGTATCTGGTGATACAAACAAAACTTCATCTAAATCAAAAGAAACCCGCATTTTTTCCGTGGTCTCATGGCTCTTCATCCCTATTAATCTCCCTAATTATTTCAATAACATCTTTAGACCATGTAGAAGCATCAGAAATTTCGTATTCATCAAACTCTTTAGTCGAAGTATTAATATTCACCACCATATCATTATCAATATGTAAGGTGTACAAATATCTCGCTGAAATGAGCTCTTCAATAGCTTTTCGGTCTTCTTTATTATTCTTTTTCCCTGTACCAGTAACAATACCAGTTATATCTACATGGTACTTTTTAAATAATGCCTTAATGTAATCAATAGAGTAATACTTTGCACTATAAAGCCAAACATCATATCCGCACTTCTCTAATGCCCTAAATAAAGCTGGCACTCCAAGGCGCAATCTCTCTTTGTAGAATTTATCAAAAGGAAATGTCAAGGCTTTCTCTGCCTTTTGCAAATCATCACAGAATATAACTTCATCTAAATCAAAAGTAACTCGACGATTATGTTTAGAATTTCTAAGAATTTCTTTAATATCTGTTTTATGGGTAACATTAACTATTTGAATTGGTATCTTAGAATATCCAAGCATTAGAGCCGCTGCCCATCTATGATGACCATTCAAAATCATATAGCCATCAGGGTGCATTTTTTCAACGATAATAGGCTCCTCACCCTTAAAATAATCCTGATTAGTACGTATATTCCTTATGAATTTCTGTTCATATTCTGAGATGATACGATAACTAGGTCCTACAGAAGGTATTGAAAACTCGTCTTCTGGATTAGGATGTAATTTTGTACAGGTTTCCTTTCTTATCAGCATCCGATTTAAAAGGCCTGCCTTTAACGGCATCGCTATACCAGAATATTTTTCAATTTCCTCAGCTATATAATTATCAAACTGCCTGTTAGTGAAATTAGCCATATAGAAACACTCCCACTATTAACTCCCACTATTAACTCCAACAATAAGAAATAGTTAAAATATTTTTGCCCTCTTGGTTTTTATATTCTACGGAATCCATACTTTTCTTTACGATAAAAATTCCCAACCCACCAATTTGTCTTTCATCTGCAGAAAGGGTTGTATCAGGATCATCTTTTTCTAAAGGATTATATGGAATTCCTTCATCAACAAAGGTAATAGTAGCCTTAGTATTAGAATCATTGATATCTAAAATAATTTCAGCATTTCCAACTTCATTTCCATATGCATAGCTTGCAATGTTAATGAAAATTTCTTCTACAGCCACATCAATTTTCATTTGAGCTTTCATAGGGCATTGAATAGCTTCTAATTTGGCGTCAATAAATGAAAGCACTTTGTTGAGATTATCTTTCGTACTCTCTACTATCAATTTATCCAAAGAATATTCCTCTCTTCCTTAAATAAAGAACAAGGGAGCGGTAACATTCCGCCCCCTTTATATTTTACTTTTATTGAATAGTAAAAATGTCAGAGAAACCAGTAACCTCAAAAATTTCCTGAACCTCTTCAGAAACATTCTTTACAATCATTTCGCCCTGCTTATTCATAGTTTTTTGAGATGATAATAGAACTCTAAGTCCTGCACTTGAAATGTACTCCAGCTTAGCCAAATCAAATGTAAGCTGTGTAACACCTCCTAATTGCTCACTCATATTTTCTTCTAATTGAGGAGATGTGGTAGTATCAAGTCTTCCTTCCAATTCTACAATCAATTTGTCCCCATCCTTAGCATTTGTAATGTTTAGCATAATTGCATCCTCCTCCTAAAATTAATCAAGTTTTTTAGTTATATCCATAACTACAATTCCATCTTTTACTTGAACTACAATATCATTTGCCAAATTAGCAATAACGGAACGTTCTAAGTTATCCCATGAATCCTGGGCATATTTGTCCTGCTGCTTCTTCTCATTGAGTTCCCTTGTATATTCCGCCAATGACCATGTAGCCTTTTGTGGCTTAACAAAGAATCGCTTCAACTCATCAAAAAATGTTTTATCAGAACTATTAGTTCCTGATGATGAAATGGATACAAATTCTTCTTCTTTATTAGCATCGAATGTACCTTTTATTCTCAAATAAATATGAGAAACCTTGTCATCACCTTCAAACCAAATTTCTATTCCGCTGTCATCCTCCACAATGGAGCGTGCGAGTCTAAGTGCCTCTTCCGATAAAAGCGTAAATCTAAGATCGTTTTTTCCAGTGATGCCGATTCTGAAAAGATAATTATCTAGAATATCTTCTACTCTATCGAAGTTATCTTTGATGTTACCAATCAAAACATGCTCAGATTCCATCTGTTTACCCCCTATTTAATTGTTTGAAATCTTATTAATTATTATACTCTATCTGTTTTTTCGGTACAATGAATTGAAAATGTTTCACAATTTTTTCATAAATGTCCATTACTCAATCAATTCTTCAATATAATATTTGCAAACATTTGATAGCTTGCCGCTGTTTTTAAACACTTGTGTATAGTCATAGTTTAGCGCAAAATATATACCGCCATCGCTTTCATCTACATCCCCTAAACAAACATATACATCATTGCCACCAGAGTCCTCAACCACAAAAATATCAGAATCAGCTGTTAGACCATATTCGCTTCCATCTTCAGAAATATATGATTCTACAAACCTAACATCACATATGTAATTTAAAATCTTATCTACTCTTTCCTCATTTAAATCCAAGGATTCTTCATCAGTGCAAATCCATTGATCACCATCTCGTTGAAACTCAAGAAGTATTCCATTTGCATCGGTCAAAGAAAATTTTTGAACATCAGATTTCTCAATAAAAAAGATTTGTTGTCCTTCATCTTCGGTTTCGCTAGCTGCATCTAATGTTTCTGCATGACTAGGCTCACCAGAATCCTCCTCTTCGTCTGCTTGTGGCAAATCAGCCGTAGCATTTGATTGTTTTTTTGCATTTTGAATGTTGCTTGGATTATTCGTTTTGATAAAGCTAAATACAATTACAAGAATTAGAATTAAAACCACTAGAAATGATGCGATTAAATAAAGCTTATTTTTAAATAAATTTTTCATATTCACCCCACTAATGTAAAAAAAATGCTTTACAATAAATATTGTAAAGCATTTTAATTTCTTTATCTATAGATAATATCATCTCGTCCAGGTCCATTAGAAACCATTGTGATAGGGAATCCAATTTCCTTTTCGATAAATTCAATATAATTTCTGCAATTTTCAGGAAGATCCTCGTATTTCTTAATACCGCGAATATCGCATTTCCATCCTGGAAGAGTCTTGAGCACTGGTTTTGCCTTCTCCAATTTGCTTGTAACAGGGAAATCTGTTGTAACTTCTCCGTCGATTTCATAGCCAACACAAACTGGAATTTCATCAAGATATCCAAGTACATCAACTACTGTAAAGGCAACATCAGTTGTACCCTGCATTCTACAGCCATACTTAGATGCAACGCAATCGAACCAACCCATACGGCGAGGACGACCTGTAGTAGCACCGAACTCACCACCATCACCGCCGCGACGTCTAAGCTCATCTGCCTCATCTCCAAAAATCTCAGAGACAAAAGCACCAGCTCCAACAGCTGAAGAATAAGCCTTGCATACTGTAACAACCTGCTTCAATTCCTGAGCAGGAATACCAGCACCAACGCAACCGTAAGCTGCAAGTGTAGATGATGAAGTTACCATTGGGTAAATTCCGTGATCAGGATCCTTTAATGTACCTAACTGACCTTCAAGAAGGATAGTTTTATTTTCCTTGAGTGCATTCCAAAGGTATGCAGATGTATCACAAACATAAGGAGCAATCATATCTCTATATTCATGAAGTGTATTAAGTAACTCATCAGGATTAATAAGTGGCTTGTGATATAAATGTTCAAGTAAAACATTCTTTTGGTCACATGTACGCTGAACCTTTTCCTTGAGTAACTCATCGTCAAAGAGTTCCTGTACCTGATAACCAACCTTTGCATATTTATCTGAATAGAAAGGAGCAATTCCGCTCTTTGTAGATCCGAAGGAAGCTTTTCCTAATCTCTCCTCTTCGTACTGATCAAAAAGAATATGGTAAGGCATTACAATCTGAGCTCTATCTGAAACCAAGATGTGTGGTGCAGGAACGCCTTTTTCCTCAATTGACTTAATCTCCTTCATAAGTACAGGGATATTAAGAGCAACACCATTTCCAATAATGCTTGTGGTGTGATTATAGAATACACCTGAAGGTAAAGTATGAAGTGCAAATTTTCCGTAATTGTTTACAATGGTATGTCCTGCATTTGCTCCTCCTTGGAATCTCACAATAATGTCTGCATCAGCAGCCATCATGTCTGTGATTTTACCTTTTCCTTCATCGCCCCAATTGGCTCCAACAACCGCTTTTACCATAATTATCCTCCTAGAAAGCATCTGATTTATTTAATAAATCATTAATCTATATCAATCAATTTCTTTGTCACAGTGCAAGCTAATGCGCCTGGACCGATATGACATGAAACTGAAAGCGATAACGGATCAATCCATATTTCTTTAACCGGGAATTCCTTAAGAAGCTCAGTTCTGAATGCCTCTGCTGCCTCCTGATTCTGGGTATGAGCAACCGAAATAATGACATCATCAAAGTTGTCTGTATGTAATCTTTCTTTCATATCCTTTTTCAAGGCTTCTATCATTGTTTGCTTTGCAGCCTTCATGGTACGAGCCATACTATATTTATCAAGCTTTTCACCATAGATTGAAAGAACTGGTTTAATCTTAAGTAATGAACCTATAGCAGCAACAGCTGGAGTTAAACGTCCACCCTTTTTAAGATATTCCAATGTGTCCACTGTAATATAAATAGTAGACTCTGATTTATTGCTCATAAGTGCATCGCAAATTTCCTGTGCACTCTTTCCTAAATCAGCTAATTTCTTTGCCTCTAATGCAGAAAGCTTCTGTGTAACAGAAATACGCTGATTATCTACAACAACAACACGACCTTCATAATCTTCTGCAAGCATTTTAGCTGTAGCACATGAAGAAGAAAGCCCTGATGACATAGGAATGTATACAACTTCATCATAATCCTTGAGAAGGCCTTCCCAAGAATCCATAAGATTGCCAGTAATTGGCATCGAAGTAGTAATCTCTCCACCCTCAGTAAGCTTCTTGTAAAACTCCTCCTGAGTAAGATCTATATCCTCATAATAAAGTTGTCCATCAATATAGAATGGCATTGGTTCAACAAAAATACCAAGTTTCTTTGACTCTGCCTGTGTAATGCCACTATTACTATCTGTAAGTATCGCAACTTTGCTCATAAATCACCTCAAAATAATAGGTTTAAAATAAAAAAAACACCGCTGATTATATTACCATAACCAGCGGTGAATGTGAACCGATTTATGGAAAAATTAGTACATTCCACCCATTCCACCTGCGGCAGCAGCTGCAGCAGCGGCGTCAGCAGCAGGTTCCTTAATATCAGCAACTACAGACTCTGTTGTAAGGAGTGTAGAAGCAACTGAAGCGGCATTCTGAAGAGCTGTTCTTGTAACCTTAACTGGATCAAGGATACCAGCCTTAACCATATTTACATACTCCTCATTGTAAGCATCAAATCCGATTGCATCCTCAGAATCACGAACCTTGTTAATGATTACAGATCCTTCAAGACCTGCATTTGCAGCAATGTAGAAAAGTGGTGCCTCAAGAGCCTTAACGATTACGTTAGCACCTGTTTTCTCATCACCTGTAAGTGTCTCAGCAAGCTCTGCAACCTTCTTCTGAACATGAATGTAAGCAGAACCACCACCTGAGATGATACCTTCCTCAACAGCTGCACGTGTAGCATTAAGAGCATCTTCCATACGAAGCTTAGCTTCCTTCATCTCTGTTTCTGTAGCAGCACCTACGCGGATAACTGCAACACCACCAGCGAGCTTAGCAAGTCTTTCCTGAAGCTTCTCTTTATCAAATTCAGATGTTGTTTCCTCAATCTGACCTCTAATCTGAGCAACTCTAGCTTCGATAGCATCCTTGTCACCCAAACCATCAACGATTGTTGTGTTCTCTTTGTTAACCTTAACAGACTTAGCACGACCAAGCTGCTCAAGAGTTGTATCCTTAAGCTCAAGACCAACTTCCTCAGAAATAACCTGTCCACCTGTAAGAATAGCGATATCCTGAAGCATCTCTTTTCTTCTATCACCATAGCCTGGTGCCTTAACAGCAACTACATTGAATGTACCACGAAGCTTGTTAAGGATAAGTGTTGTAAGAGCCTCGCCCTCAATATCCTCAGCGATAATAAGAAGTCTAGCACCAGATTGAACAATCTGCTCAAGAACTGGAAGTAGATCCTGAATGTTAGAAATCTTTTTGTCTGTGATAAGGATATATGGATCATCAAGGTTTGCTTCCATCTTGTCCATATCTGTGCACATATATGCTGAGATATATCCTCTATCGAACTGCATACCTTCTACAAGGTCAAGCTCTGTCTGCATTGTCTTAGATTCCTCGATTGTGATAACACCATCGTTAGAAACCTTTTCCATAGCGTCAGCTACCATCTGACCTACTTCATCATCACCAGCAGAAATAGCAGCAACTCTTGCAATCTGCTCCTTGCCATCTACAGCCTTAGACATGCCAACGATTGCTTCTGTAGCGCATTCTACAGCCTTCTTCATACCCTTTCTAAGAACGATTGGGTTAGCACCTGCAGCAAGGTTCTTCATACCTTCCTTAACCATTGCCTGAGCAAGTACTGTAGCTGTTGTAGTACCGTCACCTGCAACATCATTTGTCTTTGTAGCAACTTCCTTCACAAGCTGAGCCCCCATGTTCTCGAATGGATCATCAAGCTCAACATCCTTTGCGATAGTAACACCATCGTTTGTGATAAGTGGAGCACCGTAAGACTTTGCAAGAACTACGTTACGTCCCTTAGGTCCGATTGTTACTCTAACTGTATTTGCTAATTTATCTACACCAGCTTCAAGAGCCTGTCTAGCTTCTGCGCCATATTTGATTTCTTTTGCCATGATTTTTACCTCACTTTCAATTATTAGGATTCAAGATTAATCAAAAATTATTCTACTACTGCAAGAATATCGTTCTGACGAACAATGATATATTCTTCGCCTTCAAGCTTTACTTCTGTACCAGCATATTTAGAATAAATAACCTTCTGGCCTTCTTTTACCTGCATTGTAATTTCTTTACCATCTACAACCCCGCCAGGACCAACTGCGATTACCATAGCCTCCTGTGGTTTCTCCTGTGCAGCTGAAGCTAAAATAATACCAGACTTTGTAGTCTCTTCTGCTTCACACTGTTTTAATACAACTCTGTCAGTTAATGGAACTAATTTCATTTTATATTACCTCCTAAATTATATTATCAATTTTATTTATTAGCACTCATCATCATCGAGTGCTAACCACAAAAAGTATAATAGGATTGTATTGAAATACTTGCAAACAAAGCCCGTTATCGTATTTCTACACAATCCTATTTAATACTCTTTATTTCTCACTTTTTCTCTTCTTTTCTCACTTTTTCATTTTTAGTAAACTTAGAAATGATAGAATTTTTAAAGCTTTCTCCCCCTGCTAATGCAAGCCCTTTTATTACATCCATAATCAAGACCTGATTCTGTTCATCAAGGGATTGAACTTCTTTTGTTAACGATGCAATAGATTTAATTTTTTTGCTGGAAAGCTCGGATAAATTAGATGCACCTGATGAAGTAAGCAACGAAGCAAAAAACACTTCTCCAAATAGCTCTCTAGTCTCATAGTCAAACTGTCCGGCCCACTTTTTTATTGTTTTATCAATTGTTACAGAATTAGTAGAAAGACTATCTTCGTAAATCAAATGATTTCGCTCAACCTTCCAATTCATTATATTATGTTGATATATTCCCTTTTCTTCAGAACTAACAATTTTAGTTTTGGCTTTGGAATGCATTAGCATACCAATTATGGATTCCTTTGGAATAAATTTATGTGTTCTTTTAATAATTGATTTATATTTAGGCTCCTCAAGAATTTCCTCTATAAAGCCTGGCCCGTCAAAATTAAATATCTCTATAAGATTATCCTTGATATGTGGTTTCGAAAAAGCACAGCTGTATACAGCAAAATTACCACCTTTTGAATGGCCTCCTACCCTAATAGGACGCATTGTTCGAGCCAGATAATTGTTCAAATACTCTACCGCTTTTAATTGTCCACCTGTACCACTAGAAAAACATAAGTTAAAGTCTTCTTTCCATCCAACTAAAGTGTCATCAGTGCCTCTAAAAGCTACAAAAACTGTTCCATCCTTTAAATAAAAGCAACAGCAAGAAAATTGACTCTGACGTTCAATATCAATGTCATTTACAAAGCCAGTGAGCTTTGTTCCACCAAATCGATTTGTATTTATCATTTTTCGCATCAAAAAAGGAGCAACTCTCGTAGACGCAGTTGTACTCAAGAGTTCCTCCTCGTTATATTTTTCAAAAAATGACTGGCAAACTTCTTCTATTGATAATTTAACCTTGTGTCCTGGTCCCGGAACGATACCATCAAATGGAGAATAAACAAGCTCACACAAAATTAGTGCATCCACTTCATTAAATGGGTCCACTGAAAATGGAACATCCGCTCTCCAAGTTAAATAATCTTCAATATTTGCCATAAATAACTATTCCTCAAAAAAGGCATCTGAACCTACTGGTGGAACTTCATCATCTGGAAGATCGATAACTTGTACCACAGGCTCATCCTCAAAAATAGAATCATCAAGTGTATCTTCTTTTTCGTTTACAGAGGCTTTCTTTTTATTTGGTTTTTCCTTCAAATCCTTGTTATGGTCTCTTAATCCAATAACCATAAGAAGTAAAGAAAATAGTGAAACTCCTCCAACAGCAATCATATAAACAGTATTTAAAAATACACCGTTGAAGAATTTCGCATTATTCAAAAGCATGTATACACTAGCAGCTATTGTTGCAGCTCCAAACAAAAGAGTGATTATCCAAGTTCCTCTTTGCATGTGAAATAAAGCAAATGTCTGTTGAAGCATAATAGCTCCAAATAAGCCGCCTATAATACAAACTATAACGTCTATAAATCCTGAAATGTAGTTAGCCTTAAAAATAAATGCTGAACCAATAATTACAAGTATTACACCCATGGTAAAACCATAGTTAGATACTCTTGTGTATTCATGATTAAAGAAATATTTGAGCATATAATATGCACCGAAGCATATAAATAAAATGCCACCAGCTAATACTGAACAAGAATATGCAAGCCTTGAAATTAAACTTACATCCAAAGTCAAAAGGCAAACGCCAATAGCAATATAGGCAATTGAACCAATAATATGTGCTACTATGCCAGCTTTTGAATTTTTAATCTCTTCACTTTTTTTAGACATATAAATCCTCCTAGTTTAAAGAGTATTTGCTCTATCCGCTATATTTTTTTGGAAATTTATTACATCATGATCATATGACTCATTCATAAACTCAGACTTAATCATGAAATCTGCAGATGCCTTATTAAGAGCAATTGGAATATCGTATACCTGAGCTATTCTTGTAAGTGCTTTTACATCTGGATCATGTGGCTGAGCTGTAAGTGGATCAGAAAAGAAAATTATCAAATCAATTCTGCCTTCAACAACCTTTGCGCCAATTTGCTGGTCTCCGCCAAGTGGACCTGAATTGTATCCTCTAACAGGAAGACCTGTTTTATCAGAAATCATCCTAGCTGTAGTACCAGTTCCACAAAGAAAATGTTTTTTAAGAATTTCTTTATTATCCTCGCACCACTGAATTAAAGTTGGCTTTTTGCCATCATGAGCAATAAGCGCAATGTTTTTCTGCTTCCCAATAGTAAGTGTAATCTTCTCTTCCATTATATTCCTCCCAATTAAAGATTAGTAATAATAATAACAAAAAAATTGATAAGAGCATGGGCAATAATACAAAGAGATAGTCTTTTAGTATTAATATACATAAATCCAAGTGCAATACCAATAATTAATGCATAAATGAATTGTACTATATTATTGTGTAAAATTCCAAAAAAAATCGAAGAAATAGCTACAGCAAAAAGGGGATTTTGCCATATTGCTAATTGCCCAGCAATAATCCCCCTTACAAGTATTTCCTCTAAAAGTGGAACAGCTACAACATTGCACATAATCTTTATAACAAAAGTACCATCCGTTAGAGTATTTGAAGCTCTTTTAAACCCATTAGACGTATTTACCAGGCCACTATGTGTCAAAACAATGTTCACTAAAAGTCCAAGAATTACAATTCCAACAATCCAGCAAACATATTTGATTATGTCTTTCTTAGTAATCTCTGGATTTGGTATCAAGTGTGGTACAGCACGATAAATAATGGTAATAGGGATCAAGCATATAATTGCTGCAATTAATAAGCAGGCAAGTGAGCCATATTTCCCACCTATTAGCGAAAATATAACACCATATCCCATTTGATACACTACCAGATAAACAATTATCGGATATAGAATTTGAAGTACATGATTGAATTTAATGGGCTTCAATTTTATTTCTTAACTCCTTTAGTGTCACGAGAACCAACGTGAAGTCGATTTAAAGCAACTGCTTTGCCTTTTACTTTAACGTCCTTTGCTTCTCCATCTGTAAGAACATGAATATCTATAAGCTCATCCCCAGATGAAAGCTTCATTCCGCGAACACCAACTGCTGTCTTCTTTTTCTCTGGAATAGAAGCTGCTTCAATTCTTAAGAACATGTCTTTTGAAGACTGCATAACAACAGTATCAGTTTCATTTAGGATTTTAACACAAATAACCTCATCCTTGTCTGCAAGCTTTGTTGCTGCAATAAGCTTTCTAGATACATCAAACTCGCTACCATCTACAACTTTTATCATTGCCTGCTTTGTACCAAATAAAAGCTTTTTAGTAATGATGTTTGACATAGAATCTGCTAGAAGAAGGTTTTCCTTTGTAAGATCGATTTTTGATCCCTTTTCAGCAGTATCAATTGGTTGCCCTTTGTCTCTAAATTTACCAAATGGAAGGCTCAGCACCTTAATGGTATGCATATCTCCCTTTTCAGTGAAAAGACATATTTTATCAATATTTTTACAGAAAATAATCTTTTTAGATTCTTGCTCTGCAGCCTCTTTATTTCTCTCGAATGTAGGCATATCAACTACTCTTGCATATGCAAATCTGTCAATAAGAACAGCTACATCAATAACCTCAATTGGTTTTTCCTCAACAACAGCTTCTTCTACATTATCAATTAATGTGCGACGCTCTCTAGCATATTCCTTTTTAATTGCCTGAAGATCCTTAATGATAACCTTTGCCATTTCACCACGAGAACCAAGTATTTTGGTGTACTGGGCAATCTTTTTCAAAGTCTCATCATAATCTGCACGAAGTGCCTCGATTTCCAAGCCAATCAATCTATGAAGTCTCATATCAAGGATTGCCTGAGCCTGACGATCTGTAAATCTAAGCTGTTCTGCATCTCTCTTAGATTGCTCTGATTTGAATTTGATACCAGCTGTAATACCATCAACCAAACAAGCCTTTGCTTGTTTAACATCCTTTGAACCTCGAAGGATTTCAATAATCAAATCAATAACATCACAGGCCTTTATTAAACCTTCTTGGATTTCTTTTTTGTCGTTTTCTTTATCAAGAAGGTGTGTGTACTTACGAGTGCAAAGCTCATATTGGAAATTAACATGATGTCTGATAATCGGAACTATTCCAAGTGTTTCAGGCTTTCCATCAGCAACAGCTAGCATGTTAACGCCGAAAGTATCCTCGAGTCTTGTTTTCTTATATAACAGATTAAGAACATTTTGAGCATCAGCACCTTTTCTCAGTTCAACAACGATTTTCATCTGCTCGCCCTTAGACTGATTTGAAATATCGGTAATATCGTTAGTCTTTTTAGTCTCAACAAGGTTGTAAATATCATTAAGGAATTTACCAATATTAGCACCAATCATTGGATAAGGAATCTCGCTAATTACAATTTGTTCCTTGCCACCCTTAATCTTTTCAATCTCTGCCTTACCACGAATCTTGATTTTTCCAATACCAGTAGAATATATCTCAAGTAAATCGTCCTTATTAGTAACAATTCCACCTGTTGGAAAATCTGGTCCTGGAATTATCTCAAGCATTTCCTTTGTATTGATATCAGGGTTTTTCATGTAGGCAATAACGCCATCAACAACCTCGCCAAGGTTGTGCTGTGGAATAGATGTAACCATACCTACAGCGATACCATCTGAGCCATTAATAAGAATGTTAGGAACTCTTACAGGAAGAACCTCTGGCTCCTTTTCTGTCTCATCATAGTTTGGTACGAAATCTACTACATTTTTGTCAAGGTCTCCAAGATAAACCTCCTGAGCAACCTTTGCTAAACGCGCCTCGGTGTAACGCATTGCAGCAGCGCCATCTCCTTCGATAGAACCAAAGTTACCATGACCATCTACAAGAGGAAGTGATTTTTTGAAATCCTGACTCATTACAACAAGTGCTTCGTAAATAGAGCTGTCACCATGTGGATGATATTTACCCATGGTATCACCAACTATACGAGCAGATTTCTTATATGGTTTATTATAATCAACCTTCAACTCATACATATCGTACAATGTACGACGCTGTACAGGCTTTAGACCATCTCTAACATCAGGCACTGCACGTGCAAGAATTACTGACATAGAATAGTCTATGAAGGATTTTTGCATTATTTCCGAATATTCTGTTCTAATTATTTCTTGTGCCATAAAATAAATTGCCCTTTCTAGAAACTATATGGGAAAACACGCCATTTGTAATTGGCATTTAAAAGGCGTGTTTTAGAAGACTAAATTGATTAAATATCAATTTCAGCCTCCCTTGCATGCTTATAGATAAATTCCTTACGAGGTGCAACATCAGAACCCATTAAAAGCTCTGTAACCTCAGATGCCATAAGAGCGTCTTCAATTTCAACTAGTTTAAGCTTTCTGCGCTCTGGGTCAAGTGTTGTTTCCCAAAGCTGCTCTGCATCCATCTCTCCTAAACCTTTGTATCTTTGAAGAGTAAATGTTTTGCCATTCATCTTTTTACGATACTTTTCCAGAGCTACATCATCATATAAGTATTCTTCCTCTCCCTTTGAAGGAATTGCCTTGTAGAGAGGTGGCATAGCAATATATACGTGACCTTCTCTAATAAGTTCTGGCATAAATCTATAAAAGAAGGTTAACAAAAGTGTGCTGATATGAGCACCATCCACGTCGGCATCGGCCATAATAACAATTTTGTCATATCGTAGCTTTGAAATATCAAAATCATTTCCATAGCCTTCTGAAAAGCCACATCCAAATGCATTTATTAAGGTTTTGATTTCTGCATTAGCAAGAACCTTGTCCATTGATGCCTTTTCAACATTGAGGATTTTACCTCTGATAGGCATAATAGCCTGATACATACGGTTTCTCGCCTTTTTGGCTGAACCGCCGGCAGAATCTCCCTCTACGATAAATATTTCACATTTCTCTGAATCTCTAGATTCACAGTTCGCCAATTTACCATTTTGATCAAAAGAAAACTTTTGCTTTGTAAGAAGATTTGTTTTTGCCTTTTCTTCTGATTTTCTAATCTTGGCACTCTTTTCAGCGCAAGCAATAATAGCCTTTAATGTATCTAAGTTTCTGTCGAAGAATAAAACGAACTCATCTTGGCAAACCTTTTGAGTTGCCTTTGAAGCATCAGGGTTATCAAGCTTTGTTTTTGTCTGTCCTTCGAATCTAGGATCTGGATGCTTTATTGAAACAATTGCTGTAATACCGTTTCTAACATCAGCGCCTGTAAAGTTTGCATCCTTTTCCTTTAAAATTCCTAATTCTCTAGCGTAATTATTGATTACAGTAGTCAAAACTGTTTTGAATCCAGTAATATGTGTGCCGCCCTCAGAATTGTAAATATTGTTACAGAATCCAAGTATATTTTCTTTGAATTCATTGCAATACTGGAAGGCAATCTCTACTTCAATGCCGTCAGCCTCACCCTTGAAATAAACTACATCATGAAGAGTCTCTGCAGTTTTGTTTATTTCTTTTACAAAGCCCTTAATTCCTTCTGGCTCGTGGAAAGTAAGATACTCAGGCTGCTCTCCTCGTAAGTCAGCATAGTTAATAGTAAGACCTGGGTTGAGGTAAGCTGTCTCATGAAGTCTAGACTTTACCTCATCTTCTTTAAAATATGTTTTCTCAAAGATTTCTGGGTCAGGAAGGAAATTGATTTTAGTACCATGCTTTGTTGTTTTGGAAATCTTTGGTAAAAGTCCATCTACCAATTTCTCTGTAGGCACACCGCGCTCATATCTATCGTGGTGCACATATCCTTCTCTGGAAATATCTACTACCATATATTCAGAAAGTGCGTTAACTACGGAAGAACCGACACCATGTAGACCTCCGGAGGTTTTGTAAACACTATCATCAAATTTACCACCTGCATGAAGTGTAGAAAATACCAAACGTGCAGCAGAAACGCCCTTAGCATGCATTCCTACAGGAATACCTCTTCCGTTATCCTCTACAGTACAGCTGCCATCTTTCTCTAAAGTGACGTGAATAGTGTCACATTCGCCTGCTAAATGTTCATCAACTGAGTTATCTACTATCTCATAAATAAGATGATTTAGTCCCTTTCTTGAGGTTGAACCTATGTACATTCCAGGACGTTTTCTAACTGCCTCAAGCCCCTCTAAAACAGAAATGGAGCTGGCATCATAGTTTACCTTTTTTGCCATAAAATTACTCTCTTTCAAAAATAGTATTAAAACATGCGAAATGGCGTCTGGGAAAACCAGGCGCCAAAAATTCAATTCTAATGTTTTCCTGTGGAACCAAATCCGCCCTCTCCACGGGCTGTATCTGAGAGCTCAGATACTTCAGAAAACTCAACTGAAAGAAATGGAACTACAACAAGCTGTGCAATCTTTTCAGCTGGTGTAACAATTCTTTCGATTTCACAATCATTGTGAAGTGCAACCTTAACTTCTCCCCTGTAATCAGAATCAACAACTCCGACACAATTTGCTGGTCTAAGACCTTCCTTAGCAGATAAACCTGAGCGAGCAAACACTCCTCCAAAATATCCCTCAGGAATCTCCATCGCGAGACCTGTTCCAATCATAATAGTCTCATGTGGTGCAATTCTTACTTCCTCTGATAAATCAGCAAATAAATCATAACCTGCCGCAAAAGCTGAGCCTCTCTCTGGAAGCTTCGCAGAGTCAGTAAGTTTTGTAATATTTATATTCATCTAACTATTCTCTCCTTGATTAATCTACATGCAAAACGATTTGATTAAGCTTTCTTGTCTGAGGAACATCTATTACCCGCTGATTGATGCTGCCTCTCCATTTTGCCTGTAAATCTATCTTATCAATTTCAAATTCTCCGTCAACTAAAACGTCAACATATTCCATAATTTCTAGAGATTTAACCTCTTCATAGGTGAATCCTGTATAGAGCCAGACGGTCTTGCCGGGAAACCTCTCCCTAATTTCCCGGGCAAGCTCCGTCACTTCACCACGATTTCCAGGAAACAATGGGTCACCTCCACTAAAAGTTATTCCTGAAATATAATCTCTAGCTAATATTTCAAATAATTCATCCTTTGCAGCCTGATCAAATTTCAAGCCACCATCAGGATCCCAAGTTATTGGATTCTGACATTCCTTGCAATGATGGTCACAACCTGCCACCCATAACACAACTCGTAAGCCATCGCCGTTAAGCATATCATCCTTTGTTATATTATGATAATTCATTTACATACTCTTCCTATCTGCGATTTCCGCCATTTTAGCCTCGTTAAGTCTGGTATCGCCTTTTACACGAGAATAAGATAAATAACCATTCATGCGGTCAATTTTTGTAAGGTTCTTGCTGCCGCAAACTGGGCAAACATCCATCTCCAGCTCCTCGTGACCACAATCATCACAATATGATAAAGAAAGGTTAACGCCCTCGTAAAATCCCTTGTCCATAGCGCGACGGACAAGTGTCTTTACAGCATCGCGGTTGTAATTAATTGGATAACGTACATACTGGATTTTGCCACCATTAGAAAGTTCCCAGAAACGTCCTTCCTTATCCTGCTTTTCGATTGGTGTAATATCTTCTGTAACATGGCAATGGAATGAATTAGAAACGTACTCACGATCAGATACATTCTCAATAATGCCATACTTATTTCTAAATTGTTTTACCTGTAAGCCGCAAAGGTTCTCAGCTGGAGTACCGTAAATAGCATATAGGTTGCCATCTTCCTCCTTGAACTGATTAACCTTTTCGTTAATATGTCTTAAAACTTCAAGGGCAAACTCGCCATCCTCTACAAGTGATTTACCATTGTAAAGCTCTTGAAGCTCATTAAATGCTGTAATACCAAATGAAGCTGTTGCAGCCTTTAATAATGGCTTAATTTTGTCGTGGAAGCCAAGGTGTCCGCCATAGAAGCCGCCTTCACAATATGCAAGTGGATTTGTAGATGCACGCATTTCTCCAAGATATGCATATGTACGAATGTGAAGCTTTCTAATCATCTCCAAATAGTAATCGAGAACCTCGTAAAAGTCTCTAGATTCCTGACGTGATTTTGCAAGAATCATTGGAAGATGAAGTGAAACAGCACCAATATTGAATCTACCAATAAATACTGGCTCATCCTTATCATCTGCTGGATTCATGCCGCCCCTTTCATACCATGGTGAAAGGAAGGCTCTACATCCCATTGGAGAAATTACCTTGCCGTATTTTTTGTACATGCTTGCAATGTAACCCTCTCCAGTAAGTGACAACCAATCAGGATACATCGTTTTTCTAGAGCAATCAATTCCTGCCTCAAAAACATCCTCAAGTTCTCCGCCCGGTCCGTGAAGATTCTCATCATACAAGAATACAATCTTTGGGAATAAAACAGGCTTTTTAAAGCCAGGTTTTCCCTGTCCAATTGAACGAACCTTTAAGCATGCTTTTGATGCCATCTTTGCAAATACAGATGTTCCAAGTCCGATTGTAACTGTGATAAATGGATAATCTCCTCGAGATGAAGCTACCGTATTGAATTTGTACTCCCAGCCCTGGAAGCCCTGCTCCATTTCACGCTCAACTTCTTTCATTGATACTTCATGAGCTTTCTCTTTATCAATGCCTAAATCAACGTATTTAGAGAAATATTTATCATATGATTTTTGAGCATATTTCTCTAAAATCTGATCTGCCTGAGGGATTGTAAATCCACCATACTGCTGGCTGGCAGCTGAAAGGACAATATCACCAATAACATCAAAGGCTACATCAAGACTCTTTGGCTCGTTATAGAAAATATTTCCCATTTCAAAGCCGCCTTCAAGAACAGATTTAACATCAAAGAGGCAGCAATTCATAGTATCACGACGAGCGTTCATATCATGAATATAAATATATCCATCTCTGATAGCCTGTACTTCTTCTGTTGTAAGGAAGAATTTCTTGTATAATTCGCGGTTAAGCTCATTAAAAATTAACGAACGCTTTGTAGATACCAGCGCTGAATCTGTATTTGAATTCTCCTTGTCACCGATGTACATAATGTTCTGAGACTTCTTATAAACATCATCCAACATCTGTACGAAATCCTGCTTGTAGTTTCGATAATCTCTGTAGCTCTTTGCCACCATTGGATTAACGCGCTCCAAAGCACCCTCAACAATATTATGCATTTGTGCAATCTCAATTTTCTCAAGGCCAAGTTCCTCCACTCTTTCCTCAACAAACTGACATATAAATTTCTCCTGCTCAGAAGTAAATTTAACAAGCACACGTGTAGCTGATTTACCAACGGCCTCTACAACCTTTTGAACATCAAAACGCTCTAGAGCACCATCCTTTTTAATTACAAATCTATCCATCTCAACCTCCGGGTTTTATATATCTGATAAAAATCAAAAACCTATATTGTATATAATATTCAGTCAATATCTAGTTGCTTGAAATAAAAAACTACTAGATATTGTGTTGATAGAATTATACTACCACCACATTATCTAGTAGTCAATAGACATAAGTGCCACAAAATAAAGTTTCACAATTCAGTCATATTTTACCATTCTAAATCAGATGTCTCATCCTTTTTAGAACGTGTCATAAGCTCATAAACCGCATCTTTTGCTGCCATGCCATCAAATAAAACTGCATTTACAACATCTACTATAGGCATCTCAATACCATATTTTTCAGCAAGCTTTTTAGCTGCTTTTGCAGAATATACACCTTCTACAACCATAGCAACCTTTTCCATTGCCTCATCCTTGCTCATGCCTTGCCCAATATAAAATCCAGCCATTCTATTTCTTGAATGCATAGATGAGCAAGTAACAATCAAGTCGCCTACGCCAGTAAGACCAGCAAGTGTCTCAGACTGACCGCCCATAGCAACCGCCAAAGCAGAAATTTCTTTGATTCCTCTAGTAATTAAAGCAGCCTTGGCATTGTCACCAAATCCAAGCCCATCAGACATACCTGCAGCAAGTGCAATAACATTTTTAAGAGCTGCTCCTACTTCAATTCCTTTAACATCTGGGGAAGAATAAACTCTGAAATATTTATTCATGAAAAGATTCTGCACGAAAAGTGAAGTCTGTCTGTCTGTAGATCCAGCTACAACAAGTGTAGGCTTGAAAACAACAACCTCTTCCGCATGACTAGGACCAGATAAAACGCATATGCGCTTATCATCTCCTAATACATCTTCTAGAATTTCAGTCTGAGTAAATAAGGTTTCTTCTTCAATACCTTTTGTAACAGTAATAAAAATCTGATTTTCATTAACAAAAGGTTTGATTTTCTCTGCTGTTTCTCTAGTGGCCTTTGATGGAACAGCCAACATAACAACATCTGCTGATTTAGCCGCATCCTCAATATCCGCTGTAAAGAGCATTGACTCTGGAAGCTTAACTCCCTTTATTTTGTCACTAGTATGGGTATCATTCATCTGGTCTACTTGAGACTGTCGATGTGACCATACCTTTACATCATGACCATTCTTATTAAGCATAACAGCCAGGGCAATGCCCCAGCTGCCTGCTCCTAAAACACTAATTCTCGCCATTAAATACCTCTAGTCTTTATAAAATTTACGCTGGTCACAGCTACAAGCCTTAGAATTTCTCCGCTCATCTAATACGATTCGCTTGAGAAATCTAAGAGCTTGATGCCTACCAGCTTAGTTTACTAGTATTTACGCTCTAGTTTCTGGGTGAAATGAAAACTTGTTTTCTGTTCCAGAAAGAAGACGCTTAATATTTGCATGATGAAGTGCAATTGATAAAGCTGAAACTAAGCAGCAAATAATCACAACTTCTTTGAGCTGACCACCTGGGTATTTTTCTGATAAAAGTCCAAGGGCTGCTGCCACAATTATCTCTATTGCAAAAGATAACTCACCAATAATTGAGCCAAGTGATACATATCTAGTTAATGCTACAAGGGCAATGAAAATTCCTGCAGGAATAGGAAGTCCCATTGGGAACAAGGCAATAATGAATCCAAGAGTAGATGCTACACCCTTTCCACCTTTGAAATGCATGTAGCAAGGGAAGTCGTGACCTAATACAACGCCCAATCCAGCATATACCATATAAATATTAACGTTTTCTACAAAAATACCAAATATTAACCATACAAAGAAGCAAGCAACAACGCACTTTAAGCAGTCCCAAGCCAGTGTAATTAATCCAGCTGTAACGCCAAGATTTCTCATTGTATTTGTAGAACCAACATTACCGCTACCAACCTTTGTTAAGTCGATGTTCTTTGACTTTCCAATTAGGTAGCCCATTAAAACCATTCCAAAACAATAACCGATTAATATAGCCAGTATTCTCCCCACAATGCTCATTATTCGTTTTCCTTTCTCTCTCTAATTATAAATTTCAAAGATGTTCCTTCAAAACCGAAAGCATCTCTGATTCGATTCTCAAGATATCTTACATAAGAAAAGTGCATCAGGTACTTTTCGTTTACGAATATAACGAATGTTGGTGGCTTAACAGCAACCTGTGTAGTGTAAAAGATTTTGAGCCTCTTACCCTTATCTGTAGGTGGCTGCTGAAGAGCAACAGCCTCAGAAACAATTTCGTTAAGTACACCTGTTGCAATACGCATTGAATTGTTTTCAATTACTGCATCAATTGTCTCGTAAATTTTGCCGAGACGCTGTCCGCTTTTAACTGAAATGAAAAGAATTGATGCATAAGGCATAAACGAAAGAATCTGACGTATCTTTGTCTCATGCTCTTTCATAGTCTTGTCATTCTTTTCAATGGCATCCCATTTGTTTACACAAATAATTATACCCTTTCCACGTTCATGAGCAATACCTGCGATTTTAGCATCCTGCTCAGTTACACCTTCTGTTGCATCAATCATGATAATGACAACATCAGCCTTTTCAACAGAAGCAACTGCTCTAACAATTGAATAACGCTCTAAATCTTCTTTGATTTTGCTCTTTCTACGAAGGCCTGCTGTATCAATGAAAATATAGTCCTTGTGATTATAACGAACTCTAGTATCTACAGCATCACGTGTAGTTCCTGCAATATCAGAAACAATAACTCGCTCCTCACCGCAAAGCTTATTAATCAATGATGATTTACCAACGTTTGGTTTACCAATAACTGCAATCCTTGGTGTGTCGTCTTCTTCCTCGTTTTCTGATGGCTCTGGGAAATATTCAGTAACCTTATCAAGCATATCACCAAAACCTAATCTAGATGATGCAGAAACAGGGATTGGGTCACCAATACCTAAATTATAGAATTCGTATACATCAGCCATATCACGCTCAAAGCTGTCAACCTTGTTTACAACAAGAACAACCGGCTTATGGCTTCTACGAAGCATATCAGCAACCTTTGAATCACTATCCTGTAAGCCCTGTTTAACGTCTACAAGAAAAATGATTACATCAGCTGTATCGATAGCAATTTGAGCCTGCTCACGCATCTGAGATAAAATAATATCCTTTGTATCAGGCTCAATACCGCCTGTATCAATCATTGTAAAATCGTAATTTAGCCAACTAACGTCAGCATATATTCTATCTCTTGTAACACCTGGAGTGTCTTTTACAATAGAAATTCGCTCTCCTGCAAGAGCATTAAATAATGTGGACTTACCAACATTAGGACGTCCAACTATAGCCACAACTGGTCTTGCCATAAATTACCTCTTTCCAAAATCGTGAAGACGATTTATTTATCAATTATATATAGTTCAATAAAAATCTAGTTCACAATGTATTAGTGTTCTCAAGCGAGACGTTTCAGTCGAGCGGAGAATATCTAATTATTGTGGACGTAAGATTTTTAACACAACCTAGCGTCCAATTATTGCATAAACTAAATCGCGACCGTCTGATTGTACAATACGGGTGCGAACTTGTAAAGTTTCCTCAAGCTCCTGAAGGGTTATATCATCAAGGAAAACCTCTTCCTGAGCTCTTAACATGGTACAGCTAAGTAATAAGCTATCACCTAGGTTCTTATCTTTTAATTGAGCAATCAAATCCTGACCAGTAATCAAGCCTGATACAGTAATTTGTTCACCAAAAAAGTTGTTAGTAATAGGAATAACTTCTACTGTTACCCTGTTAAATTTTTCTGTAATAAGCTGCCCTAATTCTGCCATAAATGGAGCTGCCAGTTTGCCGGTTGCAATTGTAACCTTGCGCTTTTTCATAAATAGAGGCTTTTTAATATCCTCCAAGGCATCTAGTACTTCTTCTTTTAGAAGACGAAGCATTCCAACGCCATTTTCCAATTGTATAAAACCATCATATCTAGAAGCTTCTGGCAGCGGTCTTCCTGCCAAAATATACCATTCATCACTGGCCTGAACAAAGTGATTGCCTATTTTTTCCATGGAAATATCTTGCCAATGCTCTATCTGGTCAATTACCCTGCCTGCCTCTTCAGCTGTATAAGTTCGAAGCGGAAACAGGCCATCTCTAAATTTGGTAACTCCAACAGGTACTACAGACATCGAGCTCATCACTGGAGCAAATTCTAACAAATCACCGATTGTTCTATCTAACTCTGGACCATCATTAAGTCCTGGGCAAGAAACAACCTGAGCATTCATTGGAATCTCCGCCTCGTAAAGCTTTCGGATTTTGTCTAAAATATCACCAGCAAATCTATTATGTAAAAGCTTCATTCTAAGCTCAGGATTTGTAGCATGAACAGAAATATTAATTGGTCCAAGCTTATATGCAATGATACGATCCAAATCTGCCATCTTCATATTTGTCAATGTTACATAATTGCCTTGTAAAAATGAAAGACGTGTATCATCATCCTTGAAATAAAGGGTTTCTCTCATGCCTGGTGGCATTTGATCAATAAAGCAAAAGGCACATTTATTGGAGCAGGATTTGTAATCATCCATTAAACCATTACAAAAAATAACACCTAAATCTTCTCCTTCTTCTTTTTCTACAAATTTTGAAGAATTTGAGCCATCTTCATGCAGTAACTCCACTGTAATATCCGCATCGTCGGAATAATAATGATAGTCAAATATATCCGCAAGCTCTACATTATTAATTTTTGTAATAATATCTCCAGGTTTTAGCCCTGCCCTTTCAGCCGGGCTGCCTTCCATTACTTCTTTAATTTTATGACTAGAATTTAACATACGGGTATATACTCAAACGCATTTTTATAATGCGTAAGATGTCCTTCCTCTATTGCTATAACATCAAACCTAACACTTGTATTGCCACCATATTTATGGCTATACATATAATAATCTGCCACTCGAGAAATTTTACGCATTTTGGGAAATGTAACCGCCGAAGCAGCATTTCCTTTTGAAGCAGACTTTCTATATTTTACTTCTACAAAGACTAAATAGCTACCATCTTTTGCAATAATATCTACTTCGCCCATTTTACAATAAAAATTCATTTGTATAATCTGCATGCCGTTTTTCTCAAGAAAATCAGCTGCTAGCTTTTCAAAATCATTTCCTTGCTTTCTATTATTCAATAATTACCTCTATCCTAATTTAGCTTTAAGCTTTTCCATATCATTAACAAACACTAAAATCTCTGCAACTACCTCATACAGCTCTGGCGGAATTGCATCACCTATATTCAGCTTGCTTAAGGTTTCTGCCAATTCATTATCCTGATAAAATGGCACATCAGCCTTCTTAGCCTCTTCGATAATCTGCTCAGCCACATAGCCTTTGCCGGATGCAAGAATTTTAGGCGCAGCATCCCCTGCCTCATAAGAAAGGGCTACCGCTGTTTTATTTTTATCAAACTGTTTTTCCTCTGCCATAATTATGCCCTCATATCAAAGCTATACCTGTGCATAATTCCTTCTGTAGAAGAATTATTATTCTCTATTGGAGAAGCTCCTAAGAAATCCTCGACAAAGCTTGCCTTTGGCTCTTTACAGGTCACTTCCGACTTTACAGTAAAGCCTTTACTTTCAAGTCTTTGGGTTAATATATCCAGATTTTGTTCAATTAAATTCATAGCCATTTCATCGGCTAAATTCCATTTACAGCCTACATTTGCTTCCTTTAATGAGACAAATACATCTGTAGGTCCTAGATGCTCCATGTCAAAATGCAAAAATGCAGTTATTTCTTCTCCTGCCTCGTAGCTACTCTTTTTGTTCTGACGAACATATAACATACTGTCAGTATTCTGATTGTACATTTTAAGCGGTATCTGCACAAAGTTATACATCTCGTTGGCAGAATTCATAAAATTAACGTTTTGCTTAATTTCATTGGTCTGAGCTTTTATGGTTTCAGCGGCCTTATTACCAAAGGCTGCCACAAGCTTTTCCAATGCATCTGTTTGTTTTAAAACACGCTCATAAAGCTTGCCAATTTCTCCAGGCTTTGTTACATCCTTAGGCTCCATGGTAAAGCTATCTGAAATAAGATTCTTTAAAAGACCTTTGTATAAAGGTGAACGAATTATATCATTCAATGTAGCTTTTGGAATATCTGGATGCTCATTTAAAAAGTCGCTAATTTCTCTAAATACTTCTTTTATAGGCGCCTCGGCCTTAAGCGTACCATCCTCACTAAATATTTGCATATTATCCTTTGGAAAGTCAGGAAGATTGTTTAACAATGTATTAAAGGAGTTGATTTGCTCTTCCCCTGCAAAATTATTTAGAAGTTGAACTCCTACCTCATTTGAAGCCAGTTGATTCTGAGCCTGAATGCTCTGCCCAGCATTTTGTTCATTAGGAACAATAGTCTCAGCTTGTTTTAAAGCCTCAGGGCCATTATTTACAGTCCCTTGAGGATTAGTAATACTTTCTAGAATACCATCGGCATTTACCAACTGATTAAATGTAACACCTTTATCTAAAACAGTACCATTTGTAATACTTGCATCATTAAGCACATTAGTAGGATTTTCATTGGAGCTAGCCACATTTTCTGGTTGTCCAGTGTTGGTTTGTTGAACTAATGTCTCATTTTGACCTGTTATTTCACCGGCTGCTTGTGGTTCATTTGGCAAGAAAATCTCTCTAATCTGATTATTAATATTTAATGCTTCTTCAACTGTAACATCAGAAGAAGTCATTAATTCTGGTAGCATATCTGATATAACTTTAAAATTATCAATTAATACCGCTTTGTCATTGGCATAGTTTTCAAACATGGAAACATTCTCTGGTGTTATTTCCATTCCATACTTTGCCATAGTTACTAATGTCTGCACATCTACTCCAGGGTTATTTATCATAGCCCTATTCATAGCCGTCAAGCTCTCTGGATTTACAGACATAGAATTTTGCATCATGGAATTGACCATATTGATTGTACGGTCATTGGCGGCAATATTGGCCAAATCTAATGCTTTTAACAAAGTTGGATTCGCCTCTAGTGAACCTAAAGAGACAGGTTTGAGCTGAATCAAGCTACCATCGTTACTCTTAACCTGAAAGAAAACTGATTGACCTGGAGTTAAATTAACCCCTGCATCTAGACGGGCTGTCATTGTTTGGCCATTAGCCAGCCCTATGACAACCTTTCCATTATCAATAGAATTAACTGAGCCCTCGAATACCTCTCCCTCCTTTAAGCTGTCCTTAGGCGCGGCTGTAAGAGACTGACTTTGGCTCATTTTAGTCAAGTCAGCATTATTAACAAAATTGGAGTTGTATGGATTGAACCCAGTATTAATATTCATGACTCACCACTACACATTAAACAAAGTTTCCGATAAAAGTTCTTCTATGGATTGGACATGGTCCATATTCTTTAAGCGCTTCAATGTGTTCTGCTGATCCATATCCTTTATTTGATGCAAAATGATATTCCGGATAAATGCTATCGTATTCTACCATCATTCTATCCCTTGTAACCTTAGCAATAATGCTGGCTGCACCAATAGAAATAGATTTAGCATCCCCCTTTATAATAGGCACCTGAGGTATATCTATGCCAGGAATTGTAACTGCATCGTTAAGCATAACCTGAGGCTGTACCTTTGAATCATTAATAGCCTGTCTCATAGCCTCATATGTAGCTTGAAGAATATTAATCTCATCGATTCTGGCTTCGGAAACCACACCTATTGATACTGAAAGTGCCTTTTCCATTATTTCTTCGTAAAGCTCCTCACGCTTTGAAGCAGATAGCTTTTTAGAATCGTTTATATATAATATATCGCAATCTTTTGGTAAAACTACACAGGCTGTAACAACTGGTCCGGCAAGAGGACCTCTTCCAACCTCATCAATTCCACCAACGTAATCACATTTTTCCCAGTACTTGTATTCGAATTCCTTTAGCTTCTCAATACGCTCCTTCTCAATTCTGAGTTTTTCCATACGCTTTTGAGCCTGACCGATTAGCTTAGAAACTCCTGGGCGTCCATCACTAATGTACTCCTGAATAAAATCTGGCAATACATCAATTGTGGCCTCTTTGTATTCTTTTTGGATATCAGAAATCTTTTTTTCGCTCATAACTTATTCTATATTGTCCACTAAACCAAATGAATTAAATGGATAAACCCTTAACCAAGCTTTTCCAACAATATCATCATGCTTTATACAACCTATCATTCTAGAATCAGTACTGTTATTTCTATTATCGCCTAGAACAAAGTATTCGTCATTCTTAAGGATTATTTCAGTGCTTGCATTTCCAGCATTTAATATGGTTTCTGTACCATAATTTTCCTCTAAGATTTCGCCATTAATATAAATATTTCCTGAACCATCAATATAAACTGTTTCACCTGGCAAGCCAATGATTCGTTTAATGTAATATGTGTCTTCCTCCTCTTTGTAAGGGAACACTATAACATCAAATCTTTCTGGGTCATGAATCCTATAGCTTATTTTGTCTACGATAAGATTATCTCCATTGGACAAGGTGTCTTCCATTGATTTTCCGCTAACAACAGTACGTTGTCCTACAAAGTGGGTAATCAAAAATACTACAGCGAAGCAAATTAAAACATTAATAATAACGCTAATTACTTCCTTTGCTATAGATTTTTTTGTGATTTCTTCTACATCATCTAAATCTTTTGATTTTTTAGATTCAAAATCACTTAAATCTTCTATTTCCTTTGCATTTGCTCGAGCTTTTTCAATATCTCTTTTGATTTGTATTTCTTCTTCGTTAAAGTCGATAACCTTCATGTTATTGTGGCCTTTCAAGTGATATATTTCCTAAGCTGCCATTTCTAAACTCATCAATTAAAACTGCAGCCGCTTTATCAAAATCTAGTTCTGAACCTTTTTTAACAAAATTACGTTTCTCTGCTATCTGAGTAATAATCTCATGATTTACAAGGCTCTCATCTACCTCATAACGTTTATTTAAAACGCCTTTATATTCATTCTTTAGAAAATCTGCCAATTCTAAAGAAAGCTCTCTAGTTTCAATGATTGCATCATTAATAGAACCAATGAAGGCCAAATGTAAGCCAACGGTATTATCCTCGAATTTTGGCCACAAAATACCTGGTGTATCTAAAAGTTCAACAGATTTATTAAGCTTGATCCATTGCTTTCCTTTTGTGACGCCTGGCTTATTTCCTGTTTTGGCAACAGAACGACCTGCAAATGAATTAATAAAAGTAGATTTACCTACATTTGGTATTCCTACAACCATGGCTCTAACTGGTCTATTTTTAATTCCTCTTTTTCTGTCTCTCTCAAATTTTGCAGCACAAACCTCGTCAAGGGTAGCCTGTACACCCTTCATATTTTTGCGGTCTCGCGAATCAAGCTCTACAACGTAAAAGCCTTGACCTTTAAAATATTCAACCCACTGCTTATTAATATTTTTATCGGCTAAATCAGACTTGTTAAGAAGAACTAGTCTAAGTTTACCTGATGCGAGACCATTTATATCAGGATTTCGGCTAGAAACAGGACATCTAGCATCAATCACTTCTATAACCAAATCAATAAGTTTAATATCTTCCTGCATCTGACGCTTTGCTTTGGTCATATGCCCTGGATACCATTGAAATTCCATATAACACCTCTAAAATGGATATTTAATCCATACTTTTCCTAATATATCTTCGCTGGATACAAATCCAATACTTTCGTATCTAGAATCTTCTGAAGAATTGCGATTATCTCCAAGTACAAAATATTGATCATCAAGTAATGTAATTGGTGTAGCAGCAATACCTGGATTTTCAATTCTTTCTACTTCTAGATTCTCTTTATACAGCTCGTCATTAATGTAGATACGACCATTACTAATATAAATTGTATCACCTGGGACGCCTATAACTCTTTTAACACTATAGCTAGCATTAACATTTGATTTTGGTTTAAATGCAATTACTTCACCTCTCTCAGGTGAATCAAATTTGTAAGCTATTGTATTTACTAATAATTTGTCGGAAGTTTGGTAGGTTGGTTCCATAGATGCGTTAGAACATTCCACCTGTTTGCCAAAAGCTAAAACCACTCCGTAAGCAAGTCCTATGACAGCAACAAGCTCCAATGCATAGATAAGAACAAATCTTAGTTTATCGAAATTAATTTTTTTGCGGCGTCGTCTAAAATTTAGACCGTCTTTTCTCCTAGAAAATTTTTTAGCTAATAATCTATTTAATGATAAAAACATACAATTTTCCCTTTTAATCTTTAGTATAAATATACCGCACTTTGGATTTAATTTCCATAAAAATAAAGGAACAGTCACAAATGTGACTGTTCCCCTTTCGAGACTAGATTCTTTCCTTAACCTTTGCCTTCTTACCTGTGAGCTCTCTGAGGTAGTAAAGCTTAGCTCTACGAACTTTACCTTTTCTAACTACTTCGATCTTCTCAACGTTAGGGCTGTGAAGTGGCCAAGTTTTCTCAACGCCAACACCATTTGATGACTTACGAACTGTGAATGTCTCACGGTTGCTGCCGCCCTGTCTCTTAATAACTGTACCCTCAAATACCTGAGTACGTGTACGGTTACCCTCAACGATACGGCCGTAAACCTTAACAGTGTCACCTACCTGAAACTCTGGGATCTCAGACTTGAGCTCAGCAGCTTCGATGTTTCTAATAATCTCGTTTGCGTTCATTTTAAATCCTCCTAAATTCTCGCGACGTTCTTGAAATGCCCTATTGCAAATCAGCGGACCATCTCTTCTTTAGCAACTTTAACATATTAACATGATTACTGGCATAATTCAACCAATTTCTCACATTAATCCTTATTGTCATTTAAAGAAGCCTGGTATTTTTCATACAAATCAGGTCTTCTTTCTTTTGTACGAATTATTGACTGTTCTTTGCGCCATGCATCAACCTTTGCATGGTCTCCAGATAGTAATATAGCTGGTACCTTTCTATCATTCCATGTTTCAGGACGTGAATACTGTGGATATTCCAACAAATTATTCTCCAATGATTCGTCCTCACCTGATTCTGAATTAGTAAGAACTCCTGGTACCATTCTAGAAATAGCATCTATCATAACAAGCGATGGCAATTCGCCGCCAGTAAGCACATAATCTCCAATAGAATAGTACTCATCAACTATCTCCTCTAGAACACGTTCATCAATGCCTTCGTAATGACCACACAATAAACAAATATCCTCTTTAAGTGCAAGCTCCTTAGCGGACTGCTGTTTAAAAAGCTGTCCCTGAGGAGTCAAATAAATACAATGCACCTTATGACCTGCCTTTTCACAAACAGCCTTGTATGCATCATAAATAGGCTGAGCTTGCATAACCATACCAGCCCCACCACCATAAGGATAATCATCTACCTTTTTGTGTTTGTCCAAAGTGTAATCTCTAATATTTATTGCTTCAAATGATATTGCTCCAGCATTTTTGGCTCTACCTAAAATACTTGTGTTTAAAGCATCTTCTATCATTTCCGGAAAGAGGGTTAATATATAATATTTCATAGTTAATCCATAAGCCCCTTTAATAAATGAATATCTACTCTTCTAGAATCCACATCCACATTAAGAATACAATCCTTAATAGCAGGAACTAAAACATGCTCACCCGAAACCCTCTCAATGTCATAAACATCATTGGCTCCAGTTTCTAGCACATCTGAAATTTCGCCAAATTTATTATCTGGATCATCATCTGTATATACTTCGCAACCCATCAAATCAGCAATAAAGTACTCATCTTTTTTTAGTTCAACGCGATTTTCTTTGGTTACGTATAAGCCTTGTCCCTTGTATTTTTCAATGTCATTAATATTATCAATACCTTTAAACTTGAGGATTACAAGGTTTTTCTGCGGTCTAACATTTTCTACCTCAAGCTCCTTATAGCCATCCTTGCCACAATCTAAAAGTAAATGCTTCATATTTTTGAAGCGTGAAATATCATCAGTGAGAGGAAAAACCTTAACCTCTCCCTTGATTCCATGGGTCTGTGTAATTGAACCTACTTGAAATAATTCTTCCAAATTTTTCTCCTAAACAAAAATATAGGCCTGATTAATCATCAGGCCTAAAATACTAGTTAACATCTATAATATCAACTATAACTTTCTTGTCAATCTTTGAGGCTGCAGCCTTAACAACCGCACGTATAGCCTTTGCGATTCTACCCTGTTTTCCAATAACCTTTCCCATATCTGAAGGTGCGACGCGAAGCTCAACAACAATTGATTTTGCGTCTTCTTTCTCGGAAACAACAACCTCTTCAGGATTGTCTACAAGTGACTTAGCAATTACTTCAACTAATTCTTTCATCACTATATTCCTCTACCTTTCAATTATGAATGATTACTGAACACCAGCCTGCTTGAAAAGTCTAGCAACTGTCTCAGTTGGCTTTGCACCGTTTGCAATCCACTTCTTAGCTGCCTCAGCGTCAACTGTAACCTCAGCTGGCTCCTGATTTGGATCGTATGTACCGATTTCATCGATGTTTCTACCATCACGTGGTGCTCTAGCGTCTGCTACTACGATTCTGTAGATAGGTCTCTTCTTCTGACCCATTCTCTTTAATCTAATCTTTACTGCCATTTTAATTTCCTCCTATAAATAAACAATAAATGACCTGCACTAATGTGCTTTTAGGCTAAAATGGGAAACGCATTCCTCCGCGTCTACCTTTGCCCATCATATTTGGCATTTGCTTCATCATTTTCTTTGATTGTTCAAATTGTTTGATGAAACGATTTACCTCTGCTATATCTAAACCAGCTCCAGCAGCAATTCTGTGCTTTCGACTAGGATTTAGTAATTTTGGATTCTCGCGCTCAGCAGGTGTCATTGAAAGAATGATTGCTTCGATATGCGCAAGCTTCTTGTCATCAACAGCCCCTTCGATTTGAGCCATCTGAGAAGCATTAATTCCAGGCATCATGCCAAGAATCGATGTAAGTCCACCAAGCTTTTTCATTTGAGCCATAGATGTTAAATAATCATTAAAATCAAATGAAGCTTTTTTGACCTTTTTAGAAAGCGCTAAAGCAGCATCCTTATCGATTTCCTGCTCTGCCTTTTCAATGAGAGATAAAACATCTCCCATACCAAGGATTCGGCTAGCCATACGATCTGGATGGAACTGTTCCAAATCAGAAAGCTTCTCACCCATACCTGCGTATAAAATAGGCTTACCTGTAACAGCTTTTATAGAAAGAGCTGCACCACCTCGAGTATCACCATCAAGCTTTGTAATAATAACACCGTCAATACCAATCTTTTCATCGAAGGTCTGTGATACGTTGACCGCATCCTGACCAGTCATGGCATCAACAACTAAAATTGTATTAAGGATATCAATATTGTTCTTGATTGACTCAAGCTCATTCATCATATCCTCATCTATATGAAGACGACCAGCTGTATCAAAAATAACTACATCAAAGCCGTTCTTCTTAGCATAATCCATAGCTTCTTTGGCTATTTTAAGAGGCTTTTCCTGTCCTAATGAGAAAACCTCAACCTCTTGTTTTTTACCATTGACCTGCAATTGCTCTATAGCGGCTGGTCTATAAATATCGCAAGCAACAAGAAGCGGTTTCTTACCACGTTGTTTTACCTTGCCAGCAAGCTTTGCTGTCGTGGTTGTTTTACCTGCACCCTGAAGACCAACCATCATGATTGTAGTAATGGCTCCGCCAGTACCGTAGGTAATATCAGTAACATCAGAGCCCATTAAGTTAACAAGCTCTTCGTTAACAATTTTAATAACCATCTGCCCTGGGTTAAGACCATTCATAACGTCAGAACCAATGGCGCGTTCTGTAACTGTATTAGTAAATTGCTTTACTACTTTGAAATTAACGTCAGCTTCGAGAAGAGCCATTTTAACTTCCTTGAGAGCTGCTTTTACATCAGCCTCTGTAAGTCGGCCCTTGCTCCTAAGGTTTTTAAAAACCCCCTGAAGCTTTTCTGAAAGTGAATCAAAAGCCATATATTATAATTCCTCTAATATCGAACCGGATAAACGAGAAATCTCTGACATAGTAGCATCATCAGGGCTCCCCTGTGTCAATTCATTAATACGAATGACATCTGCTCTAATATTCATAAACTTCTCAACCAAGTGAAGTCTCGCTTCATAATCCTCTAGCTGATGATCACATCTTTTTAGCAAATCATGAACACCCTGTCTAGAGATTGATAAAGTATCGGCAATTTCTGATAAAGATAAATCCTCAACGATACTCATCTCATATACACTACGCTGATGCTCAGTAAGAAGCTCTCCGTAGAAATCATATAAATATCCTGATTTAATCTTATCTTCCATGACTCTCCTTTATCACCGGAGACTAATATACTATATAAATAAAAGAGTGTCAAGTGAAAATACTTGACACTCAAAATTTTATAATGAAGTTCTTACAATCTTTGGTTTGTAACCGCCCTCATCTAACGCTTTGATAATCTGCCCCTTATGGTCAGTGCCAAATGCCTCTAGAGTAATACGAAGTTCAACAGCTGCAGAACGATTTGTAGTTACAAACTGATTATGCTCAAGTTTGATTACATTACCCTGATTATCAGCAATAAGCTGAGATACCTTGGCAAGCATACCAGGCTTATCAGGAAGAAGTACAGAAACAGTAAAGATTCTATCTCTGAAAATCAATCCTTGCTGTACAACTGATGACATTGTAATAACATCCATATTACCACCAGAAAGTACTGATACTACCCGTTTATCCTTGAAACCAAGATGATTTAATGCTGCAACAGTAAGAAGTCCAGAGTTCTCAACAATCATCTTGTGATTCTCTACCATATCTAGGAATGCAACAATAAGCTCATCATCATCTACTGTAATAATCTCATCTATATTTTGCTGTAAGTATGGGAAAATCTGAGTTCCAGGAGTCTTAACAGCTGTACCATCTGCGATAGTATTTACTGAAGAAAGTGTGGAAACCTCTCCCTTAGCAAAGGATTCTTTTAAAGAAGCTGCGCCGCTTGGCTCAACACCAATAACCTTAATCTTTGGATTAAGAAGCTTTGCAAGTGTAGAAACACCTGTAGCAAGTCCGCCACCACCGATAGGAACTAAAATATATTCAACAAGTGGAAGCTCTTTGAAGATTTCCATTGCTATAGTACCCTGACCTGTAGCAACTGCTAAATCATCAAATGGATGAATAAATGTATATCCATGCTCATCTGCTAACTGATATGCATACTCGCATGCCTCATCATATACATCTCCATGTAAAACCACTTCTGCTCCATAGCTTTTTGTACGGTTAACTTTAATGAGAGGTGTTGTAGTAGGCATAACAATTGTTGCCTTAACCCCATATTTTGATGCTGCGTAAGCAACACCCTGGGCATGATTACCAGCTGAAGCTGTAATAAGTCCCTTTTTTCTCTCATCCTCAGTGAGTGTGCTGATTTTGTAATAAGCCCCTCTAAGCTTGTATGCACCTGTAAGCTGCATATTTTCAGGCTTAAGGTAAACCATATTGCCAGATTTCTCACTAAAATAGTCGCTGTAAACAAGCTTTGTTTCGTGTGTCACCTCAGTAACGATTTTTGAGGCTTCCTCAAATTTGTCCAATGTAAGCATTATAATCTCCCAACTAGTTTACTCAGAGTAAAATAAAGCGTTAACGAATTCCTCTGGGTTAAACTTCTCTAAGTCATCAATAGTCTCGCCAACACCTATATATTTTACCGGTAATTTTAACTCAGATTGTATAGCAATTGCAATACCACCTTTGGCTGTTCCATCAAGTTTTGTTAAAACAATACCAGAAATATCTGTTACTTCCGAGAATTCCTTAGCCTGAACAAGAGCATTTTGACCTGTGGTACCATCAAGCACAATCAAAGTCTCTCTATATGCCTCAGGGAATTCTTTAGAAATAGTGTTGTTAATTTTAGATAACTCATTCATGAGGTTTTTCTTGTTGTGGAGTCTACCTGCCGTATCCACAAGAAGTACATCTACTCCTCTGGCCTTGGCAGCATGTACTGCATCAAACACAACAGCTGCAGGGTCAGAACCCTCTGGACCACCAACAAAATCAACCTTTGCTCTATCAGCCCATTCTTTTAACTGATCAGAAGCTGCAGCTCTAAAGGTATCTGCACCAGCAACCATAACCTTTTTGCCTGCCGCCTGTAATTTACCAGCTAATTTACCAATTGTTGTAGTCTTTCCTACACCATTAACTCCAATAACAAGCACAACGCTAGTTTTCTTTTCGAAGTCATAAGAAGTCTCATCTAATGCCATTTGCTTTTTGATTTCGTTAATCAAAAATGCCTTGCATTCTGATGGCTCTTTAATATGTTCCTTTTTAACTGCATCCTTTAAATCATCAAGGATTGTTTCTGTTGTACGAACACCTATATCTCCCATGATGAGGACTTCTTCAAGCTCTTCATAGAAGTCCTCATCAATATTTGTAAATCCATTGAAAATATAATCCATGGATTTAATAAAATTGTCTCTAGTCTTAGTTAGGCCTTTAATTAGGCGCTGCCAAAAATTAGTTTTCTCTGCCATATTGCCTCCAGGATTAATCATCCAACTGGGATTCGATTAAGTTTACTGAAACAAGAGTTGATACACCCTTTTCCTGCATAGTGATACCAAAAAGTCTATCTGCAGCATTCATGGTACCTCTACGGTGAGTAATTACAATAAACTGTGTGTTTTTAGTAAGCTTGTGTAAATAATTTGCAAATCTATCTACGTTTGCATCATCAAGAGCAGCCTCAATCTCGTCCAATAGACAGAATGGAGAAGGCTTAAGGTTCTGGATTGCAAATAATAATGCTATAGCTGTAAGCGATTTTTCACCACCGGACATCTGCATCATATTGATAAGCTTCTTTCCTGGTGGCTGTGCATTGATAATAATTCCTGTCTCAAGAAGGTCAGAATCATCAACAAGCTCAAGTGTACCATGGCCACCGCCAAAGAGCTCTTTGAAGGCTTTGTCGAATTGAACCTGAATATCCTTAAATCCTGATTCGAACTGTCTACGCATTCCTTCGTCAAGTTCATCAATAATACGTACAAGCGATGCTTCCGCCTCTACCAAATCGTCATGCTGACCCTTTAAGAAATTATATCTCTCAGAAAGCTCCTTGAACTCTTCGATAGCGTTAACATTAACATTACCCATCGCTCTAATAGCATTTTTGATTTTATTAGCATCTTTCTTCATTTGATCCAAATCATTGTACTCTGGATCCTTGAGTTCTTCTGCAGAATGGTAAGTAAGCTCATACTCATTCCACATGTAGTTATTCTGGCTTGTGATGGAATCATTAATTTTCTCTTTCTGAGAATCAAGACGATAAATTTCCTTATCAAGCTCAGAAATTCTATCTGATATTTCCTGTCTCTGTTCAAAGAAGTTTTTGTGAGAATTATTAAGCTCTTCCCTCTTTGCAACTGTTTCTTTAATCTGCGATTCTAACTGGCCGAAGGACTCATCAGAAGCAGAAATTGTAGCTTTAATTTCCTCAATTCTGTTCTTTTTAGACTCTGTCTCTTCTTTTGTAGATGCTGCATTTTCTTTGATTGAAGCAATATCCGCATCATCCTTTTCGATTTCTGAAAGGACACGATCAATATTCTGCTGAACAAAGTCAACCTTCTGTCTAGCATTAGCCTCTTCAATCTGGACTTCTGACATTGTTCTATTTACAGAAGTCTCCATATATGTCTTTTCATCTACTTCATCAGAAAGCTTTTGAATTTCTGCCTTTAATTCAGCTTCTCTGTCATCGCTTTCCTTCTTTTCGAACTCAATTTCTTTCTTGCCAGCAGCAATTTCGTTTAACTGATTCTCAAGCTCTTCACTTTCCTTAGAAAGGCCCTCATATGCAGTTAAGCTTTCTTTCTTTTGCTCATTAGCTCTATCAAGTCCAAGCTTAGCTGTATTTAAAGCAATTGCAGCCTCATTAAGTTTGGCTGTATTATCTTCTCTATCAGAATCTAAAAGTGATGCAGCAGTTTCAATTTCTGATGCTCTAGCTTTCAAACCATCAATCTCAGTTGAAAGCACATCAAGCTTCTGCTCTAGCTCCTCAATTTCACGATTTCTACCTAAAAGATTAGATTTATTTTTAAAGTGACCACCAGCCATAGATCCACCTGGAGCTAAGTATTCACCCTCAAGTGTAACTATATGTATGCTGTAATTATTCTTTTTCGCTAAGGCAATAGCTGAATCAATGGTATCAGCAACAACAACTCGACCTAATAGATATGCAATAACACCATCGAATTTGCTATCGCAAGAAACAAGCTCTGAAGCAAGGCCTAAAACGCCCTTTTCATTAAGAACTTCAGTCTTTTTAAAGTTTCCTCTTCCATCTACTGATGTAAGTGGAAGGAATGTTGCACGTCCAAGCTTATTTACTTTCAAGAAATTAATAAGCTTTTTAGCGCAAGTCTCATCTGCAGTAACAATATTTTGAATATTACCACCAAGAGCAGTCTCGATAGCCATTTCGTATTTCTTTTCTACATGAATAAGATCAGAAACTACGCCTTCAATACCATCAATTTTACCTTTCTGCTCCATAACCTTGCGAGTAGAATTTCCATATCCCTCGTAACGCTCAGCAATATTTTTAACAGATTCTAATCTAGTTTGAATACGAGTAAATTCATCGTTCTTAGCTCTAAGTTCCTTTGATGTCTCGTAGCTCTTAAACTTCCACTCAGCAGCCTTCTCTGAAAGCTCTTTATCCTTTTCTTGAAGCTCCAAAAGAAGATTCTGCGCATTTTTGAATTCTTCTTCTGCCAATGTAACTGCAACATCAAGGTCTTCTTCGCGAGTCTTTCTCTCTAGGAGTCTCTGAGTAAGCTTTGCCTTACGAATGTTTGTCTGCTCAAGCATTGTCTCAAGACGCTGCTCCTTAGACTTGATCGAAGCTCTATTATTAAGGAGCTCCATAATAGCCTTGTTATCAGCATCAATTTTTTCGTTGTTAGCAATGATTGCCGACTGTAACTGGCCGTAGTTTTCTTTTACAGAAGCAAGACGTTCAACTGCTTCCTCTAAAGTTTTATCAAGCTCTGTTTTTTCATTCTGATAATCATTTAATTGCTTGTTTTTCTCAGCCTTATCTTCCTCTATTTCAGCAAGACGGTTAGCGAAATTTTCGTCAGTAAGATTAGCAGAACGAATCTGTTCCTCTAATAAAGCGATTTCATTCTCAAGTTTGCCCTTTAAAAGAGTCGAATCTGATTGATTCTTTTTTAATTCTTCTATCTGTGAATCAAGCTCTGTGATTTCCTGCTCTAAGGTATCGTATTTAACACGAATCTGCTCCTGGGCAGTTTTGCTTTCTTCTAATTGAGTACGAGCAATATCTGCATTTTTCTCAACTTCATCAAGATTGCCCTGAAGTCTGTCCACTTCAAGCATAAACGAATTAACATCTATACGTTTGAGCTCTTCTTTATATTTTAAATATTGCTTTGCATCCTCGGACTGTTTCTCGAGAGGTCCAATTCTTCTTTCCTGCTCAGAAAGAATATCGTTAACTCTTACAAGGTTTTCTCTTTCGCTCTCAAGCTTTTTAACAGATGCAGCTTTTCTCTTTTTAAATTTAACAATACCTACAGCCTCATCAAAAAGCTCTCTTCTGTCTTCTGGTTTACCTGACAAAATCTTTTCGATTTGACCCTGTCCAATGATAGAATAGCCTTCCTTACCGACACCTGTATCATAGAAAAGCTCAGACACATCCTTTAGACGACATGGAGTACCATTTAAAAGATACTCACTTTCACCAGAACGATAAACACGTCTAGCGATTGTAACTTCCTCGTATTCTACAGGAAGAACATGATCTGAGTTATCCATTGTAAGAGCTACATAAGCGTAAGAAAGAGGCTTTCTAGCTTCTGTACCAGCAAAAATAATATCCTGCATTGAAGCACCACGAAGCTGCTTGGCAGATTGCTCGCCAAGAACCCAACGCACCGCATCAGAAACATTACTCTTACCAGAGCCATTTGGTCCAACAATGCCAGTAATCCCATTGTGGAACTCAAACTTCATTTTATGCGCAAAGGATTTAAATCCATAAAGTTCTATACTCTTTAAATACATTTTACTCTCCCAAGTTTATTTTATACTCCCCGCTGGTTACACTCTCAAGCCTTGGATATTGCATTACTCGACTACATGTCTCGCTATGCAACACCAAGAGCTTGATAGTTACCAGCTAGCTTATAAATTAAATTATCTTTATAGACTCCTCTTTATGGAGTTTCATAAGACCTTCGTATGCAGCCTCTTGCTCAGCTGCCTTTTTTGTATGACCTATTCCATAACCCAAAACTTTGTCGCCAACAACAGCCTCAACCTTGAATTCTTTAGCATGGTCCGGTCCGCTCTCAGAAATCAAATTATATGTAAGTGGCTCCTTAAAGTTTGCCTGGATAACCTCCTGCAAACGAGTCTTGCTATCATAAAACAGCTGTTTATGCTCAATATCATTTAAAACAAAACGATGAATATACTCTGAAGCTGGTTCCATACCGCCATCAAGGAAAATAGCTCCAATAGTAGCTTCAAAGGCATCAGAGAGAATAGACTTTCTATTGCGTCCACCAGTCATATCTTCGCCCTTTGAAAGTAGCACATAATCACCAAGATTAATCTCCTTGCAAATATATGCGAGTGTAGGCTCACAAACAATACTAGCTCTAAGTCTAGAAAGCTTGCCTTCGTTTAGATCAGTATAATTTAGATACAAAAACTCACTAGATACAATCTCAAGTACAGCATCACCTAAAAACTCAAGTCTCTCATTATCTGAAAGCTTTTTCATATGATGCTCGTTGGCATAAGAACTATGGGTTAATGCCTGACGTAATAAGCTTTCGTCTCTAAACTCATATCCGATAGTTTTTTGAAATTCTTTTAAATCCTTCAATTTTTCCTCCTGAGTTTAAAGAAGCATCCAGGAACTCTGGATACTTAAAATTTGCGCATTGGCGATTAGTATTCGTCAATGCGCATTACATTCTTATTTCTCTGCAACTGTCTTTTTGATAAGCTCTACAGCATCACCTACTGTAGAAAGCTTCTCAGCTGCATCTGTGTCTACCTCGATGTTAAGCTTTTCCTCAACACCCATGATAATCTGGAATACATCAAGAGAATCAGCACCAAGATCATCAACAAATGTAGTGCTCTCTTTGATTTCTGCGGCATCTACATTGAGTACCTCAGCAATAATCTCCTTCAATAAATCGAATTCCATTTTCTATTCCTCCTTCTTCTTTTCTATAACAATATTTTCTCTAATATGCTCATTAATTCTCTGCTCCTTGAAGGTAGCACACTGGAAGATTGTGTTTTTAACCTCTCCAGCCTTAGCACTACCGTGAGTCTTGACAACAAGGCCATTTAATCCAAGAAGTGGAGCTCCACCGTACTGTGTGGCATCAAAGGCTTTAAGCTTATTTTTAAGCGAAGGCAACGCAAGTGCTGCGCCAATTTTAGATTTAAGATTAGATGTAAGACCTTCTTTAAATACAGAAAGTAATGTGCTTGCCACACCCTCATAGGTCTTAAGAATAGCATTGCCAACAAAGCCATCACAAACAATAACATCAGCAGCACCAGCCGGAATTTCTCTAGCCTCTAAACCGCCAATAAAGTTGATATCTGAACATTCTTTAAGAAGAGGCATAGTCTCTTTTACAAGAGCGTTTCCCTTTTCTTCTTCGGCCCCGTTATTAACAATGGCAACTCTAGGATTTTTGATTCCAAGAGCTTTTTCCATGTAAATGCTACCCATTTTTGCGAACTGAACAAGATGACTAGAACGACAGTCAACGTTAGATCCAGAGTCCACAAGAAGTGCAACGCCTGTCTTAGTAGGAATCAGTGCTCCAAAAGGAGAACGTTCTATACCTCTAATTCGTCCAACAATGCCAAGTCCTCCTACTAATAAGGCACCTGAATTGCCGGCAGAAACAAATGCATCAGCCTCTCCATCCTTTACCAAATGAAGACCAACTACCATAGATGAATCCTTTTTTCTTTTGATAGCCATAACTGGATGCTCTGCTGTCTCTATAACCTCAGTAGCATTTTTTATTGAAATCTGTTCTTTGTTGTATGTGTAGTTACTAAGTTCTGTATTGATAACATCTTCTTTTCCAACAAGAACAACCTTAACTTCTTTATTAGAATTAATCGCATCAACAGCGCCCTTTACCATCTCAGAAGGTGCGTTGTCGCCTCCCATTGCATCAAGTGCAACAACAATATACTCACTCATAGTATCTCCCTTTCTAACATACTCAAAAATTATACTTTATATAAGGGAATAATTCAAATATAAAAACAACCCCTCGCATATCGCGAGGGGCTATCGATTACTCTACTGTAATGATCTCTTTCTTGTTGTATGATCCACAGTTCTTGCAAACTCTATGTGGTACCATAAGCTCGCCGCACTTGCTGCACTTAACGAGTGTTGGGTTGCTCATTTTCCAGTTTGCTCTTCTTTTATCTCTTCTTCCCTTAGAAGATTTGTTCTTTGGACAAATAGACATGCTATTTCACCTCCTTAAAGCTATTAAAGACATCTAAAAATTGTGCCATTCTAGGATCTAAGACTGTGTCGTCGCAGCCACAATCATTTAAATTACGATTCTTGCCGCAAACTGGGCAAATACCCTTGCAGTCATCCTGGCACAATATCTTTGCCGGGAAATTCACTAAGATCTCGTTTAAAATAAGTTCATCTACGTCTATTTCCTCACCATCAACAAATGAATAAGGACCTAAATCATCATCAGCTACTACCTGTCCCTCAGAAACCTCAACAGTCTCATCAACATTAATAGGAACCTCAAATGTGACCTCTGTAAGACATCTATCACATGCTCCGACAATACTAGTATTAGTATTAAAAACAATGTGAAGCTTACCAGTGCCAATCATAGATAAAACTACCTCAAATGGCTCTACGTGATTGATAGAAAAATCACTGCCAAGATAAGAAAAATCATGTATGTCACAAGTTCCAGCAAACTTCTTATTTTGATCAGGTAATGAAGTAATATCTTTTATAGAAATCTTCATAAATATCTCCTATCCACACTTTGTCAATTATACATAGCTCAAATATAGTTGTCAAACATTTTCTTTAAAAATTAACACTATATTTAAAGATTACTTTCCAGAAACGATAGCTGCTGTATCTCTAGCAATCATAACCTCTTCGTTTGTAGGTACAACATATACCTTAACCTTTGAAGAATCAGAAGAAACAAGTCTCTCCTCGCCTGCTACATCATTTCTAGCATCATCAAGCTCAACGCCCATGAATCCAAGGTGATCACAAACAGCCTTTCTAAGACCTGCATTGTTCTCGCCAAGACCAGCTGTGAAGCAGATGATATCTACACCATTCATAGCTGCTGCGTAAGCGCCTACATACTTAGCGATACGATATGCAATCATATCCATAGCAAGCTTTGCTCTCTCATTGCCCTTTGCAGATGCAGCAATAAGATCACGGAAATCTGATGAAATTCCAGAAATACCAAGAGCGCCAGACTCCTTATTAAGAACATTCATAACGCCTGCAAAATCAAGACCTTCCTTTTTAGCCATGAATTCTACAGCTGAAGGATCGATATCACCAGAACGTGTACCCATAACAAGACCTTCAAGTGGAGAAAGTCCCATAGAAGTATCTACTGACTCACCGTTAAGTACAGCACAGCAAGATGCACCGTTACCGATGTGGCAAACGATAATCTTAGAGTTCTTAAGGTCACATCCATCCATCTCAGCTACACGCTTTGAAACATAGCTGTGTGATGTACCATGGAATCCATAACGACGAACGCCGTACTGCTCATAATATTTGTAAGGTACTGCATACATATATGCTTCCTTAGGCATTGTCTGGTGGAATGCAGTATCAAAAACACCAACCTGTGGCTTACCTGGCATAAGATCACGGCAAGCATTGATACCGATGATATTAGCTGGATTATGAAGAGGTGCAAGATCATTACACTCCTCTACTACCTTGATCATCTCATCTGTGATAAGTGCAGAAGCAGCAAACTTCTCACCACCATGTACTACTCTGTGTCCTACAGCATCGATTTCATCAAGTGAAGCGATAGCGCCTGTCTTTGCATTTGTGATTGCATCGATAACTGCAGCAACTGCCTCCTTATGTGTAGGCATTGCAATGTCAGTAGTCTCCTTGTCAAGACCTGCCTTCTGGTAAACGATACGTCCGTCGATACCAATTCTCTCGCAAAGGCCCTTGCAAAGTACCTGCTCACTTTCAGAATCAATTACCTGATACTTAAGTGATGAACTACCACAGTTGATAACTAAAATCTTCATAATAGTTTGAGTTCCTTTCTTTATTTATAATCTTTCTTTAATTTGTAATTCAAACAACTATATTATTATATCATTAATATTTGTCTTCTCAACCAAATTTTAATGTATAATAGGGAATAAAAGTATTTTCGGAGGAACAAAAATGGTTGTAGGAATTGTTGCAGAATATAATCCCTTCCATAACGGACATAAACTTCAAATTGACTATGCAAAATCTGTTCTAGGAGCCAAACAGGTTTTAGTAGCTATGTCTGGCTCCTTCACTCAACGTGGTGAAATAGCCTGCTTTGATAAATACACAAGAGCAAAAGCTGCATTAGTAAATGGCGTTGATATTGTTTTTGAGATTCCTACTATTTTTGCCACCTCATCAGCCAGAGAATTTTCTTCTGCTGGTGTACAGCTCCTTGCTTGTACAGGGGTCGTGGACACTCTTCTATTTTCAGCCGAATGCGATGATAAGGATTTATTCATTGAAAGCGCGCAAAAGCTAGTAGATTTAGAAAAGTCAGGTCAATTAGACAGTGAAATCAATTATTACATTTCAAATGGTTTAAGCTATGCCACCGCTAGAGCCAAGGCCCTTAAAGCATTTTTGCCAGAAGAAATAATATCTAGTCCAAATAATATTTTAGGGGTCGAATATTGTAGATATATCATTTCTAATAACCTAAAAATGAATATAGAAATAATGAAGCGACAAGGTAATGGCTACAATGATTTAAGTCTATCCGGAGAATTGAGCTCTGCCTCCTCTATCAGAGAACACTATAAACTATCACATTCTTTTGATGCTGTACCTGAAGCGGCTCTTGATATATATAGCAACGAGACTTTTATGTACGATAACGACGTTTCCCCTATGTTGCATTATAAATTGCTCACAACAGATAGCTTTGCTTCATACTTAGATTGTTCTTCAGATTTGTCCGATAGAATAAAAAACAATATTAAAGACTTTGTTAATTACAAACAATTCTGCGAAAAGCTTAAAACCAAAAACATAGAATATTCTCGTATTTCAAGAGTTCTTTGCCATATTCTCCTTGGAATAACATCTGATGATTTTAAGCAGGCAAAAGAAAATGGATATATTAATTATTTAAGAATGCTTGGTTTTAGTAAAAATGGCAGTTCACTTTTAGCAGCTATTAAAGAAAATAATAATGTTCCACTGCTTACTTCACCAAAAGCAGACCTAGTAAGCGAATTTGATATTATCTCAAGTAATATATATCAAGCTATATTAACGAGTAAGACAGGAACAGGCTTCCCTAATGAATACACAAGAAAATTTACTCTTAACAATATAAATAATTCTAATAAGCAGGCTTAAAAACCTGCTTTTTTTATTTTTCTATGCACCCATTTTTCTGTAGTGTGACACTTGTGTGATAAACCGCGGACTATAATGAACTCAACAAATCAAACAAAACATCTTTTTATAAATCAGGAGGTTTTAATTATGTTTAGAGGTTTATTTACAGCAGCATTAACACTTATTACCGCACTTCTCATTATGTCATTATCAACACCTCAATTTGCATTTGCACATGAAGTCTCAACAAAAACAACTGTAGCTGAGCCAACAGAAGTATCAGAAGACTATGCGCTTTTAGCAGCTTTAGAGCATGCAGGATTTGTAAAAGATGACTTGCTTTATTCTTCAGTTGAAAAGGACACTGAGGATGGCGTAGAAGTTTATGAAGTAGAATTCCAGGTTGGACATCAAGAATACAATTATGAAATTGAAGCTGCCACAGGCAATATCCTTAGCTACGAATTAGATAATTAATCAATTTTTCTTTTCATTAATATTCTCCTATACAAAGAAAGCGGCCCATATGGACCGTTTTCTTGATTTCTAGTGGTGGAAAAGTCTAAGACCTGTAAATGCCATCACCATATTGTATTTATTGCAAGTTTCAATAACATTATCATCTCTTACTGAGCCACCTGGCTGTGCAACATATTTAACACCTGACTTGTGAGCTCTTTCGATATTATCTCCAAATGGGAAGAACGCATCAGAGCCAACTGAAACATCAGTCATCTTGTCAAGCCAAGCGCGCTTTTCTGCTCTTGTAAACTCAGAAGGTCTTGTCTTGAAAGTCTTGGCCCATACATCATCACCAATAACATCCTCAAATTCATCACCAATATAAAGATCAATCGCATTATCTCTATCAGCCCTCTTGATTCCATCTACAAAATCAAGAGCAAGAACCTTTGGAGACTGGCGAAGCCACCAGTTATCTGCTTTCTGACCAGCAAGACGTGTACAATGAATTCTAGACTGCTGACCAGCGCCAATACCAATTGCCTGTCCGTCCTTTACGTAGCAAACAGAATTTGACTGAGTATACTTAAGAGTAATCATTGCGATAGTGAGGTCAATCTTTGCCTGCTCTGTAAGTTCTTTATTTTCTGTAACAATGTTAGAAAAGAAATCATCATCAATAACAAGCTCATTTCTTCCCTGCTCAAATGTAATACCAAATACTTCTTTACGCTCAAGCTGCTTTGGTACGTAAGCAGGATCAATCTTGATAATTGCATAATTTCCATTCTTCTTTGCCTTTAGAATCTCAAGGGCTTCTGGCTCATAACCTGGTGCAATAACACCATCAGATACCTCTCTTTTAATAAGCTTTGCAGTAGCTACGTCGCAAACATCAGAAAGAGAAATGAAATCGCCAAAAGAAGACATTCTGTCTGCGCCACGAGCTCTAGCATATGCATTTGCAAGTGGAGTGAACTCCATATCTAAATCGTCACACCAATAAATCTTTCGTTCTACGTCTGATAGAGGAAGCCCAACAGCTGCTCCCGCTGGGCTTACATGCTTAAATGAAGTTGCAGCAGCAAGACCTGTGGCGCGCTTAAGCTCAGAAACAAGCTGCCAACCATTAAATGCATCTAAAAAGTTGATATAACCTGGTTTGCCTGAAAGCACCTCAATTGGAAGTTCTCCCTCTTCCATGTAGATTCTACTAGGCTTCTGATTTGGGTTACAACCATACTTTAATTCCAATTCCTTCATAAAAAATCCTCCAAATCCACAATTCTGTTACACTCTCAAGCCTTGGATATTGCTCCACTCGCCTGATACGTCTCGTTGCGCAACACCAAGAGCTTGATAGTTACAGAATTATTCAATCTAATAATTTACGTGCAAATGTATGAACTAATAACTATTAAAAGGGTTTCGCTCTTACCTCAGTTATTTATTCTTGTTTACGATACGTGTTTCATATTTTCCTGTTGCTATGTCGATGTAACGAACGAACAATGAAACCTTATTATCTTCGTTAAGGTTAGTCCAAATCATGTTTGTAAACTCATCAATGTCGCCAGATATTTCAATTGGTGTTGGTTCCCCTTCAAAAGAAGGAAGTGGATTTCCATCATTCATATAAGTGTGAATAAAGCGACCTGAACCGGCCTTAGGATTAGAATAATCAAAGGTGTATCTGTTACAAGAATCTGAATCACCCATGTTAGATTTAAGAATAGACATTAAATAAGAGAACTCTCCATTCTCAACATGAAGAAGACCTGAAATACGAGGAGTGAAATTTGGACCATCTGGCTCAAACTCACGTCTGCGAAGTGTCTGTTCGAAGGTCTCTCCTGCCTTCATGTACTCATAAATAGTGTCAGTCTGATCACCGTTTGTGACAATGGTGTCATTGCCAAGCACACGAACCGGTGCATAAATAATAAGACTTGGGTCTGTAAGCTTCGATGGGTCAAAGGCTTCTGTGCGAATGCCCTCACCTTCCTCAACGAATACTCTGTTTCTAGAATTCTCAGAACGCCCCATAATAAAATAAGCAGAGACAGCCTTGGTTCCATCTGATGATCTACCAATGACAATGCCTCTGCCCGGATAACTTGTTTCTGATAATTCTCTTGCTAAAGATTTAACTACCATGGGTTCCTCCTTAATTACATTTTCCGCAACCTATTGTAACTGAACCCACGATATAAGTCTACACAAAATTCTAAAAGCGGCAGCCAATTTTTTCATGCTCCCGTAGGGCACCCCTCATACCTTCGCTAGGCAACTTTCCCCTGCGGGGCTCCCTCCTAGCTCGGCATCATACTTCCCTACTCGCGCTTACCAACTTTTACGATGCCGCCAGTAACCTTTATGTAGTCTGATCAAACTTCTTTACGATATCATCTGCGGAAATATTATAAGAACCCGTGTTAGTATACGCTTTGCTGCCGGTAATTTTTGAAAGGTCTGTGCTTGCGTAGGAATTTGCCATGTTAGCTTTGCCTGCAACCTGGTATGCATAGCTTCCAACTCCATTGAATAAATCCTTAACATAAGTCATGTTGGCTTTATTTTTTAAGAAATCTTCATCTACAACTAAATGAGCATCCTTATCTACAGAAATTCCTGCTTTACCAAGAGTCTGCGCAGCCTTTGCTGAGGTTGTAGCCATACTTGCAACTTGAGTTAGAATGCCGGTAGACTCTGCCTTTTGTCCGCTGTCAATCAAATTGTTATATGCGCTAGCAAAGTTTTTTACTGCACTTACAATGGCATCCTTATCGTATTCCTTTGTTACATTACCATCTGCATCAGTGCTTTCTTTTTGCTCCCAGATAGAATCCTTGCCCTTTGCTAAAAGCTTGTCAGCAGCCTTGCTTAATTTAGAAGTATCATTTCTGATTTCGCCTAAATTTCCTGTGTCAGTCTTAACCTTTTTTGTGCCATCAGTTGATTTAAGGTTGCCATCAGAATCATACTTGTCATAGTAAGACTTTATTAATTTTCCAAATGAACCACTTCTAATCTGGGTATAATTTGAAAGGGAACCCTCAAGGCCGCCAAACATGCCAACACTATTGCCAGAATTCCCGCCAAATAAAGAATAGATAGAATTATTACCAAAAGAATTAATAGTTAAAGACATAAACATCACTCCTTTGAATATAACCTGAACATCCTTGTTCCACTGTTTTTGCCTCTTATGCACACTTATATTTATACTTACTAATATAATAACAGGGATATGTGAAGCATTTGTTAAATCACATATCCCTGTATAATAAATTATTTAAAATAAATATTGTCAGTCAAGCCAATATCCTGTCGTCGATCTTCAATCAATTTCACAACCTCTTCAAAACTATTATATTTGAAATTAGATGGCGAAACCATTTGGTTATGACTATTCTCTAACAAGGCAGACTCTACTAAAAACATTTCAGCATTTTCAATAGAAGAATCTATAGTTACATTATCAGCAAGCTGAATTGGATTATATTCATCGGACTTTATATCTATATAACCTCTAGTTAAATAATAATACTTATTATCTTCATCATCAGCGAAGGTAATTTGATTCTCTGAAAAATCATAGTTATAATCTGTGTATTCCTCTTCAAAATTATACCACTGATTATACTTACCATCAGCATCGATATATCCAACAGAATATCTATAACCCGTTATATCAGAGCCAAACTCAACCCAATTATAAACAAGACCATTGTAATATATATGCATTAAATCTGGCCATACCTCATCTGGATCACCAAATGCAGAAATATAATGCAGCTCACTACTTCCGTCAATATAGCTTAATTCAAGATTGCCTCCATTATTTCTAAATACCATAAAAGCAGTATAATAAACTTTAGAATATTCATCCTCAGTTGTATAATCAAGTTCAAGTAATAATTCGTAATTACCGTCTTTACCGCAATCAATAAAGCTATATCGATAATCACCAACAGTAAACGAATCATTTGACTTGTATGCGTCAATAATATCATTAAGTGTATATGAACTATTATTATTCAAATATTCATCGAGAACATCATAAAATCCATTACCAAATTCGTCAGATTTATAGTTATAAACAAAACTATTTTTACCATCTATAAAATCTTTGTATAATTGCTTTGATTCATCATCTATATCAATCTCGTCTATGGATTTCGGATCTTCAGTATCTATAATCTCGTCAACTATTTCGCCATATTTTTCTTTTAATGATTCAATTTCATCATGTGCATCATTTGTATTTAAATCATATAGAATTTGGAAGTACTGACTGGCAAAAGTAGCTTCAATGGAAGTTCTGAGTTCTTTTGCAGAATCCAAAGTCTCTTCAGTTCCAACAAATTCCGTTTTAGAATCACTAAGCATGTCATCGATTGTTGTATATGCTAAAAGAATTGTATCGAGGCTCTCTGTATAATCTTCCAAAGAATCAGCTTTACCAACATAAGCCTTTGCTAAACCTACATAAGCATCAATACTTGCTGGATCAACATCAATAGCAGCTGTGTATGCAGCTATAGCATTGTCGTAATCCAACTCTTCTAAATACTTTGCACCTAAATCAAGCTGCTTCTCTAGCTTTGAAGCACCGCATGCGCAAAGAACTAACACTAAACACAGCGCAATAACTATATGTGCCCTTTTCTTTACCCTATTCAATTTTCTACCTCCATATATCATATCTCAAAGTAAAAACATTATATTCTCAGAAATTAATTCAGTCAATCTCATTTTTCTAACGTAAAAAGGATATGTGAATCTTATAATAATTCACATATCCAATATATACCTTATGAAAATTTACTCATCATAGTTAGAATCTGACCAATCGAGTTCATCAAACTCATACAAAGTAGAGAATCCTCCATCTGCATCAATAATACCAAAACTATATCCATCCCTAGGCATTTCTGAACCACCGATTTCACCGTTCCAATATACAAGTCCATTGTAGTATATCTTCATATCAGATTCATATTCTTCATCATAAAAATGAGTCTTACCACATTCGCCTATATAAATAACTTCAAGCTGATTGTCGGTAACCTGTAATACCAAATTAATCTGATTAACGTGAAATACACAGCTATCATAATCAAAGCTTAAAACATCAAATTTATTATAATTAATATTTAACAGCAATTCATATTTGCCATCCAGGCCACAATCAATAAACGAAATATCATGAAAATTTGTCTTAATATCGTAATTATCAAAACAACTAAGGATAGCACCAAAAGTATAAGAAGTATTATTCGCCAACACTTCATCTAAATTGTATCCAGATGAAGCATCAACTAAACCTGAATGATAAATAAACGGTGTTTCATTATTCAAAAAACCCTCAAACACCTTTTTAGATTCTTCATCAATATCTATCTCATCTATAGTTTTTGGTTCTTCTTTGAAATTATCAAGATATTCAGCATACTTTTCTTGTAATGCTTCTATCTCATCTTGTGATTTGTTAGAAGATAAATCCTTAATTGTTTCGAAATATTCATTTAAGAATGAAATCTCGATATCATTTCTTAATTCATTAACAGAATCTAATGATTCATTAATTCCAACATATTCAGTCTTTGAATCTGATAATACATCATTAACAGTATTATAAGCCAAAAGCAATGTATCTAGACTTTCATTTGCGTCATCAATAGTAAAAGACTTTTCCTCGTAAGCCTTAGCCAAACCTACATAAGCATCAATACTTGCTGGATCAACATCAATAGCAGCTGTGTATGCAGCTATAGCATTGTCGTAATCCAAATCCTCTAAGTACTTCGCGCCTAAATCAAGCTGCTTCTCTAATTTAGAAGCACCACAAGCAGTTAATACTAGCACAAAACAAAGAGCAAATACCCTTTGAATTAATCTTTTACCCTTACTCAAATTTTTCTTCCTCCAAAACTATTTAATAAAATGATTTAAACATTATGCATTACGCTCTCTTTTTTGAACCCTTGCAAGTTTTGTAAGAAGTTGCACCACAGAATCTGCAGATATACTTATCCTTATAAACCTTTTGATTGTACTCTACAACACGTGACTGTGTAACAGGGACACTTACATCTACATCAGTTTCAACAGCACCAAATACAGTACCAGTGTCCACTTTTTTTCTGACTGTCTGATTTACATATGTTGTAGTCTTCTCATTTTGGAATGACTGCTCACTACCAATAGTCTCTCTTCCATTCCACTTAACAGCAAAATAAGAAAAACAGCTATCGCACCGAGTTGGTCTAACAAGCTTGAAATATGTAAATAAAGCAAATACTAATAATAGAGCTGCAGATATACCAACCATAACCCAACCATTACCAGTTCTAAATTCCTCTGGAGTTGAGCCAATAGCAACAATTGCTAATAGCAAGATTACCAAATCAATGATTACCGAGAAAAACTTTCCAACTATTACGTACCACAAAATATACCAAAAATAACCCAAAATCGACTTAACTACGTCCATGCATAACACCTCATCTTTCTTATACTTCATAAAAAACATAGTAAAAAGCAAAATAATTATATATATATATATAATTAGTCAAGATTGTGTTTGTATAACGTTATTAATATAAAAAAAGCCTGGCGATTGCTCGCCAAGCCTTCAATTCATAGCAAAATTATAATCTTACAGGGATACCTTCATCTCTAAGATATTTCTTTAAATCTATTATCTCTAATTCCTTATAGTGGAACAATGATGCTGCAAGTGCTGCATCAGCTCCGCCAACAGTAAGGGCATCCTTGAAATGTTCCATAGTGCCAGCACCACCAGAGGCAATAACCGGAATATTAACCGCTTCAGAAATTGCTTTTGTAAGCTCTAAATCAAATCCTGCCTTAGTGCCATCCTGGTCCATAGAAGTAAGAAGAATTTCTCCTGCACCAAGCTTTTCGACTTGAAGTGCCCACTCTACTGCATCGATGCCACAATCCAAACGACCGCCATGCTTATAGATATTAAAACCGCCGCCATCAGCTCTCTTTTTTGCATCAATTGCAACCACAACACATTGACTACCAAACTTGTCAGCAGCATCTGAAATAAGTCTAGGATTATCGATTGCAGCAGAATTAACAGAAATCTTGTCTGCACCTTCACGAAGCAACGCCTTAAAATCATCCACTGTACGAATACCGCCACCAACAGTAAATGGAATAAAAACCTGCTCTGCCACACGGCGGACCATATCAACAACAGTATTTCTCTGATCTGAAGAAGCTGTGATATCTAGGAATACCACCTCATCAGCTCCTGCTTTATCATAGGCCGCAGCAATCTCAACTGGATCACCTGCATCTCTTAAATCTACAAAATTAACGCCCTTTACAACTCTACCATCCTTAACATCCAAGCATGGGATTATTCTTTTAGTAAACATAACACTCTCCTACAAAATACGTATATACGAATCCGATAAACCAATTAAAGGTTGGCAAAGTTTTCAAGTATCTTTAATCCAACAGTTGAAGATTTTTCTGGATGGAACTGACAAGCGAAAACATTATCCTTTTCCACTGATGCATGAATATGGCAGCCGTACTCAGTTGTAGCCTTTACAATAGCCTCTTCCTTTGCCTTCAAATAATATGAATGGACAAAGTAAACAAATGCCCCCTCATCTATTCCATCAAAGAGACGTCCCTTGCCAGGAAAATCAAGGGAATTCCATCCAATATGTGGGACCTTTAGCCCTGGTCCATCCGGAATACGAACAACTTTTCCATCAAGAATATGAAGCCCCTCGACCCCTGGTGATTCTTCACTAGAATCAAAAAGAAGCTGTAAGCCTAGGCAAATGCCAAGAAATGGTCGTCCACTAACAACATAATCCTTGATGGCCTTGTCAAGCTCGTACTTTTTTAAATGGTTCATAGCATCAGCAAAAGAGCCGACCCCTGGCAAAATCACATGGTCGGCTTTTTCAATTACACTAAAATCCCTGGTAAGGATAGTTTCCTTACCAAGGATTTTGAATGCTTTTTCTACACTTTTAATATTTCCTGCATCATAATCTAGTATTGCAATCATAAATCTGGTAACCCTAAGCTTCGCAGCACCTTTCTAAGTTCTATAGTATAGTAATGTCTGTTTGGCTGATTATAAATCTCAAGAGCCTGCTCAGGAGTGACACCAAACTCATCCTGTAGTTCTTGGATTAGGGTGTTACCGTAAGAATCATATTGATCTGCAATTCCATATTCTGCAGCATCATCTTTGAATTTTTCGTAACGTCCTATACCTTTTATCAATGAATCTAATGCGTAATTGTATTGCTTATAGAGAATAAAGGTTTCGTACTCAGTCTGACATTGTTGCAAATCAGCAAGAGTTCTAGCCTGATTTCTCATTAAAGTAACTTCCTCATCCTCAAGAGGATATCCATTAAGCTTCTCATATGCTGCAATGTAATCGCCCTCTGCATAGAGTTCTTGAGCCTGAGACATGGCACGCTTTAGACCTGTAAAAGTCATTCCAACCATAACAACAGCAATTATTGATATAGATAATACCAAAAATGTGAGGATAATGGAAATAGGAATTTTAGGAGAATTATCAGGTTCCTTAACTTTTTTAGGCTTTTTAGGCTTAGGCTGCTTTTTAGGCTTCTCTTTCTTTGCTGCCTCTTTCTCTTTCTTAGCTGCTTCCTTTTCTTTCTTAGCTGCTTCTTTAGCGGCCTTCTTTTCCTCTTTTTCTCGCTTCTTTTTCTCTTTAGGATCCTCAGGTGTTATAGGATTTCCTTCTTCATCATAAGTAACAGGAGGATTCTTTTTAGCCTCCATTTCCGCAAGCTCATCCTCATCTGGAGGTCCAAAAATAAGGAGCAATAATTTCTGTACAAAAGGATTTGGCTTCTTTTCACCCTTTTCTTTTTTCTTCTTTTCCTTTTTCTTTTTGCCCTTTTTGCCGCCATCATCAGAGGAATCATCCTCTGTATTTGCTTCTGCAGATTCGTCTATATCAGCACCTTCAGAAGCCCCTTCTTCATCTCCATTTAATAGAGATTGTATATCAAGTAAATCCTCGTCTTCTCCATCGAGAATGTTTTCTAAGTCTAAATCATCCTCACCTGAAAGATTTGGCTCTTCCCCATCACCGAATTCAACTTCGTCTAATGCATCCATTTCATCCGGCATAAATTCCTTTAATGAATCATCAAGGGGTTCTTCTTCTATTTCACTTGTTGCATCATCAAGAGAGAATCCAAAGTCATCATCAGCAGTCTCCTCTTGAGGCTCAGTTTTTTCACCTTCATCATCTTCTTGTAAAAATTCTGATAAATCAATATCATCGTCCTCAGGCAGCGACAATGGCTCATCTGAGGATAAATCCATTTCACCGCCTTCTGAGGCCGTTTCTGGTTCTTCTGTAGTTTCTTCAGTAGCCTCTGGCAATACATCAGCCTCTGGCTCAGCTATCGGCTCTGGTTTAAGTTCTGCTGTAGCCTTTGGTTCTGCTTTAGGAGCCTCATCTAGCTTTTGAGTAGCGTCAACCACTGCATTTTCTATATTATCCAAAAGCGCATCTACCACGTTTTCCGACTGTGGCACCTCACCAGTTTCCTGAAAAATGCGCTCTTCTTCATCAATCTCTTGTTCAAACTCGCTAATAAAAACATCTGGGTCGTCCATATCCAATTCTTCTTCAAAACGACGCAAAAAATCCTCCTCAGAAAGTACCTTCCTGAGGTAAGGATGCGAGCTTTTTCTATTAACAGATTTTGAGTCTATTCCAGTAGCAGCAAAAAAATCATCATCAGGAGAAATTGCTTTTCTAGTATCAATGATTTTCTGTTGGGCAGTCTCAACCTTTTCCTCTACTTGAGTAGCATCTGTCTTAGCTTTATTTATTGAATTAAGTAGTCCATCAAGATAGTCCTCAGAACTAGACATTCCCTGCTTCCCCCTATATCTCTTAATTCAAATAAAGGGGCATGCTTAGCATACCCCTAAAGTTTAAAATTTACTAATTACCGGCACGAGCGGCCTCGTATTTAGCTACAAGTTCATCAACAACGGAAATCAATTTACCAATTTCTGGCTTTGTAAGCTGAGCATCAGCACCTAAGCTCTCGCCCTTTCTTCTAATTTCATCATTAATAAGTGAAGAGAAAATGATGAGCGGAATGTTCTTCATTGTCTCATTCTCTTTTACTAACTTACAAAGTCTATGACCATCCATTAGAGGCATCTCAATATCAGTAATGATAAGGTGAACATCTTGAAGAACAGTGCCCTTCTTATGGAGCTCAACAAGCTTGTCCCAGCCCTCTTGACCATTCATATTTACAATAAGATTTGTATAACCAGCCTTCTTCAAGCACTCCACAATAAGTTTTGAAAGAAGTGGCGAATCCTCGCAAAGTAAAATAGGTGATTTACTTCTATCACGAGACTCATAATCATCCATTTCTGAAACCTTAAGACCAGTCTCAGGGTTAATATCTGTAACGATTTTTTCGAAGTCAAGAATAACAACCAAGCGATCCTCTAATTTAATTACACCAGTAGAAACGCCGGATTCATCTGAACTGATTGTTGCATCTGGTTTAATAATATCTTCCCAGGAAACACGATGGATACCAAGAACCTCATCCACATGAAAGGCTGTATTCAAACTATTAAAGTTTGTAATGATAAATAAGCCATCATTTTCAGGTTCATCTGTAATATTTAAGCATTTGCGAAGAGAAATAACAGAAATCATAATATCTCTAGGCATGAAGATTCCTTCAATACAAGGGTGAGCATTAGGCAATGGAGTCACCTGTTGGTACAACAAAATCTCCCTAATCTTGGCAACGTTAATTCCATAGAAATTCTTGCCAACTTTGAACTCGAGGACTTCAAGTTCATTAGTGCCCGATTCCAATAAAATATTAGTATCCATGCAAATCTCCTCTCAATTTATAAATCAAAATGATTTATATTGTTGTCCCTCTTGTTGTTCCATCACTTGTAACAAAAAGTTCAAGGGATGACATATTTTCTAATGATGACTCACTAAATAAAAATACAAGAACAAATGATTTTTCTGCCCCTGACTTCATGACGCCATCATAAGTATCTAAATTATTTGAAACTGGAACATAAACAACCTCTGCCTTTTCCTCACCAATAGAAAGGCTGTAGGTTCTATCTGAAATAGTTGAAAAATCAACCGATGAACCAGAATTGTTAACTGCATCAATATGTAAAACTACATATTTCTTTCCATTAACTTTGTTTGTTGCATAAGCACTTGTTTGGAAAACATCTGAAACATCAAATGAAGAAAAAGAAAACTCTACACCATCAATGCCCATTGCATTTGTAAATGAATACCCACTTTCTTCTGAATCTACTTCTGTCTCAGAATCAGGGATTTCTTCATCTATAGTGCCAGTCTCCATATCTGGATTTTCTTCATCTAATGGAGTTTCTTCTTCAGGATTTTCTGGAACTTCTTCTTCCGTTTCCTCGTCTGCTTCGTAATCTTCGTCTAATTCTCCAGTTTTAACTCTAGCATTACAAATACCTGTACTCTGGTTTTTATTAAATTTCGAAACAGTTTTTGAGGCATACAAAGTAATTATGGATTCTTCTTCGGCTGTCATAACGAATAACGGATCTCCACAACCGGTCACCATAATCGAAATACAAAACACACAAATCAAAAGCAAATTTCTTTTAATTTTCATGCCAACTCCTGAGATATAAACTAATCATTAATGGTATATTAGCATTAATATGTGTATTGTTCAACGTGAAAAATCAGAAAATTCTATGAATTTTGTTTGAATTTTGTGTCTTTTGCTAAAGATAATTCGAACCAAAATTCAACACCATTTTCAAGATTTTCTACACCAAATTTTTCATGTAACAAATCCATAATAGCCTTAACGACAGAAAGACCTATACCGCTTCCGCCATACTCACGGCTTCTGGCTTTATCAGCTTTATAGAATTTTTCCCAAATATGCTTCAAATCCTTTTTGCCTATATTGTTACCTGAATTGAATACACTAATTCGAACTTTTCCTTTTTTTACAAAATCATATCGAACTGTAATAACATTCTCATTTAAAACATAATGAATAGCGTTGCTTACGAAATTAGTAATTACCTGCTCAACCAGGAATTCATCTGCATGAACAATACACTCTTCCTTATTAATAAATGAATAAGAAATATTCTGAGCTTCGAAATTGATTTTATTTGAATCAATTACACTATCAATCATGTCAGTAACATTGAAATCAACTAAGTCCATGCTCATCTGTCCAGCCTCAAGCTGGTTAAGAATAAGCATTTCTCTAACTAGTCGATTCATTTTGTTAGCCTCATCAATAATGATGTCCAAATAAATCTGCCTACTATTCTCGTCATCCATAATGCCTTCTTGTAGACCTTCGGCGTATCCTTGAATCAACGCTATAGGCGTCTTTAGCTCATGAGAAACGTTTGATACAAATTCCTTACGCATGTTCTCTGTCTCTTCGCGAACTTCAAGGTCATGCTTTAAGCTATCGTTGGCAGTTTTCAACTGCTCAATAGCTCTTTTTAATGTGGTAGACATTTCATTGATATGCTCTCCCAAATCATCCACTTCGTTATATATCTTTTGCGGATAATATTTAGCTTCAAAATCAAAGTTAGAGATTCTCTTTGTCAAATCAATTATTCCAAACAGCGGTTTTGTAAACCTAGAAACAACATAACGGCTTATTAGAATAGAAACTACTACAGCTAACAATGCCAAAGCAAAGAAAAACTTATTTGTTAATCTTGTAAGCTTGACAATAGTTGAATAAGGCACTCTCATGAAAACAATATTGTCATCAGGAAGCACACCAATAAGAATCAAAAATTTTGATTCTAAATGCGGAAACCTAGTACTTAGTATTTCATACTGATCAGTTTGTTTTATTAATTTGGCAGAATCGTCTTTTGAAAGCATAGAATAATTAAGCTGTTCAATAAGCAGATTTGAATCATTATCAGATGTTACAAGACATTCTCCGTTAGATCCTACAATTACAACGGACACAGAATATCTGTCAAATAGAGACTCGCACTCCTTTTCATTTTCCTCTCCATAAAGAGCGCCATTATTACATTTTTCGTAGAGCTGGTTAAAAACCGTGCTCATATCTTTTCTTCTTTGATATAAATAATAATCGCCTAAAAAGCAGGAAGTTAGCAGGCTGATAACTACTACCGCAGTAATAATTATCACTGCTATCAATCCTACAATTTGGCGATTTATTATATTAGACTTTCGCATCGACTTCAAACTTATACCCCATGCCCCAGATAGTCTTGATATAGTTGCCCTTGTCATCAAGCTTGCTACGAAGTTTCTTTACATGAGTATCGATTGTTCTCGCATCTCCAAAATAATCATAATCCCATACATGATTAAGGATTTTCTCTCGAGAAAGAGCAATTCCTTCGTTATTAATGAAATAGTACAGTAATTCAAACTCTTTAACAGAAAGCTCTACAGGTGCTCCATCATTAGTAGCTACATGGGCATCAACATCTAATTGAATGCCACCAGCCTCTACAACCTTCTTTCCTAATGACTCATCAACGCTACGTCTAAGAACTGCATTAACACGAGCCATTAAAATCTTTGGCGAAAATGGTTTATTGATATATTCATCCGCTCCAAGCTCAAAGCCATTAAGGACATCATTCTCTTCGCCCTTAGCAGTAAGCATCAATACAGGAATTGATGATGTTTCTCGAATTTCTTTTAAAACAGCGAAACCATCAACCTTTGGCATCATTACATCCAATATAATAAGCGAAATGTCACTGTCCATATAGAATATATCTAGTGCCTGTTCTCCATTTTCAGCTTCTACGACCTCGTAGTCCTCTCTTACTAAATAGTCTTTGATGAGCTTTCTCATTCGGCTCTCATCATCAGCCACAAGAATTTTGTTTTTCGACATAACACCAACCCCATCCTTGAATATGTTATTAGTTGCAATTTATATCACTGACCTGACTCTCTTTCTTCAAGAGCTCGTTCCCTCTCCTTAAGCTCAGCTTCTTTTTCCTCAAGCTCTTGCTTCCATTGAGAATACTCGTCAGTAATAGTCTCTTTGTAGTTCATAATATTAGGGCTATTAATCGTTGAACTGATATAAAACATTCCTAAAACACAAAGAAGTAATGTTGCAGATATAATAATCAAAATCGTATTGATTATCTTTAGCCTCTTAATCTGCTGCTTGCAAGAATCTGCATCTGCTTTAGATTCTTTTT
>NZ_SVEV01000017.1 GCF_015057185.1 Pseudobutyrivibrio sp. | reverse complement strand
GTCTTTAGACTCCAGTGCCGGTAACAAGCCCTTATAGGGCTAGAACAAACCACCGGCTAAGCCGGTGGTTTTGATTTATTCAATAAAGGAAACTATATCATTTGGGGTGCAAGAAAGGATTTTGCATAATTTTTCCATGGTTACTAGAGTAATATTTTTATCATGCTTAAGATTATGCAAAGTCTTATTATCAATACCTTGCTTTAGGAGCTGGTATTGAGAAATATTCTTTTCGTCCATTGTTGCCCAAAGTGGCGCGTAGCTAATTATGACAGTATCTCCTAAGATTTTATTTTGTAATTAAATCCTACTAAAGCATGATTGAAATATGTATTGTGGAGATATTCACAATATAATATAATCAGCATAACGGGAGAAAAATAATATGGAGGAGCAAAATGAGTAGTAGAAAAGTCAGAAAAGAAGCAAAAAGACAGCTAGAAGTTGAGAGAGAAAAAGAAAGAATGCAAAAACAAATGGACTATCTTAATACAGAAGAGGGCAGAAAAAGCCAAAAGAGAATCTCTAGAATTGTTGGTATTATAATGATTATTTTAGTGGTTTCTATAGGTGGTTGTACTATAAGCAGTGTGTCAAAGAAGGCAGCTGAAAAGAAAGCACATGATGAAGCTTTGGCTGCAGTTGAAGTATATTTTGATCCAATGGAATACCAAGGTTTATCAGAGGAAGAATTAGTTTCTAAAAAAGGTGAACCAACTAGTATTGAAGAATGGACTTACACAAGGTCTGATAACACACAGTTCCCTGTTAAGACATACTATTACGATAATGAAGCATATGATTATGTATCACAAAGTGATGGAACTACAGAATTAGTTACTATAAGGCTAGATGACGCTGGAATAGATGACCCTGAGGATGCGGACATTGTCAGAGCTTTATTTAATGATAGTGAGCAACATTCAGATACAGAAGTTACTAAGACAACAGGAGCATATAGAATTAAGAAAGCAACATACTATGATTTGTGGATAATTCTTGATGATAATAAGTTGACTACGGTGAATATTAATTTCTTTGAAAATGTATGGGACTAGATAGAATATTTAAAATTTAAGTAGAGTGGGGAGCTGAAGGATTATCACAGGCTAACTAAGATATGCAGATCGTGAGAAATATTGCGATAAGAATTCTTGCAAAAAAGCAATATTTTATCACAAACTAACGAAAGTATGCGATTTGTATTGTAGGTTGCGATAAAATAAGTCGCAAAAAGTAGATTTTTTATCGCAAAGCTACTAGGAGAACGCATAACATCGTGGATTTGCGATAAAATCGTATCCATTTACCTAAAACATTATCGCAAACTGTATATTAAAGGCTATATCTTGGCTGTCTTGTGATAAAAAAGGAAACAACACCTGCCGGTGTTACCTTGAATGGAAGTGCTTCGCACATGAGTTCTTTTTATGATATTTGATTTCAGAAATAACAATCGACCACAAGAATTATATATTTGTACATATATATAGATTGGCGTATAATTGGTCTCGTACTATTTATTAAAGGAGATATGAATTGTTATGAAAAAGCTAATCTATTTAGGGCTCATGCTATGTTTATTGACAGCTTGTGGTTCAGATGATGGTCTTGATGATGAGGCAAAGGAAAATGCTAAATCATTTTCTGAGATTGTTGATGAACACTCTGATAAAGATGAGGAAGTAACTACAGAAGCAGCAGAGGAGACAGAGGAAGTAGAAGAAACTTCTGAGAGCGACGAAGGTGCTGATTTATTCCAGCAGTTTTGCGATGGTAAAATCGATGCTGAGGCTAGATCCTACTATGATGATGCTACATGGACTATGAGTGCTAAGGATTTCATTTTCCCAGGACAGGAAAACGAGGATGCAGATCCAACTATGGAGGTAACTATTGAGGACCCTGTAGATTTGGATAATGATGGTGAAGTTGAGTACATTTTAGACAATGTCTACTATGGCAGCATGTGCTTTGACTGCAAGGATGGAAAAGTAATCTGTTTCGCTCAGGGTGAGGGAACAGCAGCATATTGTTCATACACATACTTTGATGATGCATATTGGATTGTTCACAGTGATACAACTCATAGTGGTAGATGCACATATGAGCTTACAAAGTTCAATGGTGATTTAGAAGTAGTAGATTCATTTACATTCGGTTGGGAAGATTGGGAAGAAGATGGAGAATATTCATACTTCAAGGATGACCAGACAATCACCGAAGATGAGTTCAATGAATTAGAGGAAAAAGTTTTTAATTAATAAAAACAAAAGCATTTTTTTAAAATTAAAAGATAGTTGTTAAAAGGATTTGAAATTTTGAGATTTCAAATCCTTTTTTGCTTTATTTTGGTTGTTGTTGGTGGCAGTGAAAAAAGATATTATGTAAATATAGGGAGGAAAAACAATGGAAACAATATTAAATGTTATCACTGCTGTCTGTGGCAAAATACAGGTAGTATCAGATTTATTCTGGGATTTTCCAACAAATTTTGACTGGTATGCAAACATACCTATTCTCGGAAATTTTTCACTGGCAATTATTCTTTTAATTGGCTCAGGTATTTATTTCTCTATCCGATTAAGATTTATCCAAGTTAGGAAATTTAAAAGAGGAATTGAGGTATTGAAGACTAGCAAGGCAAAAACAGGTATATCGCCACTTGCCTCATTCTTCCTTTCAACTGCAATGCGTGTAGGACCAGGAAATATTCTAGGTGTTACAGGCGCTGTATCTGTAGGTGGACCAGGAGCATTACTTTGGATGTGGATTTCAGCCTTCTTTGGTATGTCTACAGCCTTTGTAGAGTCTACATTATCACAGATTTTCAAGGAGAGAAAAGATGATGAGTATGTAGGTGGCATGGCATTCTATGGACGTCGACTTCTTAAGAATTCTGCTATTGTAGGGGTTGTGCTTTCTCTTATGTACATCATTTATGCATTGCTTTGCTTCCCAGCGCAGGGATTTAACACAGTGTCTGCAATGGGACAAATTGCAAGCATTATCAGCGGTACAGAGCTTCCAACAACACATGCTATTTATTGGATTGGTTTCGTAGTTGTAATTATTGCAACTGTATCAGTTTCATTTGGTGGAACTAAAAAGATTTCAAAGGTAACAGATGTGCTTGTGCCAATTATGGCAATCGTATATGTGCTTACTGTTTTGATTCTCATTGTAATTAATTTTAATAGAATTCCATGGTTCTTCTATGCTGTATTCACAGAGGCATTCAAGCCAGAGGCAGTATTTGGTGGAGCATTTGGAATCGCCCTTATGCAGGGAGTTAAGCGTGGACTTATGTCAAATGAAGCAGGTCAAGGTACTATCACAATGCCTGCAGCAGCATCTGATGCAAATCATCCATGTGATCAGGGATGCGTACAGGCGATTGGAGTTTTTCTTGATACAATTGTTATATGTACATTAACAGGCTTTGTTGTAATCATGGGTCGTGTATGGCTTACAGATGCAGCAGCTGCTTGGTTCGAGCTTGGAAAGCTTCCAAAATATCTTGCATCAGCAGCAGAGCTTACACCTGGCACAGCCTTCAACGCTGTAGTTACTTTGTTGATTTCACTTTGCTTTGGTTTGTTTGCATTTACATGCTTACTTGGATTTATGTCATTCTCAGAAATCTGTGCCAACAGAATCAGCAGAAGCAAGGCATTCATCAATGTTATCCGCGTATTAGATATCATAGTAATTTGCTTTGGAATGCTTACATCAATTGTTGGAATGGATTTGGGAGCACTCTGGGATTTATCAGATTTCGCAAATATCCTAATTGCTTATTGCAACATTCCGCTTTTATACATAGGATTCAAATATGTTAAAAAGGCCCAGTTACATTATGAGAAAGAAGACAATACACCATTTACATCTGATGTAGTGGGAATAGAAGTTAATGTTTGGGACGAGAAAGCTAAAGAATAAAAAAATCCTAGGAGCTAATTGGCTCCTAGGATTTTTTTGGCATTTTCGATACGCTCGGGTGTTGGCGATTCCACACCTTCGAGACGATATGGAATGCCAAGTTCCTGATATTTTGGAACACCAAGAGTGTGGTAAGGAAGTACTTCTACCTTTTCAACAGTCTTGAGAGTATCGATAAATTCTCTAGTACGGCGTAGATAGTCGTCATTATCGCTGCCACCTGGAACTAGCACGTGACGAATCCAAATAGTGACACCCATGTCGGACATTTCTCTAGCCATCTCAAGAATATTTTCATTGCTCACGCCTGTAAGCTCCTTGTGGGCTACAGGATCAATATTTTTAATATCCAAAAGTACAGTATCGGTAAGGCTCATTAGCTCCTTCCATTTACTGTAAAAAGGCTCTTCATGAGTGAAAGGAGCTCCAGATGTGTCAATACAGGTATTTATTCCTTTGGCCTTTGCCTTTCTAAACAAATCCAGTAAGAAATCAATCTGAAGAAGTGGCTCGCCACCACTGACAGTAATACCGCCGCCATTCTTCCAATAAGGCTTAAAACGAAGCGCTTTTTTTAAAAGCTCATCAGCTGTAAACTCCTGGCCTTGCTTCTCCGCCCAAGTCTCCGGATTATGGCAGAACGCACAGCGCATACTACAGCCATTCAGAAAAACTATATATCGCACTCCAGGACCATCCACCGCCCCAAAGCTCTCCAATTTATTGACATATCCTATTATTTCACTCATAACGTACCTCGTATATAATTCCTCGCGCTATAAACATACTATAGTTCATTCGCTGACACGCTTTCGCTCTTGCAGCGCTCATTGCCCTACATAAGAGGCCATCGCAGATGCCCTCTAAGTAGGGATGGCGCTTTATGGTCAGCTTAATGAATTATAGTATATTTATATCGCTTAGTTTTTCTAAAAATAAGCCTTGAGCAATAATATATGTTAGCAACTATAAGACCTTGATGAGCCGTCGTTACTTAGGTGGTGCTATAGCAGCACCTTATGTAACGCAACGAGCGAATAAGAGCGCAAGCGTGTCTATAGTGCTGACATATATTATGCGCAAGGCGTAGGCTAGCCAATACGCTAGGCTAGCCAATACGCTAGGCTAGCCAATGCGCTAGCGGTTTAAAGCGCCTCGTGGCAAGTACGAGAAATTACATCGAGCTGCTGCTCCTTAGTTAAGTCGATGAATTTTACTGCGTAGCCTGATACGCGGATAGTGAAGTTTGCGTACTCTGGCTTCTCTGGATGCTCCATGGCATCGATGAGCTTCTCCTTGCCGAATACGTTGACGTTGAGGTGATGTGCACCTTGATCGAAGTATCCGTCAAGTACGTTTACAAGGTTGTTTGTGCGCTCCTCGTCTGTGTGGCCAAGAGCACCTGGGTTGATTGTCTGTGTATTTGAAATACCATCAAGTGCCTCTTCGTATGGAAGCTTAGCAACAGAGTTGAGGGAAGCGATAAGTCCGTTAACCTCTGCACCGTATGCTGGGTTAGCACCTGGGGATAATGGCTCGCCAGCTGGACGTCCGTCTGGAAGAGCACCTGTAGCCTTACCATAAACTACGTTTGATGTAATTGTAAGGATTGATGTAGTAGGCTCTGAATCTCTGTATGTGTGGATGTGACGAAGCTTGCCCATGAATGTGCGAAGAAGCCAAATAGCGATTTCGTCAGCTCTGTCATCATCGTTACCGTAACGTGGGAAGTCACCTTCGATTTCGAAATCCTTTGCGATTCCGTTCTCGTCACGGATAGCTTTTACCTTTGCGTACTTGATTGCAGAAAGTGAATCTACACAGTGTGAGAATCCTGCAATACCTGTAGCGAATGAACGACGTACGTGTGTATCGATGAGGGCCATCTGGCAAGCCTCATAGTAGTACTTGTCGTGCATGTAGTGAATCATGTTAAGTGTTCCAACATAAAGGTGTGCAAGCCAATCCATCATCTGGTCGAACTTCTTCATAACCTCATCATAGTCAAGGTACTCAGAAGTGATAGGCTTGTACTCTGGTCCAACCTGGTCACCAGATTTTTCATCAACACCACCGTTGATAGCGTAAAGTAAGCACTTAGCAAGGTTTGCACGTGCACCGAAGAACTGAAGCTCCTTACCTGTTTCTGTAGCAGATACACAGCAGCAGATTGAGTAATCATCGCCCCATGTTACACGCATTACATCATCATTCTCGTACTGGATTGAAGATGTAGTAACAGAAATCTTAGCAGCGTACTTCTTGAAGTTTAAAGGCAAGCGGCTAGAGTACATAACTGTAAGGTTTGGCTCTGGTGAAGGTCCCATGTTCTCAAGTGTGTGAAGGAATCTGTAGCAAGTCTTTGTAACCTGGTGACGTCCGTCAAGACCAATACCACCAACCTCAAGAGTAGCCCAAACTGGGTCACCTGAGAATAACTGGTTGTAAGACTCGATACGAGCAAATTTAACCATACGGCACTTCATTGTGAAGTGGTCGATAAGCTCCTGTGCTTCCTGCTCTGTGATGATGCCCTTTGCAAGGTCACGAGAGAAGTAGATATCAAGGAATGTAGAAACGCGTCCTACTGACATAGCAGCACCGTTCTGAGTTTTGATAGCTGCAAGATAACCGAAGTATAACCACTGAACAGCTTCCTTAGCTGTACCAGCTGGCTTAGAAATATCGATGCCGTAAATAGCAGCCATTTCCTTCATGCCCTTAAGTGCATTAATCTGATCTGTAATTTCCTCACGAAGCTGGAAGTCATAACGTCTCATACCCTGACGCTCTGTAGCTACAAAATCTGCTTGCTTTTTCTCGATAAGATAATCGATACCGTAAAGAGCTACACGACGGTAGTCGCCGACGATACGTCCACGTCCGTATGTATCAGGAAGACCTGTAAGAATTTTATTGTGACGGGCTTTCTTCATCTCTGGTGTGTAGATGTCGAATACACCCTGATTGTGTGTTTTGTGATATTTAGTAAAGATTTCATGAAGCTTTTCACTAGGCTCATAACCATACATTCTGCATGACTGCTCAGCCATTGTGATACCGCCGAATGGCATAAAGGCTCTTTTAAGAGGCTTGTCTGTCTGAAGACCAACAATCTGCTCTAAGTCCTTTGTTTCCTCTGAAATGTAACCTGCACCATGTGAAGTAAGTGAAGAAACGATGTCAGTATCCATATCAAGTACGCCACCCTTTGCACGCTCAGCTGCCTGAAGCTCCTGAAGCTTGCCCCAAAGAGTATTAGTAGCGTCTGTTGGACCTGCTAAGAAAGATTCATCACCATCATATGGTGTGTAGTTTTTTTGGATGAAGTCGCGGACATCAATATTGTCTCTCCAAACACGGCCTTCAAATCCATCCCATTGCTCGAAATTGTGATTTGCCATTATAAATCCCTTTCTAACATTATAAAAAATAAGTGGTTGTCTATTTCTAGTTCTAAAAAACTACAAATAAACAAAGTTACAACAATTGGCTAGCTGGGGTCTTGTTAAACACAACTTATGGACAGTTAGTAGCGCCTAACACACTAGCTGTTGTATACTATACCATAAGTCTGACAAAAAAATATCAATGTATCTCATTAAGTACATAATTGTGACGTTTTTACATTAAAACATTTAATGCGGGAATTATCTGAGAAGGCCAAAAATGTGAAGGAATTGTGAGAAAATTTTAAGTAGCCATCAGGCATTCTGTTTGATAAAATAAGTTTATAAACTGGAGAGAGGGGGCTCTTTTATATGTATGACTATATTGCTATAGAACGTAAATATGGCAGTGGTGGACATTCGATTGCTGCTGAGCTGGCTAAGCGATTAGGATATCGTTTGTACGACAGAGGAGTTGTTGTTGAAACTTGTAAGAGAATGGGTTTGCCTTATGACCAAGTGTCAGGAATGGATGAGCAGACCCCAGTAAAAGCAATTTTTAAGGCACCTGGCGAGCATCTTTCATTGGAAGAACAGATTTACAACACAGAGGTTAGCATTATTAAAGAGGCTGCTGAACAACCAGGTTGTGTATTTGTTGGACGCTGTGCAAGTGAGATATTAAAGGACAAAAAGGTTCTCAAGGTATTTATCACAGCTGATACAGATTATAGAATGGATCGTTCTATTTCCGTTGAAAAGAATGAGCCAGACAAGGCTGAAGAAGTTATGAATAAGTTCGATAAGAAACGTGAGAAATTCTTCACCACACACTCTGGTCAGAAATGGGGTTCTCCAGAGTACTTTGATTTGATTATCAATTCAGGTAATGTAGGTGTTGATGCGGCTATAGCACTACTCGAGGCAGCAGCAAAGGCATAATGCCTACTGCAGCGCCTGCTTTATAAAGTACAAATAATCCTCAGCTAGAGGATTTAGGCATTTGGTGTTGTCCCAAATAGCTACATAATGTGAAGCAAAATCTAGCTTACAAGATGCATTGTGATTGGAATCTAAAAGAGAATTCCATTCGCTGGCGATGGTGAAGCAGCGACCAGAACGAAGGAACAATTCTACCGAATCCATGCTGTCTAGGTACATTATTTCTACTGGGGTAGTTCCAAGCAATTCTTTTAAAATTGAAATATATTTATCTTTAAGGACATTAGGCAAATTCTTTGGAAGGAATAGCGTAGTGTCCTTAATTTTTTGCATATCTGTCTGCTCTGTGGCAAATCCAGGATGTTTTTTGTTTGCAACTAAATAATGAGGTATAGCCTGCTTAGTGAGCTGCAAATGCTTATAGCTTTTTAACGCATCTGCAAACTCTTCCTGACAAATGACTATTTCACCATTTTCAATTGATTTCTCAAACTCAGAGGCCTCAATGAAATTAGGAAAATGATGAAAATTTGGATGCTTGAGCATGTAGTTGCCAGTTGCTTCAACTATCACATCTGGAGTTCTGATGCCTCTCAAGAAGTTGATAATTAGAGGACTTTCTGTAGCCTTTAGATTAATAGCTGCAATTGTATCGTTATAAATATTTCTACACTTTTTTAGTCCATTAAAATAAATCTTACCTGCTTCGGTAAGAGTAATATTGCGTTTAACCGAACGGTCGAAAAGCTTTATACCAAGGTCGTCCTCTAAAGAATTAATGTGTCTTGTGACGGCAGGCTGGGAAATGAAGAGCTCTTCGGCTGTTTTTGTGTAATTTAAGGTTTCTGCTAGATTTAAAAAGCAGGTGATGTCTTGTAGTGTCATGGCCCCTCCTGTGTACGGGAAGACTCAGCCATTGTATATTGCCGGTGGCAATGGGCTGAGTCGTGGCAGACAGGCAACTCTCGCAAGCGGGTCCTTCCTGCCTGCTCTTATTATACCATTTTTGTTATAACGAATCCAGTATCGGTATTAGAAACAGGACCTCCAGGGCATTATCATTTAGATAGTAAGTAAAGGTCATTTCTAAGGAGGATTTTATTATGACAAGAGAAGAGTTAGTAGCAAATTTAATCGAGTTTGCAGCACTTGCATTTAAGGTAGATGCTAGCACACTTTCAGAGGATACAAATCTTAATGAGCTTGGAACATCTTCAGTTCAGCGTGTAGCTATGTCAGCTTCAATCGAAAATGAGTATGACGTTATGATTCCAGTTGCTCGTTTTGGAAACTTTGAGACAATCGGAAAGCTTGCTGATTTCGTATTAGAAGAAGCAGAGTAAAAATATAAGGGGAAAATAAAATGGTACATAATGTTAAATTAGGAAAAAACTTAAGAAGTGTTTCCATTGTAGGTATCGGTGCAACACCATTTATGAATACTATTACAAATAAGACATATCATGGTATTACAAATGGTGAGCTTTTTGGTCATGCAGCACTTGATGCTATGAAGGATGCTCACATTGAGCCAAGAGATGTTCAGTATTTCTTCCATGGTTCAGCAAATCCACATGTAATGTTTCACGCTATCACTCCAAACCTTCAGGTTGCTGATTGGTTTGGTATGAGAGGAAAGGGTTCTATCTCTCATTCAGAGGGCTGCTGTACAGGATATATTGCTCTTGAAGAGGCTGTTTTTGCAGTAGCATCAGGAGCTTATGATATTGTACTTACTGGTGCCTGTGATATGGGTACAGGTATGCCTGATGGCAATACACCAGATCACATGAGAGTTGAGCTTTCAACAGAAGTTCTTTTCCCAGATTTGGATTCTATTTTCGATAGAGCCTATGGTCGCTACTTAGGCGGTGGACCAGGAATGAACCACGACGACTGGATCAACTTATATGCTCATGAAAATAACCTTACACCAGATCAGATTGATGATGTTTTAAATCACCAGTCTTATCATATGAGACGTGCAGGTGCTCTTTGTCCACGTGCTATCCGTCGTACAACATTTGACGATATGGCAAAAGAGGCTGGATATGATGATGTTTGGGAATTCATGAAGAGCCCACACAATCCAAAAATGACACAGTACCTAAGAACCAGCTCAGATTCTTGCGTAGCTGATGGTGCAGCAGCATGTATCGTTGTTCCAACTGAGATTGCACATGAGTTTACAGACAAGCCAGTAGAGGTGCTTGCAACTGGTGCATCAGTACTTGATGCTATCGTTCCACACCTTGAGAAAAAGGCTACAGCCGAGGCTGCTCGTCAGGTATTTGAAGCAACAGGTCTTACAGCTGATGATATGGACCTTGTAATGGTAAATGACTTTATCGGCTCTTCTGCATTCCTTGCAGCAGAGGAAATTGGGTACCTTCCAAAGGGTGAAGGCTGGAAATATGTTCTTGATGGACGTACAGCATTTGATGGAGACAAGCCAATTAATACAAACGGTGGTCGTACATCTTATGGTCATGCCTTTGGTGCATCAGGCCTTGCAGATATATTTGAAGCAGTTACACAGATGCGTGGTGAGGCTGGACTCCGCCAGGTTAAAAAGCTTCCAAAGCACGTATTCTTACGTGGATTTGGTGGCGCGCAGAATGTCCGTGCTACTATTCTTAGAGCAGGATTTTAAGGAGGAGTAAAAATGGATAATTTAAATACAATCAAAACTGAAGACTTCTGGAATCCTGAGCACATTGTTGAAAAATTCTGGAATGGTCTTGCAGAAGGAAAAGTTTACGGCAGAAAATGTAAGGAATGTGGTGCTATTGAGTTTCCACCACACCTTGCATGTAATGAATGTGGATACCACGAGACAGAGTGGGTAGAGCTTAGCGGAAAAGGTACACTTAAAAGCTTCGTATTTACAGGTATTTTAAATGCTCGTCTTGAGCTTGAAGACAAGGGTGTTAAATACGTTTGCGGTGAGGTTCAGTTAGAAGAAGGACCATCTATCAATGCAATAATACTGGGTATCTCAAAGAAAAAGGGTAGAGAGATTGAGCCAAAGCTTCCTCTTCCTGTAAAGCCAGTGTTCTTTGACATGGGTAGATACACTACTCTTTTCTTTGAGCTTGACGAAGAAAACTAAATAAGCAATCATCGTTTTTCTCATTTCATATGGACAGACAGAAGGAAATAAGCCTTTTGTCTGTTCATTTTTTTTTCATTATGTGATGTTATAATACCCAGAATGGGAGGAATATGGCGGGAGGTTTGTATTGAGAGGGAAAAGCTTAAAATGGGATCACTGTGTAGGTGGTACTTACCCGGGTATTCTTACTGCAGTTCTTAAGAAGAGAATAAAATTGATAGCTTTGCTGTGTTTGATAGGCCAGATGAGCCTTATTACATATGCAAATGCTGATGAAACACAAACATACGATTCATATGGTGGCGGCTATGCTATATCTGGGCAAATCTCAGGAGTAGGATATTCCACTGAAAATTATGATGCTTCAAATGAACTACCTACCTCTGATGTTATGAGCGTATTAGGTAGCACAGACGGACATATTTGGATAGGTGGATACAGTGGTGTCATTCGATATGATGGAATTAACTTTGAACAGTTAAGCAACGATAATGGTCTAACCAGTGCTCGTGGCATGTTTGAAGATAGCTTAGGACGAATCTGGATAGCCACAAATGACAGTGGAGTGGTAATGATAGATGGGAATACGCGGCGCCAGTACACTTACGTTGATGGTTTACCAACATTATCTATTCGTTCATTTGATGAGGATTCCGAAGGCAATATTATTGTTGGAACCACTTCTGGCCTTTGCTATGTAGATACAGAATTGAAAATGCATCCTATAGAAAATCAACGACTATCAAGTGAAAGAATTCTTAGACTTTCTGCAGATAGCACAGGTGATGTTTACGGTCATACATCAAGCGGACTGATTTTCTTGGTAGAAAATTGCCAGATAACAAGGATTTGTAGTAGTGAAAAAATAGGAATTGGTCATATTTCTACGATTTTGGCTGATCCTAATAACCCTGGCAAAGTATATTTGGGTACAGATGAAGGATATGTTTACTATGGTCAATTTGGAGATTTAAAACCAGATTTAGAGCAAATTGATATAGCGCCAATAGATGGAGTTCATTGGCTTAATTACGCTTGTGACAGAGTGTGGGTTTCTTCTACCAGCAAAATTGGCTATATAGATGAGAATAATATAATAAATGTTGTAGATGTAAATTTTGATAGTGGAATCGAGATGGTAACATCAGATTATCAGGGAAATATTTGGGTCGCTTCATCTACTCAGGGAGCAATGAAGATTGTGTCAAACAATTATATTAACCTGAGTGAAAAAGCTGGTCTAAGCAACGAAGTTACAAATGCTACCTGTGACTGTGGTGGAAAGCTATACATTGGCACGGATAAGGGCCTACAGATTCTAACAAGAGATGGAGTTATAACTGATGATCCACTAATTGAATACATGGGAGATTGCAGAATTCGTTGTATACAAAAAGACGATAATGGCAATTTATGGCTGGCCACCTATAACCAAGACAAAGGAGTAGTATGCCTTTTGGCGGATGGCACAATAAAGGGCTTCACCATTGAAGATGGATTGCCAAGTAATCAGATAAGATGTATTTCCTTTACATCAGATGGACGAGTATTAGTTGGAACCAGTGATGGCCTGGGAATCATTAAGGATGGACAGGTTATCAAAAAAATGGGAGCTGGTGAAGGACTTGATACTACGGTAGTCCTTTCTGTTCAGGAAATGCCAGATGGGGCTATTTGGGTAGCCACAGATGGCGATGGAATCTATATTATTAGGGAAAAACTAGTGACTCATCTAACAGTATTTAATGGCCTATCCAGTGATGTAGTTACAAAAATCATCAGGGATGATGTTCATGAAGTTACATGGCTAATCACATCCAATACTATCCAGGTTGTAAAGAATGGAGAAATTACAAATATCTCTTCCTTTCCATATAACCATAATTATGACATTTATTTTGATGACAATAATAAGGCTTGGATTTTATCTTCCTTTGGAATATTTGGTGTAGATGCTGATGAGCTTTTAAACGATACCATAACTGATATTGTGACTGATAATATCGAAAACGGTTTGCCTTATGGACTTACAAATTGCTTGTATTATGGTGTGGATGAAGACGGGTTCGTTTATATTCCTGGCCGCAATGGAACAATAAAGGTTAATTTCAATAATTACTTTAAGGATTACTGCCAGATAAAAATGGGTATTCATAGCGTTTATTGTGATGATAAGCTGATTGAACCAGATGAGGATGGTGTATATAATTTGCCAGCTACAGATGGTCGTATCCAGATTTATCCTTCTGTTATGGATTACACAACAATAAATCCAACAATAAGAATGTATTTGGATGGCAGAAAAGAAGGAGGCGTAACTACTCAAATGCGCGATTTATCAGCACTTGAATATACCTCATTGCCTTATGGTAATTATACTCTTCATTTACAGGTGCTTGAGGATGGCACGGAGAATGTCTTACAGGAAGCAACCTTTGAATTTGAAAAAGCGCCAATGCTTGGAGAATTGATGTTAACAAAAATTATCGCTGCTATTCTTGTGGCGCTCTTAACAGGTGTTTTGGTATGGAGAATCATGCGCTCAACTGTCATCGAACGTCAGTATGCAGAGATTACAAAAGCAAAAGAGGATGCTGAGAGAGCTAATTCTTCAAAGTCTAGATTCCTTGCAAATATGTCTCACGAAATCAGAACACCTATTAATACCATCATGGGTATGAATGAGATGGTACTGCGTGAGGATGCCACTGGTGTGCCAAAGGATTATTTCCTTGCCATGATGAACTATTCCTTTGACATTAGAAATGCCACTGAATCTCTTCTTGGATTAATCAATGACCTTTTGGACATTTCTAAAATTGAATCAGGAAAAATGCATCTTGTGGAGCAGGAATATGATGTTCAGGAAATGCTTCGCTCAATTGTATCAATGATTCGTGTGCGAAGTATTGAAAAAGAGCTGACCTTTGATGTAGTTGTAGATGAAATTATGCCTAAACGTCTTTATGGCGATATGGGAAAAATAAAGCAGATTGTTCTTAATATCTTAACAAATGCGGTGAAATACACTGAAAAGGGTGGCTTCATTTTGAATGTATCAATGGATACGAGAAATAACGATGTCTGCAATATTCGTTATTCCGTTAAGGATACAGGTATGGGTGTAAAAGAAGAGGATTTGGAAAAGCTTTTCACAGCCTATGAACGGTTGGACGAAGAGCGTAACAGTGGAATTCAGGGAACTGGCCTTGGTCTTGATATCTCTCGAAGATTTGCAGAACTCATGGGTGGAAAGCTATGGTGCGAAAGTGTTTATGGAGAGGGCTCAGAGTTTATTCTTACTGTTGACCAAAAGATTATTGATCCATCGCCAATAGGAGTATTCATGGAACATGATGATGCAGCAGCTAGTGGACCTTATGTTCCACAGTTTATCGCTCCAGATGCTGATATCCTAGTAGTTGATGATAATCCTATGAACCTTAGTATTATTAAGGGATTGCTAAAAGCCACTCAAGTATTTGTTACTACATCTTCTAACGGTGCTGATGCAATTGAAAAGATTCGTGATAATCATTTTGATGTTGTTCTTTTGGATCACATGATGCCAAACATGGATGGAATAGAAACCTTAGAGCATATTCGTGAGTTTGCACCAGATTTACCAGTATATGCTTTGACTGCAAATTCTACAGCTGGCGAAGAATTCTATAAATCAAAGGGATTTAATGGTTATCTTTCAAAGCCAGTTGACAGTAAGGTTCTGGAGAAAACTATCCTTAGACATCTTCCAGCGTCAATGGTTAGAACAAATGAGGAGACTGAGGCCAAGGAAGAGTTAAAAGAGCTTCCTGAAAACATGTTGTGGATAAACGACACTGAAGGAATCACAGTTGATGAAGGCGTAAAGAATTCTGGTGGAATAGAAGGCTTTATATTTGCATTGGATTTGTTCTATGACACTATTGATGCTAATGCAAAGGTTATCTCAGAAGCTTACGAAGAAGGGGATATTAGGCTTTATACAATAAAGGTCCATGCTCTCAAGAGCTCTTGTAGAATAATTGGAGCAAGCAAGCTGTCTGAAGAGGCTGCCTTATTAGAGGATGCCGGCAAACGAAACGACATAGAATATATTGATGGTCATAATCATGAATTCCTTCAAGGATACCTTGAATTTAAAGAAAAGCTTAAGGGTATTAAGGGAGCTATGGCAGCTGACGAGGATAAAGAGCCTATTTCCGAGGATGAATTGGCAGATGCTTATGAAGCTCTAAAGGAAGTAATTCCACAGATGGATTTCGATGCAGTTCAGATGATAGTGGATGGACTTTTGGAATACAAATTGCCTGAAAAGGATACAGAGCGAATTTATGATCTTTCTAAAATGCTGAAGATGTTTGACTGGGATGCAATGGAAGAATGGTTGAAGGAATGCTGATAGGCTGCTTTCATTAATGGTTACATCTAGGCTATTTCTATAGGATAAAAAATGATATAATCAAAATAGCAATGAGTGGGTAATAATAGTAAACGTAGGGCATTAAGGACTAAGGAGATTTTTAGATTCCTTTTTTGGAGGTTTTTATGGGACAGAATAAAAATTTAATTATCGGGGAGAAGGAATCTTTTATCATTAGAGTTCTTCTTAAAAAGCTTGCAGATGCAGACATTGATGTTGTTTTTACAACTATGGATTTAAATAAAATCCATGAGGTATGGAATGATGTTGCCCTTGTCACTTTCTATATGGAAAAGGACGAGAGCCTTCCTGACGATATCAAAACCTATCTCGTTGATAATTTGGAAAATGATGACAAAAAGATGATTCTCATAGGAGAATCTGTTGATAATGAACGTATGGCAGAGGTTATCCCTGGCCATCTGATTTATCAGAAATTGCCAAGACCTTTGGACTATGACGCTTATATTTCTTGTGTAAACAAATACAATAGCCAGATTACATCTGGTGAATTAAAAAAGAAAATACTTATCGTTGATGATGATCCAAACTACATGAGTCTAGTCCGTGAGTGGATGGTGGCAGATTACAAGGTTTCTATGGTTACCTCTGGTTTGCGTGCTATTAAATGGCTGGCTGAAAATAAAGCAGATTTGATTTTGTTGGACTATGAGATGCCTGTTACCTCGGGACCTCAGGTTCTAGAAATGCTCAGAGCAGACGAGGAGACAAAGGATATTCCTGTTATCTTCCTTACTGGAAATGATAGCAAGGAAAGTGTAATGTCAGTTGTTGAGTTGAAACCACAGGGCTATTTCCTTAAGACAATGCCTAAGGATGAGTTCTTGAACAAGATTAAAATATTTTTCATACAGCAGGATGAGGCTTAAATGTACAAGGTAAACATACCATCTAGAGAGAAGAAAATATTATCGATTTTAAACGCCAAGCATGGGATAGTTACAGGCAAGGAACTATCTACTCAGATTGGCGTTAGTGAACGTACTATCAGAAGTGACATAAGTCATATAAATTCAGCCTTAAATGGTGACGACATTCAAGTCGTTGCCGTTCATGGCAAGGGCTACACCATTCAGGTGGGCGACAGAGCTACTCTGCTTGAAGTATTCTCAGAGGAACAGAACTACATAACAAAGGAAGACCGACTGACAGCTTTATTACTAAAGCTTTTGCGCCATGACGATTGGTATGATATCGGCGATTTAGAAGACGAGATGTTTGTCAGCAATACAACCTTGGAAAAGGATATCAAAATCCTTAACAAAAACATCTTTGAACAGCACCCATATCTTAAAATTGAGCGTAAAGGAAACTGTGTCAGATTAGCAGATGAGGAGCAAAAAAAGAGAGATTTGCTCACTCGTTTTTATGCAAAAAATTGGGATTATGATTCTAAGGAAGGCATTGTTCTTAAGCAGGATGAATTTGGAGAAGACCTGCTAAATGAAATTCAAAATCATATTAGAACAGTATTTTTGGCATCCCAAACCCATTTAGATGATTATGCATTTATATATCTGACTCTAAGCATTGCGGTAATGCTTTTTAGAGTAAATAATGGTCATGAGCTTACAGAATGCCAGTCCAACTGGGAAATTGATGAGGATGTTAAAAGGGTTTTGGATTGCCTTGCCCAGGCTCACAGCATACAGCTGAACCAAAGTGAATACTGCTATATCTCTCAGATTAAAAAGCAGCTAGTATTCCTATGTCTCAAAACCTATTCTAAAAACTATGTATTAAACAATACGGATATACGTTGCCATGAAATAGTAAATGAACTTCTTGCAGATTTACTACGTATATACGGAATTGATTTTACAGAGGATGACAAATTATTCGTTGACCTTACCAGACACGTACAGGCCTTAGTAAGTGGTATCGTGGCACCTCATTTACAGAACCATGTTTTAGGAGATGAGCTTCGCAAAAAGAATCCATTCTTAGGTGATATAGCCCATTACATGAAGAATCGTTTGTCGGAAAAATGCCAAATCGCATTAGGACGAGAAGAAGAGGACTACCTACTGCCATTTATTATGCTTGCCGAGGAAGCTAGATACAAAAAGAAGCGTGGAGAGGGCATACCAACTGCAGTGGTTAGTCATTACAATGAGAGCATGACCCACTACCTAATGGAGACGCTCCACCGCCACTATGGAGGTATCCTCAAATTAGATGGTCCTTACGCCATGTATGACAAGGAGCAGATCAAGAAGGACGAAATCCGTCTCATACTATCCACAGTAAAAATGGAAGCCCTAAAGAAATACTTCAACACTCCAGTTCTTACAGTGTCGCCTCTTATAGATGAAAATGATCAGGCAAGTATTGATCTTTACCTGACAAGCTTAAAAGATCATTATTTATATAAAGTGCCAAGTAAACAAATGGAAGAATACTTCCGGAAGGATTTGTGTTATAAGCTCCCAGACAAAAGTAACCTTACATCAGCAATAAGTTATATAGAAAATAGACTCAAGCAGGAATTGGACCTTAAACAGTTTAAAGCATTTGATTTAGAAGAGCAGTATTACTGTAGTCTTTCAAACGGATTCCTTTTCTGCTATCAGATTTGTAATGAAATTAGGGAAACTGTAGTCAGTCTGGTAGATCTTGGAAAGGATCTATCTAGTAAACATAGGCGTAATATTAAAACAGTTATGTACATGCTCATGCCTCAAAGTGAGATGCACACACTTGGTTGGTTCTATTATATGGCTATGGCACTTGCATGGTATCCACATGAATTAAAATCCGTTTTTGATGGGACATCGGTTGAGGATTTATCTATTAATATTAGTAGAGGACTAGAAAAAAAATAATTCCATGTATTTACCTTTAATAATTTAGGACTTACAAAGCTTAATAACTTTGTAAGTCCTTTTTATATTGGAAAGAACGCAGCGTATTTTAGTCCTACCTTATCTTAAAATTGTACTATATATATTACAATAATAATATTGAGCTCATAAAATGGTCAAGTTATACTTTGTTTAGTAAGAAAATTCAGGGGGTTATTGAAATGAAGTTAACAACTGAACAGAAAAAATTTATAGATGAATTATTAGAAAAAATGACACTTGAGGAAAAGGTTGGCCAGCTCAATTTGGAATCGCCTTCTATTGTAGGCGGATTTGATGTTCCATTTGAGGAATTAATTGAGATGCTAACAGATGGCAGAATTTCTCAAGAGGAATTCGGAAAAATCATGGCTACCGCAGAAAGAGATTATCATGAAGATGATATTAGAGCTGGCATGGTAGGCGCTCTTATGGGAAATGATCCAATTAAGGCCAACGAACTCCAAAAGATTGCAGTAGAGGAGTCTCGACTTGGTATTCCTCTTCTTATGGGATTTGATGTAATCCATGGTCTTAGAAGCGTATTTCCAATTGCAATTGCCGAGGCAGGCAGCTTTGATGATGATTTGATGGAGCGCACTGCGCAGATGGCAGCTAAAGAATCAAGAGCATACGGTATAAACTGGAATTTTGCGCCTATGCTTGATGTGGCAAGAGACTCTAGATGGGGCAGGGTTTCTGAAGGCCCAGGTGAGGACCCATTCCTTGCAAGCAGATTTGCTAGAGCAAAAATCAAGGGACTTCAAAACAACAATGAGAATGTAGACAGCTATGTTGCAGCCTGCACAAAGCATTATGTTGCATACTCAGCCTGTGAGGCAGGTCGTGACTACAACACAACCACAATGTCCACAACCCAGCTTTACAATGTATATCTTCCAACCTTCAAGGCAGCAATGGAAGAGGGGGCATGTTCTGCTATGGCTTCCTTCAATGACTTGAATGGAGTTCCTTGTACAGTAAATTCATACACTTTAAGAGACATTCTCAAGGGGGAATTTGGCCTGGAAGGATTTGTTGTAAGTGATGCAAATGGAATTCGTGAATGCGTAACTCATGGTATAGCAGAGGATGATGTGGATGCTGGAATTCAGGCATTAAATGCTGGCCTAGATATGGACATGGGCACAAGAATCTTCTACAACCATATTGCAAAGGCTGTAAAGGATGGCAAGGTTTCAATGGAAACGGTTGATGATGCAGTCAGAAGAATCCTTAGTGTAAAGGTATGGCTGGGATTATTTGAAAATCCATATGTGGATGAGGCGACTATCGAAGCATACAAAGAGAGCCTTCCAGTAGAGCATATTGCTCTTTGCCAGGAAGCTGCTGAAAAATCAATCGTATTACTTAAAAACGAAGACAAGCTTCTTCCACTTAACAAAGCAAATAAGATAACTCTTGTAGGCGAACTTGCAGATAGACCTGATGAGGTAGTTGGTGCATGGTCACTTGCATGGGAAAAGGATGATTGTGTTTCAATCAAGGCAGGACTTGAGGCCGCAGGTGCAAAATTTGAGTATTATCCTGTATGTGGTCCAGAAGGTGAGCTTAATTCTGAAGAATTGAAGGCCGCTATAGATGCAGATTCTGATATCGTAATTGCGGTAGTTGGCGAATACACAAGTATGAGCGGCGAAGCGTCATCAAAAGCTGATATTACACTTCCAGGACACCAGCAGGAAATGCTTAAAAAGCTTGTGGCTTCCGGTAAGAAGGTAGTTGCAGTGCTTATGAACGGTAGACCTCTTGCCCTTGGATGGGAATCAGAAAAGCTCTCTGCAATTATCGAGGGATGGCATCTTGGAATTCAGATGGGAAATGCTATCACAAAGGTAATCTTTGGTGAAGTTAATCCATCAGGAAAGCTCGCAAGCACATTTTCATCAGTAAATGGTCAGGAGCCACTTTATTACAATCATCCAAACACCGGTCGTCCAGGTTCAAAGAGCAAATTCACATCTAAATATTTAGATGCACCTATTGAGCCATGCTTCCCATTTGGATATGGTTTATCTTATACCACTTTTGAATATAGTGACTTAAAGCTCACAGAGACAGCTGATGAAATAAAGGCTACATTTACTCTTAAAAACACAGGGAATGTGGCTGGTACAGAGGTTACACAGCTTTACATGCAGGATGTGACAGCAAGCCTGGTTCGTCCAGTTAGAGAGCTCAAGAATTATGCAAGAGTTGAACTTAATTCTGGCGAGGAAAAGCAGCTTACACTTTCACTTCGTAAATGCGATATGGGCTTCTATAATAACGCCGGTAAGTACATATGCGAGGATGGCTTATTCCGTATATACGTAGGTGGTAATTCAAGAGATACTCTTGAAGAGGAAATCCGAATTCAGTTTAAATAAATGTTATAAGTGGCAGAGTCTTTCTGCCACTTATTTTGCTATAAGGAATAAAAAAGTGAAACAATCTATGTCCAGTGAATATACAACAGAAATTTTAACTAAAGAAAATGGAAATACTATCAGTTCAAGAGAAGACTATTTTGTGCTGTATATAGTCCGAGGCAGTGTTTCTATCACCTTACAGGGGCAGCTACATAGATGTGAAAAAGGGGATTTTTTCTTTTTAAATCCATCAGAATCGGCAAGGCTTCACTGGCAGAAGGAAAGCGTAATCCTAAATCTAAAAATTGATTCAGGAATCCTTCATGCCCAAAGTGGAAAGCAAAATATTTTTCTTTCTCTTGAAGGAAAATCTCCTGAACACAATAGACAGGCTCATACAGCTGATTTAATCAAGACCTTTTGGGCTGTTAGGGCAGATGGTAATTCCAGAGATGGTTTTGGTGAAATGGGGGCGTATTATACGCTGATGGATGACTTGCTAAAGCATTATGTTGTAAAAAATCCGATTTCTAAAGACTCTTTAGATGATTATGGAACAAAAATGCTTCGCTACATCCATATGAATTATAGAAAGCACATTTCCCTGGATGAAGTAGCAGGTAGTCTTTTTATTTCGACACCTACAGCATCTCGTGTCTTCTATGATGCTACAGGTGTAAAGTTTGGAGATTATGTCAGGACACTGCGACTTAATAAGGCAAAAGAGTTACTAGAAACAACAGGGGATTCTATTACTGAAATAGCTTTGAATGTGGGCTTTGGCAGCCCATCTGCCATGAACAAGCTGTTCCTTAAATATATAGGAACAACTCCATCAGAATATCGAAATGAAAATTCGATAAAGACAGATAAAAGTCAGACTGAAAATGATGGAATGACTGATTTGGTCGAAGCTTTGAGATGGATAAGGGAAAATGGAAAACGTTTTGGTGGAAATCCAGATAATGTAACTCTATTTGGACAGTCTGGAGGGGGAGACAAAATTATCAGTCTGATGCAAATCCCAGCAGCAGAAGGTCTGTTTCATAGGGCGATTATTCAAAGTGGTGTTCTTCCAATAGATAATACGTTAGATGTGGATTTAAAAAACGGAAATAAAGTTTTAGCCAAACTTATGATGGAAAAGCTTGGAGGAGATATAAATTCTCTCATTCAAGCTGATTATCATGATTTGGTGAAAGTGTATTTAGAATCGAAAAAAGAATGCAGAATCAAAGGGATTCCTTGTACTGGAAATAGACCAATTCCAAATGATTATTACATAGGGGATCCAAGAATAAAAGGATTCTCCAGCTTTGCAAAGGAGATTCCAGTTTTATGTGGAACTACTTATGCAGAGATTTCATTTGGAGAAGAAATACCAGATAAGAATGAATTGTTAGATAATAAAGTACAGCAATTGCTTGAGGAGAAGTTTTCAAAGGAAGGACTAGAACAAATCCTTCCAATATACAAGCGGTTGTGGCCTGAGAGAAAGTCAATTGATTTACTATATTTAGACAGCATGATTAGGGGAGAAGCATTGAGCTTTATGAATGCTTTTTCAAGGGAAGCCAAGTGTGAATGTTATTCTTATATTTTTGCGCCAGTATTTCCATACAACGGAGGAAAGAATGCATGGCATTGTTCAGAGATTCCTTTCATTTTCCATAATACTGACAAGGTGCCGGTTTGTAATTTTAAAGGTGCTAAGGATTTGGAAAATAGTATGGCAGAAATATGGATGAATTTTGCTCGACATGGAAAGCCAGACGGGGATGGCTTTGATAGTTGGCCTCCATATGAGGGCAGCAAAGGCTGTACGATTATTATGTCTAATTCAAGAATGAGACTTATGGACTCGGATACAGAGCTGCAAGAGCTTATTAGAAAGTATGGCAAAAAGCCAGAATTTATGATTGAGGACTAATTCTATGGATTACATACAACTTGAAAATGAGATGGCTCGTTATCTACATTTAGCCCACAAGAGTAGCCTTAGAGAATACAATAATACTGACGTTTTTGAATTTTCAATGTGGGCATCACCTACCTACTGGATAAAAGAGAATGAAGGTGGAATGTCTTGTGATACATTCACTTGGCAAATAGTCCGTAGTAGAGCAGGTGATTCAGTCGCAAGAGTCATCATAAAAAAGTTAGAGGGGAGATTTATTGAAAATTCCAAAGGAATCTCCATGATAGATGTCTCATGGATGACTATTCAGGAGATGGAGCCAGAGTTTTATCAGGGAGAGATAAATATTAAAAGTTGTTATCCGAGTATTCCAATTCGTAAATACGGTAATTCTGAAGAGATTCTAGCAATTAGAAATCTTCAGAATAAATTTTTTGAACATAGACTACATGGGGTAGATATTCTCTTTTCTATTTCGGATGGGGCAACTTTGAATATTGAAAATGTTACTGATGGAACCGTTCATGGTAGAGATGCCATTAGACAAGAGGTAAATAGAATAATTAATAGTGAACGGTTAAATAATCATTGCTACAAATTTTTGGGAATAAGTGGAGCGCCTATTATTGAAATAAATGAAGATGGTAATTCAGCAAGGGGAATATTTACTGTTCAAATGTACCGAATTGATGCGGAGGATAAAAATAAATCAAATTGGACGCTCCACAGACAATTGTGTGTCTTGGAATCTACTTACATTAAAGAGAATGGTGCATGGAAAATTTTTACAATGACAATTTCTTCAATTGTTGAATTGCCAATCAACCAATATCGAAACGACCTGAGATATGATAAATGCGGTCAGAGTGATGAGCCATGGTCTGTTGATCAAGTGGATGATAGTCGAATTAACATAAAGACTGCCATGGAAATTGAAAATATAATAAATGGTTGGGTATATGGATGTAGACGAGGGGAGTTACCAGAGTATGTATCTCGCTATTTTGACCATCAGGGAAATGTGAGAATGCTGATCAGAAGTTTTGGTAATAAGACTCCAGTTTTAGAAAACATAGAAGCTATTCGTGAGAAAACTAATGGAATGACAGCATTATATAAGAATAGATTTTATACATTTCATGCGCCCACAACACCTGTAATAGCTTTCGATAATGATGAGAATCATGTCGTAGGCACTTGGTTTGATTGTGGCACCACTAACTTGGGAGAAAAGCAAAATTCGCCAGGGCAGGTTGACTATATGATATTTGTAAACAAATACGTTCATCGATTTGTAAAAATAGAGGGAAAATGGTATATAGAAGATTTCTATGCAGAGCCAATGATAGCCATGCCAGACTGGCATCTTAATATGCTTACAAGTTCAGGCTATGTTTCTATTCCAAATACCGACGCTTATCCTGATAAATTCAACCTTGCTTAGATATTGAATTGTATATAGATAAAACATTTGGCGGAGATTTCTCCGCCATTTTACTTATAAAATATCTCTGGGGTGTCAAAGGGCACTGTGGGTAGTACAGGCTTATGAGCAGAGTGAGGTAACGGTGCTTTGGAGTCCCTTCAAATCGGCATCTAAGTGCTTGTACATTTCCACGTAGTAAGGGTAGAGCTTGTCGTAGGCAGCTTCCCATTCTGGGATAGGCTCTACGACTTCTTTGATTTTGACCATTTTGGTTACGGCTTCTGATAGGTCTGGGTAGATGCCTACGGCGTGTCCGGCGAGAAGGATGTCGCCGAAAGGTACGTCTCCAGAGATGTCGTCTAGTACGTAGACCGGCATGTGGAGCATGGATGCCTTTATTTTGTTCCAGGTCATTGATTTTGAGCCGCCTCCGGTGATGCGAAGGTTTTCGGCTACGCCGCCAGCGTCCTTGATGGCATCCATAACGTGGCGAAGGGCGAATGCAGTGCCTTCGAATATTGAGCGGATGATGTGGGCTCTGTCGGTTGTGAGGTTTAGTCCTATAAACATGCCTCTGGCATGAGAGTTCCAAATTGGTGCACGCTCACCGCCAGCCATGTATGGAAAGAAGTATAGTCCATCTGAGCCAGGGTTTATGGTAAGGGCTACCTTGTTCATGTAGTCGTAAATGTTTTTGCCGGCTTCAATGGAGCTGGCAATATCGGCTTCACCCATTTGTTCAACGTACCACCTGAGGGCGGCACCGGTGGTTCCGATAGGGCCGTCATAGACGAATGGCATAGTTTCCAGACCCACAGGGCGTGTGACCACAGGAACGTCGCTGGCGCTAGCCCTTGGTGCACTGGCAAATATTAAAGATGAGGTGCCGGCACTTTCACCAGCATCCCCTAGCTTTGAAAGTCCGATGGCATACATAGAGGCCATGGCATCAGAGCAGCCTGCCACTACAGGTGTGCCTTCTGCTAATCCAGTTTGTTCAGCGGCAGCCTTTGTAACTGTTCCGATAATGTCAGTGCATTTCTTTACTGGTGGCATTAATGAGTCTAGGTCTACGCCAATGGCATCACCAATTTCCTTGGACCATTTAAGGGTGCTTAAATTCATTAGCTGAGTGCGGGATGCAGTGTCTATGTCTATTGTAAGTTCACCTGTGAGCTTGTAGTTCAGGTAGCTGTTGGCCTGCATGATTGTGGCTGTTCTTTCGAATTCATCTGGAAGATTTCGCTTGAACCAAAGGAATTTGCCTGGTAAAAAGGCAACGCTTGGCTGTCCACCTACAATGTTTACAAATTTTTCAAAGCCTAATTTTTCTGTTATTTCATCAGTTTCTGCTACGGCACGACCATCAGCGTATATGATAGCGTTGTGTACAGGTACGCCATTTTCATCAAGTGGTAAAAATGTTGGGCACTGAGAGCTGATGGATATTCCTTTTATTTTAGAGACAACCTCGTCCCCAGCGAGCGCTGTCATGTACTTTAGGATAGAAATGGTACTGTTCCACCATCTCTCGGGATCCTGTTCAATCATATTTTGCCCAGGAAATATTTTTCCAAGACTTCTTGAAGCTGTTGCAATTAGCTTACCTTCACCATTCATTATGTTTCCCTTGACATTAGTTGTGCCTAGGTCTATGCCAAGTAGATAGCTTTCTTTCAAATCCATTATTAACCTCCCAAATAGATTTTTCCTAAATTTTTTCTGATAACATTGTCTCACCTTTTATAGCCTAAAAAAATGGAGCGGATTTCCGTTAGTAAGCGGAAATAAAAAAATTGCGGCGCTAATGGCATCTCGGTAAAGTTGATGTAGAAAATTTGTTAGGAGGCAGTTTTATGTCAGATAGATTCCCAGGCAAGGATTTATATCCAAACCTATTTAAACCAATTAGAATAGGAAATATTAGATTAAAAAACAGAATAATCGCAGCACCAACAAGTCCAAGCATGATTACAACAGAGGGATTGTTTACGCCTGAGATGGCAGCTTACTTAGAGGAGAAAGCTCTTGGTGGCTGCGCAGTTGTTACTTATGGTGAGGCTATTCCTCATAGCAAAACAGGAAAGAGCCATAATAAGCAGCTTCAGTTGGATGCATTTGGTGTCAGACAGGGGTTAACAGAATCAACTCGTATGATTCACAATGCAGGAGGACTTGCAAATATTCAGCTTTCACATGGTGGAATGTATGGTGGTCTTACATCAGTAGGCGGCGATATCGGCAAGGATGAAAAGGCATATGGACCTAGTGAGATGGAAATGCCAGCAGGTCATGTTTATGAGATGCCAAAGGAATTAATATATGAAATAGTTGAAGCCTATGGTAAAGCAGCAGCTCTTTGCAAGGACGTTGGATATGATATGGTTCAGGTTCACGCTGCTCATGGTTGGTTGTTCAACCAGTTTATGTCGCCACTTTTCAACCATAGAACTGATGAGTTTGGTGGTTCATTAGAAAATAGAGTGCGCTTCTTGTCACTTGCTCTTGATGCTGTTAGAAAAAAAGTTGGTCCTACAGTGGCAATTGAGCTTCGTATGAACGGTGATGATTTCCAGGAAGGTGGACTTACACTTTCAGATTATGTGGAAATTGCAAAGATGGTTGAGGATAAGGTTGATATGTTCAACATCTCATGTGGAAATCATGAGGATCCTGCAATGTTCTGTAGAACTCATCCAAATTCATTTTTCCCAAGAGGTGTGAATGTTTATCTTGCGGCTGAGATTAAAAAGCATGTTAACAAGCCAGTAGCCTGTGTAGGTTCTCTTAATGATCCAGCTCAGATGGAAGAGATTATTGCTAGTGGTCAGGCTGATATGGTTGAAATTGGTCGTGCTCTTGTGGCAGATCCATATCTTCCAAAGAAAGCATTAGAGGGTAGAGCAGATGATATTAGCCCATGCTTGAGATGCTATGAATGCTTTGGAGCAACAGGTCAGCTTGAGATGATTAAATGTACTGTTAACCCATGCCAGGGTCAGCAGCTTGAGGAAAAGCATGGTTATCCAGAGCCGGAATTCAAGAAAAAGATTCTCGTTGCTGGTGGTGGCCCAGCTGGTATGGAAGCTGCAATCACAGCAGCAAAGCGCGGTCATGATGTAACTCTTGTAGAAAAGGAAGGACGTTTAGGTGGAAATCTTCATCCAGCAGGTTCTGCTTTCTTCAAGGAGGATATTAAGAAGCTTTGCAGCGTACTTGAGCGCAGAGTAGAAAAAGCTGGTGTAAAGGTTGTCCTTAACACAGAGGTTACTCCTGAGTATGTAAAGGAATTCGCTCCAGATGCACTTTTTGTAGCAATTGGTTCTAATGAGCTTCGTCCACCAATCAAGGGTATTGATGGTGATAATGTTGTTATGGCAATCGAAGCAGAGCTTCATCCAGAAAAGCTTGGCAAGAAGGTTGCAATCATGGGTGGTGGACTCGTAGGTGCCGAGGCAGCTTGCTCATTTAAAGCAGAAGGCCATGAAGTTTCTATTATCGAAATGAAGCCTGATGTGGCAATGGAGGTTAACTCATTCTACAGAGGCGGTCTCATGCCACATGTAAAAGAGAGTGCAACTTTATACGTAAATACGAAGGTAACTGAAATAACAGATAAGGGCGTTATGGTTGAAAATGAGAAGGGAAGCTTCTTGGTTGAGGCTGATAGCGTAGTATGTGCTCTTGGTTTTAGACCTAAGTCTGCTCAGGTGGATGAACTTTGTGATTTGGTTGATGAATATTATATAATTGGCGATTGTAATAAAGTCGCAATGATTTACCAGGCAATGGATGCTGGATATCACGCAGCTAGAAGGGTCTAAATTAGCAACATGAGTAATAATAAATATAGTTTTAGTAAGAAACATTGGGGAGTAATATTCCTTTGCTATCTGTTGTTTTTAATTGCAACAGCAGTAACAACTGATTCTGAGAATGTTATTCTTCCAAAACTGTCAGCTCAAAATAATTGGGATTACAGTCTTGTGCTTACACTGGCAACAGTTGCCGGTGTAAGTACTGTTATAGGAAATATTATCCTTGGAAAGTTATGTGAGAAATTCGGTGGAAAGTTCTCTATTATATTCGGGTTACTCTCCGCAGCAGTTTTTGCATATATCTACGGAACCTCTAAGAGTCTTGGAGTATTTGTCATCGGTCTTATAGGTACTATAAGCTGTGGTCAGTCCATCTCATTTTTTGGTGCTAATTCTGTAGTGGCAAACTGGTTTCCAAAGAAAAAGGGCCTTGCAATGGGACTCATTACCATTGGACCACCGACCTCAACTATTATCATGGTTTCTGTTTTGAACCATATAATCAATAAAAATGGAGTTAATGGTGGAATATATACTATTTGCGCAGCATTAATTCTTATGGCAGTAGTTTGTGCATTTGCCGTAAAGAATACTCCTGAGGAGGTTGGCTGCACCCCTGATAATTTGCCGGTGGCCGAGTATGAAAAGATAGAAGAGGGTGAAGCAACAGCAACACTTTCAACCAAAGAGTTATTAAGGAAAAAGGATTTCTGGGCAATTCTATTGATTGTTGGAATCTGTAATATGTGTCTGACAGGTCTTATGGCTCAATGGCTTGTAAGATATACAAGTAGTGGTTTTTCAGAAACAAAAGCAGCTATGCTTATGTCTATTTGTGCCGTAGTTGGAATATTCGGTAGTGTTGTTGCCGGATATCTAGAGAATAAATTGGGCACAAAAAAAGGATACTCACTGCTAGCAACTATTTTTGCAACAGCGTTTATCCTTAATTTTACAAATGTTTTGCCTCTTATGTATTTATCAGTTCCAATGTTTGGATTGTGTATTACATTGTTCCAAATTTACATGCCAGCGTTTGAAATCACTGTATTTGGACGAGATAATTTCAAAAAAGTAAACAGTTTAATATTCCCAGTGGCATGTATGTGTGGACAAGCAGCCTTTTTAGTAATAGCTTTGTGTATAAAGCTATTTGGTGAAGTCAGATCAGCCTATATGGTATTTGCTCTGCTACTGATTCTAACAGTAATGCTTGCTATGACTCTGAAGGCTGAGACGGAGATGGAATAGGACTGAATATATTATTGATAGCGGTTATCATTTTCTTGTAAAAGTTAATGAAGCCGCTTTTTTGTACGAACCAATAAGCAAATTCAGCAAGGAATATTCCAGCAAATACATCAACTACAACATGCTGCTTTGTAGTAAGTGTAGAGATGCAAATTGACAATGCTATGATAACTGAAACAGCCTGATACCAAGATGGTATGTTTTTCTGCTTGCGAATGGCAATAACACAGAACCAGCTAGTAAGGCAGTGGATAGATGGGAAAAGGTTGTTTGCTGGATCATTACGATATAACCATAGCATTCCTTTGCTCCAAATATCTGTATCTGTAATAATTGGTCGAATATTAGTTGTAGGTAGTAAAACGAAAAATGCTAAACAAACTAACTTCGCAAAAAAATCTGCACACCAGAAGCGCATGGTTTCTTCATCATCCTGAAAACATCCAAGAATGTAATTAACAATCCAAAACAAGTAGCATCCCAAATAAATAGCCACAGTCCAAGGAATGAATGGTGTATTTGTATCAAATTCTAGTGTCATATCGTGATGCTGGAAATATTTAGTGAAAACTCGAGTGCCAAAGTATGTAAGCATGTTGGTGCTTAGAGAAAGAACTGCAAGAGTAAGAACTGGAACGTGATTCTTGCGCTTACAGTTAGATATCAAATTCTTAAGATAATTCATAACAACTCCTATACAAAAATAGAATACATTGAATTTGTATTAGTAATCATATGGACATATTACATAAATAGCCCATAAAAAACTTCCAAAGCTAATATTAACAGATTGCCAATTGCATTAATAGTAGAAAAAGACACAATAAATAGGCTCTAAAAGTGTGTAAAAATTATGAATTTTACACGTTAAAGATTAACCTTTGCCGCATACTAGCGGAAATATCCAAATTGATAGTGCCGCTTATAAAAGTTAATGTTGATACAGAACAAAGCTTTGCAGAAGAGAAGGGAATTGGAGGAAGAATAATGTCATACAATTTTTTTGTACATACAGATTTAACATTCGGTAAAGACGCTATTGAAGCTTTGCCTGAAATAATCGAAGCTGAAGGCATCAAGAAAGTACTTGTTATCTATGATGCTGGTGTAAAGGCAGCTGGAATTGCTCAAAAGGTTTTACAGGAAATGAATAAGGTAAAAGGCCTTACAGTTTCTGTATTCGACGGTGTAGAGCCTAATCCATCAAATGGACTTATTGAAAAAATTTACGGAATAGCAAAGGCAGAAGAGGTTCAAGGATTTGTTGCTATCGGCGGCGGTTCATCAATTGATTCTGCAAAGGCAGTAAATGTTCTTATGACAAATGAGGGACCAATTGGTCAGTACGGCGGAATCGGATTGGTAAAGGAAAATGTTTTACCACTTATCGCAATTCCAACAACTGCTGGTACTTCAAGCGAAATAACAAACGTTACAGCTCTTACAGATACCGAGGCTGTATGCAAATACGTAGTTATTGACAACAAGATTACACCAACACATGTAATTGCTGATCCAGAATTTACACGCACAATGCCAAAGTCAGTAACAGCTGCAACTGGTATGGATGCAATCACACATGCAGTTGAGTCATATATTTCAAATATGTCCAACCCACTTACAAAGTACAACTCAATAGAAGGACTTAAGATTTTCCACAAGTATCTTCAGAGAGCTGTAGAAAATGGTGAGGACATGGAAGCTAGAGAGCAGATGATGCTTGGATGTATCATCACAGGCTTTGGTTTTTCAAATGCAAACCTTGGATTTGTTCATGGCATTGCACATACACTTAGTGCTCATTTCGGATTGCCACATGGCATGGCAAATGCATGCGTGCTTCCATACGTAATTGCTTTTAACGCACCAAGCTGTAAAAAGGAAATGATAGAGCTTGCTCAAGCAATCGATTTGCCACTTACAGGAAATGAAGATGAAGATATTTTGGCACTTTCAAAGGAGCTTCTTAATATGACAAAGGCTCTTGGAATTAAGACTCTTTCAGAGCAGGGAATCAAAGAAAGTGACTTTGATATGTTGGCTGAGGATGTGTTGAAGGAGCCAGTATTAGGCTTTAACCCACGTCAGGGAATCACAAAAGAAGACATCATTAATATTTTGAAACAAGCATTTTAATTGTATTAGGGAGGATATAAAAATGAATTACGAAAAAACAAGACAGACAGTATTAGAGGCAATCCTTGAGGCAGTAGACAAGGGCCTTATCAACGGAACATCAGGAAACATCTGCATGAGAACACCAGAGGATCCAACAATTTGCTGCATCACACCATCTGGTATTTCATATTCAGGAATGACTGCAGAAGACATCGCAGTTGTAAAAATGCATGAGGATGGAAAGAACGAGTGGATCGAAGGAAACTTCAAGCCATCATCAGAACTTCCAATGCACTCAGAGGTGCTTAGACGTCGTCCAGAAATCAATGCAACTGTTCACACACACAGCATGAATGCAACAATCTGTGCAATGGGTGAGAATCCAGAACTTCGTCCAATCACACCACCACAGTGTGAGTTTACACCAGTTAAAATCGTAGGCTTCACAATGCCTGGCTCAAATGAAGTTGCTGACAAGGTTGCTACAACACTTGGCGACAAAGGACTTGTATGCCTCATTAAGAACCACGGTATGTTCACTTGTGGAGAAAACATGAAGCAGGCAATGCATGCAACAATTTACACAGAAGAAATGGCACAGACAACAGTTATCGCAAAGACTCTCGGCACATACGAGCCAATGCCTCGCGAAGCCGAAGAGGCAATGCAGGCACTCATCGCAGCAGATAAGGCTGTTTAAAACGCAAGTAGGGGGGACCCACGGAGTGGGGAGAACCTGCTTGCCACAGCACAGCCCATTGCCGAAGGCAATCATAAATGGCTGTGCTTTCCCGTGGGGCTTAGAAAAATGGAGGTTAAAAAATAAGATGAAAAAATTAGCATTATGTACTTCGCTTCCAGAAGCGGAGCTTGAGAAAATAAAGAAAGAGTGCGAGGTTACCATCTGCGGCGAGCTCAAGCACGGTAAAGGTAATGTTACAGAGGAAATGACTCGCGAAGAGTGTATGGGAGCAGAGATTGTAGTACTTGGTGATGAGGTTGCCGGCACAGATACAATTAACGCTTGGATTGAGTCAGGAATGAAGTTTATTGGTGTTGCAAAGGGCACTCCAGTAACAGTTGATAATGAGGCTCTTAAGGCAGCTGGTATCCAGCTTACATACACACCAGGTAGAAATGCAGTGGCAGTTGCTGAGTACTGCATGGGTATGATGATTGCATCAACTCGTTTCATGACAAGAGCCGTTGCAGGACTTCTTATGGGTGAGCACCTTGGTGCACCAGTAGATGATATATATGATGTTCCTGATGTAAAAAATGTAATCTGGGGACCACTTGATGAGAATCATCCTTATACAGATTACGGCATTGGTTTTGAGCTTTATGGAAAGAAGCTTGGTCTTGCAGGATATGGCGCAATTGGCCGTGAGGTAGCAAAACGTGCTATGGCATTTGGTATGGAAATCTTAGCCTATGACCCATATCTTGATGCAGCAAAGATTGAGGAGACAGGAGCAAGGGCTGTTGATTTGGATACTATGCTTGCAGAGTCAGACATCGTCAGTATTCACCTTCCAGTTGTTCCATCAACACGCGGCATTGTAAATAAGGATTGGTTCTCAAAGATGAAGCCTACAGCATTTGTTATCAATACAGCTCGTGCAGCAGTTATTGATCAAAGAGATTTCGTAGAGGCACTTGAGAACAAAACAATTGCAGGTGCAGCAGTTGATGTATATTGGCAGGAGCCAGTTCCAGCAAATCATCCACTTCTCAAGATGAAGAATGTGCTTTGCTCACCACACTTTGCAGGTCTTACAACAGATGTTGACGGCTGGTCAGGACGCAAGATGGCAGAAAACGTCAACGCATACCTGGCAGGTGAGAAGTTGCCTTACGTTTGGAGTAAATAATATGGATAAACTAAATATTTTATTTGTTACAGGCCTTGTGACTGCGGAGCACCAGGGTCGAGCTATTGCCCAGAGGTTGAGAGAACTTCTAGAGGCTACAGGCAGATTTGAGGTAGTTATTACTGAGGAATTGCGTAATATCACCCCTGCATACTTGGAGCCATATGATGCACTATTTATAAACTATGATGGTAAGAAGTGGCCTACAGAACATGCAAGGAGATTTGGAGAGCAGACAGAAGCTGCAATTTATGATTTCGTTGCCAAGGGCAAGGGCATTGTTTTCTACCATTCATCTATTTGGGTAGATCCAGATTGGCCAGATGAGTGGAGAAAGCTCCTTGGTGGATATTGTGCAATGGACAAGGGCTGTAGACGCTGCCCAAAGGATGATCATTTCGTTGAGGTTACTGATAAGAATAGCCCGATTACCAAGGACATTGATGAAAAATGGATGAATGTTTTTGATGATTTATTTACACAGGTTATTGTTCATCCTGAAGCAAAAATGCATGTACTTTGCTCCATCTATGATGATGTGGAAAACTATAGAATTCCTGGTTGGCCACCAAAGCATCATCCGGTAGATATTCCAGATGGAAAATTAGAGAACATGCCGGGAGTAAATGAGTATACACCAGTTATTTGGACCAATGAGTATGGTAAGGGGAGGGTTTTTGTTACTTCAATTGGTCACTGGGAAGCATTAGATAGATTTAACTTCATCACCATGCTTGTTCGAGGAACAGAGTGGGCCGCTTCTGGTCAGGTTACACTTGAAAGACCAAATAGAAGCGGAGATAATCGCCTGAAATTGTTTCCTTATTATTAAAAGAAGACGGGAAATGCAGACTGGAGGGTCACACTTTAGTGGGAGTTGCCCATCTGCCACAGCGGGTCCATTGCCGAAGGCAATTTGCATGGACACCGCTTTCCTGTTTTAAATATAGCATATTAAAGGAGAGGGTATTTTATGAAGGAGAAAAAAGGATTTGGAAAAGGATGGCTGTTGATTATCTATGGGTTCTTAGCATATTTCACAGCCACAGCAGTAGGTAGTGCAATGAATGCAGCAGCAGGCACATTAGCGGAGTTAAGAGGCTGGGAGGCAGCACTCTTAACAAGCTTTATTTCCCTTGGAAGTTTAGCAAATATAGTTGCATGCTTTGTACTTGGTAAACTTGCTGCAAAACGATCTGCAAAGACACTTAGTGTAATCTGTTTCATAATCTATGGGCTTGTAATGGTCGGCTTAGGCGTAACTACAAATCTTGCAGTGTTTGCAGTTTGTCTGATTTTAGCAAACGGAATTTCTTGTGGTATAGGTTATCAGTTAGGACCTGTAATGTTTTCAAAATGGTTCCCTAAGAGAAAAGGAATTGTTATGGGAATCGTTACAATGGGAATTCCTCTTTGCGCAGGTGTTGCAACAATGATTTATCAGAAAGGCTATAGCGCAATGGGTTCTCTTGGCGGATTTTTACCATTTATTGGTATTGCAGCTGTTGCCCTTGTAATTCTTTTGTTATTCATCAAAGAAAATCCAGCAGATTGTGGATATATTCCTGATAATGGAGTTGCTGTAGAGGACAAAGAAGAAACTGGAGTTAACACTGAGAGCATTTGGACAACCTCAAAGCTGTTAAAAACTCCACAGGTTTGGATACATAGTATTGCACTTGGATTACAATTACTTTTCGCATCAGGTTTGATGGTTCAGTTGTTCCCACGATTACTTGAAATTGGCTTCACCCCAGATACAGCCGGACTAATGATGTTAGCTTCAGGACTTCTTGCACTTCCTGGTTCTTACATCTGTGGTGTTATTGATTCAAAAATTGGTGCTCGTAAAGCAGCCTGCACATCATATGTATTTGGCATGATTGCAATGGCAGCAAATCTTACAGGTACAACAGCAGGTGTATGGATTTCACTTGTTTGTATTGGTATGGTAGTTGGTGGTGCAGCAAACTGGCCAGCATCTCTTTGTGTTGAAGAATTTGGCGATAGTTTTGCAAATGGATATGGAATTATTCAACCAATGATTCAATGCGTTGGCGCTGTAGGACCTGCATTCTTTGCATTATTCTATGGACTTACAGGTAGCTATAGAATTCCATATGTATGTGGTGGTATTCTTATGCTTGTTGGTTTACTTATTTATCTATTTGCATGCAAACCAGGTTTTGTAAAAGCAGAGGAAGCAAAATATGAAACTGAGGGGATTACCTCAGCTGCAAAGAAAAAAGTGAAGACAGAGATTGCTTAAAAAATAACCTATTGAGTAAAAAACGGATGGCATCAGGGATGTCATCCGTTTTTGTTTTAGTATTTAAATAACTCAAGCATAAATACTGCTGGCATAGCACCGAAGCGGAGAGCCATTTTTTCATCGCCATTCAATAGCTTGTCAGAGACAAACTGACCATTTTCAATGTGACCAGCCTGAAGACTAACAATTTCAGCTGTTTTGTTTTCACCAGCCTTTACATTAAAGCTTACAGAGCACTCTAAACCGATTAATAAGAACTTGTTATCGCTAAGCTCAAATACTGAGAAGCTTCCAAGCGGCTTACCAGATGTTCTTGGTGAGTAACCGATTTTAAAGTCATATTCCTTGCAACGAGCGAGACAACCATAGTCATATTCGCCGTGACGTACATAGGACTGAAGCTTGTCTGTACCACGATACTGTAAATATAATGGCTCCAGCTCGTCTAACAGCTTATAGGTAGCGGCAAGTGCTTCCTTGCTACCACGAGTATCAAATGCCGATGGATCAATGTTAAGGGCAATCATAACCTCCATTGGTGGTTTGTCCACTAGTTCAGGATTAAGAGCTAACTCCTCAATTCCAAATGGAGAGAAGCAAAGTGCATTATGATGAAGTGTAGCATAAAGAGCATATGACGAAGCAACTGCATCCTTTCTGATTTCAGGAATGAATAAAGCATTGTCCTCGTAAGCATATTCATCCATAACATCGGCACAGAATGGAACGTAAACATCAGGAGCTAAAGCGAAAAGTGATGGTGCCATAGCCTTCCAAATTTTGTGGACGCTTCTGTTAGGGCCACCTGATGGATAAGTGCCAGCAATCCATGGATATTGCTTGAGCCATGCGTTGGCATAGCATGGAAGATTGTATTCCTTCTGACCAGCTTCTGTGATTTCCTCAACAGCCTTTGCAAAATGATATGCCATAAAGAATTCCTCGGCATCATCCTTAAATGCTTCCTTCCATGTGCTACTTACATCATAGAGTTTTCCGATTTCTTCAGGAACCTTTGACTCAAAAAGCTCATTTGCCTTTGCAGAATAATCTCTTGGAGTTCCAAGTAAGCCGATTTCGTTTTCTACCTGCATACCAATGACGGTGCACTGGTCCTCATCAATGGATTTAATATGAGCCATGATGGTAGAAAAAGCCTTTTTGTCAGCTTCAACAGCTTCCTTGCAGAGTGGAGAAACAGTATTGATTCTGTCTCCATTTACTTTTTCAGCTCTGAAATATTTTTTAGAATCTGTTTTAATCCATGCTGGAACATACATAGACTCAGCGTTTTTCCAAAGACCAAACCAAAGGAAAACAAGCTTTAATCCTTCTTTGCGAGCCTGATTTATTATTCCGTCTACTAAAGCAAAATCAAATTTTCCTTCCTCTTTTTCAATGCACTCCCAATAAATTGGCACTATAAGCGAGTTAAGATTTAACTGGCGAACCTGTGGCCAAATTTCTTTTTCCATAACTTCAAGTGTACATGCGCTGGAATTATGAATCTCTCCAGAACGCATGAAAAATGGCTTACCATCAACAAATAATGTGGTTATGCCTTTTTCATCTTTTTTTACTATAGATTTACACATATAAAAACCTCCGTTAGTTGATAACTCTATTGTAGAGTTTAACTGGAGGTTTATAAATATTATTTATATAAGTACACTATAACAATATTAAGGAATTGAACGAAAATTGTACTTATAATAATTACATGATATGTTTCAGCCTATATTGCTGTGGTGTCATTTTAAATCTACTGTGAAAAAGCTTGCCAAAGTAGCTAGGACTTCTAAAACCGCAGGAAATAGCTACCTCATTTATTGGAGCAGAAGGGTCCTCGATTAAAGTAAGGGAAGCATGTAGCAAACGAATGTTATTAATATAGTTTACGATTGTTAATCCGGTGTGCTTTTTGAAAACACTACACAGGTATTCTGGTGTGCGGGAGGATATTTCCGCCAGCTTTAAAAGCGCTATATCCTCTGAGTAATTTGATTCGATATATTCGATTACCTGAGTGATGGTAGGATTTCCGTAGTCTGCAGCGTTAGATTTAATCTGAGTTAGTTCGTTGGACAAATCAGTAAGCAGACAATATAGCTCTTGGGACAGCTCTAGCTTGGTGCGCTGTTTTTTTTCTTTTGCAAGCTCATTTAATCGGTGAACATGAGCATTGAAAAATCCATTACTTTTAAGTAGGTATGCGCCGGATGATTCTATTTTGAGACTGCGTAAAAGAGTTGGTACTATTATTCCAGTGAAGCCTACAATATTAACTATCCATTCATCGCTGGTGCTGTGATATTCATGGGGAGTATCCTTTTGAATAACGAAGCATTGACCTTTATCAATAACGTATTTACGATTATTAACCACCAATTCGCCACGTCCATTTTTACAATATAGCACCTGATACATAGGCACACCATGGGGACGATATACTGGCTCTTGATTATGGTCAAGTCCCAATAATACAACCATCAAAGGAAGTCTGTTGTATTCATTTTTCTTGTATTGAATCGAATTAAGCATTAATTATTCCCTCTATAAATTGTTAAAAATAGGTAGACGATTTATTAATATAATTATATGAATATTATATTACTAATATTGTTGATAGTGAATCCTGTTTTTATACTTAATTAAGGAAACAATTTAGGGAGGTTTTTTATGAGCTATAAACTTACTAATCCGATAATTTCAGGATATTATCCTGATCCATCTATTATTCGAGTTGAAGATGATTTTTATTTGGCATGCTCCAGCTTTGAAATGAGTCCAGGTCTTCCAATTTTCCATAGCAAGGACTTGGCAAACTGGGAGCAGATAGCTAATGCTATTGGACCAGAAAATGGTCTTCATATGGAAAAAAATAGTGGTGTTGGTGGACTTATGGCACCAACAATTCGTTATCACAAGGGAACATATTATATTATTAATACTAATTTTGCTGACAAGGGTAATTACATTATCACAGCAAAGGACCCAGCTGGCCCTTGGTCTGAGCCTCATTGGCTTGATGATGTTCCAGGTATTGATGCATCTATTTTCTTTGATGATGACGACAAATGCTACATCATGGGCACAGGCGATTGCTGGGATAATGGTGCTGGCCAGATGGAAAGAGGTATCTGGGTAGCAGAATTTGATATCGAAAACTATAAATTAAAGGGCGAGCCTTTCACTATTTTCAATAGTGCCCTTAGAGGTGCAGGTTCTCCAGAGGCTCCACATCTTTATCATATTGGAGATTACTATTATTTGATTATTGCCGAGGGCGGTACAGAGCACTACCACTCAGTTGCAGTAGCTCGTTCAAAGGAGCTTTTCAGCTTTTTCGAAGGCAATCCTGCAAACCCAGTTTTGACACACAGACATATGGGATTTAAAGCTCCTATTATCAATGTTGGTCATGCAGATATTGTGCAGCTCAAGGATGGCAGCTGGTATGCAGTATTTTTAGCATCAAGACTTATTGATGGACAGTGCAAAAACCTTGGTCGTGAGACATTTATTTGTCCAGTGATTTGGGAGCGTGACTGGCCGCTTTTTTCACCAGAAACAGGCAAGGTAGAATGGAGCTATGATGGTCCAGAGTCTCTTCAGGAAACAGTATTTCCTAAGACACCTGAAAAGGAAGATTTTGATAGCGATAAGCTTCCTCTTGATTATATATTCTGGGGAGCACCAGCAGAGGGAATGTGCTCTATTCATGATTCAAAATTATCACTTAAGTGCATTCGACAAAAGCTTGAGGATGATATTAGACCAGAAAGCTTTGAGGTAAATCTTTCTGATGATAATTACGTTGCATTTGTAGGTCGCAGACAGTGTCAGATTGACACAAAGGCAACATGCAAAATGAGCTTTGTTCCAAAGGCAGGTGAAGTGGCAGGTCTTGCACTTGTTCAGGCTATGAATCACCAGCTTCACATTGAAAGAGCTCTTGTAGATGGCAAGCAGGTTTTACAGGCAATCCTTGTGACAGCAGATTACGATTTGCCACCATATATTCCAGGCTTTACAAGTACTACAAACAGACAGGTAGTAGGTACTGTAGAGTGGGATAATCAGGATATTGTACTTGGGCTTGATATCAAGGGTGAGGATTTCACGGTCCTTTACGGTACTGATGAGAATTCCTTGAAGGAGCTTTGCAAGGTTGATGGACACATTATTAACCCTGAAAAGGTAGGCTGCATGACAGGAACTTTAATTGGAATGTTTGCAACAGGAAACGGTCAGGATGTTGACAACTGTGCAGAGTTTGATTGGTTCATGTTACAACAATAGACAACATCATATTGATTTATGAGTATAAAAGGCATAGTATCAAAATGTAGGTATTCGAAAGGAGATATACATGAAAAAGAAGATACTATGTCTTTTGCTTTTTAGCATAAGCAGTTTTGCATTAATTGGCTGTGGGAAAGATAGTGCTGACGAACCTGATGAGAAAGCTACCGAAAGTTCAGAGGAGTATCAGGAAGTAGATGGATATTTACCTAAACATGAATATGAAAACGAATATTTGATTTCAACTGACAGTGAAGATGAGGTGCTATTTTCTGTTGACGAGGATGGCAATAAAGTAAACGAATACAAATACGCTGATATCACATCAGCTATGTCAGGCGCAGGCTATAAGGACGAGTACCCTTATATTATGGGTGTTGATGATGGGCTTATTTATGCCGAAATAGTTGATTATAGTGGGAATGAGACAAAAAGAACTCTTGTAGCTATTGATACAGCATCAGGAAGTGTTACGACAGTATTGGATGCTCCAAATGGTGTAGATTTGTCATCTGTGGATTTTTACAATGGAGAAATCTATGTTGATGGGATTAACTCAGATAAAAATATATTCTATGAGTGGGGATACACTAAGTCTGAGGATGGTACATATGAGAAGGATTCTAAAGCCACAATAAAGATAGAGGACTATTATGCAACTAAGAATGCCAATGGTTGCTATTTTAGCGTTGCTCGTGGATTAGATGAAATGGGATTTATCCTGGTAGAATCTTTTTATGAGGTAGGTGAAAAATTTGCAATCTATACTGGAAATGGAAATATTAAGGAGATTGACTCACTTGCCGACAGGACCATTGGGATCATAGGGTACAGCAGTGATTACCTTGTGTATTATGAGTATACATATAACGATGATGATGGCGACTCAAGAACAGACTATTATCAAATGGATTTTAAAACAAATGAGTCTATAGTTATTGATGAACCTGATTTGACTAATTATGTAGGTGTAAAAAATAACGATTTTTACTATATAAAAACCCAATCTGTTGATTACGATGTAAATACCTATGAACTATATAGCTATGATTTAGATAACTGTGTATCAAGCCTTGTGCAATCATTTGATAGTACACCTGGTACCGGTATTAATTATGGCTTTTATTATATATCAGGTGGAAATCTCTATTTTAAGAATTTAGATGGGGAAGCCATAAAGTGGTATCTTATCGATGATTCAAAAACAGCTGTGGATATAGATGCAACAGTAAAAACTGTCAATGCATACAAGTATGGGTATGTAAGCTACGGTACTGCAGAGGAGGTTTGTCCAAATTGCAGCACTCCACTTTACAAGGTTTATGAGGAATACTTTATTTTAGATGATTCATATTCTGACTATGCTTATTTAATTAATGGCACACTAGAAACCATTAAGGAAAATGCATTAGGGTCTTCAGGTGAGGTAGATACCTCTGGAGATAATTGTGAATGGCATTTGGAATATCCAGATCAATATTGTGAGACTAACGAGACTTATGTAGATGATGTAAATATTCTTAATGACAGATTCTTGCTTGTTAATATGTCAGGCTACTGGTATGGCGGCGGTGCCCATGGATATCCTGGCAGAGATCAATATGTTTTCGATCTAACTACAGGTGAGCAGTTGAGATTTTCGGATTTCTACAAGGGCACAGAGGAAGAATTTAAGACTCTTGTTGCAGAAAAGGTAAAGGCTGATTATATCTCCTATGAGGATGATGATTACCCACCATATTTTGCATCCTCTCAAAACGAATTATATCAGCAGGTGTATGATGAGATTACATTGGACACAAATAATATCCAGTTTAATGAGGATTCAGTGATTGTGTACTTCTATCCATATGATTTGGCATCCTATGCAGATGGCTTTATGGAATATGAATTTACCTACCAGGAGCTATTTGGAACCGATACTCTCACTAGATAAAATAATTTAATTACAATTAAAAGCAAAAGGGACAGCTCTCAGCTGTCCCGCTTTTATTATGCTTTATAATATTTTTCAATTCCACGAACCATAGTTTCGAATAAAATATAGTAATCACCAATGATGTTGTCATAATATCTAAGTGCTACCTGACCATCATAATCATGGGCTAAGGTATTACGTACTTTCAACATATCCATCCATTTATCGTCGTCAATTAATCCGACAGAAAAAGCTGCTTTTAAACATTCTCTAGGAGAACCGGAAGCAAAATCGGTCATTCCAAATTCTTGAGTAACAAGTTCTTTTAAAACTTTCCATGATAAGTCAAAAGTTAGGTTGAAATTCTGTACAGTAGCAGGTAGTACAAAAGGAGCATCTATGTCGGCCCCTCTAGAGAGTTGCAGATTAGCTAAGCTTTTGCATAGACTTTGGTATCTATTAAAATATTTGTTTTCCATATTTGTCCATATCCTCTCTGAGTAAATCACTACAAACTTCATCGTAGTTAAAAATGTCTATTCTGCGTAGGGTGGGGATTTCATCAATTTCTTCAATGAATGAATTGAAGTCTTCGCATCCACGTATAATAAAGTCAATATCGCTACGTTCAGAAGCATTCCCGTAAGCAAAAGAGCCAAATAAATCCAATCGCTTTACATTATACTTTCGAGCGATAGCTGTGACTCTATCAATTATTTCTGATATTGGCATAGTTTTGTGTTGAATCATTACAAATCCCTCCACAAGTATTATAGCATAAAATAGAATTTAGATAAGCGTAAGCTGTACCGTACTTTTTATATTTACACATTTTCAACATACAAGTTTTATACACTTTAGTATGTAACTGTAGAATAGGGGGGTATAAGAATGATCACTATTATTCAACAAGTAATTGCAGGGTTAATCACTACGGGAATTTTGGGAGTTCTCTATATGAGAATGATAAAAAGGGAAAAAAGTGGGTAAGACAATTGATTTCAATAAGATAAGAGAAGAATGGTAATATATTGTGCTTATAATTATTGCAGAAGGTGAACTGAAAAAATGTCAGTTCACCTTCTTTTTGCAAAAATTTATCATAATCTTGAAAACAGTTGTTTTATTCAAACGCCAATATTTACTAGAATTGTAGTATGTAATAAATTGATAAGAGGTGGTTTTTATGTCTAAAACAAAAATCAAAGTAGGTGTACTGTCTATTTGTGCAGTTGCACTTTCATATATGGCACTTTCTCCAGTTTTGGCAGACATAGGTCGTGAATTCAGCGGTGTCAGTGAAACAATGGTGCAAATGATAATTACTTTGCCTAATCTATTGTTTATTGTAAGTTCTCCAATTAGTGGATACATAATGGGATATGTAAACAAAAAGACAATCGCATTGGCATCACTTTGTTGTTATTTGGTAGGTGGATTGTTTCCATTTTTCTTTAATTCTAATATATGGCAATTACTTGTTGGCAGCGCAATTATTGGACTTGGCTCTGGTTTTATGATGCCACTAATTAATGGCTTCATTGTCCAGTATTTTGAAAAAGAAGAACAGGCATCTCTTATGGGATTAAATGCTACCTGCACAGCTCTTGGGGCTCTTTCATTTATTTTTATGGGTGGACAGCTGGCTAGATTTGGTTGGAGATATACATACTTAGTATTTACCTTAGTAGTTGTAATTATTGTTATGGTTGCCATCTGTATGCCAAAGGGCGAGCCTCAGAAACACGCTGCCTCTGAGATAACTGACTCAAAACAATCAAGTCAGTTTGAGATGAATCCTTACATTTTAGGAATTTTCATCATTGGAATCATTTATTTTGCAATTCAAAATGCATTTAATACAAACTCCTCAGCATATGTTGCAGATGTTCTTGGCAAGGGTGCATCTGTAGCAAGCCTTGTAACTATGGTTAACACCTTAGGTGGAATTGTGGGTGGTGCCATGTTTAGGGGAATCGTGATGAAGACTAGAAATCATATCGAGACAGTTACCTTAGCAATTGTTGGAATAGGATTTATAATTCCATTTTTGATTCACCATTTTGTAGCTATAATAATAGGTAGTCTATTCGTAGGCTATGGCTTTGCCTTGTTTAATGCAGCAGGTACATATCTGTTGGCTCAGAATACTAGACCTGAGACTAACGCATTTACGGTATCTGTTTATCTTGCGCTTATTAATCTTGGTGGTGCCTTTTCGCCAATCTTGGTTAACTTCTGCGCTGGGATAATTGGTGATGGGGTCGCAGTTAAATTTATTTTTGCAGGTATAGTAATTGAGGCTGTGGCGGTATATTCATTGTTTTTGAATTTGAGGAAAAGAGGTTTTTAAATAATAACTAGAGTTTTGATGTGTTAAAAAAGTTCTAAGCCCTTAGGTTTGGGACTTTTTTGTTATAAGAATTTGATGTATAGTGGAAATTAATGACATTTACTAAATGTCATTAATTTTATATTTAAAATGACATTCACTAAATGTCAATGAGAAGGATGGCTATATGTCAAATTTAATAAATTTAAGAGAAGAACCTATTAGAGGTTTGTTAAAAAAGTTATTACAAGATATGACAACAGGGAAGAACATTATATTTGCTACCGACATATATACTGGAAATTCAAAGGATGAAATAACTGAGGAGTATGTGCTGTCTAGTAGGGCAGCATATGATATTTGTCCGAGGGTCGAAAAGAATAGAGAAGTGCAGAATGATAGAACAAGAGCGAAAGCTGAAGTGTTTACGCCATCGTGGATATGCAACAAGATGAATAATCATTGTGATGCTGAATGGTTTGGACGAGAAAATATATTTAATGTAGAGGATGAACAGAGTTGGAATCCTATTTACAAAAAAATTCTTTTTCCAGATAACAAAACGTGGCAAGATTATGTTTTGTCTAAAAGACTGGAAATTACTTGCGGAGAAGCTCCGTATATAGTTTCAAGATATGATGCTGCTACAGGAGAAATTATTCCTATTGAAAAGAGAATAGGAATTCTGGATAGAAAGCTTAGGATAATCAATGAAAATACTGATTCAGAAAAAGAATGGCTTAAATGGATTTACCAGGCGTATCAAAGTGTTTATGGATATGAGTTTCAAGGAGATAATTTACTCATAGCTAGGGTAAACTTGTTATATACTTTTGTGGATTATCTTCAGGATAGATGGGAAAGAAAACCGACTGCTTCAGAATTAAATAAGATTGTTAAAATTATCGTGTGGAATTTTTGGCAGATGGATGGAATAACAGGAACAGTTCCATTTGGCAAGCCTCAAGAGGAGTTTCATCAAATGACATTTTGGGATTTTGAACAGGGAATAAACGATACCGAACCTGAACAATTAGACTGTAAGATTTATGATTGGACAAAAGGGGAAGAAGTATCTTATAGAAGTATAAGGGGATAATCAAGATCAATTTGACAAATAATAGTGTAGGGCTTAATATTTATATAAATAAATGAGCACTCGCCCACAAGGTGGGTTAGCGCCCTAGATAGTACGATAGCCTATTCGGACTCGCCAAAGTACAAGGATAGGCTATTTTTATTTTCGCTTATTATTCCTATCGATGTAGGTAAGCAATGCAAGCAGGAATGTCCCTGCAAAGAATAACAAAGAAAGAACTTCATAAGTATCCATTGCACCACCTCCCGTTTAGTTTGAGTGTTGTGTAATACATGCAATACAAGTAACTAACTAGGGAGATTAACCGCACCTTGAAACACGAGTGCTCAATCAATACTATACAGGAAATAGGTAAAATAAACTATTGATATATCGAACAAATATTCGGAAATAGATACTTTTGACTTGTGGAATATGCTGATTTAAAGGCGCCGCTCAGATTTTGAGTGGTGCCTTTTGTAATTACTCTTCTAATAAATCTGCAACAGAACAGTCTAATGCTTTTGCTATAGTTTTTAGTTCTGTATCGATGACAAATCTTTTTCCGCATTCTATACGCTGAATGGCATTCTTATCAATTTCAAGACCGAGCAGTTGGAGTTTCTCCGCAAACTGCCTTTGAGATAGGTCTTTTTCTTTGCGGCGGATTTTGACATTTGGACCGCAGATATTACATTTTCCAGATTGAGTTTTGTTAATAAACATATGACCTCCTGTGACATTCTATGATTGTCACAGCTTTGATTTTGAGGTATATTTTAAGAAGATTAACATTCACTAAATGTCAAAGTCTGATATTTTATTAATTTGTATAGAGTCTGAGCTGAATTCAAGAATATGCGCTTAATTAAGCGTTTTTATTTTGCTTAGAATGACATCTAGTGAATGTCAAAAAGGAGAATGATGATATGAAGTTTGATTTTGCTATTGGGAATCCGCCTTATCAAGATAATACGCTGGGGGACAATGAGGGGTTTGCACCACCGGTGTATGACAAGTTTATTGACGCAGCGTGTGAAATAGCAACAAAAGTTGAATTAATACATCCTGCCAGATTTTTGTTTAATGCAGGATCGACACCCAAATCATGGAACGAAAAAATGCTGAATGATGAGCATTTCAAGGTGTTAGATTATGAGAGTGATTGTACTAATATTTTTTCTAATACTGATATAAAAGGTGGAGTAGCTATCACATATTATGATGCAATAAACAAATTCACACCAATTGGGGTATTTGTTGAGTATAAAGAAATGAATACTGTATTACAAAAGGTTCTTAAAAGTAAAGGTTTTGTTGGGATAGATACTATTGCTGTATCTGGATATGCTTATCATTTTACTGAAAAAATGCATATGGACTTTCCTGAAATAAAAACTACAAAAATTTATGAGAACGGCAAGGAAAAACCTTTATTGAGTAAGGGGCATGAATACGATTTAAAATCTAATGTAATAAATAAATTGCCGATGATTTTTTTGGATAAATTAAATGATCCAAAATGTGAATTTATAAAAATAGTAGGACGTGTTAATAATGAGCGTGTTGTGAAATTTGTAAAAAAAGAATATATAAATGAAGTTAAGAATTTGAATTTATATAAAGTTTTAATTCCTAAAGCAAGTGGAATAGGAGAATTTGGAGAAACTCTTGGTCCATCAATTGTGGCAGAACCTGGAATGGGACATACTGAAACTTTTTTTAGCATTGGAAATTATAAAAGTAAGGAAGAAGCAGATAATTTGTTGAAGTATCTTAAAGGAAGATTTTCTAGGTCTTTATTATCTATTTTGAAAAAAACTCAAAATATGACACCGGGTAATTTTAAATATGTCCCACTTCAAGACTTCACCCCATCCTCAGATATAGACTGGTCGAAATCAATCCAAGAAATAGATCAACAACTGTATCGTAAATACGGATTAACACAAGAAGAGATAGAATTCATAGAAACCAATGTAAAGGAGATGGTATAAATGATTACGCCTAATATAAAATCAACAGCTCCTGTTGTGCCAATGATTTATGCTTATACCACTCCGGAAGTAGCTAGACATAATGGTTGGACAAAGATAGGGTACACAGAACAGGATGTAACAGAAAGAATAAAGCAGCAGACTCATACAGCAGATATAGAGTTCCACGAGGAGTGGAGAGGAAGAGCTGTTTTTGACGATGGTTCTGAGGAACGTTTTACAGATAAGGATTTTCATGCTTATTTACGCAAAGATGGGGTAAAGCAAGAGGAAGGTAAAAATAACGAGTGGTTTCAAATTACAGGACCAGAGTCCAAAAGTAATTTTAATGATTTTAGAGAGAATCATGGTATTCTAAAATCATTTTTCCATATTATTCCTTATCAATTAAGAGAGGAACAAAAGGAGGCAGTTAATTTAACAAAAGCTTATTATAACTCTCACGAAAATGGAGAGTTTCTTTGGAATGCCAAGCCTAGATTTGGAAAAACTTTGGCTGTATATGATTTTTGTAAGTCTATTGGAGCACAGTCTGTGCTTATTGTTACAAACAGACCAGCTATCGCTAACTCATGGTATAGCGATTATATGAAATATATTGGTACAGATTCTGGCTATTATTTTGTTAGCGAAGTTGACGCACTTAAGAATCGCCCAGGAGTATTAACTCGTCAAGAGTTTACTACAATTTTTACAGAGGCAGCCTTAGATAATTACAAGGGATGTATAGAGTTTGTAAGTCTTCAAGATATGAAGGGATCAATCTATTTTGGTGGACAATATGACAAGCTGGCAGAAATCAGTAAGTCCAATGGCATGACCTGGGATGTACTGGTAGTTGACGAGGCTCATGAGGGCGTTGATACATATAAGACGGATGTTGCATTTGATCAGATTAACCGTAAGTTCACATTACATCTTTCTGGTACACCATTCAAAGCATTGGCAAATAATAAGTTCTCTGAAGAAGCAATCTTTAATTATACATATGCTGATGAGCAGAAAAGAAAGCGTGATTGGAATAATGGAGAGGAGCAGGAAAATCCATATATCAATTTGCCAAAGCTTAATCTTTTTACATATCAGATGTCTGAAATTATCAAAGATGAGTTGAAGCAGGGAATAGAGATTCAGGGAGAGACGGTGGAGTATGCCTTCGACTTGAACGAATTCTTTAGCACGAATAATGGGAGCTTTGTACACGAGTCTTCAGTGGACAAATTTTTGGATGCACTCACAGTCCAAACAAAGTTCCCGTTTTCTACTCCAGAGCTTAGGAATGAATTAAAGCATACAGTCTGGTTATTAGACAGAGTTGATAGTGCAAAGGCTCTTGCCAAAAAACTTAAGGAACATCCAGTGTTTGCGGAGTATGAGATTATACTTGCTGCGGGTGATGGCAAGATAGATGATGATGATGAAAATGAAAAGTCGTATGACAAAGTTGTAAAAGCTATAGCTAATTATGAAAAGACAATTACCATATCTGTAGGACAGCTTACAACAGGTATAACTATTCCTGAGTGGACTGGTGTATTGATGTTGTCTAATATGAAGTCACCATCGCTATACATGCAAGCGGCTTTCAGGGCACAGAATCCATGCCTGTTTCATGAGGATGGTGTGTTTAAACGTAAGGAAAATGCTTATGTTTTTGATTTTGATCCAGCCAGAACACTTGTAATTTTTGAAGAGTTTGCTAATGATTTGTCCGTAAATACGGTATCTGGTAGAGGTGATATTGTTGCTAGAAAACAGAATATTAGAGAACTTCTAAATTTCTTTCCTGTAATTGGTGAAGATGAAGACGGTGAGCTAGTAGAGCTTGATGCAGAGCAGGTATTAAGTATCCCAAGAAAGATTAAGTCAGTTGAAGTAGTTAGGCGAGGATTTATGAGTAACTTCCTTTTCCAAAACATAGGAAATGTCTTTTCTGCACCTAAAGAGGTTATGGATATCATAGAACAATTCACAGCTGTATCTGAACCAAAGGGAAATGTTTCTCTCAGCGAGGAAGTAAAACAGGATTTGTCCTTGAATGATAATGGTGAAGTGGAACTTTCAGAAGAGTATGTGATAGGTCTTTCAAAAGATATATTTGGAGACAAAGTTGTTGATACTGAAAAGATACCAACAATTATAGAAAATTTGGCTGTAAATAACGAATCTGATCGCAAGGAACAACTAACAAGGGTTCTAGTAGATTATGCAAAGGGGATGATTGTCGATAATATAGTAGAATCTACAAGGGAAAGCTATAAAGATGATTTGAAAAAATCTGATGTTAGACAATTAGAATCAAAACTTAATTCTGATGTTGAAAGAGTAGTTGAAAGGGCAGTAAACAATTATACCATCGAGGAAAACGTTTTAGAGCAAGAACGTATCGAGGCGATGCAAAATCGTCATGAAACTGGAAAGTCAACTGAAGAGATAAATGAAGAATTCAATCAGCGAAAACAGAATGTACAAGAAAAATTCCAGACCGGCCTAGCGGATGTAATGTCAAAGTTTGAAGAAGAATCCAGACTTGAAACTGCTAAAACTGTTGATACAAAAATCAAAGAAAGAGAACGTGATGTGATTGAGGCTGGTATTCGAGATCATCTACGTGGTTTTTCTAGAACTATACCATCATTTTTGATGGCATATGGTGATGATACTGTAACTCTTGCAACCTTTGACAACATTATCCCGGATAAGGTCTTTCTTGAGGTAACTAGTATCACATTGGAACAGTTTAGATTTCTAAGAGATGGTGGACCATATATTGATAGTGAAACTGGCGAGGAAAGATATTTTAATGGTCATCTTTTTGATTCAGTTGTATTTGATGATTCAGTTAAAGAGTTTTTGAATCTAAAAAAGAAGCTAGCAGATTATTTTGATGAGAAGAGTGTGGAAGATATTTTTGATTATATCCCTGCGCAGAAGACAAATCAGATATATACACCAAAGGATGTTGTAAAAAAGATGGTTGATATGCTGGAAGAAGAAAACCCTGGTTGTTTTGATAATCCAGATAAAACTTTTATAGATCTTTATATGAAATCAGGGCTCTATATTACTGAAATAGTAAAAAGGCTGTATCAAAGCGAAAGGATGAAAGAACTATTTCCTGATAAGGAAGAAAGACTGAAGCATATCTTTGAAAGGCAGGTATTTGGCTTGGCGCCAACTGAAATTATTTATAAGATAGCTACTAGCTTTATCTTGGGATTTGATGAAGATGTTACTATAACAAAGCATAATTTTAAGCAGGTAGACGCCTTACCATATGCAAAAGATGGAACTCTTCAGGCTAAGATTGATGAATTATTTAAGTAAATATCTAAATGTTTCAAAACAGACTGTTTCGTGTAGGCAGTCTGTTTTTAGTTGCAAAAAAATATAAGAAATATGAAATGGAGAAGAATTATTTCAGTAGTATTATTAATAAAATAAAACCTATAATAGTTAAATTGGAGTAACTATAGGTTGTAAAACAATTGTATGTGTAAATGGGAGAAAAATGTATATGAACGAAACATTAAAAACACTGGAAACAAGAAGAAGCTGTCACAAATTCAAGCCAGACATGATTAAAAAAGAGGAGCTTGATGCAATCCTTAGAGCAGGTACTTTTGCACCATCAGGTGGTGGAAAACAAAGCGCTATTATTGTAGTTGTAACAGACAAAGAGCTTAGAGATGAGCTTTCTGCATTAAATGGAAAAATTGCAGGTGCACCAGAGGGCTTTGATGTATTTTACGGTGCTCCAGTAGTAGCTATTGTTTTAGGCAAAAAGGATATGCCAGACCATGTTTATGATGGCTCACTTGTAATGGGAAATCTTCTCAATGCTGCAGCATCCCTTGGAGTTGGAAGCATATGGGTGCATAGAGCAAAGCAGGAATTTGAGCAGACACTTGGCAAGGAGATTTTAAAGAAACTTGGAATCAGTGATGAGTACGAAGGTATAGGGCATTGTTGCTTAGGATATGAGGCAGAGCCGCCAAAGGAGGCAGCACCTAGAAAAGAGAACTATATTTACTATATCTAAACAATGGCTTGGATTATTTTACAATGGGGGACTTGATGGAGATAAATAGGGCTAAGGATCGTGTACGAATAGAGATTTGTGACAAACGAATAGAGACTGAGCATTTTCATCAGAGTGTGGAGCTCTGCTATGTTTTGCAAGGGCGTGCTGATATTCAAATGGGGAACGAGACAATTACTCTTTTTGAAGAAGGAATCTATTTGGTAAATGCAAATAAAAAGCATTGCATCAGACTTTCAGATGATGGACTTCTTGTTAAAATATCTATTTCATTTGGTCTTATGGCAGATATTTTAGGAGCGCTGGATGTACGTTTTCTATGCAATAGCAATCTAGGGGATTCAGAACAATATGATTTACTTAGAAGCAAAATAAAAAAGCTTTTGACACATTACGTAAATACGAATGGGTCTACTTCTGATTTTGGGCATATTTCCATTTGCTATGAGATATTAGATGTCCTTACCATAAATTTTCTTCTGAGAGATTCGGATATTAGATACAAAAATGAGGATTCAATAGATACTCGTATTGCGCAGATTAATAATTATGTAATGGGAAATTATAAAAATGAATTATCCCTAAAGGATTTGGCGGACAAGCTATATTTATCAGAGGCTTATTTATCCAGATTTTTTAAGAAAACATTTGGAATGAGTTTTCTCAAATATGTTACCAATGTGCGTTTGAGCCATGCTTATGATGATTTGATGTACACAGATGATCCTATAACAAAGGTGGCATTTAATAATGGATTTTCCACAGTGGCCCTTTTTAACAAGGGCTTCAAGCAGGTGTATGGTCAGACACCATCAGAGGTTAGAAAAGAACGAGAATGTAAACATAAGAATAAGAGTACAACCTTAGATAAAAAGCTTCAGGATAAATTGGAATATATTTTAAAAAATGGTTTCACAGATTTAGTGGATGTGTTTGACAATCCAAATGAAGTCATTGCGAAACATTCAATACGAGATTTTGAAAGCTTGCAATCTATCAAGCATGGATATCGCAATGCAATTAATGGTGGATGCGCAGATGATATGATGCAGGCTGAAATCAGAGAGCATATTGCAAAGCTTGCGGATCAGTTACATTTTGAATATGTGAGGTTTTGGAATTTATTTACAAAGACTATGCTTTTAGCTGTAGATGATGATGAAGGACAGTATAACTTTTCAAAAATTGATGGCATCATAGACTTTGTGTTAGAGCATAACCTTAAGCCTGCAATAGAATTAGGAATCAAGCCTAAAAGGATAATAAAAAATGTTAGTGAACCTATTGTTTGTACACTAAATCCGGATTTACGATATGATAGAGATGTTTGGGTAAAGCTAATAGAAGCATTCTTTTTACATCTCAATGATTATTATGGTTCTGAGGAAGTCGGCACTTGGATAGTAGAATTGTGGTATGATGAGCGCTCGGAAACAATACCTAACTACAATTACTATGATATTTTTAATGCAACAGCTCAGGCTATTCGCAAGCATAATAAAAAGGTTCGATTTGGCGGCTGCGGAATTAGAGATGATAGAGGAAAGGAATGGATTACAGATTTCCTTGGAGAATGGAGAAAGCAACCATATCAACCAGATTTCATATCAATGATTAGTTTCCCATACACAAGTGGAGAAATAAAAAATGATTTGTATTCTAGACGAAGCACTGACAATGATTTCTTGCTCCATGCTACTGATATGATTCGCGGTTGTATGAATGAAGCTGGATTTCCACCAAATATGCCGCTGTTTGTCAGCGAATGGAATGCCACTCTTTCAGATAGAAACGCAATAAATGATTCCTGCTTTAAGGGGGCATATATAATCAAAAATCTTTTGCAGGTGGCAGATAAAATAGAGGGAGTTGGCTACTTTATAGCCAGTGACAGACTAGTTGAGTTTTCTGACACTAATGAGCTGCTTTTTGGTGGCTCTGGGCTTATTACAAAAGATAGTATATTCAAGCCTTCAGCATTTGCATTTGATTTTATGAACAGGCTCAAGCCAAAGGTAGTAGGTCAGGGGAAAAACTATATCATTACCATTGACGAGAATGGTAGCATGATTATCCTCTGCCATAATCAAAAGAAACTAAATTATAGTTATTATTTAACTAACGAAGGGGACATTAATAAAAAAGAGCTTTGGAAATATTACGAAGACAATGATTCTCTTGATATTAATTTTGAAATATCAAATATTGATGATGGCAAATACAAAGCCAGAGTATATCGTGTCAATGAGGACCATGGAAGTATTCTCGGCATTTGGAAGAGTCTTGATTTTGAAAAATCACTTTCGAAAAATGACATCAAATTTTGTAGAAGAGTATGTGAACCGGGACTTACAATTTCAACAGAAGAAGCTCAGGATAACGTCCTGAAGTTCTCAGTGAAATTAAAATCAAATGAGTTTGCATGCATTAGTGTAAAGAAAAATTCTTAAAGGTAGAATTAGCCGCCATTTGGCGGCTATTTTTTTGACATTATTGTTTTAATAGATATTCAATGATTTGATTTTTACTTTTTAACTGTCTTAGTAGTTCGCAATCATAATCTCTGTTGCACAAAAGAAGTTTTAGATGAAATAACAGGGTAGAGTCTTCTTTCGAGAAAGTTCCCATGACTATGGTGGAAACTCTGTATCCATTCCAGCGCATACGATGTTTTAGTGTCATAATTGAAAGCTTTGTTTTTCGCGCAGGTAAAACACTGTAGACAAAAAACAAGCCAGGTTTTATTCCAAATGAAGATATCGCCTCTCTCTTTGTAATATCTAGGAGGTGTTCCTCTGTAGCGATTCCATCTGTTATAAAATCTTGCATCATAATTTCTATTAGTCGAAGCTCATCTTTAATATCTACATTTTCATGAAAGAAAGCATTAATCAATAAATAATTAATGGAAGATGTTTTAGGCCAAATATTATTGAAAGAAAGCAACTTTATATTTTTTACATCAGCAACTGTTTCAACATCTAGACTGTCATTAATAATAATTTGTTTGATTCTATACTTATTAGAAATTGGTTTATGTATAGTTGTAAAAACTATATCTAATCCGGAAAAATCGTAGTTATCAATGTAGTTCAATGGCAATATGTCAATTATATCCAGATAAAGCTGGAAAGACTCTAGAATGTGTCTCTTCAATGCCCAGGCAGAAGTCATATTTCTATGACTAAATAATACTGCTTTTAATTTTCTATTAGGATGCTCCTGTAAATAATGTCTAATGGCTCCACTAAAGCAAACAGCCAAGCTACTTAGCTCAGATTCCTGTAGATATCGATTCATATAATCAACTGATAGATATTGAAACAGCCATGCCAATTCATATTCAGCCGTAAGTGTTTCTTTAGGTGAGTATGAGCTTTGAAACTGTTGGAAAGTTGTGTGACCTGACAAAAGCTGTTGTAAAAAAATCTGCAGAATCCCAACAAACTCCTTGTCCTTAGAAAAATCCACATAATAAAATTCATTGATAAAATCTAAATATTTATGGGTTTCTTTGATTGTAAAAGGAGATATAAGTTGATTGCTATCATCTGCTATTGACCATTTTTGTGGTGCGAGACTAACATTTGAAATGAACTGTGCAATTCTGTTTTTCTCGCTTTCAACGTAACATATATCTGTATGATTCTCTATTATTTCAAATAATTCTTGAACAATAAATCCGGTATTTGACTTTGGATTATAGGGTGGTAGTACATCTGGTAATATGTGATTGTCACAGTATCTTTTATGCATTATGGCAAGAGACAGCTCTAGTGCCTTTAGAGTAGGATCATCCAGCTGAAGGCCGTGATTTATCAATATAGCAGGTGTTTTTGTCATAATGATATTTAACAAATCTCCATCTAAAAAGTCATGATTATAGTAAGCGTTAATATCTGAGTCATAATCCCAGTCGTGATGGAAAAGGTTCAAAAGCAAAAGACGGATTTTAAATTCATTTTGCTCCAGTGAGATACTATCTCCATGAATGTTTATTCTAATGTTAGGTTCGCCGTAGCTATATTTCTTTTTAAGACTTTGAATATCAGATATTAGTGCTGAATGACTAATAAATATTTCTTCCTCTAAGTCATATAAATCAAGGGGTTTTTTAGATTCGCATAAACGAAATGCCAAATAGCGTACTCGATCCTCTCTTGTAAAAAAAGCCACATCTATTTGACTTATCTGTCTAATCAGCTGAGGATCATCAGCTTCGAAGATAAATCCCTTACTATTTGTAGAAATGATTCTAGCGTTGTATGGCGCCATAATGTCGTTCATTACATTAATGTCATTGCGAACAGTCCTTGACGAGACATTCAATGCCGTTGCCACTTCTCCACTAGTGATAAAATCAGAACTATTTTGAATCAAATATAGAATTTTACGCTGTCTAAGAGTAAAAGCTAATGAGTCCATATGAAATCCCCCTAAAATACTTTCCCATAAATGAAATGATATCATTTATATTTTCCACTTTAAAGTGGAAATACATAGATTGTGACGAAAATGTGTCTCAATTAACATTAAGTCATCAAATGAAGGAGGGAAAATGATATGAAGCCAGTTGCAAGCTACGGTATCGTAAATGCGGATACTAGCGGACCAGGAGCATTCTTAAGAGCAGCAAAATGGTATTGGGATGAACTTACTGATATGTTTGCGGCAGCAGGGTTTACTTCTGTGATGATACCACTTGTACCTAATACGGAAAATGTTTCCCGTAATGGTGCGCCAATATGCACAGCATCAATAAGGACTCGCTTTGGCTCCCCAGCAGGATATCTTGATTATCTTAATGACAAGGGAATTGAGAATGTAGAAGCTGTGTCAGTTTCAGCTCAGGCTATGTATAACAGCCTTTTTGAAACTGGACTGACAATGGATAAATATGCTGATGGATTTTACCAGTATGCGGTTGATGCTGCACAAGCATTAAAAGAATTAAAAGGCAGTACTCTTGTTATTTCGCCGACACCTGGCGCTGGATTTCTAAAACAGGAATTTGGTGATGACGAAGGTAAAATCTTGAAATTTCAAGATGAAATGGCAGCATGTGTTAATCGAATTGGAGAAAAATGTAGGGAACTAGGAATTAATGCTGTAGTGAGAAATGAATTTTGGACGACTATGGCAGGTGATTTGGTAGATGCTTTTATTGAAAAGCTAGATAAAAACCTAATTAGTTACACTCCAGATCCAGCACATTTATATATCGTAAATACGGATTACAAGGTTTACATGAAAAAGTATGCAAACCAGCTACAGGTGGCATATTTCACTGATTCCAAATTCAAGGACGAGGCAAATGTGAGAGCTACTATTTCTCCAGAGTTTCCTCAGGACGGTGAAAACCAAAGAGTTTACTGGGATTTAGGCTATGGTGACATAGACTTTAACGGTTTGTACAAAACTTTGAAAGAAGCAGGCTTTGATGGTCCTGTAATTCTTGAATCTAAATATTCTCTAGACATTCCTAAAGGAATACTTCGACTTAGAACCTTCTGGAATAGATTGGAAAAAGAATACACCAAAGGGAGGGATAAGTAATGGAAGAGAGAAATATTAATTACTCATATATGACCAACCTTTGGGGAAACATTAACTACAAGAAAATAAATAATTTCAACGAGTGGTACATGGGTGATTTTGGAAATGCCTATTACTATCAGGACTGGGATAAAATCCTTAGATATTTTGCAGGAGCAGGCTTTAAGGGAATAGAGATAATGGTCTTTTCTGTACCTAGTATTCAAAATGCCTTTGGCTCTATGAAAAACTTCAAGGATTTTGCTAAAGAAAGAGGCATTGAACGAATTACAGGAATGTTTTCTCATCATGTTGGTTCACAAGACAAGAGAAACCACGAAGCAATTTATGTGTACGAACGGCAGGCCATAGATGCCTTGGCTGAGTGTGGTGGAATAAATTTAATTGTTCAGCCAGCAGGTCAATACTATGGAACAGGGCCTCTTGATGAAGAAGGACTTAAAAATGTGGCAGAGTGTATGAATACAGTTGGTCGCATGTGTGCAGAAAAAGGACTGGCAGTATCAATCCATAATGAGTTTTGGTGCGCAGTAAATAAATATGACCATGAGAAATTCTTAGAGATGACTGATCCAAGATATGTTTACTACTGTTTGGATACTGCACAGGTAGCAATCATGGGTAAGGATATTTTGAAATTCTATGATGCTTATCATGATAGAGTTCAGTATTTCCACATTAAGGATACAACTTATGTTAATGCACCTGATAAAAAGCGATTTGGTCCAGGTGCAGAGTTTGATGAAAAAGGTGGCAGATGGTTCTGGGAGCCAGGTGGTGGAGTCCTTGACTTTGAAGGCTTGTGGGAGCTTATGAAAAAGCACAATCACAAGGGCTGGGTTGGAATCGAATCTGATGGAACACCTGAGCCACTTGCAACCATATTACTTACAAAAAATTATATAGACACAGTGCTAGATCCAATATACAAATAACAAATTTTAGGAGGAATAAAAATGGATACACAACTTGCAAAATTTTTACAGATTGGAATTATCGTTGAGGATGTTGAGGAGTCAATCAAGAACTATGAAAAGCTTGGCATTGGACCATGGAGAGTTAGCCCACTTGATTCAAATGAGTTCCCTGATTTCACATTAAATGGTAAGAGAGAAAGACTTCAGACAATCATGGCATTCTGCAATTGCTGGGGATTTGAAATTGAGCTTATTCAGCCTATCAGCGATAGCCCATATAAGAGTTGGCTTGAGGAACATGGCCCAGGAATGCATCACATTGCAGTAATCACAAGAGATGATTTTGGAAAGGTAATCGAAGAGCACAAGAAGCTCACAGGTAGGGACCCATGGCTGTGGTGCAAGGATCCAGAAATCGGTATGGAGTTTGCATATCTTGATTTACACAAGGAGACAGGTCTTTTCCTTGAGGTCTACAACGAGGAGAAAACTGGCGGTTTAGATGCCAATTTCAAGGTTAGCTAATACGTAAATACGAATTAATTAAAGGAGAAAGAAATTATGGAATATGTAAAGTTTGATGGAATCGACAAGAAGGTTAGTAAATTTTTCATGGGAACATTCGGAATGTTTCCAGACAACAAGGAAAAGCATTTTCAGACACTAGACGCTGCATATGATTTAGGAATTACAGCTATTGATACAGCTAGAGCATATGATTCTGAGCCAACTGTAGGTGAGTGGATTAAGACACGTGGTGTAAGAGAGAATATCGTACTTTTATCAAAGGGCGCACACCCAACAGATTATCGCCAGCGTGTGACACCATATGATATTGATTCTGACCTTGCAGAAACACTTGCAGAACTTCAGACGGATTATCTTGATATCTATCTGTTACACAGAGATAACACAGAGCTTCCAGTAGGTCCAATTGTAGAAAAGTTAAATGAGCATCAGGCTGCAGGACGTATCAAAATATTTGGTGGCTCTAACTGGACACACCAGAGATTGGAAGAGGCAAATGAGTATGCATACGCTCATAATCTCACACCGATGTCTGTGTCTTCTCCAAACTTTAGCTTGGCTGAGCAGGTTAAGAATCCATTTGCACCAGGTTGTGTAACAATCGCAGGCAACAAGAATGCAGAAGCACAGGAGTGGTACACAAAAAATCAAATGCCAGTTTTAGCATACTCATCACTTGCACGTGGATTATTCTCAGGACGTATTACAAGAGAGCTTCTTGCAAATGACCCAGAGGCAATTGATCAGTTCTGCAGAATTGGATACTGCTATGAAGAAAACTTCGTAAGACTTGATAGATGCAAGGAAATCGCAGAGGAGAAGGGCTGCACAATTCCACAGGTAGCTATGGCATATGTTCTTGATAGTCCTCTTAATGCATTTCCAATTATTGGTGCAGCTAACAGAAGTGAGATTGAATCTTCACTTGGTGCATTAAACGTTAAGCTAACACCACAGGAAGTTTTATATTTGGAACTTAAGGCTGACAGTAGAAAATAGGAGGACAGTTATGGTCCCAGGGAGAGTAGGTAAATATAATCGTGAAGTTGCAATTATAGGTATTGGGGCAACACCATTTTGCAATATTAATGATGATCCAGAATTACAGGGTCTAACAGAGGGAGAATTCTTTGGCACAGCAGCACTGCAGGCTATAGCAGATGCTGGGTTGGAGCCAAGAGATATTGAATTCTTCTATCACGCTTCTGCAAATCCTAAATTCTTTAATAATGCTGCTACTCCTAACATGCAAGTTGCTGAATGGTTTGGAGTGAGAGGTAAAGGCTCAGTCCACCATTCAGAAGCATGTTGCAGCGGATATGTTGCATTGCAGGAGGCAGTTGAGGATGTAGCCAGCGGAGCCCATGACATTGTACTTACAGGTGCAGTTGAAATGGCAAATGGCATGCCGGTAAAAGGTAAGCCAGCTCATATTAGAACCCCTCTTACATTAGAGGAGCTTGTTCCAGATTTGGAAGCAATTATGGACAGAGCCTACACTAGAGCATTAGGTGGCGGTCATATAGGTCAGGATGATTGGATTGATTTATATAAAAATACATACGGTCTGACAGATGAGCAGGTTGATGAAGTATTAAACACTATGTCTTATCACGGAAGACGTGCAGCAGCACTCAATCCACTTGCAATGTATAGAGAGCCATTCGAAGAGGCGGCAAAAAGAGCAGGCATGGATGATCCAATGGAATATCTTAGATCTCCATTCAATCCAAAAACAACTCAGTATCTTCGTGTTACCGGTAATGCTCCAGGCGCTGATGGCGCCGCATGTTGTATCGTTTGCCCTCTTGAAATGGCTAAAAAGTTTAAGCAAAAACCGATTCAGGTAGTTGGCATAGGTTCATCTTGTTTAGAACTTATGAGACCACACAATGAAATGGAAATAACAAAAGAAGCAGCAAGACAGGTTTATGAGTCTACAGGCTATAAACCAGAGGATATTGATCTTCTATTAGTAAATGATTTTGTACTACCATCTCAGTTACTTGCAGCAGAAGAGGTAGGTTATTTACCAAGAGGTGAGGGCTGGAAATGGGTACTGGAAGGACGTACAGCATTTGATGGTGATAAGCCAATCAATCCACATGGAGGAAGAACTTCTTACGGACATGCCTTTGGCGCATCTGGAATGGCTGATGTTTATGAGGCTGTTTTACAGCTTAGAGGTCAGGCAGGTCCTAGACAGGTAAAGAATAATCCAAAGACAGCAATGCTTAGAGGATTCGGCGGTGGACAAAACTGCTGTATTCCAATTCTAAAGGCAGTTGATTAAGGAGGGAGAAAAATGAAGATTGAAAAAATTGTCGCCCCATTTTATGAAGGCCTTGAGAATCACAAAATCCTGGCAAGAAAATGTAAGGAATGTGGAGCTATCGAGTTTCCGCCTAGATATGCATGTAATACCTGTGGCTATCATGAGACTGAATGGGTAGAGCTGTCAGGCAAGGGCAAGCTACACAGCATAATCATTCCAGCTACATTAAATGCTGATCCATGGAATTCAAAAATAGGACCATACTGCTATGGAATAGTGGAATTAGAAGAGGGAGTAAAGTTTAACGCCACTGTTTTTGGGGTAAGTAAAAAGACTGCTAAGGAATATCGCACTAAGCTCCCGCTTCCAGTTCATGCAATATTTGTAGAACGAGATGGATTTACAACAATGTTTTTTGAAGTAGATAAGGAGGGCGAATAACATGGGAAGATTAGTAACTTTAATGACAGGTCAGTGGGCTGATTTACCATTCGAGGAAATGTGTAAATTGGCAAAGCAAATGGGCTATGACGGTCTTGAGATTGCTTGCTGGGGCAGTCATTTAGATTTGCAGCGTGCTATCAAGGATGATGCATATGTAGAAGAAATTAAAAAAAATCTAAAAGATAATGGACTTGTTTGCAAGGCATTAGCTACACATGTAATTGGACAATGCGTAGGCGATTACAATGATCCTCGACTTGATAATTTTGCTCCAGCAGAGCTTGCTGGTAAAAAAGATGAGATTAGAGCCTGGGCAATTCAGCAGATGAAATACGCACCAGTTGTTGCAAAAAAACTTGGTGTAAAAATTATCACAGGCTTTGTAGGTTCCCCAATTTGGAAATATTTATATTCATTCCCTCAGACAACAGAGGAAATGATTGCTGTTGGATTTGATGAAATCTATAAATTATGGTGTCCAATCCTAGATGAGTTCAAGAAAAATGATTGTGTATTTGCACTTGAGGTTCATCCAGGTGAAATAGCATTTGATTATTATTCTACAGAAAGACTTTTAAAGAAATTTGAGAATAGACCTGAGTTTGGTCTTAACTTTGATCCAAGTCATTTGATTTGGCAGGGAATCACTCCTCATTTATTCCTAAAGGATTTTGCAGATAGGGTTTATCACGTTCATATGAAGGATGCAGCAGTTACTCTTGATGGCAGAAGTGGACTACTTGGTTCGCACATTGATTTTGGTGACTTAAGAAGAGGTTGGAATTTCCGTTCCCTTGGTCATGGCGATGTTAATTTTGAGGAAATCATTAGAGTTCTCAATGCTGTAAATTATCAGGGACCTCTTTCAGTAGAATGGGAGGATTCTGGAATGGAGCGTGTTGCTGGCGGAACAGAGGCTGCAGCCTTTGTCAGAAAGGTAGATTTTGCTCCTTCTGATGTAGCTTTTGACGCAGCTATTGCAACTAATTAATAGGGGGATTTGATTATGGTGAAACAGCTTAGATATGGTGTTGTAGGAGCAGGCCTTGATTCGTTCATAGGTAATGTTCATAGAATCGCTGCAGAGTTTGATAAAACCTGTGTCCTTGTTGCAGGCGCATTTAGTACAAACCCAGAGAAAAATAAAGCCTGTAAAGAGTTTTATGAACTGGATGATGAGCGTGTTTATGACAGCTATGAGGATATGGCTATCAAGGAAGGAGCTAGAGAGGATGGAATTGATTTTGTAACCATCGCAGCTCCAAATAGAGTCCACTATAGTGTGGCAAAGGTTTTCCTTGAAAATGGTATTCACGTTTTCTGTGAGAAGCCTCTTTGCTTTGAAGAATACGAAGCAGAAGAATTGAAAAAAATCGCAGCTGAAAAGGGATTACTTTTTGGTGTTAACTATTCATATTCTGGAAATGTAATGGTTAAAGAAGCTAGGGAGAGAATCCTTAGTGGCGAAATAGGAGAGGTTATTAACGTAAATGCGGAATACCTTCAGGAATGGTTAATTGATGACGTGGAAGCTGGCGAGGACACCATGAATAAGCTTTCTGTATGGAGAAAGGATCCTAAGGTTGCTGGTATATCAAACTGTGTTGGTGATATTGGCACTCATATTGAACATACAGTTTCTTATATGACAGGACTTACTGTAAAAAGAGTTGCAGCAAAGCTTGATTATTTTAATCAGCCTCTAGATTTAAATGCAAATATTCTCGTTGAGTTTGATAATGGAGCCCATGGCGTATTTTGCTCATCACAAGTGTGTGTAGGACATATGAATGGTCTGGTGGTGAGAATATTCGGTACAAAGGGTGCTATCGAATGGCAGCAAGAGAATCCTAATGTTTTATATGTTACTAAAAAGGGTCAGCCTACTCAGGTTTGCCACAGAGGAATGGCATATATGTCAGAGTATGCTGCCGAGCTAAATAGGTTACCATCAGGACATCCTGAAGGATTATATGTAGCATTTGCTAATATGTACAAAGTATGGGCAAAGGCGCTCCTAAAGAAAAAGAATGGGGAAAAATTAACAGAGAAGGACTACGATTTTCCAACGGTAGATGCAGGTGTACATGGGGTTAAATTTACACATGCATGTGTGGAAAGCAGTAATCAGGATGCAGCATGGGTAACAATATAAAATAAACTCTTATGGAGAAGGAGGATTTTTATGAAGTTAAGAAAAATGGTTGCATTGGGGCTTACGGTTATTACAACCTTTGCAATGGTAGCATGTGGGAGTAATTCAGGTACTACTGATAATACAAACACAGCTGGAGAGACTGGTGAGGCTTCTACAGCACCTACTGCATCGAATATATTCGATGCAAATGTTGATCCTGATAATACAGAAAAATCGGATGAACAGATTGTTATTCAGCTTACCTCTGAGCCATCAGGCCTGTGGGCAGGTGGTACTGGAAAGCAGGAAAACGAGTGCGTAATTATCGGTTCTGCATTGTTTGATACTTTAGTTCACGTTGACAGAAACACAGGTGATGTTCTTCCTGCTTTAGCTAGTGAGTGGGAATGGATTGATGATACACATTGCAAATTTACACTTCGTGATGATGTAATTATGTCTGATGGTTCACCACTTGTAGCAGATGATGTTGTGTACTGTGTTAATACATGGATGCAGCAGAGTCCAAATACTGATACAGGAAGATTCCTTTCTGGAGCAGTAGCAGATGATGAGCATACTGTAACAATTGAGTTTAATACAACAGCACCAGATTTTTTGAATCTGCTTGCTTGGGGTAACTTTGGAATTGTTAGTGAGGACGAGGTAAATGCTTTAGGTGGCTATGAAGCTGCAGATAAAAATCCTGTTATGGGTTCAGGAAAATATCGTTTCAAGGAATGGGTAAATGGTCAGTACATTTTACTTGAGAGAAATGATGATTACTGGGATGACAATTATGTAGGATATTTCAAAGAGATAAAACTTGTATTTATCCAGGACCCAGCTGCACGTGCAATGTCTATCCTTTCAGGAGACGCACAGGTAGCCTATAACATGCCTATAAATACAGCTGCTACATATGCTGGAAACGAGGAAATCAATCTTATTGTTCATGGCTTTGGTCAGAATACAAGATTGTGGTACAACATGGGACCAAATGCTGGTGCAACAAGTGATATTAGAGTTCGTCAAGCTATTGATAAGGCTTTAAATTTTGATGCTATTGCCCAGGTAGGAACCGGTGGCTTTGGAACAGAAGTCCATGGTTATTTCCCAGATGACAGCATATACTATAATGAAACATTTACAGCAGAGGAAAGAGCAGTAGATATTGAGGGAGCTAAGGCACTTCTTGAGGAAGCAGGCTACGGCGATGGTCTTGATCTTACATTAGTAGGAATGCAGGATCAGGAACAGGTATTTACTGTTATTCAGGATAACCTTAGTCAAGTTGGCATCAATGTCACAATTGAAATCTTAGATACTCCTGCATTTGTAGGCGCTGCTAACAGTGGTGATTACGATTTGATTCATGTAGGTGATATGGTTGATGCTAGATATCCTGCTATTTGCACATTCTTTAGACAGTCTAGTATTGATACATTCTGCATCGGTGGTGCAAAGTGGACAACACCTGAAATCGAAGAGATTTTGGACAAGCTGATTCAGGAGCCAGATGAGACAAAGGCAAAGGAATATGCAAAAGAATTTGAAGATCTAGTAAAAGAGAGTATGCCATTTTCAAATACCTTCCCAGAGATGTATGCAAATATGACATCAAAGGATATCAAGGGATATAAGACTCTTGAAAGAGGTTATATCGATATTACTAGTCTTTATAAGTAAATCAAGTTTGATATACACATGAATAAAAAGATATAGGTCAAAAATCCATATTTGATTTTTGACCTATATGACTATTTGATAAAAATTATTATTAACATCAGGCTATTTTTGATGTGTTTTGTTCACAATTTGGACAAAAACGAAATATTTTCGAAACTCCTTAATCGCTAAAATTAATACATCAAGTAGTTAGTATTGGGTAAAAAACACTTGAAAGAATTAGGGATTGAAAAGGAGAAGAAAAATGAAATTGAAGAGATTAGTTAGTACTGGTCTTGCTGCAGTAATGGCACTTTCAATGGTTGCCTGCGGCGGCTCTGATTCAGGAAGCCAGAACACAGCTTCTGGTGAAGGCGAAAAGGTTGTAGCTGAAAATACAGCTAACACAGACGCTGCAAACACAGAAAAAACTGATGAAACTCTCGTGGTTGCACTTGCTTCTGAACCATCATCACTTGCACCAACACTTGTTGGCCAGTCAGAAAATGAGTCTAGTATCATTTCTGGCGCTATGCTTGATACACTTGTAGCTCAGGATCAGACAACTGGTGAGATTATTCCTAACCTTGCTACAGCCTGGGAATGGGTTGATGATTACAGATTACAGTTCACACTTCGTGATGATGTAAAAATGACAGACGGTTCAACAATGACACCAGAAGATGTTGTTTACACATTTGAGACACTTGCTTCTCAGTCAGGCAACAATGATGGTGGTAAGTTCCTTGATCCTTCAAAGAACGAGGTTGTTGATGAGCATACAGTAATCCTTGGATTTAATACTATTGCTCCAGATATTATCACAATGCTTACATGGACTCCATTTGGTATTTTCTCAGAGGAAGAAGTTGAAGCATGTGGCGGATATGAAGCTGCTTCTAAGAATCCAGTTATTGGTTCTGGTAAGTACAAATTTAAGGAATGGGTTCAGGGACAGTATGTACTCCTTGAGAGAAATGAAGATTATTGGAACCCAGATTACGCTGGATACTTCAAAGAAATCAAGTTTACATTCACTCAGGATGCTGCAAGCCGTGAAATGGCAGTTGAAGCTGGTGATGCAACAGTAGCTTATGATATCTCAGTTGCTCAGGCATCAACATATGTAAGCAATGAGAATGTAAAGACTTCATTCTACAGCTTTGGTCAGGTAATGCACCTTTGGATGAACATTCGTGATTCTAAGCCAATGCAGGACGTAAGAGTAAGAGAAGCAATTGATAAGGCATTTGATTACGACGCAATTGCTGCATACCAGACTGGTGGACAGGGAACACAGTCACTTGGCTATATTGATGCAGATGTACCATTTGCAGTTGATTACTATACAACAGAGGAAAGAGCACAGGATATTGAAGGTGCTAAGGCACTTCTTGAAGAAGCTGGTTATGGTGATGGACTTACAATCACAGCACTTGGTGCTCAGGATACAGAAGGTTTGTACACAGTAATGCAGGCACAGCTTGCACAGGTTGGTATCACACTTGAAATCAACACAGTTGACATTCCAACATTTGTACAGGGTGCTAATGGTGGCGACTATGATGTAATTATCGTAGGTGAGTACCTTGATTCAAGAAATCCATCAGCTTGGGTATTCTTTGATCAGGAGTCAATTGATACATTCAATATCGGTGGTGACAAGTATACAACACCTGAAATCGAAGCAGCAGTTGAGGCAGTAATTCAGGCTAAGGACAATGATGAGGCTAAAGAAAAGGTTGCAGAGCTTGAAGAGCTTTTCAAGAAGGACACATTAGTACTTAACCTTTGCCCAGAAATGAAGGCTGTTATTACTCAGACAGATATTAAGGGACTTACAACAAGAGAAAGAGGATTCCTTGATGTAACTAATTTCTACAGGGAGTAAATAATTTCTTGCTGAGCAAGAAATTGTTTACCACGAACCGCCTTCCGAGCCTGCGAGGTCTTCGATAGGCGGTTCTTCCCGAAAGGGAAAAGATTATTAAATTATGGGAGAATGCGATGATTAAATATATTATCAAGAGAATTTTGTATCTCATTCCTATAATGCTTGGAGTGTCAGCAATTATTTTTGCACTAAAAACATTTACTCCTGGCGATCCAGCCAGAGTAATTCTAGGTAACGATGCTACTCAAGAACAGGTAGAGGCAAAACGTGAAGAATTAGGTCTTAATGATCCGGTTATTATTCAGTATGGAAACTATATAAAAGGTATTGTAACAAGAGGAGATTTTGGAGATTCCTATAGAACAGGAAATTCAGTATTATCAGAGATTCTTCCAAGACTAAAGACATCAGGTCTTATTACACTTGGAGCGGTGGCCATTGGTGCTATCATCGGTATTATTTTAGGTATTATATCTGCACTTCGAAAATACACATGGATTGACTCGTTAGTACTTGTCATTTCTATGTTTTTCCAATCAGTGCCAGAGTTCGTTGTTGGTTTGGTATTGATTTTTATATTTGCCGTAACTTATCACTTGCTTCCTTCAAACGGAATTGAGACAGCAGCAGGATATATTATGCCAATGCTTTGTATCGGACTTTCATCGGTAGCAAGCTACACACGTATCACTCGTTCATCAATGCTTGAGGTGCTTTCAGAGGATTACATCAGAACAGCTAGAGCAAAGGGACAGACAGAGCGAAACATCACAAAGCACCATGCCCTTAGAAATGCAATGATTCCAGTTGCTCAGTCAATAGGAACAAACCTTGGAAATTCCATTGGTGGTGCTATGGTTCTTGAAACAGTATTTGGTGTTCCTGGTGTTGGTAAGTACATTACGGATTCAATTACACAGCGTAATTACCCATCAGTTCTTGGTGGAGCCCTTATCATAGCTATCGTACTTACGGTAATCAATTTGCTAGTTGATATAAGCTTCATCATCATTGATCCAAGACTTAAAACTACCATTATTTCTGGTGGTAAAAAGAAAGTAAAAAAAGTAGCTTAATATTCATTGACGGAGGAGAAAGAAATGGCAAAAATGTACACTCCAGAGATGGAGAAAATAGCAAAGAAAAAGGCAAAGAGAAACAAACCTATTAAATCAACTCCAGCTTATGAAGCATGGAAAAGATTTAGAAGAAATAAAACAGCGATCATTGGTCTTATAGTTGTAGGCCTTCTTATCCTAGTAGCATTATTCGCTAATTTTATAGCACCATATGATTATCAGGCTCAGGACTACACAGCAATGATGCAAAAGCCAAGCAGTGCTCATTTATTTGGCACAGACCAGTTTGGCCGAGATATTTTTAGCCGATGTGTTTACGGCGCTAGATACTCACTATTTATTGCGTTGTTCTGTACAATCGCAGCACTTTTTTCCGGTGGTTTGCTTGGAATTATTGCAGGCTACTGTGGTGGAAAGGTAGATACAATAATCATGAGAATTATGGATATTTTCCAGTCTATTCCAATGATTATGATGGCAATGTGTATCGTTTCTGTATTAGGAAATGGTATTCCACAACTTGTTGCAGCAGTAATGTTTGCATCAATGCCTACAATGGCTAGAAACAACCGCGCGGCAATTCTTCGTGTTCGTGGCTGTGATTATATCGAATCTTCAGAGGCAATCGGTGTTGGCCAGATGAAAATGATTTTCAAACACATGATTCCAAATGCAGCAGGTGTAATGATTATCTATTTTGTAGGATTCCTTGCAGTATCAATCATGATGATGTCTTCAATGAGTTACATCGGAGTTGGTTTGGCTGCACCTACACCAGAGTGGGGACTTATCCTTAATGATGGCAAATCTTATCTCACAAGTAGTCCATACATGATGCTTTTCCCAGCTCTTATGATTATGATTACATGCTTCGCCTTCAACCTTTTAGGTGATGGCTTGCGTGACGCATTTGATCCTAAGTCGAAGTAAATGTTAGAGGAGTTAGAGATGGACGAAAATATTTTAGAGATAGAAGATTTGGTTGTTCACTACGAAACAGAAGATGAGGTAGTAGAGGCTGTAAATAATATAAAGCTTACCATGAAAAAAGGGGAAATCCTTGGACTTGTTGGGGAGACAGGTGCAGGTAAGACAACAACTGCTCTGGCAATCATGGGACTTCTTCCAGAGAGAGTTGGAGCTATCAAAAAAGGAAAAATAAAATTCCAGGGTGAAAACCTTTTAGAGAAATCAAAAAGAGAAATGAGGGCAGTAAGAGGTAAGAAAATCTCAATGATTTTCCAAGACCCAATGACAGCTCTTAATCCGGTTAAAACAGTAGGTGACCAGATAGCAGAGGTTATCTTGTTACATGACAAATGCTCTAAGGCAGAGGCATTAAAGCGCGCTCAGGATATGCTTGCTCTTGTAGGAATCGTTCCAGAAAGATATAAGGATTATCCTCATCAGTTCTCAGGCGGAATGAAGCAGCGTATCGTAATTGCCATAGCACTTGCCTGCGAGCCAGAGCTGCTTATAGCAGATGAGCCTACTACAGCACTTGACGTTACTATTCAGGCCCAGATTCTTGATATGATGCGTGCTCTTCAAAAAAAGCACAACACATCAACAATACTTATCACTCATGACCTTGGTGTTGTAGCAGAAATGTGTGACCACTGTGCAGTAATGTACGCTGGTGAAATTGTTGAATATGGAACTTTGGAGGAAATTTTTGATAATCCAAAGCATCCTTACACAAAGGCATTATACAAATCAATTCCTTCATTAGACAAAGAGGTGGAGCGTCTACATGTTATCCCAGGAATGGTTTGTGACCCATCAGATTTGCCAAGCCACTGTAGCTTCTATGACAGATGTGATGAAAAATGTGATGCATGCAAGCTTCACGACCCAACACCATATGAAATCTCAGATGGTCATGTGGTTAAATGCCTTAAATATCAGGCAAGAGAAAAAGTGGAGGAAGAAAAATAATGGCAGAGAATTTATTAGAGATTAAAAACCTGAAGAAATATTTTTCTACTCCTCGAGGAACCCTTCATGCAGTAGATAATGTATCTTTAAGTATTGAAAAAGGAAAAACAGTAGGTGTTGTTGGTGAGTCAGGTTGTGGTAAATCCACACTTGGAAAAACTCTCATGAGACTTCATGAGCCAACATCAGGAGAAGTATTATATAACGGCGTAGATATTGCAAATATGCCAATTAAAGAATTTAAGAAAAAATATCGTGCAAATATACAGATGATATTCCAGGATCCATATGCCAGCTTGGATCCAAGAATGAACGTTCTTCAGCTTGTTGAGGAACCTATTAAAACTAACAACAAGGGAATGTCAAAATCTGAGGTTACTGCAAAGGCCAAAGAGATGATGGAACTTGTTGGGCTTGCAAAGAGACTAGAGGGCGTTTACCCTCATGAACTTGACGGCGGACGTCGTCAGCGTATAGGCATTGCCAGAGCCCTATCACTTAACCCTGAGTTCATTGTTTGTGATGAGCCGGTATCCGCTCTTGATGTCTCTATTCAAGCACAGATTTTAAATCTACTTCAGGATTTACAGGAGGAAAGAGGCCTCACATACATGTTTATCACTCACGATATGTCAGTTGTTAAACATATCTCAGATGACATTGTAGTTATGTACTTAGGTCAGATGATTGAGAAATGTCCTGCGGATGAAATATTTAAACACACTATTCATCCATATTCACAGGCATTGCTTAGTGCTATACCTATTCCTGATGTACATGCAAAACATGAGAGAATGGTGTTAAAAGGAGAACTTACATCGCCAATCGATCCAAAGCCTTGCTGTCGATTCGCAGCTCGATGTCCTTATGCAACAGAAAAATGCTATGCAGAGGAACCAAAGCTTAGGGAAATGAAGCCAAATCACGTTGTGGCTTGTCACTATGCAGAACAATTTATATAGAAATGGAGAAAGATGATGAAAGTTTTAGGTATTTCTTTTGGTAGAAAGAATGGAAACTCAGATATATTAGTAAAAGAGGCTCTTTTTGGTGCAAAGTCCGCTAAGCCGGATGCAATAATCGAATTCGTAAATACGATAAACATGAACATAGGTAGATGCCGTGGCTGTGGTGCTTGCTCCACAGCTCTTGAGAAGGGAAAAGATAATGTATGTATTTTCCAAGATGATTTTCAAGCTCTTGAGGATAAAATTCGTGAGGCTGACGCAATTATTCTTGGTGCCCCAGTATACGCTCTTCAGCCAGTAGGTCAGCTAAAGGATTTTATTGACAGATTTTCATGCCGACATGATTATTCTGCAATTACTTATGTTCTCGATAAGAGAAGAAATGGTGAGCTCCCAGGAAATGCTGATGATTTTCCAATGGAGCGACTCAAGAAGAGAACTGTATCATATATTTCGATTGGTGGAGCTATCACAGACGATTGGACATCAATGGGTACAGCAACACTTCATATCTTTGGATTCCCTCCAATGATGAAGGTAATGGGCAATTACAATGCTAATTGCATGGGTACAACAGGAAATCCATACCTTGATGACAAGCTTATTGAGAATATGCACGAGATGGGTAAGAGAACAGTTCTTGGTCTTGAGGATGACTCAGTTGAGTTCTTCCGTCCAGAAGGAAAGCCTGAAGAGGTTTGTCCAGTATGTCATCAGAGACTTCTTATGGTTAACCCAGGTTCTACAACAGTAACATGCCCAATCTGTGGAATTCATGGTCAGCTTTCAATTGTTAATGATGGAATCCAGGTAGAGTTTACAAAAGAAGAGCAGGAGCGTGCGCGTGGTACATTCAAGGGGCTTAGAGAGCACACACTGGAAATTCAAGGATTTGGTGCAATTTGTGGTCCAAAGATTATGGCAAATAAGGAAAAGCTTGATAAGCTTATGAATGAAAGAATTAAGAATTTTGATTCTACAATCAATGCATAGTTTAGGAGGAAACCATGAGAGTAAAAGAAATACAAAACATTGATGGATTTTTTAAGGCGTTGGAAAAATGTACAGGTAGAGTAGAGCTTATCACTGATGAAAAGGATGTTCTTAACCTTGCATCAAAGCTTACACAATTCATTGCTCTCACAGGTATTTTTTCTAATCCAGAGATTACTGAGTATGAAATCGTGTGTTACAACATTGATGATTTTCAGTACATCAAAGAATATCTGGTACCAGTAGAGTCATAAAAAAAAGGGTGCAGCCATTAACTTGGCTGCACCTTGTGGATTTTAGAGGTTATTTTTATTTTAGTTCTTTTTAAAATTTTGCAACTTTGTGTGAAATATGTGAAAAAACTTTTTAGTTGTAAGACATAAGACAAATATCGGTTATAATAAAAATTAATATTATTAGGAGAAATTAAAATGACAAACAAAGAAGTTATTAGAAATTTTTATCAGGAATTTTTTAATGATCACATTATAAGTGCAGCAGAAAAATACGTTAGAGAAGATTATATCCAGCACAATCCTGGTGTTGGACAGGGGCGTCAAGCACTCATGGATGCATTTGAGGATAAATTCAAGGAAAATCCAGAGTTTCATCTTCAAATTAAATTTATGATTGAAGAGGATAATATGGTGGCAGTTTATCTGAAAAATACTGCTCCAAACGGTGATACTCGCTGTAGGGTAGTTGATATATATAGACTTGTAGATGGAAAACTTGCAGAGCATTGGGACGTCCTACAGCCAGTAGAGTCAGACTCTATGCCGTAAAATTTAATTTTACAAAATTAAATTTCGGTGATACAATAACGTCTGGATTTGATTATGGAGGTTATTTTAAATGAACGAGTATAGACAAGAATTTTTCAAAGGCGAGAGAGCACTATATGCAGTAGATGGTGCCAAAATATATGATTCTATTTTTGATGATGGAGAGTCACCATTAAAGGAGAGCAAGAACATTGAGGTTTATGGTTCTCAGTTCAAATGGAAGTATCCTATTTGGTATTCTAACAACGTCTTAGTAGAGAATTGTAACTGGTTCGAGATGGCACGTTCAGGCGTTTGGTACACTAACAATATCACTATCAGGGATTCTCTCATTACTGCCCCTAAGAATTTCAGACGTTGTGATGGAGTTACCCTTGAAAATGTTGACCTTACAAATGCAGAGGAGACCTTCTGGAATTGCAAAAACATCAATATCAAGCAGGTTACAGCAAAGGGACATTACTTTGCTATGAACTCGGAGAATATTGAGGTTGACGGTCTTAGATTAGATGGCAACTATTCTTTTGACGGAGCTAAGAATATCACAATTCGTAATTCCGTATTATTGTCAAAGGATGCTTTCTGGAATACAGAGAATGTTACAGTTTATGATTCATATATTTGTGGAGAGTACTTAGGCTGGAATTCTAAGAATGTCACATTTGTAAATTGTACAATTGAGAGCTTACAGGGACTTTGCTACATTGATAATCTTACAATGAAAAACTGCAAGCTTATCAATACAACCCTTTCATTTGAATATGCTAAAAACATTGACGCAGAGATTACAAGCAAGGTAGATAGTGTGTTCAATCCAATCAGTGGTACAATTTCAGCTCCTGAGATTGAGACACTAATTGTAGAAAAGGATATGGTAGATCCTAGCCTTACAAAGATTGTCTGCAAGGCAGTTGGAGAAAAGCAGGAAGTTGTAGAGTGGCGTAGAAATAACTAGTTTTGGAGAAAAAAATGGGAAAATACAATTTTGATGTAGATATTAATCGACGTGGTACTGATTCGTTAAAATGGGATGTGGCAGCAAATGAGCTTCCAATGTGGGTGGCTGATATGGATTTTCAGGCTGCCCCAGAGATTAGGGCTGCTATTGCAAAGAAATTAGAACACGGGGTTTTTGGTTATTCAGATATTGTGGATGACTGGTACAAGGCTTATCAGAATTGGTGGAAAACTCGCCATGGATTTGATATTCAAAAGGAGTGGCTTGTTTTTTCTACAGGTGTTATCCCATCTATTTCTTCTATAGTTAGAAAGCTTACAACTCCTAACGAAAAGGTAATTATACAGACACCTGTATATAATATATTCTTTAACAGCATTATCAATAATGGTTGCAGACCACTGGAGAGTCCGCTCAAATATGAGAATGGTGAGTACTCTATGGATTTAGAAGACCTAGAAGAGAAAATGTCTGACCCTCAGGCATCACTTATGATTCTCTGTAATCCGCAGAATCCTGCCGGAAATATATGGGACAGAGATACTCTTGAAAAGGTAGGTCAGCTGGCTGAGAAATACGGTGTTACAGTGGTATCTGATGAGATTCACTGCGACATAACAGCACCAGGCAAGGATTACGTTCCTTTTGCCAGTGTATCTGATACTTGTAAGGATATTAGTATTACATGTATTGCTCCTACAAAGGCATTCAACATTGCAGGCATGCAGACATCAGCAGTTGTTATTCCTAATAAATTCATTAGACATAAGGTCTGGAGAGCCCTTAATACTGATGAGGTAGCAGAGCCAAATGCATTTGCTCAGGTAGTCACTATTGCAGCCTTCAATGAGGGTGGACAGTGGCTTGATGAGATGCGTGAGTATGTATTTGCCAACAGACATAGAGTAGAGGAGTTTGTTGAAAAAGAGATTCCTGAGATTAAGGTAGTAAAGGCCGAGGCAACTTACCTTGTATGGTTAGACATAAGCGGTCTTGGCAAAACCAGTGATGAAGTAGCCCATTTCATTAGAAAAGAAACTGGCTTATATATCACTGAGGGTGTTGAATATGGTGAGGCAGGTAGATACTTCCTTCGTATGAATGTGGCTTGCACAAAAGCTACCCTAGAAGACGGCTTAAGTCGTCTAAGAGAAGGAGTCAATAAAATTCTTAGATAATATATAATTTAAGCAAAAAAATACCCCGTAGCTATCAAGCTCTGAGTGTTGTCGGCAGTGCACGTGTTAGTGCACTAAGACAATATCTCAGGCTTGAGAGCGTAACGGGGTATTTTTATACCTTACGTATAAATCCTACATTTTCGAGGTGCTTCATGTAAACGCTGAGGCGTTCGTAAAGTGGTTCGGCTTCGTCTCCGAATTTGTCATGGAGTAATAATCCGATGTCGTACACACTACGTTTTCCATCGATGCAGGTAAATATGAAGCTTCCCATGCCTTCAAGTTCTATATGGGAAACAGCAGGCTTCTTAAAGAATTTCTGAGCAATTCTATTTGTGAAACCTTTGTTTTCCATATCTACTGTGACCTGTCCGTTTTCGTCCTGTTTCCAAACAAGGTCATCATTTATTTTGAATACATAGTCTAAAAAGTTTTGATTATTTTTCATTTCCTTTGTCTACTGCTGCTTTAATTACAGCTGCTGCGATTAATACTAATACAATGATTACAGAAGTATTACCAGTAGGAACCTTTGAAGAAAGATCAATGTAGCCTGTAACACCTGTAACTGTAAAAATAGCAATGATAACACCAACTAAACCTTCACCAGCAATAAGACCTGAGCAGAAGAGAACACCCTGTCCTTCTTTTCCGTGGCGCTTTTTGCTGTAGCTGTCTGTGAACTTTCTGATAAGACCACCAATCATAATTGTTGATGAAAGCTCAAGTGGAAGGTATAAACCAATTGAAACAGGAAGGGCTGCAATACCAAGGATCTCAACAGCGATTGAAATAAATGCACCGATGAAAATTAAGTTCCATGGAAGGTTTCCATTCATAACACCTTCGATGATCATCTTCATCATTGTAGCCTGTGGAGCAGCAAGAGCTCCTGAACCAAAACTATATGCCTTATCAAGAAGAATCATAACACCGCCGATAGCAAGAGCTGCTGCGATAGTACCCATGATCTCACCAATCTGCTGCTTCTTAGGTGTAGCACCAAGAATGTAACCTGTCTTTAAATCCTGTGATGTATCACCAGCCATACAAGCTGCAATACAGATAACAGAACCGATTGCGATAGCACCCTTCATACCGTGAGCGCCTGTGTCGCCGAGAACCTTAAGGCAGATTGTTGCAATAAGGATTGTAGCAATTGTCATACCAGAAACTGGGTTGTTTGAGCTACCTACAAGACCAACCATACGTGAGCTTACGGCACTAAAGAAGAAACCGAAGATTACGATAAGGATTGCACCTGGAAGTGTAACAGGTACGAAAGGTACAAGCCAGATAGCAAGGATGAGTAAGGCAATACCAATAAGTACAACTCTGATGTCTAAGTCTAAAGCAGTACGCTCGAATGACTTTGCAGTCTTCTGAGAGATACTCTTGATTGAGTCTGTAAATGTTCTAACGATAAGTGGTAATGTCTTGATAAGACTGATGATACCAGCTGAAGCTACTGCACCAGCACCAATGTACTTGATGTAGTTTGACCAGATAGCACTAGCACCACCAGTTGCATATAACTCAGCAATAGAAACAGATGCTGGATATAATGTGATGTCGCTACCGAAAGTAACGATTGCTGGAATGAGTACAAACCAGCCAATAATACCACCGGCAAACATGTATGCTGAAATACGAGCGCCACAGATGTAACCTACTGAAACAAGTGAAGGATAAACCTGAGCAGAAAATGCTGTTTTAAATGAGTTGATTGTAAACACACAAGCGTCTGATACTAAGTGGAAGCCATCAACGATGAACTTAACAACGGCACCGATTCCCATTCCAAGGAATACTGACTTTGCAGATGAACCACCCTCTTCACCAGCAAGAAGAACCTCTGCACAAGCAGTTCCTTCTGGATAAGGAAGAGTACCATGCTCCTGTACGATAAGAGCGCTTCTAAGTGGTACCATAAAGAATACACCAAGAAGTCCTCCGAAAAGAGCGATTACAGTGATTGTGATAAGTGAAGGCATTTCCATAACGCCCTCTCTAGCCCAGATGAAAAGTGCAGGCATTGTAAAGATTGCACCTGCAGCAAGTGATTCACCAGCGGAACCAATTGTCTGAACCATGTTGCTTTCAAGGATTGAATCCTTTTTCATGATGATGCGGATAACTGCCATTGAAATAACAGCTGCTGGAATAGAAGCTGAAATTGTCATACCAACTTTAAGTCCAAGGTATGCGTTAGCAGCACCGAAGATTACTGCTAAGAGTAAACCAATAATAATAGAAGCTGGAGTAATCTCAGGAGTAACCTTATCCGCAGGGATGTAAGGTTTGAATTCTTCGTTCATTACATTTTCTCCTTTTCTAAATTACAGAATGAACCAATTATACCTTCACTTTAAAGTGTTTGCAATTTGATGTATTAACACATTAAAGCGTGAAAGTTAAATTTGCATTTAAAATGAACGAGGTCGCAATAATATTATCTAAATTGTTGCAAAACTTGGATTTAGATGTGAAAAATTGCAATAAAATGGCAGATTCATAGTAAATAGTTTAAAGCTTCATTCGGGTTTCTCCCATAGAATATCCCTAGACATCTTAGTAGAACAGCTCGCCGGTAAATAGCCGGCTGGAGTGATTAGAGAACATTAACACACTATAAGAAAAAGGAGAATTATTATGTATCAGTACAACAAGACGGGACCTAAGCGTGGTGTGGCTCTTTATAGTTACTCAGCCGAATTTGGTCTTACAAAAACACTTGAGGATTGCTTTGAGGATATTCATGACATGGGTGCTCATGGTATAGAAATCCTTGCTAACACTCACATCGAGAATTACCCTTATCCAACAGACGAATGGGTAGAAAATTGGTGGAGACTTTGCGATAAGTATGAAATCGTTCCATTAGAATATGGAAACTGGATAGACTCTCATGTGCTTGGTGATAGAGACCTGACAACGGAGGAGTCTGTGGAAATGTTAAAGCGAGATATTCGCCTTGCTCACAGACTTGGATTTACAGTTATGCGAACAAAAATGCCGGTTATTAATGACTTGCTTGAGCCTGTGACAAATTGGAGAGAGATTATCAAGGACGCACTTCCATTAGCAGAGGAGCTTGGCATCAAAATGTGCCCTGAGATTCATACTCCTTCTAATTTAAAAGGAAAGCTTGTTACAGATTTTGTAGATTTTATTAAGGAAACAGGCACAAAGAACTTTGGTTTAAATATAGATTTCTCTGTATTTAGAACTGGTTTCAAAGAGGGCGAGTGGAGAGATCCACTTTACACACCTAATGAGCCAGAGGATATTATTCCATTACTTCCTTATATTTATTGCTGCCATGCAAAATTCATCAATATGAGTGATGATTTTGAAGAGACAACAATTCCTTATCCAGAAATCATCAAGGTAATGCAGGATAATGGCTATGATGGATATTTGCTCAGTGAATATGAAGGTGCTGACAAATATGATGATGGCTATGAGGTTGGTCAGACACTTAGAAAACACCACATTATGTTGAAGAATCTTTTGGGCGATTAGGAGGTAGACAATGGAAAAGCAGGTTATTCAATCAGTAGGATTTAGAAATACAAAAGATGAAAATGGAAATATTACAGGATTTCAATTTAAAGTAAGACTTCCATATTATAGGGGAATTTTTCTTTCACAGATTCGTCCGGGAACTCTTTACATCGATGGAGAGAAAATTGAGAAGGATGATATAGTCTGGAACATCAAGGGTGAGGATTTCATAAATGAGGAAATGCGTACCGATTTCCAAACACATTGGGCAACAACCTGTCCAGCAGTTCTAAAGGTGAAAAAGCCAGGTGGACTTGCACAGGGTTATCATGACCTGAAGTATGGATTCTGCTTTACTTCAAGCTATATGCCACCAATTATTCAGGACGGTTTGGATCCTGATAAGGAGAGCATGGTATTCATGCCAGAGTTTGGACATCATGTTAATGAGAGACGATTATTAATAGTTTAACCTCTTGTGGGCTACTTAGGAAAATAATGTATAGAAGGATATGCCATGAAATATTACTATTTCATGGCATATTTTTCTATTATCAATTAAATTTTAATGATAATATTCCAATAGCCAAAGGCTAGGAGCATTCCTGTTAGGGTAAAAATATCAGGTTTGTAAAAAATGAGTGCCTCTCATAGAATAATGATTGTTAACTTGCCGGTTAATAAAAATCATTGTTCAAAGG
>NZ_SVEV01000016.1 GCF_015057185.1 Pseudobutyrivibrio sp. | reverse complement strand
TCTGGACGAACCTGCTCACGGAATGAATCCATTGTCATACCTGTGAACTGCATGTACTGCTGAAGTGAAAGACCCTGACCTGCCATGTTGTTAGCGAAATCATTGATCATGTTCTCTACCTGGTAGTCAAGCATAGCATCTGGAATCTCCATCTCAGAATCCTCAACGATCTTTGCGATAGCTTCGTCTTCCTGAGCGCGCTTTCCTTCTGCCTTCTTATTGTTCTCAAGACGTTCCTTAACAGAAGCCTTGTACTCTTCTACTGTCTCAAACTCTGTTGTATCAGCTACATACTCATCATCAAGCTTAGGAATATCCTTGCCCTTTACTTCGTGGATGTGGCACTTAAATACTGCTGCCTTTCCAGCAAGATCAGCTGCATGATACTCTTCTGGGAATGTAACCTCAACATCAACATCCTCACCAGCCTTGTGACCGATAAGCTGCTCTTCAAATCCAGGAATGAATGAACCAGAACCAAGCTCAAGGTCATAGTTCTCACCCTTTCCGCCTTCGAATGCTACGCCATCAACGAAACCTTCGAAATCGATAACTGCTGTGTCGCCCTTAGCTGCCTTACCAGTCTTTGTAACTGTACGAGCTGCTCTCTCGAGCTCAGCCTTGATTGTATTGTTAACTTCTGTAGCTGTAACCTTTGAATCAACCTTTGTTACAGATACGCCCTTGTACTTACCAAGCTTAACTTCTGGCTTAACAGCAACTGTTGCTGTATAAACGAAATCCTTGCCCTTCTCAAGCTGAGTGATGTCGATCTGTGGCTGAGAAACAATATCAAGCTTTGACTCATCATAAGCCTGTGGATATGTCTCCTGCATAATAATATTAGCAGCGTCCTCGTAGAAAATCTCAGCGCCGTACATCTTCTCTACCATGTTCTGAGGAACTTTGCCCTTTCTAAAGCCTGGAACAGAAATGCTGTTCTTCTGCTTGTTATATGCCTTTGTAATAGCTTTATCGAGCTCAGCTGCGTCAACTGTGACTGTAAGCTTTGCCATGTTCTTCTCAAGATTTTCTACCTGTACGTTCATTTACTAATATTCCTCCTCTAACTAACTTCATCAGGTAATACTAAAGTAGGTTTAACTACAGTAAAGGTAAACTGCAATTAACTCTGACTTTTATTTCATTTCAGTCAGACTACATCTTTCTTGTCAAAATATAGCCAAAAACAGCATTGATTAGGGCCTGATGCCTAATCCCTGCCTACATAGACCAAAAAATTATATCAAAATTAGTTTTCATTTTCAATAGCAGAAATCATATCTATTCTCTGCTGGTGTCTTCCGCCACCTTCGAATTCTGCCTCTAAAAAGCTTTTTACGATGTCTTTTGCTAACTCGCTTCCAACAATACGTGCGCCAAAAGCAATCATATTAGCATTGTTGTGCTGACGAATGAGTCTAGCAGTAGCTGTATCAGAGCATACACCACAACGAATCCCTTTAATTTTATTTGCTGCAAGGGAAATTCCAACACCTGTACCGCAAATCAATACACCTAAATCAACCTCTTTGTTTGCTACCATACGAGCAGCCTTTGCTCCAAACTCTGGATAGTGACAGCTCTCTTTAGAGTCAGTTCCAATGTTAATAACCTCATGTCCAAGGCTAGTAATATACTCCGCAATTTCGAACTTTAAATCTGTTCCTGCATGATCATTTGCAATTACAATTTTCATTTTAATGGTACCTTTTTGATTTCCTTTCCGTATAATTTATAAATTCTGTATCCAATCATAATAATAGCTTCTAAAAAACGCTTTAATATGATCTGAATTTCTTCGTGCCATTTCAAAACAGGCTTGACCATCACTGAACGAATACCCGCTCTATTTGCTCCCCAGACATCAGTTAAAATCTGGTCTCCTACGAAAATCGTATTTGTCTCGTCCGTCCCCATTTGTTCCATTGCTTTTTTGTAGCCCTTTGCACTAGGCTTACCTGCTTTGTATATATAGGAACAATAGGTTACAGCCTCCTTGAAAGTTTTTACTCTTGGCTCCTTATTATTTGATAAAAGAAGGGCCTTGAAACCAATGTCATTTAATTCTTTGAACAGAGCCTTTGCTCTATCATCAGCAGGTGCATTATGGGGTACCAAGGTATTATCTACATCAAAGATAACTCCTCTATAGCCCTGCTTGTAAAGCTCTGCAAAATCAATTGAATATGTACTATCAATATAGTCTCTAGGATATAAATTACGTTTACTCATAGGCTCGATTGTAACACAATAAAAGGAGCACATCAATTGATGTGCTCCCAAAAACCTCAATTATTATAATGAAAAGTCTTCGATTCCTTTATCATTAACAGATTCTGAATTCTGTGCTCCTTTGTTTTGCACAAAATACTGATATCTATGGATAATGGAATCCTTTTGCATATTATTAACGGCCTTTTCAACGTCAAGAGATTTGATATCACTATCGCTACCTTTGAGTTCAAACTGCTCATCAGGTTTGTACTGTTTTGCAAAATCATAGGCACCAAAATTCTGAGACTTTCTAGTAGCTACGACATCTTCCTCGCTAACTGAAGTAGAAGCTATATCAACATTTTGCTTCTCCTCTGTCTCGTTGATTGACATTGAACCGATATCCTGTCTAAACTTTATTGAATTTGTATCATAGAACCCTATTGATGGGCGAATACCAGAAATATTCATCTAATAACTCTCCATATTTGCTTTTCACGTTATATATCGGTACTAAAAGCAAATACTTAACCCCCAAACGAAACTTATTTTACTTATCCAATACCCTTTTTAATTCATCCATAAATGTATTAACATCCTTGAACTCACGATATACTGATGCAAATCTAACGTAGGCTACAGGATCAACATTTTCAAGATGTTCCATTACTATCTCACCAATTTTAGTACTAGGAATTTCTTTTTCCTCTAATGAGAAGATTTCTGTTTCTATTTCATCCACTACCTTTGATATCTGAGCTGCAGAAACTGGACGCTTTCTACAAGCGATAAGAACACCACGCTCTACCTTTGTACGGTCATAAGGCTCGCGGTTATTATCCTTTTTAATTACAATCAAAGGGATGGTTTCTACCTTTTCATAGGTAGTGAAACGCTTACCACATTCTGGGCAAGAGCGGCGTCTCCTAATAGATGTGTTGTCGTCTGCTGGTCTAGAATCAATTACACTAGTATCTTGGCTACCACAAAATGGACACTTCATACAATCCTCCCTAAACAATTTATTGGAAAACAGCGTCCATTCAATAATCGTTCCGCGATGGACGCCCCGTGGCAAATAGGTACCGTCCACAAGTGACCCCCTCCTATTTGCAAACACCACAATATCTAGTATTATTTTAACAGTTCCCCCACTATAACGCAATAAAAAAGCGCAAAACCCACCGTAGAAACGGTGGGTTTTACTAAATTGTTTTTATGAAAGAATAATAAGAGATTATCTACATACAATTTCGCAAGGAACATTTAAAATCTTTGCGACTTTAAGGATTGTGTCAATGTGACGTCCTGCAGCTGCTGCCATGTGATGAGTAGGTCCTGCCTCACTCCATCTGTTAACGAATTCACGTGCTCCAATAGAGAAGCGAGTACGCATATTTGTGTCACCAAATGTAAAGATAGGTCCTTCTTCGTTAACACCTTCTGCAACGACAAACTTGAAGTTTCCATCTTTATCCTGTGTGATAGCAAGATAAGTTACATCGCCTACTGGTGGATAGAATTGTGTAAGGTATCCGCCACCTGTCTTTCCATGGAATACTGGAACAATCTTCATTGTAGGCTTCTTTGTCTGAGAAATATCAGCATCACCTGAGCCTGAGTGACCAATGATACAAATGTCTTCATTGAAATCAATAGAGTACATTTCTGAAAGCTGGCCAGTTCCTGCAATTGTCTTGAGAATAGACATAGCCATAGCAACCTTCATATCACCCTCTACTGCACAAGCAGTACCCTGCTTAATAAGCATTGAGAATGCTGGAATAAGCATTGAATCAAGGACACCAGCCTTGCCCTGTGCAAATCCATCATAGTGAGATGCAATAAGACCAAGCTTTTCATCCTTTACCCACTGCTCGAAGGCTACAACATATTTTGCCATATCCCAAACAGTCTCAACTGTTGCACCGCCTTCAATATCAAATGTATTAATAATATCCTCTGCCTTTGCACGGATTGCAGCCTCATCTGTAATATCATCAGCGATAGCCCACATTTTTTCCCAGTCGAACTGCTTTGTGTAAAGGAACATTCTATTATAAAGGTTTGTCTCATCAATATAGAGATCCATCATACCTGGGTATGGACGGCCAATCTGTGCAATGTTTGTATCTCTAAATCTACGACGTACCTGAGCTGCTCTACACCAATCTTCGATTTCTGCTGCAACGACTTCATCGCCACCTTCTACAACTCCAGTGATAACTGCATGGCGTTTTCCAGCTCTCTCTAAATCTGCTACTGCTTCACCTACAGCACCGCAAGCATAAAGCTCTCCAAGCCACTTTGGAATATCTGTATTTGCATAATCTGGAGCTTTGAGCTTCTGAACATTTACAAGTACAACAGGTACATCTAAATCACGAATTGCAGGAAGCATATTGTAGCTTGTTGCATATGTAAGCATCTGAAGGAATACAAGATCAACATCTGCTGCTCTAAACTTATCTCCTGCCTCCATAGCCTGTTCTTTTGTGGTAACCATTCCGCCATCGATTACTTCTACTGAATCTGGCATTGTCTTTTTAAATGCTGCATACTGTGCTTCGAATTCAGGTACCAACTGTGGGAACTGAGGTAAGTATGCTCCAAGTGCAATTGAAAATACACCAACTTTAGCTTTAGTATTTACTAACATTTTATTATCCTCCTTAGGTTTTGGCTCGCCTGTTACGTTTACAAACCTGACATTTTACTCCGCTCAGCTTGGAATGCTTCGCTTGAGTAAAAGTCAGAGTTTGTCAACTACAGGCTATTTAAAGTTTTATGTTACTTGTAATACTTTACGTCAAATGATTTTGCTACAGCGCTGCGGGCTTCTTCTAATGAGTTGAACTCGCCCTTTGCCAGCATCTGAACCATTACATTACCAATAGCTGTAGCCTCTCCTGGACCTGCAGAAACTGTAAGTCCTGTCTCCTTTGCTGTAAGCTCATTAAGGTATTTTGCATTTGAGCCGCCACCTACAACAAATAATGTGTTGTATTTTACCTTTTGAACTGACTCTATTTCCTCTAATGTCTTCTTGTAGCAAACAGCAAGGCTGTGATAGATTACTCTTGCAAAATCAGCCGGAGACTCTGGAACCGCCTGATTTGAATCTTTACAGAATTTAGCAACAGCATCCATCATTGATGCAGGAGCTAAGAACAAATCATCATTGCAATCTACAATAGAATCACATGTACTTGTCTCTGCCATCTCGCAAAGCTTAGCAAATGAATATTTGTCCTCTAATTCCTTTTTCACATTTTGTATCATCCAAAGGCCCATGATGTTCTTTAAATAACGGAATCTATAATCATATCCACCTTCATTTGTAAAATTAAGGTCATATGATTCTTTTGAACAATCTGCCTTCATAGCCTCTACACCCATAAGTGACCATGTGCCTGAGCTGATGTAAAGTGTGTTCTTTTCGTTTGAAGGAACTGCAAGAACTGCTGATCCTGTATCGTGTGTAGCTGGAAGCACTACTTCACAATTAAATCCAATCTCCTGAACAAGTTCAGGTCTAAAGAATCCAAGACTTGTACCTGGTACTGATACCTTTTGGAAAATATCTTTTGGATAGCCTAGCATTTCGATTAGCTCATAATCCCAATCCTTTGTTTCAGGATTAATAAGCTGACCTGTTGTTGCATTTGTATACTCCTGTACCTTCTGACCTGTAAGCAAGAAATGCATGTAATCTGGCATCATAAGTAATGTCTTTGCAGCTTTTAGCTGTTCAGGGTTCTCCTTTTTAACTGCCATGAGCTGATAAATTGTATTGAAGATTGCCTTTTGAATACCTGTTCTGGCATAAAGCTCTGGTTCAGGAATAATCTTGTAAACTTCCTTATCCATACCTTCATTTCGAGAATCTCTGTAGCCAACTGCCTGACCAATAAGCTTGTCATTCTCATCAAGTAATACAAAGTCAACACCCCATGTATCAACTCCGATTGTTTTTGGGATTTTTCCAAGTTCCTTACATTTTTTAAGGCCTGTCTTAATCTCACCAAATAGATACTCTGTGTCCCAACACATGTGTCCGTCCATTTCCTTGAGACCATTGTAGAATCTATGAACTTCCTCAAGCTCAATTCTGCCATTTTCAACTGAGCTGAGCATGAGGCGTCCACTAGATGCTCCAATATCTACTGCTGCATAATAAGTGCTCATAAATACCTCCCTTTATTATTTCGTGTTTATCTATTTAATAGTATATCTATCTTTATTTGCCAAATATATTACTAAATTAGCAAATTTATTGACCTAATTTGCACTTTGAGGTACTATGATTATTAGTATTGAATAATTTTATATCTGTCTTTTTTTGCACAATTACCAAATGCTGTCATATTTATATAAGACAAAAACTCGGGAGATACTATGAACCAAGACATATTAGAAAAGCTGCGAGCAATCACTCCAGAAGAAAGACAATTATTAAAAGGCGCCGGCGGCATCAACACTTCTATTTATAGTAATAACAATTCATCAGTTATCGATGCGGCTCTTTTATTAGAGCAAGGTAAGCTCATTGACCTTCGACCTCATACTCGCTTTGCCCATTTTCCTAAACATAGCCACAACTATGTTGAAATGGTTTATATGCTCTCTGGATTTACCAGGCATAAAGTTAATGGAAACGAAGTAATATTGCGACAAGGTGAGCTTCTTTTAATGAACCAGCATGCCACACAAGAAATTTTCCCTGCCAGAGAAAATGATATTGCTGTAAACATTATGATATTGCCTCAATTCTTTGACAATGTTCTCATGATGTTAGGCACAGAAAATTCAATGATAAGAGATTTCATTATAGATTGCCTAAAAAGCACCAGTGGGCATGTAGACTACCTGCATTTCCAAATAGCAGACATACTACCTATACAGAATCTAATGGAAAACCTTATATATTCACTACTCTATCCTGTAGAGAACCAACGATTGCTGACTCAAACTACAGTAGGTCTTTTATTCATGCATTTATTGCAGAACACCGAAAACTTAACTATCGGTGGTGATAGATTCGAAGATGAAGTCATGATGAAGGTACTTAGCCTCATAGAAGAACATTACAAGGACGGAGAACTGTCAGATATTTGCCAAGAGCTTGATACAGATTTGTACACCATCAGCAGAATCATCAAACGTCGCACCGGTCGAACTTACACAGATTTACTTCAGGAAAAAAGGATTAACTATGCAGCTTACCTTCTAACCCACACAGAGCTTCCAATTACAGACATTAGTGCAGATGTAGGTTACAACAACTTTAGTTACTTCTATAAAATATTCAAAAAGGAATTTGGTATTACTCCAAAAGAATACCGAAACCAGAATAAAATATTACAGTAACAATATACAGTTGCGTTTCGATTGCATAAGATTTAAAATGATAAAACCAAGTCAAAGGAGATAGAATTTATGAGTATTAGAATTGGAATCCTCGGATACGGAAATTTAGGTAGAGGTGTTGAGCTTGCAGTTAAGTCTGCACCAGACATGGAGCTTGTATGTGTATTCACACGTAGAGATCCAGCTACTGTTAAAATTGCTACAGCAAACATCCCTGTAGTATCAACTACTGAGGTAGAAAAATGGACTGACAAAATAGATGTGCTTATTCTCTGTGGCGGAAGTGCTACTGATCTTCCTACCCAGACACCAGAATACGCCAAATTATTCAACGTGGTAGATAGCTTTGACACACATGCTAGAATTCCAGAGCATTTTGCAAATGTCGACGCTTCTGCAAAAGTAGCAGGCAAGGTTGCTGTTATTTCATGTGGATGGGATCCTGGAATGTTCTCACTTGCAAGAGTATATTCAAATGCTATTTTACCTGATGGTAACGATTATACATTCTGGGGTAAGGGTGTTTCTCAGGGACATTCTGATGCAATCCGCCGTATCAAAGGCGTTAAAAATGCAAAACAGTACACTATTCCTGTAGAAGCTGCTCTTGAAGCAGTTAGAAATGGTGAGAATCCTGAACTTACCACACGCCAAAAGCACACAAGAGAATGCTTCGTTGTTCTCGAGGAAGGTGCTGATGCAGCTGCTGTAGAAAAAGAAATTAAGGAAATGCCAAACTACTTTGCTGATTATGACACTACTGTTCACTTCATCAGCGAAGATGAGCTTCTTAAGAATCACAGTGGCATGGCTCACGGCGGCTTTGTTTTCCGCAGCGGTAAAACTGGTGCAAACAAAGAGCATAATCACATAATCGAATATAGCTTAAAGCTTGATTCTAACCCTGAATTCACTACAAGCGTACTTATCGCTGTAGCACGTGCTGCATACCGCATGAATTCTGAAGGTATGAAGGGTTGCAAAACAATTCTTGATATTCCACCTGCATATCTTTCAGAGAAATCAGGCGAAGAGCTTAGAGCACACTTACTTTAAAAATATAAAAAGGTGTTCAGCTTATTGATTTTAGCATGCTCCCGCAGGCCAAGTTCTTCAAAAACTGAACACCTTATTTTTTAAACGTTAATCTCAGCTGTTACACCAAGAATGTCCTTGTTTGCATCAAGGATTGGATTTATTACATCACGAAGATATACTTCAACCTGGCGAGGACTACGACCTACATAACGGCTAGGCTCCATAGTTGCCTCAAGCTCTTCAAGTCCCATTGGGAACTCATCATCAGCTGCAATAAGTTCAAGAAGATTGTTCTCCTTACCCTCTACTTTGACATTCTTACCTGCTTCCATAGAAAGTGTACGAATCTTTTCGTGAAGCTCCTGTCTGTTTCCACCAAGCTTAACAGCATCCATCATGATATTCTCTGTTGCCATGAATGGAAGCTCTGACATAAGGCGCTTTGTAATTACCTTATCGTAAACAACAAGACCATCTACAACATTAAGGCATAAATCAAGCACACCATCTGTAGCAAGGAATCCCTCTGCAATTGAAAGGCGCTTGTTAGCAGAATCATCAAGTGTACGCTCAAACCACTGTGTAGCTGATGTGATTGCTGGATTAAGTGCATCAATCATCACATAACGAGAAAGTGAAGCAATACGCTCTGATCGCATTGGATTTCTCTTGTATGCCATTGCCGAAGAACCAATCTGACTCTTCTCAAATGGCTCCTCTACTTCCTTGAGGTGCTGTAATAATCTGATATCATTTGACATCTTGTGAGCTGAAGCTGCGATACCTGCTAAAATATTGCAAACTCTAGTATCTACTTTACGAGAATATGTCTGGCCTGAAACTGGATAGCATGCCTTAAAGCCCATCTTCTCAGCAATCATTGGATCAATCTTGTCGATTGTCTCATTGTCACCATTAAATAACTCTAAGAAACTAGCCTGTGTACCAGTTGTACCCTTTGAGCCAAGAAGCTTGAGTGTAGAAAGAACATAGTCTAAGTCCTCTAAGTCCATCACAAACTCATTAAGCCAAAGTGTTGCACGCTTTCCAACTGTTGTAGGCTGTGCTGGCTGGAAATGTGTAAATGCAAGTGTAGGCTGTGCCTTGTACTTCTCTGCAAAATTAGCAAGCTCTGCAATAACATTTACAAGCTTCTTTCTGATAAGTAAAAGCGCATCGCGCATAATGATAATATCTGTGTTATCACCTACGTAGCAGCTTGTTGCACCAAGGTGAATAATTCCTGCTGCCTTTGGACACTGCTTACCATATGCATAAACATGACTCATTACATCATGTCTTACTTCCTTTTCTCTAGCCTGTGCAACATCATAATTAATATCTTCGATGTGCTGCTTCATCTCATCAATCATTTCCTGAGTGATTACAGGCTTTCCATCCTGAGAAAGTCCAAGTTCCATTTCTGTCTCTGCAAGGGCAATCCAAAGCTTTCTCCATGTAGAAAACTTCTTGTCCTGTGAGAAAATGTACTGCATCTCCTTGCTTGCATAACGCTCACTAAGCGGACTTGTGTATCTATTTGTTTCTGACATATTATTCTCCTATCGTTATTATTCAATGCGGCCACCAAATGTTTGGTGTCAGCATAAATATGTAATCATTAAGTGAGCTAATTTGTAATTATCAAGCTCTGAGTATTACTCAAGCGAAGCATTCTAAGCTGAGCGGAGTGATATTCAGGCTTGAGAATGTAACAAATTAGCGGACCCTATTTATCATATTCACCCCTGATATCAGTGGTTGGTGGTTCCATTGGGTAGACGCCATCGAAGCAGCCATGGCATATTTCAAGACCATCAACCATTTCTGAAAGACGATCAAATTTTAAGTATGCCAAAGAATCTGCACCGATTATTTTGCAAATCTCATCTACAGAATGATTATATGCAATTAATTGCTCACGGCATGGCACATCTGTACCAAAGTAACATGGCCATAAGAATGGTGGCGATGAAATACGAACGTGTACCTCCTTAGCACCAGCATCTCTAAGCATTTTTACAATTCTATCTGATGTAGTACCACGAACAATGGAATCATCAATCATAATAATTCTTTTGCCCCTAACTACATCACGAAGTGCGTTAAGTTTTACCTGAACTGATGACTCACGGCTCTTCTGCTTTGGCTTAATAAATGTACGACCAACGTAACTATTTTTTACGAATGCTGTACCATAAGGAATCCCTGATTCCATTGCATAGCCCTGGGCTGCAGCGTTACCAGATTCTGGAACACCAACTACCAAGTCTGCCTCTACAGGAGAATCCTGTGCAAGAGCTCTACCCGCTTTGATACGAGCTTCATAAACAGATTTGTTATCAATAATACTATCTGTACGAGCAAAATAAATATACTCAAAAATACATCTACCATGCTGAGCCTTTGGAACACATCTGCTCTTGTCGGATTTGATTCCAAAATCTGGCGAAATAGTAACTATCTCACCTGGCTCAATATCTCGAATAAATTCAGCACCTACTGTATCTAAAGCACTGCTTTCAGATGCAATTATGTAAGCATTATCACGTTTTCCTATGCATAATGGTCTAAATCCCTGTGGATCTCTAACCGCAATAAGCTTACGTGGCGACATAACTACGAGAGAATATGCACCTTTAATTTTGTCACAAGCTTTTGCAACTGCCTCTTCAACAGTTGCACTCTTAAGACGTTCTCTAGCAATAAGATATGCTATTGTCTCAGAGTCTATAGTTGTCTGGAAAATAGCACCTGTCATGGAAAGCTCATCTCTAAGCTCCTCAGCATTGATAAGATTACCATTGTGTGCCATTCCGAGAATACCCTTTACATAAGAAAGTACAAGTGGCTGAGCATTTTCTCTGCAAGATGAACCGGCTGTAGAATATCTAGTATGTCCTACACCTATATCCCCGTGCATTCCTTCTAGAATATCCTGATTAAATACTTCGTTTACAAGTCCCATGCCTTTTTCCAAAGCATAGTTTCTCTTTGGACCATTTGTGTCAGAAACAGCTATACCACAGCTCTCCTGTCCTCTATGCTGCAAAGCAAAAAGGCCATAATAAATAGAGGAGGCAACGTCTCCGCCATCAAAATCATACATCGCAAAAACGCCGCACTCCTCATGCAAGTCGTCCCACGGAGTATCCTTCAATAATAAATCTCCCATAAAATCTCCTAATACTAACGGATTAGCATCCTCAAGAAGAATTTCTCATCGTTTTCACTATATTCTCGAAATTCTCCTTGAGGCTGCCTCTCCTTATAATTACACATTCATTTGAAAAATCTAGTACGATTTTCCTCAAGCACTGGATTATACCTCAAGCGCCTTGCCTGTAAGCAGTGTGTACGCCTCTAAATACTTAGCAATGGTCTTGTCGATAACATCCTGTGGAAGTAGGTAATCTGACTCAGGATTTGCCTTTAACCAATCACGTACAAATTGCTTGTCAAATGAAGGCTGACCATGACCTGGCTCATAGCCCTCAAGTGGCCAGAAGCGTGAGCTATCTGGTGTAAGCATCTCATCTGCAAGAACAATATTACCTTCCTCGTCGAGACCGAATTCGAATTTTGTATCGGCAATGATAATGCCTTTTGTAAGAGCATAATCTGCACATTTCTTGTAAAGAGCAATTGTATTGTCACGGATAGCTGTTGCGTACTCTTCTCCATGACCTGGGAAGTCTTTTTCAAGAACCTCTATAGAACGTTCGAAAGAGATATTTTCATCATGATCACCAATTTCTGCTTTTGTTGAAGGTGTATAAATTGGTTCAGGAAGTTTATCTGACTCTTGAAGCCCCTCTGGAAGCTTGATACCACAAACAGTACCATTCTCCTTGTAGCTTGCCCAGCCACTACCTGTGATGTAACCACGAACGATGCACTCGATAGGAAGCATTGTAAGCTTCTTGCACATCATTGATTTACCTTTGTATTCTTCATTTTGGAAAAACTCAGGCATATCCTTTACATCAGTTGAAAGCATGTGATTTGGAACGATGTCCTTTGTAAGGTCAAACCAGAACTTAGACATCTGTGTAAGAACTGCACCTTTATTAACAATCTTGTTCTTTAAAATTACGTCGAATGCAGATATACGATCTGTGGCTACCATGATAATGCTATTGCCATTATCGTATACTTCTCTTACTTTTCCTTCTTTAATTGGTTTCATAATCAAATCCTCTCTCTTTTTATTTAATTTTATTTAACAGCAATGCTGTTATTAACTATTTCTTAATAAGAAGTGACTTTCCTGTCATCTCCTTTGGCTGCTCGAGACCCATGACCTCGATAAGTGTAGGAGCGATATCGCAAAGTGCGCCACCCTCACGGAGAGTGTAGTCACTGTCATAGTTAACTAAAATAAATGGAACAGGATTTGTTGTATGAGCTGTGTAAGGCTCTCCTGTCTCATAATCAATCATCTTATCAGCATTACCGTGATCAGCACAGATGAACATTACCCCGCCCATCTCTTTAACTGCCTCTACAGCATCGCCTACAAGTGAGTCTACACGCTCTACAGCCTTTACAGCTGCTTCTATAACGCCAGTATGACCAACCATGTCTGGATTAGCAAAGTTGATAACGATAACATCGTACTTGTCAGACTTAATAGCATCTACAAGCTTTGCTCCAACCTCTGGTGCCGACATTTCAGGCTTAAGGTCATATGTAGCTACATCCTTTGGAGAATTTACAAGGATTCTTTCCTCATCCTTATTAGGCTCCTCAACACCACCGTTGAAGAAGAATGTAACGTGTGCGTATTTTTCTGTCTCAGCAAGTCTAAGCTGCTTTAAACCATTGTTTGCTAAAAACTCGCCAAATGTATTTGAAATGCTCTCTTTTTCGAAAGCAATGTGCTTGTTAGGGATTGTCTCGTCGTAATCCTTGAAGCAAGCATAATAGAGATTTAAGAACTCTCTATCGAAGCCTGTGAACTTGTCATCACAGAACGCTCTAGTAATTTCACGAGCACGGTCTGGACGGAAGTTAAAGAATACAACTGAATCGCCATTCTTTACAACTGAAAGAGGCTTTCCATCAGCATCGGTAATAACTGTAGGAAGAACGAACTCATCAGTAACACCTTCATCATAAGAAGCCTGCATAGCATCCTGAACTGATGTAGCCTGAACGCCTTCGCCCTTAACTAATGAATCATATGCCTTCTGAACACGGTCCCAGTTGTTATCTCTATCCATTGCGTAGTAACGACCAGAAAGAGATGCGATCTTACCAACACCGATTTCATCCATCTTGCTCTGTAGCTGAGCTAAGAAATCCTTACCAGATGCTGGTGGTGTATCACGTCCATCAAGGAATGCATGAACATAAACATTTTCAAGACCGTTCTTCTTGCACATTTCAAGCATACCGTAAAGGTGCTCGATGTGGCTATGTACGCCACCATCTGAAAGAAGACCCCAGAGATGAATATCTCCGCCTGTCTTTTTGCAGTTCTCAATTGCCTCTAAAAGAACCTTATTATTGAAGAAATCACCATCATTAATAGCCTTTGTGATTCTAGTTAAATCCTGATAAATGATGCGGCCGGCACCGATATTCATGTGTCCAACCTCTGAATTTCCCATCTGTCCGTCTGGAAGACCAACGAACATTCCTGATGCCTGTCCTTGAACAAATGGGCACTCAGCCATAAGTTTGTCCATAACAGGTGTGTTTGCCATCGCAATGGCATTTCCCTTTGGATTATCATTAATACCATATCCATCGAGAACCATAAGTACTACAGGTTTCTTACTCATAGAAAATCCTCCTTAATATCTAGCATGTGCTAGTACAATATATTATTTTTTTGTAATTTTCCCTTCTTCATCAATCACAGCCGAAACCGACTGATTGTTAAGGGTATCTATGATATCGCTATATGCTTTATCGTCTGTATCAAGCATGCTGGTTACTCCAGCGGAAAACTCACAAGGAATAAAATAAGTAGAGATTTCTCCAAGTGGTGATATTCGAACTTGTGCTATTCCAGTGTTATAGTCAGATGGCATTGTGGCTGTAGTTGAAAACCAGTAATTACCAAGACTATAAAAAATCGGTACATCATCCATATACTCTACTGTCTGAAGGCAATGGGTATGTCCACCTATAATAACATCAGCCCCAGCTTCAACAAAATCTCTAGCAAGAGCTAATTGATCATTACCATAATAAGTGTTACCCTCGGTTCCCCAATGTGGAAAAACAATAACATAGTCCGCATTGGCTTTTGCTTCTTTTATTGTTTCACAAAAAGCCTCAGGGTGAAGACACTTCATAACTCCCGGCGAATCCGCGGTAGCTTCTTTGGTGTAGTTCAAAGTACGTTCAATCTGAGTGGCTGCAACTATGGCAATTTTGCGCCCGCCTACAATAAAGTACACAGGCTTTCTAGCCTCTTCAAGATTCCTTCCAGCACCAACATAAGGCATAGACGCCCCATTTAAAGTGTCCAATGTATCTAAAAGACCTGTTTGGTCATAGTCATAAACATGGTTATTAGCTAAAGAAACCACATCAACTCCAAGCTCTTCTAGCAAACTAACTCTGCTAGGATCGCCTCTGAAGGTATATGCCTTTCCAGCCAAGGCCTGGCCTCTATTGGTATAGGCAAACTCGTTATTAACCATCAAAATATCAGCAGATTTCATTTCATATAGCAATTCATCTGAAAAGCAATCTGCAATGCCATTCATCTGCTGATCCATATATGTAGTAGTGGCAATTCCATCTGCGAAAGACAAATCGCCAGTAAAATCTATAACTATATCGTTTCCTTCTAAGCTATCTACAACATAGGTCTTGTCATAGTTATACAGGCCTATTCCTGTCATTTGGCAGTAATCATACCAAAGAACATGAATACTTTTACCAGTAAGCTGATACCAAATCTCCGGTGTTTCATAATTAGCATAGCTTGCTATTTGCTCAATAATATCCTCACCGTATTGGCCAGTGACCATTGCAAGAAAGGATTCGTCAATCGGATGTCCACCGATAAATGCATTAGTTGCATTGTTCATAATAACATCCCATGCATCAGACAAATCCGCTATTTCTATCAATTGCGGTGTATCAGCCTCCATATTAACATGTTCTATCTCTGCCGATTTCAAGCCACACCCCGTAAGTAAAGAGATAGTAACAATAATTGCTGTCGCGTTAAAGTTACATTTCCTCATTAATCTGTGCCTTTACTCGGACAACAGCCTCATTAGCCCCCTCATAACCTGAATTGGCAGCCATCTCATAGTACGATAAAGCTGTTTCCAAATTCCTCTCAACCCCGTATCCGTTTTCATAAAGAAAACCTAAATTAACTTGTGCAATAGGATAACCCTGAAGAGCAGCAAGTTTTTGATAATAAACAGCAGATGCAAAATCAACATCTACGCCATATCCATTGTAGTATAAATAACCTATCTCATTCAGTGCAGGTGCATATTCCTTTTCGGCAGCAATGAGATAATATTCCATTGCTTTCTCATAGTCCTTATCAACACCTATACCTTTTTCATACATCTGACCAATATAATAACTAGCCTTTGCTGAGCCGTTATCAGATGCAGCGGTAAAATAATCTAATGCAAGGTCGTTGTCTGCTTCAACACCATTGCCACGAATATACATAATTCCTAATTCAATATTGGAGTAATTAATAGCATCCTGATATTCTAAATCAGTTTTCTCTGATGTAACTACCCTGTTGAAATAATCAAATGCCTTGTTGAAATCTATAGCTACACCAATACCATGAGCATACATGTATCCCAAGTAATACTCTCCGTCAATATCTCCTGACTGTACTGCTTCTGTTAAAAGAGTAATAATTTCTTCTAACTGTTCATCTGTTTCTTCTGTATCAGTCTCTTCTTGTTCTTCTGATTCTTCTATATTCTCTGAATCTTCTGTGTCTTCAGCATTAAACGCCGAATCAGATGTATCTAAGTAATTTCCTTTTGCAAGTTTAACTCTCGCTAAACCTACTTTTGCATTTGTAATACCGGCCTCGATTGCTTGGTTGAACAATTCCTCGGCTTTATCTAAATCCTTGTCAACACCTGTACCTGTTAAATAAAAATAACCTAATGCACAAGTACCCTCAGCATCTCCTGAATCTGAAGCCATCTGGTACCAAGAAATCGCTGCATTGAAATCCTGCTTTGTATCCTCAGTTCCATACTCTAAAGTGCGGCCCAGCATAATCTGTGCTTTTGAATCACCTTCATATGCAAGAACCTCCAAACTACTGTAATTCAGTACTGAATAATCCTCTACTTCTGCACCATCTACTGCAATTTGTTCTGTATCAACAGGTTCTATAACCTCTTCTTCTTTTTCCTTGCCACAACCAGTAACAACACATAATAAAAAGGCTGTTATAAGTAATAAACGAATATTTCGTTTCATGAGTCCTCCAATTCAAAATGGACAATATACAAGTCCATCAGCGCACATTATATCATAAATAGGCTTACAAGAAAACAAAAATAGCGCACCAGAGCACTGGTGCGCATGTAAAACTTTAAGAGTTTTTATATCATATAATTGACACTTTTACCTAAATTGTCCTAGGTTAGGCAGTTCAATATAGATTAGGCATTAACGATTTTACCGAAGTCTGGCTTAAGTGAAGCGCCACCAATAAGACCACCATCGATGTTTGGCTTGCTAAGAAGCTCAGCAGCGTTTGAAGCGTTCATAGATCCGCCGTACTGGATACGAACAGCCTCTGCTGTTGCACCATCATAAAGCTTAGCGATAAGCTCACGGATGAATCCACAAACTTCTTCTGCCTGGTCAGCTGTAGCTGTCTCACCTGTACCGATAGCCCAGATTGGCTCGTAAGCGATAACAAGGTTCTTTACCTGATCAGCTGTAACGCCTGAAAGATCCCATGTAATCTGTCTCTCGATCCACTCCTTGTATGTGCCAGCCTTGCGAAGTGCAAGTGACTCACCACAGCAAAGGATTGGTGTAAGACCAGCAGCGAATGCCTTCTTAACCTTTGCATTGATAAGAATATCATTCTCACCAAAGATGTCACGTCTCTCAGAGTGACCCATGATAACGTACTTAACACCAGCGTCTACAAGCATTGGAGCTGAAATCTCGCCTGTGAAAGCACCCTTATCCTCAATGTAGAAGTTCTCAGCACCAACGTTTACGTTTGTACCCTTTACAGCCTCTACTACAGGAACGATATCGATTGCAGGTACGCAATATACTACATCTACATCATCGTTCTTTACTAAATCCTTAAGCTCAGCAACAAGCTTTACAGCCTCAGAAGGTGTCATGTTCATCTTCCAGTTGCCGGCAATAATTCTTCTTCTTGCCATAATAGTTCTCCTCTCGCCATATTATCATCAATTTATCAAATACTCTCTCAGACACGCTTGCGCTCTTATTCGCTCGTTGCCCTACATAAGATGCTGCTTTCGCACCATCTAAGTAGGGACGGCTCATCAAGGTCTTATGAGAGCATTTGCTAAATTTCTGATTTATAGCTACTTAAAATTATTCTAATAATAAAAGTGTATTACCTTTACGATTAAATTCGGATTCTTTCAAAAATTTCAAGGCAACAGATACGAAGCTGTAGTAAACCTACTGCGAGCTATCTGTTAACGCAGAAATTTTTAGGAAGAAGACGAATTTTATTTGTCGTCTGCTGCGTAAACGCCTGGTAATTCCTTACCCTCAAGGAACTCAAGAGAAGCTCCACCACCTGTAGAGATGTGGCTCATCTTGTCAGCGAATCCCATCTGGTTAACAGCTGCTGCTGAATCACCACCACCGATGATTGTTGTAGCATCTGTCTCAGCAAGTGCCTTAGCAACTGCCTCTGTACCTACAGCAAGTGCTGGGTTCTCGAAAAGACCCATTGGTCCATTCCAAAGAACTGTCTTAGCTGTCTTAACCTTCTCAGAGAAAAGAGCAATTGTCTTAGGTCCGATATCGCAACCCTCTCTGTCAGCTGGCATATTCTCTGTATCGTATGTCTCGCACTCAACTGGAGCATCGATTGGATCTGGGAAGCCTGCGATTGTAACAGCATCAAGTGGAAGAAGAATTTCCTTACCCATGCTCTTAGCCTTCTCAAGCATTTCCTTACAGTAATCAAGCTTTGTATCGTCGCAAAGTGACTTACCAATTTCGTATCCCAAAGCCTTCTGGAATGTGTAAGACATACCACCACCGATGATAAGTGTGTCGCACTTCTCAAGAAGGTTGTTAATTACGTTAAGCTTGTCAGCAACCTTAGCGCCACCAAGGATTGCTACGAATGGACGTACTGGATTCTCAACAGCATTGCCAAGGAAGTTGATTTCCTTCTGCATAAGGTATCCAACTACATTAGAACCACCCTTTGCTGTGATGAACTTTGTAACACCAGCTACAGAAGCATGAGCTCTGTGTGATGAACCAAAAGCGTCGCATACATAATCATCAGCAAGATCAGCGAGTTCCTTAGAGAAAGCCTCACCATTCTTTGTTTCTTCCTCGCCACGGAAACGAGTATTCTGAAGAAGTACTACATCTCCTTCTTTCATAGCCTCAACAGCCTTTGTAGCAGCCTCACCTGTTACGTTGTAATCAGAAACGAAGTTTACTTCCTTTCCAAGCTTCTCAGAAAGTCTCTTTGCAACTGGAGCAAGCGACTCGCCCTCGTTAGGACCATTCTTTACCTTACCAAGGTGTGAGCAAAGGATAACCTTTCCACCATCAGCGATAAGCTTGTTGATTGTAGGAAGAGCAGCCTTGATACGTGTATCATCTGTGATTTCACCTGCTTTAAGAGGTACATTGAAGTCACAACGAACAAGTACACGGCGACCCTTTACGTTGATGTCATCAACTGTCTTCTTATTTAATGCCATTATTCTTTTCCTCCTTAAAAACCTACGCCTGTTACAGTTACAAGCCTTAGCGTTTCTCCGCTCATCTGACACGATTCGCTTGAGAAATCTAAGAGCTTGTTACTTACAGGCTCAGTTTATTAATATCTTAAATAAAAAAGGGCCGCGGTCCAATAGGACCGGACCCTTGAAAAATCCAAAAAATTCGGATATTTGCTCATAGGCTAGGAACATAAGCGAAGCTGTACTAAGTACTGCAAGCGCAACATAACGAAGCAGATGGGCAAATAGACAATTTTTATGCTAACTCTGAGAAGTACTTGATTGTACGTACCATCTGTGATGTGTAGCTGTTCTCGTTATCATACCAAGAAACAACCTGTACCTCGTACTGATCATCAGAAATCTTAGAAACCATTGTCTGTGTAGCATCGAAGAGAGAACCAAATCTCATACCTACGATATCTGAAGAAACGATTTCATCCTCGTTGTAACCGAATGACTCGTTAGCTGCTGCCTTCATAGCTGCGTTGATACCCTCAACAGTAACGTCCTTCTTGTTTACTACTGCTGTAAGGATTGTTGTAGAACCTGTTGGTGTAGGAACACGCTGAGCAGATCCGATAAGCTTTCCGTTAAGCTCTGGGATAACAAGACCGATAGCCTTTGCTGCACCTGTTGAGTTAGGAACGATGTTAACTGCTGCTGCACGTGAACGACGAAGATCACCCTTTCTCTGTGGGCCATCAAGTGTCATCTGATCACCTGTGTAAGCGTGGATTGTTACCATGATACCAGACTGGATTGGAGCGTACTTGTTAAGTGCGTCAGCCATAGGTGCTAAGCAGTTTGTTGTACATGAAGCTGCTGAAATGATGTTATCAGAAGCCTTAAGTGTCTTATGGTTTGTATTGTAAACGATTGTAGGAAGATCGTTTCCTGCTGGTGCAGAGATAACAACCTTTCTAGCACCTGCATTGATATGAGCCTGTGCCTTTTCCTTAGATGTGTAGAATCCTGAGCACTCAAGAACTACGTCTACCTTAAGGTCTCCCCATGGGCAATTGTTTGCATCTGGGAATGCATAGATTTTGATTTCCTTACCGCAAACGATGATTGAATCATCTGTGCAAGAAACCTCATCTGCATGCTCATACTTTCCCTGTGATGAATCATACTTTAAAAGATGTGCTAACATCTTTGGGCTAGTTAAGTCGTTGATTGCTACTACTTCGTAACCTTCTGCGCCGAACATCTGACGGAATGCAAGACGTCCGATACGGCCAAAACCGTTAATTGCTACTCTTACTGCCATTTTCAAATCCTCCTAAAGATTCTTTTAAAAATTTTTTAGCGAGCTATTTATAAAAAATAACCCCGTATGCACTTCATTTTATACAACTTGCAAGCATAATTCAACCCTTAAATGAAAGAATGTTAAATTTTTCTCAATCTTCCAAAATTAAAATATGCTCAGAATGTTGATAAAGTCTTTTATTATGGTAAAATTACCTCAACTTAAGGAGGTTTACTATGTTTTGGGACAATCATATGCACTCTAGTTTTTCAGGAGATTCTGACACCGCTCCTATCGATATGATAAACGCTGCAAAAGCAAAGGGGCTTCGTGGAATCACCTTCACTGATCATTTAGATTTAGGATATCCCGAAGAATATGGCTTCTTCGATCTAGATATTCAAAATTACTACCCTACTCAGCATAAGCTAGCAGAAGAAAATTCAGATGATAATTTTACAATTTTAACTGGACTTGAAGTTGGGCTCCAGCCATGGGTCCAGGAAGAGAATAAAAAAATTGTAGCCAGTCAACCTTATGACTTTATTATTGGTAGCACTCATCTCATTGATAAGCTAGATCCATATTTTGAAAGCACTTGGGAAAACAAAAATCCAATTGAACTATTAACTCGATACTATAATTGTATCTACGAGAACATAACTGGTTTTTCCGATTTTGATACTGTTGGACATTTGGATTATGCCTTTAGATATGCTAAGGACGAGCATATTAAAAATAATTCTCATGAGCCTTATAAAGAAATAATAGACGCTATACTTGAGCACATCATAAAAAATGACAAAGCCTTAGAAATAAACACAGCCGCCTATCGAAAAGGAATGAATAGTCCTAATCCTGCTGCTTCCATAATAAAACGATACCGCGCGTTAGGTGGACGCCTTATCACAATAGGTGCCGATGCTCACATTCCACAAGACATTGCCGCAGACTTCAATAGACTTCCTGAATTATTATCTAGCTGTGGTTTTACCGAATATGCGGTTTTCAAAAAACGTGTTCCTAATATGTATCCACTATAATATAAATAAAAGCAAGGGCTAAATAGTCCTTGCTTTTTGTTTGATTCTAGTGAGTGTGTTATCTATTGATTTCTCAGATTTCCCAAGTTTAGCGGCGATTTCCTTATAATTAAAATCCTGCATGTATAAATCAAATACTTGCTGCTCTAATGGTGACAGATTCGATTTTAGTCGGTCGATGAGACTGAGATTTTCCTCTGCCTCTATAAGCAACTGTGCAGGGTCATCTGTAGTCAAATTCTGCTCTTCTACTTCGTTGCCATCCTCATTATAAATTGACACATAGGCATTTAATGGAGAATGTTTTTTTCGATTACTAGCTTCGATGGCCTTTATCATCTGCCTGTCTATACACATAGAAGCAAAATGAAAAAATGTAACCTCAGAGGTGGTATCATAGTCACCTATAGCTCCAAATAATCCAATCATTCCTTCTTGAATTAAATCTTCGTTTTCTCCGCCTACCAAAAAATACTTTTTTGAATTTTTTAGTACTAATGGTTTGTATTTCTCACATATATAATTCAGGATGGCCTGATCGCCATCCTGATATTTTTTTACTAATTGTTCATCTGTAAGCTTTTCATATTCGGCTCTAGCGTCCATAGCTCACTCCCAATTTATTTACTCTTATTAATTCTTTGTCTAACAACTTCGTATGCTAATACTCCGCAAGCAACTGACGCATTAAGAGAATCGATATCACCATACATAGGAATGCTGGCAATCATATCACAATTCTTTTTAACTAAATCAGAAACTCCATGGCCTTCATTACCAATTACAAGACCAATTGAGCCTGTAAGATTAAGGTCATACATGGTAGTGCCACCCATATCTGCACATACAAACCACATTCCCTGTTCTTTAAGCTCTTCCATAGTTTTGCTTATATTTGTAACTTTTGCTACTGGAGTGTAATTGATTGCACCTGCTGATGCCTTTGCTACTGTAGCTGTAAGTCCAACTGCACGATGCTTTGGAATAACAACGCCGTGTGCTCCAGCCTGATTAGCTGTACGGATAATAGCGCCCAAGTTATGAGGGTCCTCAATATTATCAAGGATAATAAGGAATGGATCCTCACCCTTTTCTCTAGCTGATGCCATAATATCCTCAAGTTCCACATAATCATAGCTTGCAGCATAAGCGAGAACGCCCTGGTGCTTTCCTGTCTCTGAAAGCTGGTCAAGTCGCTCCTTCTTTACAAAGCTAATAACTGTATCCTTGCTCTTTTTAGCCTCTCTAAGTATTGTCTGAACTGGGCCATCCTTGCAGCCCTCAAGCACAAACAACTTGTCTATAGTTTTACCACTTCTAAAAGCCTCAAGCACAGCATTGCGGCCCTCTACAATTCTACTCTCTTCCATTTTACAAACCTACGGGAGTTACGGCTACAATCATTCCCCCTGTTTTTCTCATCGTTTTCACTATACTCTCGAAAAACAGGGAAATAATTATCGCCTACTCCCTTACACTTTCTAATATACTTTATTGTTAAAGCTCCACTAATCTAGTATATCTAGCTCAAGGGCTGCAATGCCCTTATTAACCAATTCGCACACACGGTCCATATTGTCAGTCAAATAAAGATATCCTATTACCGCCTCAAAGCCTGTAGCCTCCAAATAATCCATTGTAGTGGCATTTTTCGCCTTGGTGTGAGGCTTTGAATTGCGTCCTCTGCGATACCAGTCAGACTCCTCTTCTGTAAAATCATCCATAAGCGTTGCTGCCATTCTTGCCTGAGTAGGTGCCTTTACAATAGAACTTGCTCTCTGGTGGAGTTTGTTTACTGCGGTATTACCTTTATTAACAAGGATGGAACGAATCACCACATCAAAAATCGCATCACCAATATAAGCAAGCGTTAGCGGTGAATATGTTCTAATATCCTTTGCTTCGATATTAAATTTGCCATTTAAATATTCATTTAAACTAGCTTCCATACTACTCCTTCACGAGTATCTTTAATCTCTACACCCTTTGCTAAAAGCTCATCACGAATTGCATCCGCTGTAGCAAAGTCTTTTGCTTTTTTAGCCTCAGCTCTGCGAGCGATAGCATCATTGATGAATGCCTCAAGCTCAGCATCTACTTCATTGCCCGCCTCAAGAGCCTTTGCATGACCAATCAAATCAAGGGAAAGAACTCTATCAAAGCTTTCTACAAGTGCAAGCTTAGTAGCATCATTTGTATCTGCCTTAAGGGCATCATAGAGAATTGTGATAGCCATAGATGTATTCAAATCATTTGAAACTGCCTCACAGAATTTTTCTTCAAACTCCTTCTTAACAGCCTCATCTACTGCACCCTCTGCCTTGAGCTCAGATACTCTCTTAACGAGCTTATTGTAAGCCTGAACTGTATTGTCCAAATTCTCCCAAGAGAATACAAGTGGCTTACGATAATGTGACTGTAAGCAGAAGAATCTGTATACAAGTGGATCATATCCCTTTTCCTGAAGAACAGAAACTGTAAGGATAGCTCCCTTTGACTTTGACATCTTTCCTGACTGGTCATTAAGGTGATTGCTATGGAACCAGTAGTTGCACCATTTATGTCCAAGATAAGCCTCTGACTGAGCCACCTCATTTGTGTGATGTGGGAAAATATTATCAACACCACCACAGTGAATATCCATATACTCTCCAAGGTGCTTCATAGAAATGCATGAGCACTCAATATGCCATCCTGGGTAGCCTACGCCCCAAGGACTATCCCATTTAAGAGCCTGGTCCTCAAACTTTGATTTTGTAAACCAAAGTACAAAGTCTGTTTTATTTTTCTTGTTTGTATCCTCTTCTACATCATCACGAACACCAACCTCAAGTGCTTCCTTTTCAACTGATGAAGAAAATACATAATAATCTGAAAGCTTGCTTGTGTCAAAGTAAACATTGCCGCCAGCTAAATATGCATAGCCTTTTTCAATAAGTGTCTCAATCATGTGGATGAACTCAGGAATACAATTTGTTGCCGGCTCTACAACGTCTGGACGCTTATTGCCAACTGCATCAAAATCCTTAAAGAATGCATCTGTATAGAACTTTGCAATTTCCATAACTGTTTTGTGCTCACGCTTTGCACCAGCTACCATTTTATCCTCACCAGTGTCAGCATCGCTTGAAAGGTGTCCTACGTCTGTAATGTTCATAACACGCTTAACATCGTATCCTGCGTACTCAAGCGATTTAATAAGTGCATCCTGCATGATATATGTACGAATATTTCCAATATGTGCAAAATGATAAACAGTAGGGCCGCAAGTGTACATTGCTACCTTACCCTCCTCATTCGAATGAAAATCTTCCACTTTTCTACTCAAAGTATTATAAAACCTAAACATTTTTATTCTCCTAATCCGCAGGGTTACGGTCACAAGCCTTATAGCTTCTTTGCTCATCTAAAACGATTCGCGCAGAAGCATAAGAGCTTGTTACCTACCTGCTCATATAATTATTTTCTTTGTCTAATGAAAATTCTTTTATTTTCCACGTTTGCAACCAGAGCAGCCTTCGCAGCTACGTCCGCTATCAAACACTACATTGCTTCCATCATAAAACTCATAAAGCAAACATACTGCCTGAGCGCTAATGCCTTCTTCTCGGCCAGTGAATCCCAAGTGCTCCTCGGTAGTAGCTTTAATATTTACCTGATCTACATCGATGCCCAAACATCGTGCAACGTTTTCTTCCATCTGGTCGATGAAAGGTCTCAGCTTTGGTGCCTGTGCGATTACTGTAGCATCAACGTTTCCAACCACATAGCCTTTATCCATAACAAGCTCTCTAACCTGTTCTAGAAGCTTCATGGAATCTGCCCCCTTGTACTTAGGGTCAGTATCTGGAAAATGTGCACCAATATCTTTGAGTCCAGCCGCTCCAAGGACCGCATCTGCAATAGCATGCAAAAGAACATCAGCATCAGAATGTCCCAACAATCCAAGAGTGTGATCTATTTTAACGCCACCAATAATCAAATCACGGCCTTCAACGAGCTTATGCACATCATACCCCGTGCCTATTCTCATAATGTATATCTCCTCAATAATCAATCATTTATTTAACCTACTTAGTCAACATTGAATTATAGCAAAAAATCAGCTTATTTAATAGACTTTTTCGCATTAAAGGCCCGCTGGATTTAAAATCCAGCGGGCCTTTTGGTCTGGCTTATCCCGCGTATGGCATGTTATCGAATAAATCGTATTCGCTTTCGCCATCTACGTAGCGAACTCCATCTTTGTATTTGTATGTGAAAATGCCTTGTATTGTGCCATCTTCATTTACAAACTCGATTTCTGAATCGTATTTGGTGATTGGGTAGATAACTGTGCCTTTTTCAACGGTTGCACTGTCTCCGTTATTATCTGTATATCTTAAATCTTTTTTAAGGGTGATTCCCATTGCATTTCCATTTGTTCTTGGATCATTTGACAATTTGTCAAATGTTTCTGTGGTCGAAAATCCATTTCCATCATATTGATAATCCTTTGTGGCACCCCAGGTACCAAAGGCATCTACTCTGTATTGTACAGTGATTACATTGTCCTCAATATTTTGGATAGAGCCATCTAATTCCTGAACCAATGTATAGTTTTTATCTGCATCATACAAATGGATAACATTCCAATCACTAGAACCTGAAGTGACTATCATAATATAATTTCCTGTGCTTGAGTGAACAAACATCGGCTCACAGTAAAAAACGTCAGGATCATTTAATTTGATTTCATTTTCTCCAATATGAAGGGTGAACTCTGTAGAATAGTTTTCCTCATCTTCTACGCTTTCTAAGTAAACTATCTCATTCTCACCATCTCCATTTACATCTATCAAATCAGCAAGTCCGAATGTAGAAATGTCAGATGTATAGAAATCGCCTGAAGGTATGTATTTTTCATCGAATCCTTCCAGCTGGCTATATGGTATGTTGAATGTAACAGAGCCTGCAGCATGTGGCGCTATTGTGCTTTCTGGGAATCCAATGACAATGCCTCGCTCATTAAACCAAACACCTACAGTAGATAATAGTCCTGTCTCCATACGTGCAATGTAGTCATCATAGTCATCCATAAGCATGCTCTTTGCTTCTTCGGAGCTGTTATCAATATCATTTCTAATGGCCTGTGCAATATTAGAAACGCTAGCTTCAAAGCTGGTATTCTCAAGGATTTCTCCTGTTTGAGTGTCAAAGGTCACACCATATTCATTCTGAACCCCATTGGCACCACCCTCGTAGTCATACTCGCTCAAATGAATGCTAAATAACTGGTTGTCACATCTAGTAACTTCAGCGCTGATAGTGTATGAATAATAGGCAACATAGTCGTAGACAAATTCATTTTCAGCACCTTCATTGTCAGCCTTATCCTTTTCAAGCTGAGCATTGGTATCCTTTGCCTCATTCACCATGTTCTCGCAGGTTTTATTAAAAGTCTCAACCTGCTCTGAGAAATATTCGTTAACAGCATCCGCCAGTGTGGAATGATTTGTATCTGTAATTTCCACACACTGGATAGAGCCAGTGAAATACTCATATACATCATCATAAGCCACGGCTGTGTATGTATATTCAGGCAAAGAATCGGTGTCGTTAACAGTTTCCTCAGGTTCTTCTGTCGTCTCTGTCACCTTCTGTGGTGTAGCCGCCTTCTCTGTCTCCTCAGTATCACATGCAATTAACGCAAATGTAACTAATGCTACCACAAGCATCAGTGGTATCTTTTTTTTCATACTAACCTCCATATCTCCCAACCAAACAAAATTTAACCCTATATCTAACTTTCAAAATCATTCTGCTTTCTAATGCTTAGTATACACATTCTCTGTACTATTTCAAGTGGTACAGTTATTTCCAAAAAAGGAGCCCTACTCACCTAGGGCCCCAAAGGAGGATTTATTATAATACTGATGATAAGCAATTATTTTATTACAAGTCTCTTTGCGCCTTCGGCAGCCAGTGGACTTCTCACTGTTTCACTTTCGTCAAAGGTAATTTGAGCACAAAGTTCTGAACCCTTCATTCTCTCTGCTGCAAAGGAAAGACCATTATTCTTTCTGTCTAGCTTTGGAGAATCAATTTGATCTGGATCACCAAGTAGTACAACCTTCGATCCCTTGCCTGCTCTAGTAATAATCTCAAGTATTTGACCTATGGTACAGTTCTGTGCCTCGTCTACTATGATAAATGAATTAACAAGCGAGCGACCTCTCATGTAGGCCAATGAACATATCTCGATAATACCTGTTTCAAACATATCCTCTATCTGAAGCTTAACCTGCTCCTTTTCCTCATTCTGTCCCTTTAAAAGTACCTGCAGGTTATCCATAAATGGAGCAATAAGTGGCGTCATTTTTTCTTCCAAATCTCCTGGAAGGAAGCCTAAATCATTATCAGAAAGAGTGTTGCTTCGGGTAATCATTATTCTGTCATAACCGTTGTGATAATAGCCCTGTAAACCAGCAGCCAAGGATAGGAAGGTTTTTGCTGTTCCTGCACTACCCTTTAGGATTACGAGTGGTATATCCTCCGGATGCGCCAAAAGTGCATATAAAGCAAACCTTTGGCCCACATTTCTTGGCTGACAATAAGGAGTATAATAATCTCTATCCTTTAATAGATGCCAACCATCATTTTTAAATGTATATAAAGCAGAATTGCTACCTTCTCTACATATTCCAAATTCATTTACTATAAAGCCCTTATTAAATGGACTTTCTATATCTTCTGGAGTAATATCTCGACGTCCTGAATAATTCTCGTTATCAAGAATCATCTCATTGTGATAGCCCTGCACAACGCAGCCACACATAGTAGCATTGATCCTCATTGAGATATCATTTGTAACAAGTATTGTTTCCAAATCACTAGCTTTAGCAATTGCTAAAACTCCATTTATTATTCTGTTGTCAGGTCTGTCCATGGTAAATTCAGCTGGAACCAGTTTTTCGAACTCAGACTCTTTGGCTATTTTGAAGGTGCCGCCATTTGGCATTTCCACCCCAGCAGCGTAGTCCCCTTCTATAGATTCAATATTTCTTATAGACTCCCTGGCACCATAACCAACCTCAGCATAGGCGGTTTTCTTTGAGTCAAGCTCCTGTAAAGTAGTGGTGGTGATGATAACATTATTATCATCAAAACCAAACATGGCCGAAGGACAATGAATCAAAATGTTGGTGTCTAATACGTAGTTTTTCTTCATAGGGGTCACGCTCCTTGCATATTAAATTATCAGTCAGCGCTGCGTATTGCAGATAACTTTTCTGATAATTCAATTTTACTCCAATTGCCCCTTAAGTTCCACAAGATTTTGTAGTTATTTATGTAGAATTTGTGAAAAAAGCACCGCATGTTGATTCGTAACAAAACCAACATACGATGCTTTATTTTAAATATGTCCTACCAACAGTAAGCCTGCCAGTCCATAGTAAGTTACTACCGCAACCAAATCGTTAATTGTAGTAATTAGTGGACCTGACGCTACAGCTGGGTCAACTTTAATTTTGTGGAAGAAAATAGGAATAATAGTTCCTATAAAGCTTGACACAATCATAGCAACGAAAAGTGAAAATCCAACTATTGCAGAAATTCTAAATGCATGCACCCAAAGGTAGCCTTTGAAGCCATGTAAATAGCAAGCCACAAATACAAATGCAATCACACCTAGAATCAGTCCATTTGTACCACCAACTCGCATTTCCTTAAGAATGAATTTGGCTTTTTCTACACCAGAAATTTCTTCATCCATAAGAACACGAATGGTAACAGCAAGGGATTGTGTTCCAACATTTCCTGCCATATCCAAAATCAAGGATTGGAATACAACAACTATTGCTACAGATGCTACAACCTTATCAAAAATACCTATTACCGAGCTGGTAACAAGCCCTAGCCCTAATAATAACAGCAACCAAGGCATGCGCTTTTTAATACTCTCCCCAAGTTGCTCGTTTAAATCTTCCTCTGCGGTCAAACCAGCTAACTTAGCGTAATCCTCACCCATCTCATCATCTACAGCCTCGATGATATCCTGAGATGTAATAACACCAATAATCTCATCTGCAGGATTAAGTACTGGAATTGAATCCTCAGCATAATCCTTCAAATCCTCAATTGTATCTGCAATGAGAGCATCGGCTTTTATGCTTGGGTAGCTATGGGAAATTATGTCCTCTAGAGGAGTGTAATCTCTAGCTAAAATCAAATCCCTAAGTTCAATAGCTCCGTAATATTTTTTGTTTTCGTCTTCAACATAAATAGTATTGATATTGTCATTGTCCTTTGACTGAGCAATCAAAGAACGCATTGCCTGCTTTACGGTAAAGCTCTTGCCAATAACTATGAAATTAGTAGTCATCATGCTACCAATTTCATCCTCATCGTAGGAATTAATGAGTCGAACATCTGCAGATGCGTCTTTGTCCATCAAAGAAATCAACTGCTCTCTCTGTTCTTCGTCCTCGATGTCTTCAAGAGCATCTACCGCGTCATCCGCATCCATGTTTTCAAGGACATCAGCGGCCTGTTCTGGAGTAATCTCCGCTAAAATCTCTCCTACATCTTCAATGTAAGGGAAGATTTCAGAAAGACGCTCAGCGCCCAAAATGCCATATAGTCTCTGGCGGTCTTCCTTATCAAGGGCTTCGTACGCCTCGGCGATATCATTCTCATGATAATCATCCAAAGCCTCCATTAGCTCTTCTGCACCGATATTAGAGCGTAGCAGGTCAATAATTTCTTGAGTAATATCGTTCTCTAATAATTCTTTGTTTTCCATAGTTTCACATGAACATGAAATAAATATAAAGTCACCACAAAAAATGAAGCAGATCCATCTAGATATTGTCTAAGACAATAAGGACCTGCTGGGCAACGTTTTCTGATTGTCCTTATCAGAAAACAGTTACTGTAGACGATGACAAGAACAAGCTCATTAAATGAAAACTACTCTATTTATATATCAAGAGCAGCTACCATACTAAGCTTACTATTTGCCTCGTCGCTAAATAATCGCCCGTGACTGTCCGATTTATCCATAGCTGCTCTCCTTTCATTTTTCTAAATTAAATTGTTTGAATTAACAAAAAAACTTTAACACATAAAACAACTTTTTGTAAACCCAAATTAAGAAAGTTTTTCTACCATTTTTCTATCAAAGACAACTTCCTTAACTCCATCTACCTCTATTTGATATAGAGCATTGGCAGCCAGATGCTCTGCAGCCTGCTCAACATTTCTAATTCCAGTAGATATAACAAATTTCTCCATAACCGCATCAAGGCCATCTTCTGTAACCTGACACTCTTCTGGAGTCATACCGATTCGTTTCAAAACCTTTGGCAGAGAAAAACGTCTAAATATCTCCTTTTTCTCTTCAACAGAATAATCAGGAATATCAATTACCGCAAATCGAGACATTAATGGTGCTGATATGTCAGCCTTTACATTTGCTGTAGCAATAGGATAAACACCCATTGTTGGAATCATGCACTCCATATAATTATCTGTAAAACCAAGGTTATCAAGAAGTGTCAAAAGCACGTCTGCAGGATTTCCGTTTCCTTTGCCAGAATTTGCTTTATCTAACTCATTTATTATAAATACAAGGTTGCTAGTTCCTGCATTGGAAAAAGCTTCCATTATAATTCCAGGCTTTGCATTGGAATAAATTCTAGAACTGCCTGTAAGCTGCTCTGGATCATTTATAGAGCTCATATCAAGAGTAGTCCATGGCAATTTAAGAATTCTAGCTACCGCATAGGCAATCTGAGATTTACCAACTCCCGCAGGTCCGCAGAGCAACAAACCGTAGCTTGGCAAAGTATGGGTACGGTTAACCTGAATAACTGTCTCCATAATTCTTTGCTTAACAGACTCTAGACCATAAAGCTCTTCATCAAGAATTCTTCTAGCCTCCACTGGATCAATAGCCTCAAAATAATCACTCTTCCACTGAATGTTTATCATTATTGATAAAGCTCGTTGAGCATGTCGTCGTTCTTCAATAGTAACTTCTGCAGATTTTGCCACTGCAAGATTACGACGAGCCCACAATCTTATATTATCTGGGAAGGTTCTGCCTGCACAGGTAATAAAGTCAGTAATAGACTGGATGCTGGTGAGCTTCATATCATCACCATCTTCTGCCTCTTCCTCATCTAGCTCCTCTTCTGAAGGGGCATTAGAAGCAAACAATCTATCCATCATAAACTGTAAGAATCCATCTTCTGATGAAAGCTTTCCATTACCAATACCAGTTTCTCTAATTTTATATACAGCATAGCCCTCAGAAGTACACTTTCCAGATAATCTAACTGGTATGTGATTCTCTCCCAGCCAACCTATTAAGCTTACAAATCTAAGATCTATTCTAAGAATATCTTCAGAGGTAACTCCGCCTTGAAACTCTCCTTCAAAGCTGCTTCGAACCCCTGGATTTGTAAATGCTCCATTTACATGGTGAACCATTTTCCCAGAATTATTTGACAAAACCAAAAACGGTTTATCCCCTGTAGCTTCTGGTTCTTCCGACCTAAATGTCACATATGTTTTTACTGATTCTTTCTTTTCATTTCCGCTGTTGTTAAAATCGAAAACTGGCATTTTCTTCTCCCGTACTAATCCTAATCTCTGCTTTCAATAACTATCAGGTATCCATCCTCTAGGAAAATATGTCCCTCCTGAGCCACCACCTGATTGCTAATAGTCAATGTGTCAAAACCTTTTATGTCAGCCTCTGTCAAAGGATATTTGAATCCTTCCATTGTAACCTTTCGCGCCACTCCCATATAAGGGATAACTGAAACGAAAAGTCCTTCTTCCTTATCCACAATGTAAATGTCACCTGGACGTATCATCTGAATAAAATTATGAGAATCTAAAAGAATAACATTTCTATTATTTTTTAACCCAAGACCAAGTAAGGCGATGTTCCCTAGCATGTGGTCTATTCTAGAGCCTGTACCGCCAAAAATAAAAATCGAATCTAATTCATCGGTAATATCAAATGCATACCTAAGAGCAGCCTCAGTATCTGTGTCATCCTTCACTGGATTTAGAATTTTGATTTCGATTCCCCTAGCAGTAATTCTATCCACTACCCCCTGACTAGCAGAATCAAAATCCCCAATTACTAGGTTAGGTGTTAAGTTCAAATGCTCGCATGTCTCATAGCCTTTATCACAAGCAATTATGAACTGTTTTTCTTGCTCCTGTTCCTTAAAAAAAGCCTCTAAAAAATCATCCTCAATTTTGCCGCCAGCTATTATTATGCACTTCATTCCATTTTCTCCAAAAGGGCCATTGCATTGGCCTTGATGTCGCCCTTAAATACTGCAGAGCCAGCAACTATAATATTAGCTCCTGCTTCAAGCACATCATCAATGGTGTCCATATTAACTCCGCCATCAACTTCTATATCAAGTTTTAGCTTTTTTTGTCTAGCAAGAACAGATAGCTCCCTAACCTTATCCACTGTATAAGGAATCATACTTTGACCACCAAAACCTGGATTGACAGTCATTATCAAAACCATATCAACCTTGTCTAGCACATGAATAATGTCATTGATTGGTGTTGCAGGATTTATTGCTACGCCTGCCATTACTCCACAACTTTTTATCAAATCGATTGTAGCATCTAAGTGCTTGCAGGCTTCAGCATGCACCGTAATAATATCAGCTCCTGCCTCAGCAAAATCCTTTACATATCTTTCTGGATCCATAATCATCAAATGTACATCAAAAAGTCTATCCGTGTACTGACGAATAGTTTTTAAAACAGGTAATCCGAAGCTGATGCTAGGCACAAACAAGCCATCCATAACATCAAAATGTACGTATTGTGCTCCTGCTTCATCAATTAATTGCAGCTGTTCTTTCAATATTCCAAAATCTGCTGATAGTATTGAAGGTGCTAAACATTTTTCCATATTAATTCTCCTGCTTGTATATTATTTACATTCAAATTATCGATATTTTGAATTCTGTTGGTCAACCATCTCAGAATAAATCTGTAGGTAATTTTCATATCTGCTTTTAACTATTTCTCCAGCCTCTACCGCAGCCTTAACTCCACAGTCAGGCTCCTTGTAATGAACACAGCCACCAAAACGACAATGGGTTTCCGGTTCAATAAATTCTGGAAACAGCGAATATAATTCCACCGGTTCACACTTAGGCACGAACAAAGATGAAAAACCAGGTGTATCCATAATATATGTATCATCACCAAGGTATAAAAGCTCAGAATGTCTAGTAGTATGCTTTCCTCTACCAATCTTAGTAGAAACCTCTCCAGTTTCCATTGTCTGACCTTCAGTCAATAAATTGACTATTGAGCTTTTTCCTACTCCTGAAGGGCCAGCAACAGTAGATGTTTTGCCTTTTAGGACCTGTCTAATTGCATCAATTCCATGCTCCTGTTTTGCCGAGGTAAATATCACCTGGTAGCCAGCTTTCTCATATGTATCACGCATGGTAGCTTCAAATCCCTCATCTGCTATATCCGCTTTATTAAAACATATGATAATAGGAACCTGTTGCTCCTCCATCATGCATAAAAATCTATCCAACAAATTAAGATTTGGTTCAGGATTTTTAGTTGCAAAAATGAGCAATGCTTGATCAACATTCGCAACAGCCGGTCGAATTAATTCCGACTTGCGTGGAAGAATGTTTGTAACATTGCCCGTCATTTCCTCCTGAGAGATGACGTCTATTTCAACGTCATCTCCAACTAGAGGCTTTATTTTATCTTTTCTAAAGGCACCCTTTGCCTTGCACTCGTATATACCTGAATCCTCTACTTGAACGTAGTAGAATCCAGCTATACCTTTAATTATCTTTCCTTGCATTAATTCAATGTTCCCTGTACTGTCTGAGTTGATGTCTCTGTTTGGTTATCAAGATTAATTGTTGTACCATCCTCAGTAGTAAAGGTAGGTGTGTATGTTAATGTAATTGTTAACTCAGAACGTGTAACATCAGAAATATTAATTGAGCCATTCTTAGGAATTGTACCTGACTTGTTAAGCTCAGCTATAGAATATGTACACTCACCATCATATGGATTTGCAATGCTGTAGCTATAAGTTGTTTCCTTTTTGCCCTTACTAATAACAAGGTTAATCTTTGAATTAGCTTCTACTTCTTCTCCAGCCTCAACTGACTGGCTGATAACACAACCTGACTCAACATCATCTGAGTATTCCTGTGTAACAGTACCAACAACAATAGATTTCTCATCCAAAAGCTTAGTAGCTTCAGCCTGTGTGAGACCAACTACGTTAGGAACAGTAACCGCATCCTCTTCAGTCTCTGTAGTTGTTGACTGTGAAGAGGTACTAGAGCTGTCACTGTCTGATGAATCTTCTGACTCTGAATCCTCTGAACCAGAAACTGTAAGTCTAAGAGAATCAGAAAGAGAAAACTCCTCTCCGGCCTCAACTGACTGGTAAATAACAGTACCATCTGCCTCGTCACTAGACTCATACATAACTACAATATTTTTCTCTTCGTCTAAGCCAAGCTCTGTAAGATCTTCGATAGCCTCCTCATACTGGCTACCAACTACATCTATCATTTCAACTTTCTTTGAACCGAATTTAAACAGTCCAAACATATTACCAAGAATAGCAACGAGAATGATTACAATAGCTATACCTGCTACGATGCCTGAGATTGTAAGGATTTTATCCATTTTTGAATCATCCTCTTCGTCATCATAATCATCATCGTCATATTCATCATAGTACTCGTCGTCATAGTCTTCTTCGTCGTACTCATCATCAACAAATGTAAGTGCTTCAGCAGCGCGCTTTGTAATAGTCTCCTCAGGCTCCTGTGCAACCTTTGGCATAACTCTTGTTTTGCCTAAATCCGAAGAATCTACTATTGTAACGAAATCCTCATCTGGTCTAACGAGAGCGCGCTTTAAATCCATAAGCATATCTGAGATAGTACCATAACGTCTATCTGGGCTCTTCATTGTAGCCTTGAGAATAATTTTCTCAAGAGAAATAGGAAGGTCTGGAGCATATGCTGAAGGTGCTACCATCTCCTCCTGTAAATGCTGAATGGCAATAGCAACTGTATTATCACCGTCAAAAGGAACACGGCCAGTTACCATTTCATACATTACAATACCAAGAGAATAAATATCGCTCTTGCCATCTACGAATCCATTTCTAGCCTGCTCTGGTGAAGAGTAGTGAACAGATCCCATAACATCAGCATGGATAGTATTAGAGCTAGCTGCTCTAGCAATACCAAAATCAGTAACCTTAACCTTTCCTTCTGTAGAAATAATAATATTCTGAGGCTTGATATCGCGGTGAATAATGCCCTTTTGATGAGCAGCTTCGATACCACGGCCAACCTGAATAGCTATAGAGATAGCCTCTTTGAAATTAAGCTGTCCCTTTTTCTCAATATATGTTTTAAGAGTGATGCCCTCAACGTACTCCATAACAATAAAGTACATTCCATTTTCAGAGCCTACGTCATAGATATTAACAATGTTTGGATGCTCCAAACCTGCAGCTGACTGAGCCTCTGTTCTGAATTTAGCAACAAAAGTAGCATCCTCAGAAAATTCCTGTTTTAATATTTTAATTGCAACCTCACGTCCAAGGATGTGATCCTTTGCACGATAAACGTCAGACATTCCGCCTGAACCTACTCTATCAATTACTTCATATCTATCTGCTATAAATACGCCTTGTGTAATCATATAATCTCCTGTTCTTATGTAGATTATTCAATAATAATAACTGAAATATTATCTCTGCCGCCATTTTGGTTAGCTAACTCTATTAGCTTGGAAGCGCGATTTTCAATTGTTTCTGATGATTTTAATACTTTGAAAATATCCTCATCAGACACCATATTTGTAAGACCATCTGAGCATAGTAAAATATGTTCCCTACCCTTTAGACCAACATCAAAATAGTCAGCAGTGATAGTGGCTTCTGCTCCTATTGCTCTAGTAATCATATTTTTGCGTTTATCTGTACGAGCATCATCCTCATCTAGCTCACCAGTTCTAACCAACTCTGCAACCACGGAATGGTCCTTTGTAATTTGCATAATCTTGGAAGCTGTGGCAACGTACAATCTGCTGTCTCCAACATTTGCCACAAAAAGATGGCCATCAATGACAGTAGCCAACACAAGTGTGGTACCCATTCCGGCCTTTGTTGAATCAGATGATGATTCCCCATAAATGATTTTATTTGCTTCTTGAATTGCCTTCTCTAAAATTCGAACTGTTTCTTTTTCTTTAGATGTTTTAATACTATTTACGATTGTCTCCACGCATTTGGCTGAAGCATAGTCTCCTGCTAGCTCGCCGCCCATGCCATCGGCAACCATATATAAATTGGGCAAGTTCCCAATGCTGGCATCAGAAACAAAAATAGAGTCTTGATTAACTTTTCTCTTTATTCCTACGTCAGTTTTTGCATAGCCTATCATTAATTAGTCCCCTTCGAAACGTCCATTTTTCTCTTTCTTAATTGTCCACAGGCCCCGTCAATATCGCGACCCATTTCCCTTCTAATAGTAGCATTATTCACATATTTTTCAATCTTTTTTTGGAATGCGTAAGCCCTGTCCATAGTAGGACTAACAAAGTCTCGCTCCTTAATTGGATTGACTGGAATAAGGTTAACATGACAATTTAAGTGACCTATAAGTTCACCTAATTCCTTTGCATCCTCGTCCCTATCATTTACTCCGCCAACAAGTGAATACTCAAATGTGATTCTTCTTCCTGTTTTATTGAAGTAATATTCACATGCTTCTATCAGCTCATGAATATCATATTTATTGGCTATAGGCATAAGCTCAGCTCGCTTCTGCTGGTTAGGAGCGTGGAGTGAAATTGCAAGCGTGATTGTCAAATCCTCGTCTGCCAATTGCTTAATACGTGGAACTATGCCACAGGTACTAACAGTAATATTTCGCTGAGAAATATTAAGTCCATTTTCATCTGACAACATCCTTACAAATTTAACAATATTGTCGTAGTTATCCATAGGCTCACCTGTGCCCATCACTACAAGATTAGAAACTCTCTCTCCTGTGTCCCTTTGGATAGCATAAATCTGGCCAAGCATTTCTGCCGGAGTAAGGTTTCTAACCCATCCATCCAAAGTAGATGCACAGAATCTACATCCCATTTTGCAACCAACCTGGGATGAAATACAAACCGAATTGCCATGTTTATAGCTCATCCAAACACTCTCAACCATTTGTCCATCAAACAGCTCAAATAAGTATTTGCGTGTGCCATCTATTTTGGAAATCTGCAAATCAATTTGCTTCAAAGAACGGTAATTGCAGCTAGCCTCTAGCTTTTCTTTGAGAGATTTAGGGATATTTTTCATTTCGTCATAATCCAAAGCCAAGTGCTGATGCATCCACTCATACAACTGCTTTGCTCTAAATTTTGGCTCCCCTAAATCCTTGGTTACAAAATCTGTAAGCTCTATTAAATTAAGAGATCTAATATCGATTAATTCTTTTTCATTACACATATATAAAATCCATCATGGTCAACATCAGGGAAAAGCTGCATTTGCTCTTCTATTGTAAAATCCTTATGTGACGCTAAAAAGTTTGTTACCTGATTTTCATTTTCATTTTTGTTGATGGTACATGTACTATAGCAAAGTTTTCCACCAACCTTTACATATTGACAAACATTATCAAGAATTTGCTTCTGCAAATCCACAAGCTCTGCCAATGATTCCTCTGTCTGATTATATTTTATATCTGGTTTTTTCCTGATAATTCCAAGTCCAGAGCATGGTAAATCAGCAACCACAATATCGTATTTCAAAGCTGCCGATTCGTCAAATTCTGTAGCATCCCACTGCTGAGACTGAATATTTGTGGCTCCAGTTCTCTTAATATTTTCATTGATAAGTGCAACCTTGGCAGCTGTTAAATCTCTAGCAACAACCTGCCCTTTACTTGCAAGCTCTGCAAAATGCAAAGCCTTTCCTCCAGGAGCTGCGCAAACATCTATTATTGAATCTGTATCCTTCACCTGGGCCATATGAGCCACAAGCTGTGAAGAATAATCCTGAACATAAAACAAGCCCTGACCAAACTCTGGAATTGCAGCCAATGAATCATAGCCTGACAAATACATAGCAGAAGGCAAATTATCGCATATACGAACTGTAATGCCCTGCTTCTCTAATTTAGCTTTCAATTCATCTCTAGTGATTTGAGCCAAATTAACCCTAACACATAAATCCTGATGCTCAAAAAAGCCAGCAGCAATATTTTCTGTCTGCTCCTTGCCATATTCCTCAGTCCATTTATCAACAATCCACTGTGGCAATGAATACTTTACCGAAATATCATTTATAGCAATCTCGCCCTTTGAACGAGCCACATGTCTTAAAACACCATTTACGAATCCTGACAATCCTGCAAAGCCACGTTTCTTTGCCAGCTTAACATATTCATTACAGGTAGCAGATTCTGGCACGCCATCCATGTAATATATTTCAAACACACCCATTCGCATCATTGTGCGAATGAGAGGCTTCATTTTCTTTACTTTTGTTTTTGAATAATTGTCGATAATATAATCCAATTCTAATTTGCGCTCGACAACTCCATTTACAAGACGAGTAATAAATGCACGTTCATTTTTCTCAAGATAAACATATTTATCCAACACCGCTTTTAAATAGATATGAGAAAACTGACCGTGTTCTAAAATCTCAACTAATGTATCTCCAGCAATTTCTCTGATATTAATACTTGCCATTTAATACCTCATCAATTTTAATTCTTGCTTGTGGCAAAGGCTGTGCCCTTTTTTAAGCTATAGCCTCTAAGGAAATCCCCTGTGGCCATACGCTTTTTGCCCTCGAGCTGAAGCTCATTAATTTCAAGAGCCTTATCCCCACAAGCTACCGTAAATACGTTTTTATCAACATCAATGACAGTGCCCGGCTGGCCAGCCTTATCAACTACAGTTGCCTTCCAAATTTTAAGCTGTTTTCCATCCACAAATGTAAAAGCAGATGGCCATGGATCAAGTCCACGAATGAGTCTCTCAATCTCCACCGCTGGCTTATTCCAATCGATATTTCCCATATCCTTGCTAATCATACCTACATGTGTAGCCTGAGACTCATCCTGAGGAATTGGTGTAATCTCACCTCTATCCAAAGCCTCTATTGTTCTGACAGCAAGCTGTCCGCCATCCAATGCCAACTTATCAAAAAGACTACCACCAGTCTCGTCTGCAGCTAGCTCTATCTCAGATTTAAGAAGCATATCGCCATCATCAAGTCCAGGTCCCATCAGCATTGTAGTATTGCCAGAAACCTTTTCACCATTGATAACCGCCCACTGAATAGGAGCCGCACCACGATACTTAGGAAGAAGCGAACCATGCACATTTACACATCCCAATCTTGGCATATCAAGAATAACCTTTGGCAAAATCTGTCCAAAAGCAGCCACAACAAAAACATCTGCCTCATACTGCTTTAAATATTCAACTGATTCCTCTGCCCTAATTTTTACAGGCTGATAAACTGGAAGCTCATGCTCCACTGCCCACTCCTTAACAGGAGTCATCTGTAGCTTGCCACTACGTCCCTTTGGTTTGTCAGGCTGGCTAACCACCAACACAATCTCATGTCCTGCATCATATATTGCCTTTAAAGTCTCCACCGCAAAATCCGGTGTACCCATAAAAACTACTTTCATCCATCGTTCCTTTCAAAACTGTACAAAAAATAAACGTCGCAAAACGACAAAATAAGTGTACCATTTTCACGACCTTTTGTACAATTTCCGTCCCGCCCCAGTGCTTGCACCCCTTCAATGCACCACCGGCCCCGATTAGGCACGCCTGCCCGCCCCCCCCTGGTGGAAAACTTCGCAAGAATATTCTGTTTTCCATATATGCAAAGACTCGCATCTTTTATTAGCATGTGTCTTTCTCATGTCTGGACAATTTTGAAAAAGGTATTTTATGGGTGGACACAAAATAAAAAATTAGTACAACTCAGGCTCAGGGGGAATTGGGCGATTTTTAAGTGAACCTAGAAAAATAAAAGCAGGATTATCAATATATTGGCATGCGCCGCTAGGACGGCGGCGCAAGTGCGACACGCGACACGATGTCGTATAAAGCACGGTGCCAATATATGATAATCCAGCTTTGTGATTTTTCTTGGTGAACGTAATATGAGCCCAATTTCCCCTTGAGACCTGAGTTGTACCAATTTAAACAAACTAATATGTCCGCCAAACAAAAATACATTTTTCAAAATAGTTCATCCATAGAAAGACACATGCGGGATGCTCCCTTTTGCATATTGGAAAACTAAGAATATTCGCGAAATTGTTTTTCCACCAGGGGGGCGGGCAGGTGTCCCTAGGCGGGGCCAGTGGTAAATAACCTCCCTGCAAGCACTGGGGTGGGACACTTATTTGTTTGAGTCGTGAGAAAGGCCCACTTTTGTCGTTCCACCAAGGAAGGTTGGAAGGGATTTGCCCTGACGCTTCCACTGAGAATATTCGGCAGTTGCTGCAAACATTACGTCTCCTGAGGAGTTAAGGGCTGTTTCGACAGAATCCTGAACTACTCCGATTATGAAGCCTACTGCTACGACCTGCATTGCTACATCTGCGTTAACTCCAAAGAGGGAGCATGCCATTGGTATTAAAAGGAGGGAGCCTCCGGCAACACCTGATGCACCGCATGCTGCTAATGTAGCAATAAATGCAAGAATCAGCGCTGTTGCAAAGGAAACATGGATGCCTACTGTATTGGCTGCTGCAAGTGACATAACTGCAATTGTAATGGCAGCGCCATCCATATTGATTGTAGCACCAAGAGGAATTGATACAGCATACATTTCTCTATCCATTCCAAGGTCCTCGCAAAGCTCCATGTTTACAGGAATGTTAGCAGCTGAGCTTCGTGTAAAGAACGCTGTAACGCCTGATTCCTTGAGACATCTGAATACAAGTGGGTATGGGTTTGTTCTAAGAACAATTGCTGCAAGTAATGGATCAATAATTAAAGCAACTGTCAACATGCAGCCTACAAGGAGTGCTAAAAGCTTTCCATAGTCTGTGAAAATAGCAAGTCCATTTGTAGATACGTTTTCATATACGAGTCCCATAATTCCAAATGGAGCAAGATTGATAATCCATCTAACGGCTGTAGAAACCATATTTGCAAAATCTTCCATGACCTTTTTAGTAGTATCACTGGCTACACGCTTAGCAGCAATACCTAACACAACAGCCCAGAAAAGGATACCTATATATCTGCCCTCCACAATTGCACCTACTGGATTTGCAACCATGGCAACTAAAAGATTTGAAAGCACCTCTCCAACTCCTGTAGGAACAACATCTGCTTCTGCAGCCTGGCTAAGCATGATTGTCTGTGGAAAAAGGAAGCTACCTACTACAGCTACAACTGATGCAAGAAATGTACTCACCATATAGAGGAAAATAACAGTTACAAATCTTCTATCCAGTTTGTCATTGCCCTGAGCTAATGCCGATGTTACAAGTACAAATACAAGCACTGGTGCAACAGCCTTTAGTGCTCCTACAAAAACTGTACCAAGTAATGATACAAATGATAGATTGTTAAATGCTAATCCAAGTATCGCACCAATAACTAATCCGATTAGGATTCTTACAATAAGACTTACACTATTGTACGCTTTTACAAGTTTCATATAAAAATCTCCCTAAAATATTTTTTGCTAGCTCCATATCCAAATTCATTGGATTAAGCCCTTTTATTTAATGAAGATTTTATCACTTTACACTGCTAAAGTAAAATGCTATTTAACTAATTCTTATATACTATATTTTCTAAGCATATTTATTACCTTATCCAAGGTCTGGCAAAAATAGTCTATCTCTTCCCTTGTGTTGTAAAAATTAGGTGTCACTCTAACTGTTGCTGTCACGTCAAATGTACGAAGTATAGGCTGTGCACAGTGACTACCAGAGCGAACTGCTATGCCTGCCTTGTCTAGCATGCTAGCAATATCATATGGATGAGCACCATCAACTACAAATGAAATTGCTCCTGCCCTTTTGGCAGGATGTCCCAGTATTTTTACATGCTCGATACTGCTTATTTTTTCGTATGCGTAGTTCAATAAATAATCTTCGTATTTACGAATTAGCTCTACATCATGTTCCATCAAATACTTGATTGCTTCTCCAAGACCAATTATGCCACCAATATTAGGTGTACCTGCCTCGAAGCGATATGGAAGATTGCCCCAAGTCGTGTTTTCCTCTAAAACCTCATCAACCATACCTCCTCCATATCTAACAGGCTCAAGCTTTTCCAGGCAGTCAGTTTTTCCATATAATACTCCAACACCTGTTGGACCAATCATTTTATGAGCTGAAAAGCAATAATAATCACAGCCTAGCTCCTCAACGTCAACTGGAAGATGCAGTATCCCCTGAGCCCCATCAATCAGCACCTCTGCACCATATTTATGAGCCAATTCTATTACTCGTTTAATAGGATTAACTGTGCCTGTAACATTTGATACATGGGCACATGCAACCAGTCTAATAGAATTGTTTTTTAGAATGTTTTCTAATTCATCAATATCCAACTCTCCATCCACAACAGGACTCACGAAAAACTGTCGTCCGCTGTGCTTGCATGCCTGTTGCCATGGAACAAAATTAGAATGATGCTCCATTTCTGTTGTAACTATACCACCTCCATCATTTTCTAACCCGATGGATGCAGCTACTATATTGATACTGTCTGTGGTGTTCTGAGTGAAAATAATGCTCTCAACATTTTTAGCATTAATATAATTTTTAACCAGCTCTCTAGTATCCTCCACTGCCTTTGTGGATTCCTCGCTTAAATAATGTATCCCCCTGTGTATATTTCCATGTTCCTTCTGGTAATGTTCGTAAATACGATTTATTACCTGACTAGGCATCTGAGATGTTGCCCCATTGTCTAAATATATTAAAGGCTTTCCATAAACCTTTGTCTCAAGTATCGGAAAATCCTTTCGCCAAATATTCTCCTGCAAAATAAAAACCTCACTTCTACTTTATATTAAAAATCCTGTGTTGTGTACAATTATTGCCAGTCTAAGCTTGAGAGATACCTTTGGGTCTTCAATGGAAACTCCCAGCATTTTTTCTATTTTTGAAATGTGATAAAGCACAGAATTTCTATGCATATTAAGTACTACTCCAGTATCTGTAGCCTTACATCCATTATTGAAGTAAACATCAAGTAAATTAATCAAATCAATGCCCTTGACTAAGCTTGCATTTTCCAATTGCTTCATGGATTTATACATAAAGGCATTCTTGAAAATATCTTTTCCAATGCCACCCTTGAACAAGAATATTTCTATAAAATAATCCTCAAACTTATAAACTGGTGCCTCGTCCCCAGCTGCCTTCTTTGCATCAATTTTAGTTGCACATTCTAAAACCGCTGCTGTCTGATCATAGGCTATTGGCACTTCCCAAATATATTCGAATTCATTGCTTACTCCGACGTAATATTTCAGTGGGAAGAAAACACCATTTAATCGTTTGCATATTTCGTCTGCATTATTCTTTTCAAAGTCACAAAAATAAATTATTACCACTCTATTTTTGTGAGCAAATGCTGCACAAGAATAGAAATTCTTATTAATGATATTTATAAATCGATTTATAAGTATGTTAGTCTCATCCTCAAATTTTACAGTTACACAAATAAATCCATCCTTGTTTGGATAGTTAATGAAGGCTGCTCGGGATGCAGCTTCTTCCTTTGTAATTTTGTAGCCCTCAAGCAAATCTGAAATCAAATTGTATAAATCGCCATATTCTTCCGTAGAATAAAAAGCCTTAATGCAATATCTATCAACATTGTCTAAGAATATGCTAAATAAATCTAAATAGCCCTTGGCAATTTCATGTTTGTCTAAAAGCAATACCACAAAAAGCTCTCGACATTTATTTATATGAAGAACCTTTATTACAACATTGAAATCAGTAAAAGGAGATTCATTTACAATTATTAAATCTTCAGATGTCTCAAACTCTTCTATTATTCTGTTAAAGTAGAACTTTTCAATTACTTCCTTTGAATGTGCACCTCGCTCAATTAACTCATTTGTAAGCGGATCAATCGTAGAAATATTTTTTGTGTAGGATAATAATTTAAAATTCTCATCCAAAATATCTATGTGCTCACCAATGATATCTTCAGATAAATCCACTAAATCCTGTAAGCCCTTGTTTTGAAATATTGCCATTTGCATAGCATTATTCCAATTATCCACCATTAAAATCGTATTAATAACATTATTAAATACTCCATTAAGCTCCGCTGTCTCATCTAATATGACAAGGTTAGGATAATCGATAATGTTTTCTTTTAAATCTAATCTATTAACATCATCCACGCACAAAAAACAGGCCTCAGTGCTAGTAGCATCTGATGCTAAATAACTAGATAAATTTCCTACATAAAGGATGTCTGGATTAAATGAATTGGTATCAGAAGATATCAGATTTGCAGAGTTTACCTCTTTATCAGATTCACTGATACAAGTTACATACCGCTTTTGTAACTTGTACAAAATAATACTTAATTTAACTTTCATTATTCCCCCTAAGCAAGTAAAAAATCTCCCACATAGAATTATAGTCTTTTTGTAGGATATTACAAATAAATTTTACAATCCTACATATCTTTTGTCTATTTTACTATAAGATGATTTGGCATTTGCAACGTTGAGATAACTGTTTGCACAAAATAAAATAAAGCTAATGGTTCTTGTTTTTCTAAGAAAAGCAAGGGTTCATTAGACCAATATTTTTTTACACACAGGGAGGTTTTTATTATGATTCGCAGAGGATTAGACGTTAAATTAAACGTTAAGCCAATTTTCTTAGGTCTTTCTCATCAGTATTACTATGAAGGACCTTGTCGTTTTGCAGGTGGAGATGGACTCCAGCCTGAATTTGAAAAGATTTTCACTCAGAACCTAGAGAAAGAATTTTTCGCTAATGTTGATAAAGCAATGCCTTTAGAGGCTGTAAATATGCTCGAGCCTGTTACTTTTGCATGCTATGACAATTGGGTGATTCCTGAGGAATTATTTGAGAAAATGACAACTGATCCAAATGGAGAAATTGATGTTTTCATGATTTCAGGTGGTATTGCACGTTCTAATTTAGTTATTGAGCTTGCTGAGCGCACAAAGAAGCCAATCATTCAGGATCCAACAACTTACTCTGATGTAACAGCTGTAACTGCTGCCATCAAGGCTCGTGGTATTGAGACATTCTCACCACTTACATGGAAGGAAGTTACTACAACACTTCGTGTTCTTAGAGTCCGCAAAGCATTAAAGGAGGCAAAGGTTCTTCTTGGTGTACGTTTCGATTCAAATGCTTCTAAGTCAGCAAACGATACATTTGTTTCACTTCAAACTGCTACTCAGAAATTTGGTACTCAGTTTAGATTTTTAAACCTTCATGAGCTTATTGATTACATGAAGCCAATTCCTGCAGAAGGAAATTATACAACTCCTGGTAGACTTAACACTCCAAACATTACAGAAGAAGAAATCAAGGAAGCTGAAAAATTAGCTGATGAGCTTTTAGGCGAAGCTGCTGATTCTACAATTAGCAAAGAAATGCTTGTTAAGTCGTGCATGGCTTATATCGAAGTTAAGAAGCTTCTTGATATCCACGACTGCTGTGGTTTCACTGTACCATGTCCAGATACATGCTCTACAAGAAGATTAAATGAGGAGAAATTCACATTCTGCTTAACTCATTCACTTTTAAACGAGCAGGGTATTCCATCAGCTTGTGAGTATGATGTTGACGGTGTATTAACGATGCTTATCCTTTCAACAATTTCAAATCACGCTCCATTCATGGGAAATACAAACCCAATCGTTATTGAAGATGGCAAGATTCGTCCACTTCTTATGTTCAACGAAAAGGTAATTGATTATTTGGATGACAAGTCTAACCTTTATCATTCAGAGCATTCTACTCCAAACAGAAAGTTAAAGGGTATCGATAACAACAAGGAAAGCTTTGGTCTTCGTTACTTCGCTTATGATCAGAAGTTTGGTGCATGCATGCGCTATGAGTTCGATAAGGATAAGGGCCAGAGAATTACAACATGCCGTATTTCTCCAGACTGCAAGAAGCTATTTGTAGGTAGTGGTGAAATCGTTGCTGGTGGTGATTACGATTTAAATAACTGCAACGGATATGTTGTTTACCGTGTTGCTGATCAGCGCAAATACTATGAAGCACAGTTAGAATTCGGTAATCATCTCCCACTTGTATATGGTGACTACACAGAAGAATTAAAGATGTTAGGCAAGTTCTTAGGCTTAGAAGTTGTCTGCGTATAAAATAAAAAGGATGTAATAGGGTAATGACACTAGCAGAGGTTGAAAAAACATATATTGATGATTTAAATATGTTGGAAGATTGGTTTTTACAATATGAATATTTATTAGAAATATCCTCGGATCTGCCAAAATTCTCAGACCAAGAAAAAACCGATGCTAATAAAGTCAAAGGCTGTCAGTCTGGTGTATGGTTGAATCTCAGCAATGATGATGACATCGTACACGTTCAGGCTGATAGCGATGCCCTTATTATCAGAGGCATCCTTGCAATTATCGTTGGCATTTTTGATGGCCAAAGCAAAGCAGAGATTGATTCCTTTGAGCCTTCATTTATTGAAAAAACAAATATCAAAAATCAAATCTCAACAGACAGATTTAATGGAATTAATTCTGTTATTAGTACTATAAAAAATTATGCAAAGGCTATTTAGGACATGGATTCAGAGAAGAGACGCGCAATTGTAACTAGACTTTTAAAAGCAGCTAAGGAAGGGGCTGATGAGGAAGCCCAAACAATCTTAAATGGAAACAATAGTGACTATGCCTTTGTTTATCAGCACATAAGAAATTATATTTTAAAAAAATACGTATTATCCCCAGAAGAGCCTGAGGAAAATCTAAAGGCACTTGCCGTAATTAGTTTATCTAAAATGATGAAAATCGATTCCTCTGTACTCAGAGAAATCGACCTAGCAACACCTTGTGATAAAGCCACCTCTGAATCAACAAAAACTGCACTCCTTTTGTATTCAATACAAAGAGACTTAAATCTACCTTCGAATCCAAGAGAATATGCAGCTGTTGAAACCATTCCAGAACTGGCTAGATATATAGTTAAATATATTAATCATTAAGGACTTTATTATTGGCGTCCAAATCCATTTGATAAATCCTTGATTACCTCACTGGCAAGCACAAGTCCTGCCACTGCAGGCGTAAAGGCTATTGAGCCCGGAATATCTCTTCGCTCAGTGCACTTATGCTCAGCACCTGGTGGGCATATACAATTTGTTCTACAACTGATTGCCATATCCTCAATTGGGCGTGTAGGCTTTTCGTCGGAAAAGACAACCTTAAGATTTTTTACTCCTCTTTTTTTCATTTCTCGACGCATAACCTTTGCCAAAGGGCACATTGTTGTCTTATAAATATCTGCTACTCTAAAACGACTAGGATCTAGTTTGTTTCCTGCACCCATACAACTGATTACAGGAACATCCTCAGCCTTACATCTCATGATAATCTCTATTTTAGCAGTAACTGTATCCACAGCATCCACAACATAATCATAAGACTTAAAATCAAATTGGTCCGCATTTTCAGGCAGGAAAAAGCATTTATGAACTGTAATATCAGCCTTAGGATTAATATCAAGCATACGCTCCTTCATGACCTCAACCTTGTCCTTGCCAACTGTTGAACGGGTGGCAATTATCTGTCTGTTAAGGTTAGTCAGACATACCTTGTCATCATCAATCAAATCGAAATGACCAATGCCTGTACGCACAAGGGCCTCACACACATATCCGCCGACGCCACCGATTCCGAAAATGGCAACTCTTTTATTCTCTAGCTGCTCCATGGCATCCTTACCAAGAAGCAACTCTGTTCTCGAAAACTGATTTAACATATATACCTCTATTTATTATCTATTGTTCATCATAAGTATCTAGGAAATGATGCTTAACACCATCCTGCTTATAGGCAATAACTGTTGCCAGATTAACATTTTCTACACTGCGGAAAATATTGGACTCAACATATGGATTTGTTTTCTTAAGCTCAGCAATAAGATTTCTAGTTTCCAAACGCTTAGATGCGCTAGTGCCATCTGTTGAGCAGCTGTCACAGGTCTCTGTAAAATGACATGCGCACTGTAAAAAGTGAAAACCATTGTAACGTTGCCATGCAATAATATCATCCTGACGGACCAAATAAAGTGGTCTAATCAATTCCATTCCTTCGAAATTAGTAGAATGTAGCTTTGGCATCATTGTCTGTACCTGAGCACCGTAAAGCATTCCCATAAGGATTGTTTCAATAACATCATCATAATGATGACCTAAAGCAATTTTATTACAGCCAAGTTCTTTTGCCTTTGAATAAAGATGCCCTCTACGCATTCTCGCACATAAATAGCATGGGTTCTTATCTACGGTATCAACCGCATCGAAAATATCGCTCTCATACACAACAATAGGAATGCCCATCAGCTTTGCATTACTCTCTATCAGCTGTCTATTCACAGCGCTATACCCGGGATCCATAACAAGAAATGTTAGTTCAAAATTGACCTTCTGATGACGCTTGATTTCCTGAAAAAGCTTGGCCATAAGCATAGAATCCTTGCCACCAGAAATGCACACACATATATGGTCTCCTTCTTTTATTAGCTCGTATTCCTTGCAAGCCCTAGCAAATGGGGAAAACAAAGTTTTGTGAAACTTTTTCCTAATGCTCTTTTCAATCTCAGCTGTTTGTTCCGCAAGTTCATCACGGCTCTCTGACTTTTGTTGCTCCATTAAAGCTGACAAATAGCTGTTGTAACCGCCCTTTAGACTGACTGCGTCAAATCCCTCAGAGCTCAAAAGCTCAGCATCATCAAGAGAAACCTGACCTCTAGTACAATACAAGATAATCTTTTTATTCTTATCTAATTTTTTAATAACACTCTCAATATCCTCCTCAAAATATTGATGAGTGATACTGATTGCACCTGGAATCATTCCATATTTCAAACTGCCCTCATTTCGCACATCTACTAATGTATAGCTTTCATCTGCTAATTGGGCTAATTCCTTATACTCGATTTCTCTCATTTTAATATCCTTCTATAAAACACAAGTAAAGCAGATGCCCAGCATCTGCTTTTTCCTATCTAATTACTAGGTAAATATTTTATTTTGTTTTGAGTAGTTTGTCAATTCTAGAAGGTTACCTTTATTCTTTCGGTAATCATTCCAGAAACAATACCAATTACTATACCTGAAATTGTTCCGATAACAACTAAGAATGGAAAATAATACACAAGGCTTGCTGCATCAAGTGCAATAATTGCTACGATAATCTGACCCACATTATGGAATACTCCACCCAAAACACTGACACCAGTAATAGAAAAAAGTTTTGTTTTTTTACCTATTATCATTGCTACAAATGAAAGCATTGCTCCAGCCATTGAGTAAATCATCATAGCCATATTTCCAAATGTAAAACCTACTAAAACTACCCTCACAATTGAAAGGATAAATGCATTTTTTGGACCTATGGTATATAAAGCCACCATGACCACCAAATTAGCAAGGCCGATTTTTGCTCCTGGAATGCCTATGCTGATAGGAAGTAACATTTCTACATAAGAAAGTACAAAGGCAAGAGCAACCAAAAGTCCTAAAAAAGCTATTTTATTTGTTTTCATAAAATCTCCTGTTTCTAATGTGTTGCCCCGTCAATGTCATCCTCTTCGCCACCAACTATTTCTACCACAACCTTATTTGGCAGGCAAACTATAGTTTCTCCTGAGTAATGAATGTGGAAATGATTAACACATATCTGATCTCGGCAGTCAGCCTCTATCATATCTGCATATCCATCTGAAATCTGTAGAGTATTGAATGAACCGTCTGGCAGCTCTATTTTTTCAGTGTGTTCCTGATTCAGTGGATATCTTCCATATTCTTCACCATCTATGGAAATAACTACCATAGCATTATCATCAGTATTTTTCCTTTGCTGTATACCCATAAACAAAACACCTGCAAAGGTAATAACTAATATTGTAATTATTAAAATAATGTCATTCTTTTTCATACTTTATTTAACGATACTTTCCTCAAAATGGTCTGAGTATACCTTGGTGCCATCATGATAAACCCACATAGCCTCAATATTATCATGACTATTTACAAACTCAAGCCCCTCATCAATTGTCATATTATAAAGGGCTGTTGAAAGTGCGTCTGCCATACCTGAATCATCTGCTAGTACAGAAACAGCAGCAAATGTCTCTGCCGGATACAAGGTTTCTGGATTAATAATATGGCAATAGACCTTTCCATCTACCACGTAATATCTCTGATAATCACCTGATGAAACCACACACTGGCCATCTGTTATATCCAATTTTTCGATATATTCCTGGTCACTATCCATATCTGGATTTTGGATTGCTATTCTAAATTGAGTTCCATCAATTCTTGTTCCTAACCCAGAAATATTACCGCCTAAGCTAAGGAGAATATTGTCCATTCCCTGCTGTCTGCAATAGTCCATAACCTTTTGAACTGCATATCCCTTAGCTGTACTTCCCACATCAAGTGACATTTCTGGGTCTGCTAAATAAACTGTGTTGTTTTCTTCATCAATTATCAAATCTTCAATATTAGTATGATTATTTGCTTCTTTAAGCTCCTCTATATCAGGAAGAGTTGCTCGTTCAGGATTATTACTTCCATACTCTCTATGCTCATGCCAAATAGAAAGTACTGAGCCCATAGCTACGTTGACCTTCCCATCGGTTAAGTCATACATATCCTTACTAAATTTAAGCAAATCAATTATTTCAGGATCCACTTCTACTGGTGCAATACCTGCATTATCATTGACAGTCTTAATATTGTTAATACCATCATAATCGTTGTAAATATCAAATAAATTATTATAAAAAACTAAGCGTTCTCTTATGATTTCCGCTTGGTTTGAGAATTCTTCTTCAGTAGCCCCGTATCCAACAATCTCTGTACGGGTATCAAATATGTCCAAAAATGTAGCTGTATATTTTGTTTTTTCTGCAGTATCAACGGACTTGTTATTAGAAAGTAATCCATTTTGAACTGCCAATATAAATACTATTAATAATACTATCAGCATTACAGATGCTGCTTTTATTCGATTCATAAGGAAACCCTTCTAAAAAGATTGAGGAGTGTGCAAAAGGCACACTCCCCTATTGCTATCTCATTGTAAAATAATTATTTTGCGCTTTCAACAGCCTTTGCAATTACAGAGTTAAAATCTGTAATGTGAATTGAAACTGAAGCTGCAAGATCTGCATCTGCTGCACGACCTTCTTCTACAGCAGTACCCTGAACTTCATCAAGAGTCTTACCTACTGTGTACTCAGCATAAGAAGCTGCCTGTTCATTCCATTCCTTACCAATAGCTGATGCTGCCTTCATACCGTAAGCATCACCAAGCTCGTTCTTGCTAGCTACTTCTGCGTTCTTATCAGCTGTAATAACACCTGTTGCATCAAAAGTAATCTTTGCCTGAACTGCATCAAGAATTGAGCTTGTGATTACACCATCGCCATTTACTGTAAGAACAGAAATTGTTGTGTAAGCCTCTGCTGTACCATCAGCATCTGCTGTTGCATCTACAGAATTTGAGATTTTTGTAGAAACACCAAGACCAAGCTTGTCTCCAGCTACTGCACCACCGCTTACTGCGTTATCCATAGCTTCAACAACTGCTGCCTGGAAACCTGTCACGTGGATTGAAACTGAAGCAGCAAGATCTGCATCACCTGCAAGACCATCTGTGATAGCCATACCACTGATTTCATCTCTTGTCTTACCTACAGCCCATGCTGCAAAAGCATCAGCCTGCTCATACCATTCCTTACCGATTACAGAAGCCTTCTTCATACCGTAGTCATCGCCAAGCTCTCTCTTTGAAGGATACTCAGCATTGATATCAGAAGTAATCTTTCCATCTGAGCTTACGCCAATCTTTGTCTGTGCTATATCGATAACACACTCAACAATAGCGCCATTTGAATCAACTGTTACAGCAGCGATTGTAGCATCACACTGAGCTGTACCGTCAGCATCTGCTGTAGCGTCCTGTGAATCTGCGATTGATACAGATGTACCAATACCTGTTAAAAGTTCTCCCTCTGCAGCAACATTTGCTGTTGCTCCATCAGTTGTTGCCTCTACTGAAGAATTAGTTTCAGTTGTAGCAGTTGTGTCAGCTTGCTTGGAACCACAGCCAACAAGTGCAGTTGCAGAAAGTGCTGCAACACACATAATTGCGACTAAATTCTTTTTCATTTTTTATTCCTTTCTCTCCAAATTTAGTACTATATTTCTAGTGAAAAAAACACTATAAATATCATTTTGATAGGCCTATATATGCCCTATCTAATAGTTTGCTTATAATAAGCTTCTTTGCGTTGCACATTTGCAGCTCATCAATAATTGCTTTTGCTCTTACGAAATAGCTTTCTGCAACACTGTGGGTATAAGCTACCCCCTCATGCTTTTCTACAGCATCAAACACTTCTTCTTTTGAAAGTCTTCCCTGCTCAGCCTTTTTTATAAGAGTAGGGTCATTCTCAAATGCATGTATAAGAGGTAGAGTAATAACACCATTTTCAAAATCAGATTGGACGGGCTTTAATGCACTGTCCTTTGTATTTTCATAATCAATACAGTCATCTGTTAGCTGGAAAATAATACCTATATATCTACCAAGTCTTCTATAAAGCTTTTGAGTCTTTTTATCAGCATTTAAAACCAATGCCCCAGCGTGGAAGGATGCCTCAAACAAGGCTGCCGTTTTACCGTCAATAATAGACAAATATCTAAATGTTTTAAGTCGATAATTTCTATTATTAATGTTTTGTCTAAGCTCACCTAAAGCAATATCCTGAACATATTTAGAAAAATCGAAGTCCTTGTAATTATCCTTTTGAGCCACATCAATGATTTCTCTAATTGCTGATGCAAGTAGGAAGTCGCCACAAATCACGGCATTTCTCTTGCCAGATTTTTTCTGGAGTGTCTCTTGTCCTCTTCGTGTATCAGCATCATCCATAATGTCGTCATGTACTAATGTGGCCAAATGTAGAACCTCAACTGCTGCAGCAAATTTCACTGCATCACTGTCAACAAGACCATCCTCATCCATGGCACAGGCTAAAACTGCCTTTGCACGCATCATTTTTCCAGTCACATCTGTAAGATATGAAACATATGAATTTATAAGACTTGGCCCAGATGTAATAATCTTTGAAGCTTCTTTTTGAACCTCACTAAAGGCTGTCTCAAAATCCATTTTTTGATTAATCATTATACAAATACCACTTTCTCGCCCACTTGACCTTTTGCCACTTTTTCTTTAGGAAAGGCATCAAGTAGTAATCGATTCCAAGTGTATATCCGCCACCAAAAACTAAAGCTAATCCGGCAAAAATCATCCAGAACGTATTCAAATATAAACCTGTAGTTGTTACAAACATTACCTGAAGTACTAATGAAACAAGTGCTGAAAGGAATGTAAAGCATCCTCCCATAAGTCCAAGACCGATGAGAATCTGGAGTACTACTATTAAAATCTGCATGAACATTGTCATACCATCTGAAGCGAGTACTACGTTTTCTACAAACCAATCTACAAATGGAACTTGAATCTTAAATGCAATATCAGAAATTGTTGAATGAACAAGATCTGTGCCTGAAACAAGAATTGTCTCAAAAAGTTTGAAGTTCCAATCAAAAATAACTGTACCTGCAGAAGCTACTGCGTCAGCCGCTGCACCTGCTGCTGAAGAAACTGCTGTAGATGCTGAAGCTACTGCATCTGCCGCACCTGCCGCTGCAGCTGTTGAGGCTGATGCTGTCGCATCAACTGTAGCTACAACTTCTGTAGAAGCCGAAGCTACTGCATCTGCTGTCTCTGTCATTCTACCAAGGAGTGAATCAAACCAAGCATTAGCACCACCAAAGAATCCTGAAAGCATTGGCTTAGTAAGCCAACCTTCTAAGATTTTCATTACACCCTCATATACCCAAACGGCACCTAACCAAAGACGTAATGGAACTAGCATAAAGCTAGGAGTTTTATTAGAAAAATGTCCGCCTAAGAAGCTTCGATTATTTCTGATAGTAAAGAACTCATGCTTAAGGTATGAAATGATTTTTGTCCATCCCATTACCTGAATGAAATAGATAATATTAATAAAGTGTTTTGCAAACATAGCGAAGAATGAAGCAAAATTAATCTGATGCTTTGCCATTCCACCTCTAGCTACACCGTATCTACCACCAACGCAAACCATAACGCCATGGAATTTTGGGTTGTAAGCTTCTAGCTTGCCTGACTTTGTAATTTCACTAACAATATTTTTTGCTACTGTAGCCGCTGAATGCTCTGCATTTTCAACCATCTGAGGGACTGGTCTTTCCTCACCTGGTGCAGTGTAAAGCATGTTGTCACCAATAACATAAACATTCTTGTAATCAACCGAACGAAGATTTTCATCAACCTGAATTCGACCTCTACCACCGCTAGTAACTTCCTTTGCAATTTCAGAAGTAATCTCTGAGCTTTCGATACCGGCTGTCCAGATTACTGTTCCAGCAACATGCTCTGTTATCTCATCATTCTTCTTAAGCTTGATGAAGTTTTTACCAACACCTACTACACTGGCGTTCATCACTACATCAACACCCATTTTTCTAAGACGTCTATCTACTTTGTTTGAAAGCTTTTCTGGCAAGATTGGCACTGGACGAGAAAGTCCATCAACATCAACGATAGTTACATCTTCTCTATTGATATTGAATCTCTTGCAAAGAATTGGAGTGTACTCAGCCAACTCTCCAACCATCTCAACACCTGTAAAGCCTGCACCTACAACGTAGAAGCTAAGAAGTTCCTTTTTCTTTGCTGGGTCAGTCTCATCAGCTGCCATTCTGAAACAGTCGTGAATTCTATCTCTAAGCTTTACAGCATCATCATATGACCAAAGGGAATAGCTGTTTTCCTCAGCTCCCTCTACACCAAAGTAGGTTGGCTTTGAACCTGCTGCAACAACAAGGTAGTCATAGTCATATTGATTATTCTTTCCCTGAACTTTATTATTCTCGAAATCAACTTTTGTGACTGTATCAAGAACTACATCTACTTTGCGGCCAGCAAAAATCTGGTCCAAATTCATCTTTACGCTTTCCTCGCCTACACGGCAAGCTGCAACCTCATGTAACTCAGTTAGCATTGTATGATAAGGATGCTTATCAATAAGTGTTATCTGAGTAGAATCTGCCATTTTTTTCTTACGAAGCTTTTTTTCAAGTTTCTTTGTAGCAAGTACACCTGCGTAACCTGCTCCAATTACGACAATCTTTGTCATGGTTAATTCCTTTCTTCCTTTTTTATACATTATGCAAATCGTGCGCAATATTATTGTGCGTCATCGTTTTTAGGAATGCATTATAACATGAATAGTTGCACTTAACAATATTTTATGTTATTAATTTAACAACAATTTAATTAGATGCAACTATTTTAATTATTTGTTGCCTAACCATGAGACATATATATTGATTTGTGGTCAAAATTATCTATTTGGAAGGAATTTAGTTATATGATAAAGAGATTTTTAAAATTCGTAGAAATTCAAACAAAGATTACTAGTTTATTTGCTTTTATAAACACACTTGCATTCATTTTATACACCAAACAACCTATTAATGCTCCATTGATGGTAGTGTTCTTTTTTTCTATGTTTATATTTGATCTTACTACTACAGGTATAAACAACTACATTGATAGCAAGGACTATCCAGAGATGCTGCCTATAAAAAGAAAAAATGCATTTATTGCAATAATCACTATGCTTTCTATCAGCACAATCTTAGGTTTATATTTAGCATACAAAACAGGTATAGTTGTTCTGTTACTTGGTGCATTCTGCTTTATGCTTGGAATTTTTTACACCTTTGGACCTATTCCTATCTCTAGAATTCCACTAGGTGAAGTCTTTTCAGGAATCGCATATGGTATGTTTATTCCATTTTTAATGCTTTACATTAATAATCCAACCTACTATCTTTCACTTGATTTATCACTAAAGACAATCAGCTTATCTTTAGAAGTAATGCCACTTATTAGCTTTTTCCTATTTTCACTTGTTATGACCTTTACTACATCAAATATTATGCTTGCAAACAATACCTGTGATGTAAAAAAAGATGAGGCTGTAAATAGATTAACTATAGTTCATTACATAGGTCAAAAAACAGCCACTGGCTTCTTTGGAATTTTATATTATTGCTGCTACGCTTCTGTAATACTAATGGTGGTGTTTAAAATACTTAGCCCTATCAGCCTAGTGTTCTTGCTTTCTATTATTCCAGTAGAAAAAAATATTCGCGCATTCAAAAAAGAGCAGATAAAAGAAAAAACCTTCATCTGCTCAATTAAAAACTATGTAATTATTAATTCTGCTTATTTTGTATCAATATTGCTAGGGATTTGGTGCTAGGCAATATACGTTTCGAAGGAGAACGAAATCCTCTCCAATTACTCGTGGTACAATTTGTTACCTTCGTAGCGTGGCTCACATGTCAAGTGAGTGCCAAGCTGCTTGAATACTCCAACGTCTACTGAAGCAAGGATTACTGAGGAGTGAACCTCTGCACCTACTAATTCAGGAAGACAATCGTATGCTTTCTTAGCATCTTCACTGCTGATAGCTTCCATTGAAAGAGCAATTAAAAGCTCGTTCAAATGAAGATGTGGGTTGTTATCTCCCAAGTAATTTGTCTTTAGGGTCATGATAGGTGTAAGAACCTCTGGTGAAATCAATTTAACCTCATCAGGAATCTTAGCAAGATACTTCAATGCGTTGAGAATCATTGCTGAAGAAGCACCAAGCATCTCTGAAGTCTTTCCTGTGATGATTTTGCCATCAGGTAGCTCCATTGCTGCACATGGAACACCAATCTGATCCGCCTTAATATTAGCTGCTGCAACAACAGGTCTATCAGATACCGAAATACCAGCCTTTTCCATGAGAAGCTCAAGCTTCTGGATTGCAGAATCAGCTCCGTCACCCTTACGCTTTGCAACTGTAGCCTCATAGTATCTTCTAATGATTTCCTGATTAGAAGCACTTCTACATGCATCATCATCGATGATTGCATTTCCTGCCATATTAACACCCATGTCAGTAGGTGACTTGTATGGAGACTCCCCTGAAATCTTCTCAAACATAGCCTTGAGAACTGGGAATACCTCAACGTCACGGTTATAGTTAACCACTGTCTTTCCATAAGCCTCTAAATGGAATGGGTCAATCATATTAACATCATTTAAGTCAGCTGTAGCTGCCTCATATGCAAGGTTTACTGGATGATTAAGTGGCAAATTCCAAATTGGGAATGTCTCGAACTTAGCATATCCAGCCTTTACACCACGCTTTGACTCATGGTAAAGCTGTGAAAGGCATGTAGCCATCTTTCCTGAACCTGGCCCTGGAGCGGTAACAACTACAAGTGGACGTGTTGTCTCAATGTAATCATTCTTTCCAAATCCTTCATCTGAAACGATGAAAGGAATATTTGATGGATAACCTGGAATAATATAGTGTCTATAAACCTTTAATCCAAGAGCTTTAAGCTTTTTCTCGTATGCAACTGCAGATGGCTGCTCAGCAAACTGTGTAAGAACAACTGAGCCTACATATAATCCGTAGCTAGTAAATGCATCAATAAGTCTAAGAAGGTCCATATCATAAGTGATACCAATATCTCCACGAACCTTATTTTTCTCAATGTCCCCAGCCTTGATAGCAATAACAATTTCTGTTTTGTCAGCTAACTCCTTGAGCATTGTTATTTTTGCATCAGGCTTAAATCCTGGTAAAACTCTAGAAGCATGATAATCATCAAAAAGCTTTCCGCCGAACTCAAGGTAAAGCTTTCCACCAAATTGATCGATGCGGTCTCTAATGTTTTTTGACTGCATTTCTGTGTATTTTTCGTTACTAAATCCTATTTTTCCCATATGCTCTTCTTCCTATTGTAAATACTCTATTTCAATGGATATTAGTTTATGATATTGTGTTTAACATTTCAAGCATGATATCCGCAAACTTTGGATCAAATTGACTTCCTTTTCCCTTTTCAATTTCACCTCGAACTACCTCAAGTGGAAGCGCCCCTCTGTAGCTTCTAGTACTGGTCATGGCATCGTATGCATCTGCCACTGCAATGATTCTTGCCTCTTCAGGAATGTCTTCACCGGATAGTCCTTCTGGATATCCCTTGCCATCATATCTTTCGTGATGCCATTTGGCTCCTGCTGCAAGCTCAGGCATTTCCTTTATGTTACCAAGAATCTTTCCACCAATTCCTGGGTGCTTCTTTATTTTTGCAAACTCCTCATCTGTAAGGCGACCAGGCTTATTAATCACTTCATCGGGAACTCCAATTTTCCCTACGTCGTGAAGTAGCCCCATCATAAAAATCTGTTCCTGACGTTTCTCGTCATATCCATATCTTTTTGCTATTTCCTTAGAATAAGTAGCTACTCGTCCTGAATGACCTTTTGTGTAATTATCTTTAGCATCAATGGCATCTGCCAGACTTTCCACGACATGTAGAAAAAGATTCTCATTCTCCCGTGTTTTCTCCTCTACCATGTCCTCAAGATTTCTCTGGAGTCTTACTAGCTCAACAGCATGTTTAACACGAAGCACAAGTACACTGGCAACAAATGGCTTTCTAATAAAATCCATTGCCCCAAGGGAAAGTCCCTTTGTTTCAGTGTCTTCATCTTCATTTCCAGTTAAGAAAATCACAGGAGTGTCTCTCCAGCTGCCCTCACACTTTTTTAATTCCTTAAGTGTCTCAAAACCGTCCATCTCAGGCATACTAATATCCATCAAAATAAGGTCTGGTGCCTGATTATCTTTTATATACTCTAGGAGCGCTTTTCCGGATTTCAAAACCACCGCTTTAAGTCCCGCACTTGTAAGAGTATTCCAAGCTCTTTTTAAAATTATAGGATCGTCGTCTATAACTACAATCTGTGGAATCATTTTAACCTCCCCGATGACAATTCCTTCTATGCAATGATATTTTACACCTGTTTATACCTCATTTTAATAGTGGTATACTCAAAACATGGAGGGCCATCTATGAACATTAACATTCCTGGTATTGATATTGAAAAAGCTATCAAAAACTCTGGTTCTAAAGAACTCTTTATTGAACTTCTTGGTGATGTGTACAAACTTATGGATGACAAAATTAACCTTGTAGAGACTTACCTTTCACAGGAAAACATCCAAAACTACACTATAGAGGTACATTCTCTCAAAACAACCTGTCGTATGATTGGTGCCATAAGCCTTGGTGAAGAATTCTTTAATCTAGAAAAATTAGGCAAGGACAATAATATTGAGCAAATTAAAGCTCTTACTCCAGGTGTCTTAAATACCTTCAAAGCATTAAAGCCTTATCTTGCACCATTTGCTATAAAGGGCCCTAATATTAATATCAGTTTTGACAGGGCTGAAATAACAGCCACATTAAATAAGCTCATCAAGGCTGTAGATGATTTTGACCTAGGTACCGCTGAGGATGCAGCCAAGCAGCTTCTTTCTTACAATTGCACCAAAGAGCTTTATGCACAAATAACAGCCTTAGACAAGCTTGTTTCCAATCTTGACTATGACGAAGCAAAGGAGCTTGCCCTAGAAATACAAAAACAGCTCTAAACTACTCCGTTGGTATTGTGCCATAATTAGCCACTGCTTCATCCACAGTCATTTCGCCATTTACAACTGCGTAGGCTGCAGCTCGATACTGTTTTACAGTAGTATCAAGAAGCTCTATGTCTCTAAAATTAATGGTTCTATCCTCTGGAAATTCCGCTAATGAAGCATAGACTTCATCCACTGAATAGTCCTTGGTAGGGGGTATAAGTCTTTTTTCTTGTGCCATAAGTCCGAGCTCATCTTCACTTGTTAGGAACCTAATAAACTCATTGGTCATATCAAGATTTGAGCTGTTTTTATTTACACAGAATAATATGGAAACTGAATCCATATAATAACCCCCATCATCTCCTGAAGGTGCAATATAAAAACTATACTTGAAAGGATTTGCAGCAAAGGCTTCCGACTGACCTTCACGTTTTTTTGTTCCAGAAACAACATCTCCAGAACATAACATCATTGGAACATCCCCTTCAAAAAATCTCATAACAACCGCATTGTAATCATCCTCGATTTCCTCAGTACATTTTTCTATATCTATACATCCAGAATCCACAAGTTCTTTTAAACGTTCAAGAGATACTCGCATAGCTTCACCAGCTGAAGGAACAAGATTATTTAAATCGTCCTCGACACTTTTGTCTTCCTTCACTGTTTTTGCAAACATAGGATAGCCAAAGCTATAGGCAATACCCGGTGTTGTGGTTGTATTTGCTCCCATTAATGGAGATTCATAGCCTGCTTCCTTTAGCTTTTCACATACAGCCTTTAATTCTTCAAAAGTTGTAGGAACCTCAAGTCCTTCTTTTTCAAAAATGTCCATGTTAACAAGCATTCCACAGGATGTGGCAAATACTGGAAGTGTCAGTATTTCTCCGTTATCCATTTCCCATTTTAAGCCTGAACGGATGCAATCTAAATTGATATCTAGTTTAGGATCTGAGAGCACCTCTGCTCCATCAAATAAAGGAGTAAATTGTTCATCACCATACATCCATGGCTGAACAACATAAATATCAGGTGGCTCCTGCCCTGCTAGTGCCGGTCCTATTGTATTTCTGTAATCATCAAGGTATGTATACTCAATCTCTCCATTTGGATACACTTCATAGAATTTCTCGATAGTGATTTCCAGGGATTCAAAATTGGAGTAGCTTCCAACCACAGATACCTTATATTCAGTATCAGATGAAAATTTAGGAGAAAAAACAGTTGTTGTCTCCGCTTCCTTTACACCGTCACATATGTTCTCCATTTGGTTCTGATTTTCATTCTGACCACAGCCGACTGCACTAAATATCAACATTGCTACAAGAGCTTTCGAAAAAAATGTCTTAATGTTTTTTTCCATGCTCGCTCCTTTCAAATGTGACCAAAACGTTCATTAACCAGTGCATAAACGTCCTCTAGGCTCATCTCCTTAAAATGCCCTGTTAGGACTTTTTCTTTATCCATATTAGCAAGCTCCGGCAGTTGAGAATCCATTAGTATTAAATCAGCTTCATGATTCTTGAAATATGCCAAGGCCTGTTCTGTAGATTTAACTACCACCACTTCATACAGCTCTGACAGCTTTTCTTTTATCCTTCGCAAATAATCAATATCCTCGTCAATTACAAGAACGCTGTATTTCCTTGCCGGTTCATTCTCTGGCGTCTTTACTAGGTCTGTGGATAAATAGTTTAAAAGCATACTCTCTAGCCTGCCGGTATCAATAGGCTTTGTAAGATAGTCATCAAAGCCTGCTTTTATATACATTTCCCGCATTCCAGATACCGCATTTGCGGTAAGGCAAATAATTGGGGTGCTTTGGTTTGGAGTATCTTCACACTCCTTCATTTCCTTTATGGTTTCGATGCCATCTTTATTTGGCATCATATGATCCAAAAAGATTACATCATAAAAATTGCGCTTATAAAGAACAATTGCTGAGTCTCCACTATCGGCTGTATCTATTTGCATCCTTGTTTCCCTAAGCAGATTTACAAAAACCTTTAGATTGATTTCATTATCATCAACCACCAGGATTTTCGCTTCTGGAGCAACAAAGGATACCTGATATTGTTCTCTCTCCATGAGATAACGTTTAAAAGCAGCTTCAAATTCACCAAGTGGTTCCCATTTCACAACCTTTTGCTTTAAGTCAAAGGAAAATGTAGAGCCTTTGCCATACTCACTTTCCACCTGAATTTTACTATCCATCATGTTAAGAAAGCTTTGGGCAATAGCCATTCCAAGGCCTGTACCTTCAATATTTCTATTTTTCTTTTCCTCAATTCTTTCGAAGGCAACGAATAGCCTATCAAGATCTTCTTTTTTGATTCCTACACCAGTGTCTTTTACATTGACATGTAGCATTACGTAATCATCATCACATTTAGTGCTATTGATGGAGAAAACAACGCTACCTTCCTTGGTGTATTTAACAGCATTGGAAAGAATATTAATAATAATCTGTTTAATTCGTATTTCATCACCGTGCAAACATATTGGAATATTGTTATCCACATCAAGCTGGAAGTTTAGTCCTTTCTCATCCGCCTTTCGCTGAACCATGTTTACTATATCGTTTAGTAAGGAAACAAAATTGTAGTCCACATTAATGACTTCCATCTTTCCTGCTTCAATCTTTGAAAAGTCGAGAATATCATTAATAATTCCAAGAAGTGTATTCCCCGCAGCCCTAATGTTTTCTGCATACATGAGAATACTATTATCCCTACTATCCCTTAGAATCATTTCATTCATGCCAATTATGGCATTCATTGGAGTCCTAATATCATGAGACATAGTTGATAGGAAATATGATTTAGCTTCATTTGCCTGATTTGCAGCCTTAGCAGCAATTGTCAGCTTGCGATTAAAATTACGGAGAATGATTAGATTGAAACTAAGTAAAATCACAAGTCCCAGTGTTACAATTCCCAATATTGTCCAATCAATTGATCTGCTCACAGTTAATTCAGCTGCAGGAATATAAGCCACAAGAAACCATGAATCTAAATTACTTAAAGGAGTGTAAGAAATAACACAATCCTCATTCTTAGAATTTCGAATATGCATGGTACCTATATCTGTACGAATGGTATCAACAGCCTTGTTATATTCCTGAGGCGACATAGGATTATATGATTTGAAATATTCAAAGAAATTACTGTTTTTCAAGGATTTGCCATGAATCATATAGTCCCCATCCCAGTCAATCAAAGATATTTCCACATTCTCATACTCACCCTTCAAAAAAACAAGCTTCTGCTCAAGTAGGCTTACTGGTACCACGCGAATGATAAGGCCTTCTCTCAGCGCTCCTGTTTCAGCATCTATCACCTTTACATTATTCAAAAATGCAATAGATTGCACGCCGTTTAAAGGATTAGTATACGCCCTTGTTAAATTTACCTTACCATTTACATTACTAATCTCAAGGTTGTCAAAAATAGCAATATTGGAATAATTCACATTAAAATCCGACGGATTTGTTGATCTGGCGGTGGTAGACAGTCCCGCCATAGAACCGTCATCTATATAAATTAGATGACCTGATATTTCAGGAGAAATTTTTGCTTTTCGAATATAAGAAATGGCCTCATCTACAGTCATTGGAGTGCCGTCATCAGCAGACCCATTAATGTAATTAGCCCAAATGTCGCACAAATGCTGCTCGTCCTCTAAATAATTGGCAACTATTTGCTCTGTTGTTGTTGTCATTTTCTCAAAAGACGCAATTGAAGCAAGGTTTGATTCTGATGCCCTATCATTTGCATATTCAGCGATAATGAAAAGAATCAACCCTACTATCAGAATATTGATGATAACAATATATCTTTTCTTCAATTCCCGCCCTCTGTAAAATGCTCAACAATTTACACATAATGTACAGATTAATTATAGCATTTAACGTATATCAAATTTGTTAAAAAACTTTTAAAATACCTGGATATCAAAGCTTACCTGGAATATATCTGTAATTCCTAACATATTTCCATATTCACGTTCCTCTAATTTTTGATTAAAACCTACTCTATCACATCGTCCATACCATGGCTCAATACAAACAAATGGTGCATGCTTTCCTACTGGAGACCATACTCCAAAGAGTGGTGCATCAAACTTTACAGCAAGCACATCATTGCCATTGTCATCAACAAGTGTTACTTTGTCTGATTGTCTATCCTCGATAATCAGAGCATCACGGCTGAAAAGCTCATCTGACATGCCAAGTACTCCGTTATCAAGATCGAATGTTTCCTGTTCATTGCTAAGACAGCCGCTGCCATCACCTGCGATGATATTTGCTGTAACCTTAGAATTAGGCTGGTCATCTTTTTCAAATCTGAGTGTATAAGTATCTAAATCACAGTTGAATGCTGGATGACCACCAATTGAGAAATACATAGTTTCTTCGTTTGGATTTTCGACCTTCCATTCAACATTTACAGTATCGTTTTCCAATCTGTAAGTAATTATAAGAAGAAATGAAAATGGATATTTCTTTCTTGATTCTTCGTTATCTTTAAGTAAGAAAACAAGCTCGTTTTCAGTCTGTCTGCCCAGCATAAAATCCATATCTCTGGCAAATCCATGCTGTCCCATCTCATATGTCTGTCCCTTGAATACGGACTTTTTCTGATAATAGTTTCCTACAAGTGGGAAAAGCACTGGCGCTGTACGTCCCCAGTATGAAGCATCTGCCTGCCACATAAGCTCCTTGCCATCAGCTTTTCTAATAAGTGATTTAATCTCAGCTCCATGTTCTGAGGCTGTAAGCTTTAATTTGTCATTTTCTATTGTGTAATTCATCGTTATCTGTCCTTTCAATTTATAGTTCCATCTCATAGCAAAGCATTGGTTGCTCGTACAACTCACATTCCCCAACCTTGTTAAACTTAAATGCTGAATAGCATTTAAGCGCTTTAAGATTATGCCTATTTACTAGGAAATGAAGGCTCTTATAGCTTCTATTTTTTAGCTCTTCCAGGCCCTTTTCAATCATCTCTTTAGCCAAGCCTTTGCCTTGGCAATCCGGGCTAACCGCAAGCCTTGAAAGCTCTCCGCCTGGCTGTAACTCGGATGTCCAACACTCTAAATTATTAACAGAATCATCGTCATCTATTGAAATAGCAGCAATTATCTTGCCATCTTCTCTCATTACAAACAAAGCATCCCTAGATAAATCAAAATCTATCTCTTCCATTGTAGGATAGTATTCATTCCAAGGGCAATACTGCCTACCAAGCTGTGATTTATAAAGTTTAAGAATTTCGTCTTTATCTTTTTCTGTCGCTTTTTCTATTATTCTCATGTTAGTCTCCATTCTTTATAGACACATTATGTCATCTTGCATCAGTTCAATCAGTAATTACTTTTTCAATATACGCTCTGCATCCTGGGTAGATACACAGTCGGCAAACCTCTTTGGCCACATCATCTCATTATAATATCTATATGTAGTTTCAGCATTCATGTAATCATTGTCAAATGTTGAATTGCATCCAGTTGGTACTATAACCTTATAGCCTCTATCAAAAGCAGACTTTACTGTTGCATCTATGCAAAAGTTGGTCTGAAGCCCCACTATCATAAGTTCTCTTGTGCCAGTCTGCTGTAAATACGATACAAAATCTGGATTTCCAAAGCAACTATTTACAGTCTTTGTAAAAATCCTCTCATTACCTAGTGGTGCAACCTGATCTGCTATTTCATAGTCCTCATCACCTACAGAAAATCCTGTACCTGGACCGTCGTCATGCTGTACATAAATAACCTCTACATTATTATCACGAGCTGTCTGTATCAGCCTTGATGTGTTTTCTATAAACTCTTTATAATTGTATAATCTCTCGTCTGTAATTCCTTTTTGTACATCAATAACTAATAGAACCATTATTAAATCATCCCCTTTACATTCATACATCCAGTAAGCATTTTATCTAACAGTCGTCTTATATACAACACAATAAAGAAAAGTGTCGTTTTTTACGAAACAACACTTAGTACTTCTATATGTTTTACTTTTTTACAAAACTTTCTATGGCTCTTAGTGCATTAAATCAATTTATAAATAAAACTCATCATCTGCTATCTCAAGACATCCAACTATTTACAATCGCTATTTCTTCTATATATCCTGCATCATCGTTTGGTGTTTCCAAAATAAATGGAAGATTTTGAAGAACAGGATGTGTTGCAACTCGTTTCATTGCTTCCATTCCAATACATCCCTGCACAAGCTTCTCGTGACGATCCTTTGCCGCACCACATTCGTTTTTACTATCGTTGAAATGTATTGCCTTCAATCTATCCAAACCGACAATTTTATCAAACTGAGTAAGAACACCATCAAGGTTATTTACGATATCATATCCACCATCCCATACATGGCAGGTGTCAAGGCAAACACCTAACTTATCGCTAAGCGTTATGCGGTCTATAATCTCTCTTAATTCCTCGAAAGTTTTACCTACCTCTGAGCCTTTACCAGCCATAGTCTCTAATAACACTGTAGTGTGCATGTCTTCAAATAAAGCTGCATTAAGTCCATCAGCAATCTGCTGAATACCAGTTTCTACTCCTTGCCCTGTGTGGGAACCAGGATGGAAATTGTAGTATTGATTTGGAACCTGTTCCATTCTCTGTAAATCCTGCTTAAGCATATCAAGAGCGTTTGCTCTGGTCTCTAGTTTTGCTGAACAAAGATTCATTGTGTAACTAGCATGTGCTACAAGGGTCCCGAACTTTTCTTTTTCAAGAATCTCCTGAAGCTTTTCAACATCTTCTGGCTCTATATCCTTTGCTTTTCCACCACGTGGATTTCTTGTAAACCAAGCAAATGTGTTTCCACCAAAATCCACCATCTGGCGTCCCATTGCTTCATATCCATTTGTCACTGACAAGTGACAGCCTATGTATATCATTTATTACCTCACTATATCGTTTGATTTTCTATTTGAGAGTCTGAGTCCACTCTGCTTCCTTGAAGCCTAATAAAACAAAGTCTTCCCCTATTACAAGAGGACGCTTTACAAGCATTCCATCCGTTGCCAATAGATTAAGCTGCTCATCCTCACTCATATCTGGAAGCTTCTTTGATAATTCCATTCCCCTATAGAGTTGTCCACTTGTATTGAAAAATTTCTTAAGTGGCTGACCACTTTTTTCATAAGCAACTTTTAATGTCGTCTTGTCCGGATTGCTCCCTTTAATATCTATGAGCTCATATTTGATTTTATTATCATCAAGCCACTTCAATGCTTTTTTGCAAGTAGTGCATCTTTCATAACAATAAACTTTAATCATTGTCTTAGCCCTCCACATTTTTTTAGTATAATAAACCTCATAATTGTTACATAGCAAAGCCATACGCCAGCAATTCCAAAATTCTTCCCTGCATAAGATTATAGCAAATCTAGAGTTAGCTGTTCATATTTCTCCGGCAAGTCATTCAAGTAATTAAAGCAGTCATTAGGTTTATAAAGAATATTATGAGCTTCACATGTGTCCTCAAATATGCTCATTAATTTTTTGCTGTTAGGGCTTGGTACATTATAGGAATTGCCATAAGTTTTAATGTATTTTTCTTTCAGTCCAGGGAAATTTCTATCCAAAGCTTCATAAAAATATTCCCTGTCGCCTTCCCTCAAAGTCACTCCCATATCAAAGCAAATAATCCCCTTCACCCCCACACGAATACATTCCTTAAGTATCGCATTTACGTTTTCTTCATTATCATTTATAAAAGGAAGAATTGGAGTCAGCCAAACCACTGTTGGAATGCCGCGCTTTTGCATCTCCTCTAGCACCTGTATTCTACGTTTTGTATTGCAAACATTTGGCTCTATGATTGCGCACAAGCCATCGTCAAAAGTGGTCAACGTCATCTGTACTACCGCCTTTGCCTTCTGGTTGATTTCATCCAAAAGTTCAATGTCTCTAAGAATTCTGTCTGACTTTGTCTGAATAGCTATGCCAAATTCATATTTTGAAATGATTTCTAGGCACTGTCTTGTGAGCTTTAGTTGCTTTTCACAATGCATATATGGATCTGACATGGCACCTGTGCCAATCATACATTTCTTTCTTTTAGATTTGAGAGCAGCCCCCAAAAGCTCTGGGGCATTCTGCTTCACCTCAATATCCTCAAAGGCATGGGTGAACTGATAGCATTTGCTTCTGCTATCGCAATATATACAGCCATGTGTGCACCCACGGTATATATTCATACCGCAACAACCATTATTTGCAGTTAGTATCCCCTTCGCATTTACGAAATGCATTCAACCCCTCCAATGTCATTGATTCATATATTACTATCACATATCCAACTATTTTTATACTAACACATATTTTAACAATTTAACGGATATGATCTAATTTATCCAATTTTATTGTCACTAGATAATAAAAAAGACCTGAGGACATTGAATTTTCAATGTTCTCAGGTCGATTAAGTTTTATTCCATCTCTACAGTTCCAGGTGGCTTAGATGTAAGGTCGTACATTACGCGGTTAACACCCTTAACCTCGTTGATGATACGGCTCATTACACGCTGAAGTACCTCAAATGGAATCTCTGAAGCTTCTGCTGTCATGAAGTCGATAGTCTCAACTGCTCTAAGGACTACTGCGTAGTCATATGTACGCTCGTCACCCATAACGCCTACGGAACGCATATTTGAAAGTGCTGCAAAATACTGATCTGGCAATTTCTCAAGACCTGCTTCTGCAAGCTCTGTACGATAGATATAGTCAGCATCCTGAACGATACGTACCTTTTCTGCTGTTACCTCACCAATGATACGGATTCCAAGACCTGGGCCTGGGAATGGCTGGCGGAATACAAGGTATTCTGGAAGACCGAGCTCAAGACCAACCTTACGAACCTCATCCTTGAAAAGATTGCGAAGTGGCTCAATGATTTCTTTGAAATCAACATAATCAGGAAGACCACCTACGTTGTGATGTGACTTGATAACAACTGACTCACCACCAAGTCCAGACTCAACAACGTCAGGATAAATAGTACCCTGAGCAAGGAAGTCTACTGTACCAATCTTCTTGGCTTCTTCTTCGAATACACGAATAAATTCTTCGCCGATGATTTTACGCTTTTGCTCTGGCTCTGTAACTCCAGCAAGCTTTGCATAATATCTCTCAGCTGCATTAACACGTACAAAATTAATATCAAATGAACCATTTGGACCGAATACGCCTTCTACTTCGTCACCTTCGTTTTTACGAAGAAGACCATGGTCTACAAATACACAAGTAAGCTGCTTTCCAATTGCCTTTGCAAGAAGTGCCGCAAGGACAGATGAATCAACACCACCTGAAAGGGCAAGAAGTACTTTGCCATTGCCAACACGCTCACGAATCTCACCGATTGTGTGCTCAACAAAAGAATCCATTCTCCACTCACCTGATGTGCCACAAATGTTGCGAACAAAATTAAATAAAATGTCCTTACCCTTAACTGTGTGAAGAACCTCTGGGTGAAACTGAATGGCATAAAGCTTTTTGTCCTCGCATGCAGCTGCTGCAACTGGACAATCTGCTGTGTGTGCTATGATTTCAAAATCAGGAGCGACTTTGCTTATGTAGTCAAAATGACTCATCCAAACAATAGTAGACTTTTCAACACCTGCAAATATAGAATTTGTAGCACCATCAATAAATGTTTCAGTCTTTCCGTACTCACGAACTGGAGCTTTTTCTACTTTGCCTCCAAGAAGATGCATCATAAGCTGTGCACCATAGCAAAGACCAAGAACTGGTATTCCTAACTCAAAAAGTTCCTTTGTGTAAGTAGGTGCTCCATCCTCATAACAAGAATTAGGTCCACCTGTAAGGATAATACCCTTAGGATTCATTTCTTTGATTTGATCAATAGGGGTGCGATAAGAATAAATCTCGCAATAGACGTTACACTCTCTGACGCGACGAGCAACCAGCTGGTTATACTGTCCGCCAAAGTCAATAACAATGACTTTTTCCTGGTTCATTAGACACTCCTTCTAATAAATGACTATTAAAATTTTCTCTAATATAGTATAAATTTAGCTTTTCTTCAACTGAAAATATTAACAATTTAACATTTTCTTACGATAAATTATAAAGATAAGTGAAACTTTTTATAAGGAGTTTTATATGAGTTTAAGTATTACAAATTCACTGACATTACGTGTTTATTATAATAACTACAATTCACTGGTGAAGACTTCTAATCGTAAAGACGCTACCACAGGCACTCTGTCAATGGCAGATGCCAGTGCACTTCGCAATGCTGTAAGAAAACTTCAAGATTTTGATTTTGAAGAGGCGTCTGAAAGCCAAGTACAAGAAAAACTAAAGGCTTTTGCAGATACTATTAACTATACTATATCGTCTGCGCAAAAATATGGTTCAAACAATACCGCAGTCAAAAATGCCGCCAATAATATAAAAAATCTCAACGCACAATACGAAAGTGAGTTAAAGAAAATAGGTATAAGTATTGATAGCGATGGCACGCTTTCTGTATATGATTCTGCAGCCAAAAACTTCAAACGAGAGAGGTTTACAAAGTTCTTTGATAAAGAGAATCAGTACCTAAATGATTTATATACAAATGCTAGGAAAATAACAAGAAAAGTGGATGTTAGAATATAACTTGCACTTTTGCCTCTTTTAGACTAAATTATGATATGGATGATTTTGTGCTAAAGCAATTTCTTCCCAATAGTATAAATAATTGGAGGCAATAAAATGGCTTTTGGTAAATCCTCAAAAAAAAGAGGACTTAAAATAATTATCGTAGGTTGCGGAAAAGTTGGACGCACCCTTGTTGATAGACTCTCCAAAGAAGGACACAATATTGTTGTCATCGATGAAAATCAGGATCGTATTGACAATCTTACAAATCTCTACGACATAATGGGCATTCAGGGAAATGGTGCCAGCTACAGCACTCAGGTTGAGGCTGGTATTAATGAGGCCGATCTCATTATTGCCGTTACTAACTCTGATGAGCTTAATCTTCTCTGCTGTACTATTGCGAAGCAGGTAGGTGATTGCGCATCTATCGCTCGAGTTAGAAATCCAGACTATTCAAAAGAAATTTCATACCTTCAGGAAAAGCTTGGTCTTGTAATGATTATTAATCCAGAGTTAGAAGCTGCAAGGGAAATATCATCTATTCTCTCACTTCCTTCTACTCTTGAGGTTTCTTCATTCGCCCATGGGCAGGCTGAAATGGTTGAATTTAAAATAGAGGAAGGAAACATTTTGTCTGGTCTTGCCATAAAGGATTTATCACAGGCTATTTCCAGCAAAGTGCTTATTACTGCAGTTAAGCGTGGCTCTGATGTAATTATTCCTACTGGTGAATATGTTTTACAGGCAAATGATATCGTATGTGCTGTAGGTGCTAGACGTTTTGCCCGTACATTCCTTAATGAAATTGGTTTCAAGACTCGTCAGGTAAAGAACTGCCTTATCGTAGGTGGTGGCAAGGCTTCGTATTATCTTGCAAAGCTACTGCTTCAGGCAAAAATTGACGTTAGTATTATTGAACGCAGTAAAGAGCGCTGCGAAGAGCTTTCTACTGTTCTTCCAAAGGCAACTATTATAAACGGTGACGGCGGCGATGAATCACTTCTTAGAGAAGAAGGCATCGAGTACGCAGAAGCCTTTGTTCCACTTACTGGAATTGACGAAGAAAACATTATCTTGACCTTATATGCTAACCAGGTCAGCAATGCAAAGGTTGTTACCAAGGTTAACCGTATCAACTTCGATAATGTTTTATCACAATTAAACCTTGGTTCTGTTGTTTACCCAAGACACATTACTGCAGAATCAATTATTGCATATGTTCGTGCCAAGAGTGCGTCAGGAGACGGTGATGATATTCTTACCCTCTACCACCTTTTCGATCAAAAGGTAGAAGCTATTGAGTTTAATATTAGCGAAAAGTCACGAGCAGTTGGTGTACCATTTTCTGTTCTTCAGTTTAAAGATAACGTACTTATTGCATTTATCAACCGTAACGGAACTATCATTATTCCTAGCGGTTCAGATACAATTGAAGTTGGCGATACTGTAATGGTTGTAACAACTCACACTGGCTTCGGCACAATATTAGATACATTGAGGTAATCGGACATGAATAATTCCGTAATTCGATTTATTTTAGGATATGTTGTAGGCTTCATGGGCCTGTTTTTGACATTACCTATAATAGTCGCATTTATTTATCATGAAAATGTTTGGTTTGACTATGCTCTTGTTGCTTTTCCATGCTTAGTTCTTGGAATACTTAACAGCTACTTCAAGCCTAAAAAGTTTTCTTTCTACTTAAAAGAAGGTTTCTTCTGCACTGGTGCTTCTTGGGTAGTATTATCTGTAATCGGCGCTATTCCACTTTGGCTTACTGGTGAGATTCCTAACTACATAGATGCTTTATTTGAATCAGTTTCCGGATTTACTACTACTGGTGCTTCTATTTTACATAACGTAGAGGCTCTCAGCCATGCATCATTGTTTTGGCGAAGCTTTACACACCTTGTTGGTGGTATGGGTGTATTAGTATTCTTGCTTACTGTTATACCTTTGGCCGGAGGCGACGGTTCTCAGTTCAATCTTATGAAAGCTGAATCGCCTGGTCCTTCTGTTGGCAAGCTTGTTCCAAAGCTAAAAAACACAGCACAAATGCTCTACTTAATATATCTTGGACTTTGTGCTGCTGAAATAATACTTCTACTTATAGCAGGAATGACTCCATTCGAAGCGATAAATACTGGTATTGCTACTGCAGGTACAGGAGGATTTGGTATTTATTCTAGCAGTATCGGTGGCTTCAATGTTGCCTGCCAATGGATTGTAGCAGTCTTCATGTTTATATTTGGTGTCAACTTTAACTTTTACTACTACATTCTTTTCCATCATGCCCGCACAGCCTTTCGTATGGAAGAGGTTAAAATGTATTCCTTCTTAACTGCACTTTCCATCGGTATCATTACCGTAAATACGTTAAGCTGTAGCGCTGGATTATTTGATGCACTTACAAAAGCTGCATTCCAGGTTACTTCAATCCAGTCATCAACTGGTTTCTCTACTGCAGACTTCGCTCAGTGGCCTCAAACCAGCCGATGCGTTTTAGTTTTACTTATGTTTATTGGTGCCTGCGCTGGTTCAACAGGTGGTGGTATCAAGGTTTCTCGTTTTGTTTTAATGGGAAAGGCTGTGCACAAAGAACTTATTGGTTACATTCATCCACGTAGCGTTCGTAAAACAATCATGGATGGCAAGCCAGTTAACCATGAGACAATTCGTTCAAACAACGTATTTTTTGGTACATTTATGCTTATATTCTTCGTAAGTGTATTTATACTTTCCTTTGAAAACCTTGATTTTTCTACAATATTTACAGCGGTTATTGCCACAATGAGTAATATCGGTCCAGGACTTAGCCTAGTTGGTCCAGCTGAGAATTTTGCATTTTTCTCATGCCCTTCAAAGCTTGTTCTAATTTTTGATATGCTAGCTGGTAGATTAGAGTTATTCCCTATTTTGATGCTCTTCCATCCTACTATCTGGAGAGACTTATTCACTACTTATCACTATAAGACACCTAAAAATGCTGGAAAGATAATGAAAAACTAATGAATACTACTATTATTAAAATGACTGATGCTTACGAGTATCAGTCATTCTTTAAAGAAATAAATAATTGCTCTATAGTTGATTGCAGAGACCTTGAAGGCACTCGTTGTTATTTGGATGACTCTGCAAAAGAAACTATTATAGAACGCATAAAGGAATTCCCATCTGAAGGAATTCACTTCATCGATTCTGGAAACTACCACTATCTGAGCCTTCTATGGCTTAACAAAATCACTACCCCATTTAGCTTAGTTTTATTTGATCATCATCCTGATAATCAGCCTCCTAGTTTTGGCGATATTACCTCCTGTGGTGGATGGGTATTAGAAGCTACGGAAACCCTTGAAAATCTTAAAAATGTATTTACATTTGGTGTAGGTAATGAGATTCCTGCAAAAGATATTCCAACAGATTTACCTATTTATATTTCAATCGATAAAGACGTACTTTCTGAGAAATTCGCAATTACGGATTGGGACCAGGGCACTATGTCCTTGGATGAAATGATTTCTATACTAAAAGAATTATTTTCTGCAAGGAAAATTATTGGTGTGGATATATGCGGCGATTCAGGAGAAAATGCCCATTTTGCCTATGATATCAATAATCAGACAAATAGAACTCTTTTTGACTTTTTATCGGAAAAATTTTAAACTATAGGTAAGAAAAAAGATTGGAGGGAATCACTATGTATCCAGTAATTACAATTAGTAGAGAATTCGGCAGCGGCGGACATAGCATAGGCGAGGCTGTAGCAAAACAGCTAAACATTCCATTCTATGACGGGGAAATAGTTAATAGGGTCGCTATCGAAAGCGGATATGCAAAAGAGCTTATAGAAACCCAAGGTGAATACACATCTTCTACAGCAATGTGGTTTGATATTTCAGCAGCTGGCACAATGTACTTCCAAAGCCCACAGGATGAGATTTTTATCGCACAGAAAAAAGTCATTCTTGATTGTGCTAGTAAGGGGCCTTGCGTAATTGTTGGTCGTTGCGCAGACTACATCCTCAGAAAAGAAGGTGTTCGCTGTATGAATGTAATGATTCATGCCGACATGGAGCACCGTAAAAAACGTGTCTTAGAAAGATATGAAAACATCGAGAATGTTAGTATCGAAAAGCGACTTGCCAAGAAGGACAAACAAAGAAAAACATATTACAAATATTACACAGACAAAACATGGGGTGATTTTAGAGAGTATGACGTTATCTTAGATAGCGGATTACTTGGAGAAGAAATGTGTGTAAAAACCATTTGTGATTTGGCTACAAATTACCCAGAGTAACAAAATTTTAGGCTTAATATAAGGACATAATAATGAAAAAAGGACTAGTTATGGAAGGTGGCGCAATGCGTGGAATGTTCACCTGCGGTGTCATTGATGTATTAATGGACGCAGGGATAGCATTTGATAGTGCTATTGGAGTTTCCGCAGGCGCCACTTTTGGTTTAAATTACAAATCAAAGCAGGTGGGACGCCCACTTAGATACAACAAAAAATATTGCAATGATAAGCGTTATGCAAGTCTTCATTCACTTTTTACCACTGGCGATGTATATAATGTAGATTTTTGCTACAATACGCTTCCATACGAGCTTGATATTTGGGATACTGAGACCTTCTACAATAATCCAATGGATTTTTATTGTGTTGTCACTGATCTAAATACCGGCGAGGCTGTATATCATAAATGCGATAATGTGGATTACACTCCAGAAGGGGCTGATATTCAGTGGATAAGAGCCTCAGCATCTATGCCTGTAGTCTCTCGCCCTGTAGAAATAGATGGCGGCATATACTTAGATGGTGGAATGGCAGATTCTATCCCTCTGAAATTTATGGAAAAACAAGGTTGCGACAAAATATTAGTCATTGAAACACAGCCAGCTGATTATATTAAGAAGCCACAAAAACACATGTGGCTCATTAAATTAAAGCTTGGCAAATTCAAAAACATGATTAAAACAATGACTAATCGCTATAAAGTATATAACGAGCAAAAAGCCTATGTTAAATCCAGAGAGGAATCTGGAAATGTTTTTGTTATCAGACCTGAAGCACCTCTTAATATTGGTGCCACAGAAAATAACCCAGATGAACTTCAACGTGTATACGATATTGGAAGAAGGACTGCACTAGATTGCCTGGATAAACTCAAGTCTTATTTGGGATATGCTGTTGAATAGATATGTAGGATTATTGAAAAAATGATTTTTTTCAATAATCTATGCTATACTGTAAATATAATATTGGTTAGGAAACACTTTTTAATATTAGCATTGGGGGGCTTATTATGTTAAAAGAGTACACTAAGATTCCGGCACCATTAAATTCTGAAGTAGCACTTAAAATTATTCCAGGACACTTCGCTACAAATCACTCACATATCACCAACTACATGGAAATTGGTACAATGAAAACTCGTTGTAACGAAGCCCAAGGAGTTGCTCAGCTTTTAGCTATGCACTATTCAGTATCTACACCTGTAGATACAATCGTTTGTGCCGACGATATGGAAGTTATCGGTACATTTCTAGCACAGGAGCTTACAAAAGCTGGCGTTGCTAATTACAATCAGCACAAAACAATTTATGTAACCTCTCCTGAGCTTACATCCACAGGCCAAAGCATTTTCCGCGATAATATGCAAATGGCTGTCCGTGATAAAAATGTATTGCTACTATTCGGTTCACTTAGCACCGGTCGTACGGTAGAAAGCTTAGCAGAATGTGTAAAGTATTACGGAGCTAAAATCAGTGGTGCATGTGCAATTTTCTCAGCAGTTGATACAGTTCAGGATATTCCTATCACTGCAGTATTCCACGATCAGGATATTCCAAACTATCAGTCATATCCTCTTCATGATTGCCCACTTTGCAAGCAGGGTGTTCCAATTGATGCAATCGTTAACTCATTTGGATATTCGGAATTACGATAAATAAAAAGCCAACTGTTACGGCAACAAGCCTGAGTGTTTCTCAGCTCAACAAAATGTTTTGCTTGAGAAACCCCAGAGCTTGTTACCTACAGTTGGCTCTTATTATATTTTTCGTTAAGCCTGTACAAAAGCTGGTGTATCAGCAGGTGCATCAAGCAATTTCTTAAGTTCATCATCAACCTTAAGAAGGGTAATTGAAAATCCTTCCATATCAAGAGATGTCATATAGTTTCCTACTAAAGTCTTAGCCACTTTGATTCCCTTTGAATCTAACACATCCTTAATATGTTTATTTGCAACAAACAGCTCCATAAGAGGAGTGCCACCCATGCCATTAACCATAACAGCTACTTCATCTCCAGAATTATAAATGCCTTCCGCAAAAATCTTGTCCAAAAGTTTATCAGAGATATCATTAACTGTGCTGATTTTCTCACGGTTAACACCAGGCTCACCATGGATACCAATTCCGATTTCAATTTCATCTTCTGCTAAATCAAAGCTAGGCTTTCCAGCAGCAGGAACTGTACATGCGTCAATAGCCATACCCATTGAACGAACATTCTCAATTACTTTTTCTGCTACTCTCTTAACATCTGCAAGAGAACCGCCTGCCTCTGCACATGCACCAGCAATTTTATGAACAAGAATAGTACCAGCAATTCCACGACGTCCTGTTGTCCATGTACTATTTTCTACTGCAACATCATCTGCTGTAATTACCTGCTCAACTTCAATCCCTTCATCTCTAGCCATGTCAGCTGCCATTTCAAAGTTCATGACATCACCAGTATAGTTTTTAATTACAAGAAGAACTCCTTTGCCGCCATCTGCAGCCTTAATAGCCTCATATACCTGATCAGGTGTTGGAGAAGTAAATACAGCTCCTGCAACGGCACCATCAAGCATACCCTTACCAACATAGCCACCGTGAGCTGGTTCATGACCACTACCACCACCAGAAACTAAAGCAACCTTGCCCTCAGAGCCACCAGCTCTAACAACAACATCAAAGCCATCTAATCTACGTATATACTGTGGATAAGCTGCCACCATTCCCTCAAGCATTTCATCAACAATGTTGTCTACACCATTAATTAATTTCTTCATAATTTAACCTCCTCCTAGTGATTAAATACTCTCTGTTACGCTATCAAACCTAGTGTCATCTACAGTCACTGCAGGTTCCTTCCTGTAAAACTAGAGTTTGACAGCTACAGAAATTTTTACTCATTATTAATTAATTTTATTTACGCCACGAGTGTCTTCAGCTGCTTTTAAAACAGCATCAAAATCGCTTCCAACCATAGCAGTTACTGCTGCTGCGATTGTCCCCTCAACAAATGGAGCATCTGCCAATTGAACTCTTATTCCCTCATCCTCAAGCAACTCAATGGCTGTCTCGGAACTCATTACCCCACTTCCAAGATCTGCCAAAACAACTACTCCATCCCCATCATTAGCCTGCTTGATTGCTTCGGAAATACGAATTGCATCTGTGCCTATGGACTTATCTTCCAAACCACCTGCCGCAATGATTCCATTATGTGTAGGTGCAATTTCTGTAGTCAAATCCTTCAGACCTTCTGCTATTTTCCAGCTGTGTGAAACAATAACTAATCCTACCATGACTTTCCCCCTTTACATACTAACCCTTTACAAAATCACGAATGGTCTCTAGTGTCATAGTAAGTGATGTTGCTCCTGGATCCTGATGACCAATACTCCTCTCACCTAGATAGCTTGCACGTCCCTTTGTTGCTGCAATTGTTTTAGTGTATTCTACACCCTCATTTGCTGCTGTACATGCTGCATCTAAAGCATCAGCAAAACTTGCTCCCCCAGCAAGCTTTTCTGAAAATGCATCTGTAGCTGGCATCAAGGCATCAAGCATAGTCTTTTCCCCTTTGACTGCTTTACCTCTCTTTTGAATGCCTGCAATTGCCGCTTCTAATCCTGATTTAAAATCCTCACCAGTTACTTCTGATTTGCCCGCAAAAACTTTGGCTGCTTCCATATACGCAGTACCATAAAGTGGACCTGAAGCTCCACCAACTGTAGATAAGAGAGTCATGCCTGTTGTCTTTAGGACTGCTCCTATATCTGTCTGGTCAGATGGAACTTTTTCGATAACTGCCTGAAAGCCACGCGCCATATTAACGCCATGATCTGCATCACCGATTTCTCGGTCTAAATCAGTAAGAAAATCTTTGTTGTCGATTATTTTCTCACTTATAGCCTTCAAGCAATCGTAGATTCTTGTAGACATAAAAAATTCCCCCTCCTTCTATAAATGAATGTTAACCTCATTATAACACTCATTTCATAAAAGAGAGAGAGAATTTTCAACATATAATATTAATCTGGGGTTAATTTCCTAACTTGGCAAAATCGCATTAGTTATACCTGTTTTAGACACATATGATAGAAAAACGGTGGCGCTGCCCAGGATTAACCTAAGTAATGCCACCGTTCTATATTACGCAATTGCGTACTTCTTAAATTCGCTCTCAACTCTTCTTATATCGTCTTTTGTAGCTTCTCCATGATAGAGTCTCAACCACCATTCGCAGGTTTCTGCATTTTGATTGGTGGGCTTTAAAAATAGCTCAGTTTTTAATTGGAATATCTTGTACAACGGGAACGCGGTATTTAATGATATCTGCCTTGAATCTGATACCATATGCCTTATTGCGATGAACTTCTCCATTTTTTCTCCTTATGCTTTAATAAGCTTACCGTTCTTTAGTAAGTTCAAAAGAGTGGTATTTTGTGAAGCTTTGCCACTATAGTTTGATATGCCATTTGCTACGGCTATCTTCTTTCTATGTGTGTATGATGTATCTTTCTCTCCAACGGCTGCCAAAGCAGTAACTAGCGACGAACTTGTGCCAGTGTATTTAGCATAATAGCTTGTGGACGATGTCGCTGTTGTTGTCGTAGTTGTTGTCGTAGTTGAACTAGCAAGTGCAGAACCTTTTACGACTAGAAGGTATGTAAATGCGCTAGCTCTACTAGCCCATGTTGACACAGTCAAATCACTAGCTGTTGACTTTGCCTCGTAGATTTTAAGGTCTGCACCAACATAAGCGACATGGCTAGACTTCCAAAGAATCATACCCTCTTGAGCATTTGCTTTTGACACACTCAATACTTTAACTGCTGTAGATTTAAGTTGAGCAGAGCCCATATCAGATATGCCTAAGACATCACAGATAAATCCACTACAGTCAATTGCGTAATATCCCTTATCTGCATCTTTTAAAGCTTCTGCTTTAAGGCTGGCTGTAAATACACTAGGGTATTTAGCAGCAAGCTTATTGACTAGGGCTGTGGTGTACAATTCTCCCTTAGCTCCATACAGATACCTATACTTCCCGCTAACCATTGATTTGGCAAGTGCTGTTGCCTGTGCTACTGTATTCATTTTTTGTCCTCTCTTTCTAAAACTAAAAACGGTTGCAGACACACCAATTGTGCTCTGCAACCGTCAACGTTATATAAATTATAAAAATAATTGTTCGATGGTCTCTTTGACTTTATCGTATCCAACCATCGCCGATAGCCACGTGGCCAATCCCATCAGGAATGCGTATATAATATAATCAATCACAAACGACATGTGGTTTAGCATGAAGTAAATCAACATTCCTACGAATCCCACTACAAAAGCCACAATCATTACCACAAGATTGTAACCTTTAAACGAATCTGGGATCACCTTCTTTAATGCTTCTGTTACCAGCGATGTTACTGTTGCAAAGAACAATAGCAGCGCTAAAAAAATAATTACTGACATTCTTCGTCTCCTCCTTCTGGATCATCTTCTCTTCTGTTCTTTTCTTTGGTGGTCTTTATCCACCCCAAAACACTAAACTCACCCGTACATGCTGCGAATACACATGTTATGAGTGTATCTGGTACTGAGTCTTTATATAAAAAGATCACAATCATTAAGATTGTGAACAGAACCAGCCCTAATCCTAAGGCTATCAATATCTTATTGCTAGTCTTCATACTCTCACCTACTTTGTTGGTAATTTCATGACCTCATTGATAATCTTTTCTGCAGTACCGTTGCCACCTAATTCTTTATAGGGGATATATAAGTAGTCGTAGAGGTTTTCATACTCATCTTTCGTGATATAACCCCGTTCAATGTAATGCTCCCCTAGGTAGCATATTCTGTCATGCCCTAAGCCTTTTAACATCTTACTTTCCGCGCTGTCCTTATTCCCTTTATTTTGGAGCGTATTCTGCAAAAAGCTCCAAAATCCTGTTGATGCAAATATTGCCACTATTATTGTCGTAACTATTGTTGTCATTTCATTCATCATCCTCCATTTTTTATTATAGTTGCAATTCGTTAATTTCATGTAGTCGTTGTTCTTCGGCTTCGATGCATTTGTACTGAGCAAGCTCATCAATTAGCTCACTACATAATTTCGACAGTCTCTCAACGATGTCACATAATTCTAGTAATCTCTCTGCCATTATTAATCCCCGCTATAAAAAATCTATTAAGACTCCGTCTTAACCAATTCATCAACCTGATTGCCTTCAAGCTCATTGATTTGGTCTCTTACTTTTTGTCTTTCCGCCGCCAGCTCATCTAAATCGTATGGATCATCGTAACCGAGTGCTCTATACTCCATTATTTTAGCCAGCTTCCAATCTCCTATTGGGGAATGGGGTGATGATAGCTGTAGCTTAAGCTCTGCTATCTGGTTACTTGTTGAGTCAATTTCTGTACTCAACTCTGTGGTTTCTTCATTTGCCATTTTGATTCCTCCTTTGTTTATGGTAAATAACCAAAAAGTTCTTTAAAAAGCTTGTCAGTTGTCTGAACTGCTTTCCAGTTACTATACATAGGCTTGGCATTCTTGCTCTGCTTGTTACGGCATCTCATAACATGACCTCTCCAGGAACGATATTGAGCCTCAATTGTTTCCATCGTCAGCTCTTGAGCATCGAGTTTCTTTTTGAATTTCTTGAGCTTTTTTCGTTCTCTGATGAACGTCTTTGCCGTATACGAGCGAGGAACCTTGCCTGTTTCTGTTAGGTGATACCTAACTTTTAGAAATACAAAAGGCTGGTTCAGTTTGACCAGCCTTGTCTTTCTCTCGTTTATATGCAACTTCAATTCTTTTGCTATTGCCTTTATGCCTTCAAATACATCAAGTAAGAATTCTTTATCGGGGTGAAAGATGTAAAAATCATCATTGTATCGGCCATACTCAGTACAGCCTCGGACTATCTTTACATAATTATCGATTCTAGTCGGGTAATATACTCCTGCTATCTGCGACAGCTCCGAGCCAATACCTACTGACTTATTGATATAACGTTCAGGTCCTTGTTTTGGATTTCGATAATATTTATTCGAGTCATAGACTCCATTCTTGCAAAGCTCAAACTCTTCGTCTGACAGTTTACTTCCATCTATCTTATATGCATCAAGAATGAGCTGCACTTCTTTCAGTACCTCTTCGTCTTTGATTACTCTTCCCATCTCTTTGATGAGCAACTCGTGATCTATATTATCAAAGTACTTCGAGAAGTCACTGAACAATGCATATCCTTCGTTGGTTCCATACCTGGCATAATATCTTTTCAGGTGTACCACTACTCTGTCTCTCTGCATATCAATCCCTCTACCTTTGAGGCTTGCGCAATTGTCATAGATGAGCTTCTTGCGTAGCTCTGGTATTAATATTTCTTTACAAAG
>NZ_SVEV01000015.1 GCF_015057185.1 Pseudobutyrivibrio sp. | reverse complement strand
ACTTGCATGTGTTAAGCACGCCGCCAGCGTTCATCCTGAGCCAGGATCAAACTCTCATGTTTAATATGTAAGCAACACCAAGTTGCTTGAGTTTAATTCCGAGTCAAAATAAATCTGACTTTACTAATAAAGGTTTTGTTTCGTCTTAGAAACTAAATGAATTTCAAGGATACATGTTTTATACAAAACTGTATTAATTCAAGGTTTGTTTCACTGTTCAGTTATCAATCTTCATTTTGTTGTTGCCCTCAGCAGCAACTCGTTTATAATATCACGATGCTGGCTTTTTGTCAACAACTTTTTGATTTATTTTTCAAAATCTATTTCTTCGAAAACATTATGTTTTCTGCATTTGCCGCTATCAGCGGAACGAATAGAATAATATCATCATAAACCGCTAAAGTCAACAGGTTTTTCCAAAAAAGTTATTGTCTTTATATTCCGATAATTTGCTCAATTAGGTTGTTCTGATATATGAATATAAGCATCTGATCTTTCTGTGTATTATCCAACACAAAGCTTCCAAATTCTGATGCTGGGAAACAATCTGCGATAAACAATATTAGCCATATAACTAACAATCCCTCGAAAGCTCCTGCCAACATACCTAGAAGTTTATTTACATCCTTAATACCTGGAATAAAGCCAAGCCCCTTAAGTAACCTATCAATTATCAATATTACTAACAGACCTAGGGTAATAACCAGGATTACTGCTATACCATGAATAGCAGCATCAGTAAGTTCCTCGGCGATTAGTTTTATTGTATTGTCGATAGACGTTTGGACGCTATCCTCTATTTTGTCTTTTATTGCTTTTGGGACAAGAGCCATGACGGCATCTTCCCCTGAGCCTTTTTCTTGAGCCTCTGAGCTTTCATAACGAGTATGAAGATTAGAGTCTATTATCTGCTCTATTTTTATATGAATGCCGGTATTATTTTTAATAATATCTCCAACAACCGGAGTTCCATAATTTACGAAGCAGATTAAGAGAACCCATGATAGCAGGCCAAATATGATTCTAAACATACCTCGCCTAGCACCGTGCATAATGCAATACAATAAAATAATGGCAAATAGAATTAATAAAAAGTTTACTTTCATACACAAACCCTCTATTTAATATAAATTTCCTCGGTTTTTGTTTCTTCTATTAAATAATACCTTCGAGATGAGGATCCCGGCGCAACTTTATAAACTATTTCATCAAAATCATATGTAAATTTAGCAATACCCTGGAGATTATAGATAGTTACAGTGTTATCATTAAGTAAGAATATCTCATTATTATCAAGGATTTCTACGTTGTCATAGCTTTCAGTTATCTCCTTTGAAATCCATCTAAATCCATATAGGTTATAAACATTTAATTCATTAACTACTTCTCCTGTTTCCGTTTCAGTCTCAGATATATATCCAAAATGTGTATCGTTGTAGAATATACTCTTCATCTGTCCTTCAACAGAAATCTCCTTGGCTACAGTTGCATTAAGATTATTATTAAAAATAATTATCTTTGAATCACAAAAGGCGATTGCTTTATCATTTTTTACAAAATCAACTTTAGGAATGATAGTTCCTAAATAGGTATGGGAAGCTACGATATTGTCTTCCTCTTCCTTGCCATCATCTGTAAAATCATAGAATACTAGCTCAGAAGACAGTTCGCCCGAATTAACATTTACAATAGAAAGTAATAATCGTGTTGCATCAGAGGATAGGGCCATAGAAACTGGAAAGCCCTTATTTTCTGGATGTATTTCACCTGATACTAATAGCTTTGCATCTTTGTCATACATCTGGATATAGCTAATATTATTCTCTTGTAAAAGAATGGCTATTGTTCCCTGCTTTGCTACCTTTGCCTCTACTATAGGAGTATTTGTGGTAATTGATTGAACAAAGCCTTTTGTGGAGAAAATATCTACTTCATTTCCTTTTTTATCGTATACAACAACATAGTCCTGACAGATATCTATGTTGGGGTTAACCATGTCATATGTATAATTCCATATTAATGAACCGTCATAAGATGTATAGGAAACGCCATCAGGGCTGTATTTTATTAGATTGTCGTTGAAGCTGCTGTAGGCACATTCAGCAGAGTCACTGCGTTCCCAAGTTTTTTCTGCTTCATAATCCTCGTATGTAGAAAAAATCTTTATGACAAATATCGCTACAATCACTATTAAAATCAGTAAAATCAAGAAGATAAATCTCTTGCGAGGTGGCTGATAGTCATCGTCAACTTTCCTCTCTATTGGTGCTTCTTGCACTTCTTGTTCTTCATCTTCTTTTTGTGGTAATTTAATTATTTTAAACTCTTCCATTTATTTCTTTCCTATAACGAATAAATGGGCTGAATTTACAGCCCATTTACTTAATATACAAATATTGCTACTTGATAAGGTGCTAATGGGAAGGCTACTGAATATTCGCGACCATCACATTCCTCTTTTTTAGGTATGTATGTTTCAGCAATCTTTCCTCCTTCGCCACCGTATGCCTTTGCTTCTGAATCTAATAATAATTTTACTTTTCTGTTTGTAGGAATACCAACCTTGTAGTCGTCATATCTCATTGGTGTCATGTTAATTACAAACAGTATATCATTTTTGCCGCTTTTTGCTTTTCTGATAAAACTAAAGATACTTCTGTAGCCATCATTTGCATTAATCCACTCAAAGCCAGCCCATGAAACATCCTGCTCGTACATAGCAGGGTATTCTCTATAAATGTGGAGAAGATCTTTGAACATTCTAGACACGTGTCTATGATTTGGATTGTCTAAAACGTACCAGTCTAGTTCTCTAGCTTCACTCCACTCTGTGCCTTGTGCAAAATCCTGACCCATGAAAAGTAGCTTCTTTCCTGGATGGCCCATCATAAAAGCATATCCAGCCATTAGATTTTTATATTTATCAACTTCGAGACCTGGCATCTTAGCGAGCATTGAGCCCTTTAGATGAACAACCTCATCATGGCTAAGAACTAATATATATCGTTCTGCCTCATTGTAGGTCATTGCAAAGGTCATCTTGTGATGATTATCTTTTCTGAAATAAGGATCTAGACTCATATAGTCGATAAAATCATGCATCCATCCCATATTCCATTTATAAGAGAAGGCTAAGCCGCCGTCTTCAACATCACCAGTGATTTTTGGCCAAGCTGTTGATTCTTCAGCAATCATTACTGCTCCTGGGTTTCGTCCGCGGATAAGTGTATTTATGTGCTTGAAGAATTCTATAGCCTCTAGGTTTTCATTTCCGCCATGCTCGTTTGGAATCCACTGTCCTGGCTTTTTGCCGTAATCCAAATAAAGCATTGATGCAACTGCATCTACTCTAAGTCCATCAATATGGTAGTGCTCAACCCATTGTAGTGCGCTACCTATCAAGAAGTTTTTAACTTCGGCTTTGCCATAGTTAAATATTTTGGTGCCCCAGTCAGGATGTTCTCCCTTTCTTGGATCTGGGTATTCGTATAAGGCACGACCATCGAAATTAGCCAATCCATGGGCATCCTTAGGAAAATGAGCTGGTACCCAGTCAAGAATGACGCCAATACCGTTTTTATGCAAATAGTTAACTAGGTACATGAAGTCGTCAGGTGTTCCATAGCGTGAGGTTGGAGCATAATATCCTGTTACCTGATATCCCCAAGAACCGTCAAATGGATATTCTGATATACCCATTAACTCTACATGAGTGTAGCCCATATCGAGAACGTATTCAGTTAAGCTATGAGCAAATTCTTTGTAGCTGTAAAATCCGTCGTTTTCTGGTCTAGGATGTCTCTTCCAAGAGCCTGGATGAACCTCATATATAGCAAATGGCTTTTCCCAGAAATTAGTAGCTGCTTTTCGTTGCTTCATCCATGCATTATCAGTCCACTTAAACTTTGTATTATCATAGATAATAGATGCTGTACCTGGTCTGATTTCTGCATATGTTGCATAAGGGTCTGCTTTGTAAAGCTTTTCCCCTGCTTCTGTCACAATGAGGTATTTATACAATTGTCCTTCTTTTGCTTCCGGAATAAATGCTTCAAAAACACCCTGGCTCTCAGGTTCTACACGATGCATGTAATTGCGATTCTCGTCCCAGTTATTGAACTCTCCGATAACTGCAACGCTCACTGCATGTGGTGCCCACACATTAAAGTAAAAGCCTGTTTGCTTACCCTGTTTGCCCTTATGTGCACCAAGCTTTTTGTATATGTCGTAATGAGTGCCCTGGCCAAATAAATATCCGTCTAATTCTGTGAAGTTACTCATGTAATAATACCCCTTATTTTTATTCTCCCTATAATAGGCTGCCCTATCTATCGAAGTCCTTTTCTTTTAGTATGATGTACCCATTTTTATCATATTTTGGTTTGTTGAAGAAGCCGCCCCTAGTAGATTTCTCTATAGCTTCATCCATGATTTCTGCTACTTCTTTGATTGTAGTAGCGTGATCATATCTACCAATAAGATTAATTCGGTTGTATAAAGCTAAGATGCCCATATCATCGATGGAACATTCAGCTTCCATAGCGTATGTTTTTGCAAATGAAACAAGTTCATCAATTGAGAATACTGGAATAACAACCTTTTCAGTAAAGCGTTTTGCAAATGAGCTATCCTTTGAAAGGGCCTTTTCAATTCCCTTTTTGTTATCCTCAATAATTAATATTGTTCCTGTGTTATCCTGCTCCATTAATAGAGAAAGTGTAACTGCTGTCTCTTTTGAAATACCACCGGCTGTCTCAATAATCAAGCAGCCACCCTGTATTTTTGAATAAAGCTTTTGAATATCCTTTTCGTTAAGCTTTTCTCCGGAGATCTTTCCGATACCGCCCTTTGGATATCCAGTCTTTTTCTCTAAGACCTTGATGAGGCTAGTAGCCATCTGAGTTTTGCCTGAACCAGGCTCACCAACGATAATGATGCTACCGCCCTTATCATTAGGTGAATTTAAATGAGATGCTGCTCCAACAAGTGCTGAAGTGATGCTCTTTTTCATGCCATTTATTGGTAAGAAATAAGAGAAAATCTCTAAATCCTCATCATCAATTTGGATACCATCTGTTGCTACAGCACTAGTAGCAGCTGGCTGCACAGGTGGAATCTCAACCTTTGGCTGTTCCTCATCTAAGCTTACCTGCTCAACCTCTGGCATCTTAGGAGCTATGTCCTCTAAAATGTCCTGTGGAAGCTCTATTTTTGGAAGCTCAATATCAGAAATATTGATTTCTGGCTCAAGGTATTCTTCCTGAATAGGCTCCTCTACTGGTTCTTCAATATATTCTTCGCTGAGAACTGGCTCAGTCTCAGGAATGTCTATAGACTCTTCTATTTCTGGTTCTTGAATTGTTATGTCGTTAATGTTTATATCCACAAGTGGAATATCATCTAGCTCAGCATCGTCATTCTCAGGCTCTTCTACTGGTTCCTCAAAATCTGAAACTATGCTTTCAGGAAGAACTATCTCTTTTGGTTCAACCTCAAAATACTTTTGTGGCTCCTGATTAATAGTAGTTGTAGTGCCTGCTGTTAATCGATCTATCTCCTGCTGTAAGAAATCGTTAACATCAGCAATCATTTGGGATGCTTCTTTGAAATCCACTTCTTCCGTCTCCTCACTCTGTTCCTCTAATGTTGGAGGTTGCCAATTTTCCTCTTTAAGCTCCCCTGCTGAATGCTTAACTGCATCTACTGCACTTGCTGCTGCGCCAGTCGCTGCAACACTTGGCACAATTGGAATGTCCAACGAACCACTAAGTAATCCATCGCTGTTAAGCTTTGGAATAGAAAATGATTTGGCTGGCTCTAAGTTAGCCTCTGGCTCTGATTCAACCTCTGGTTCAAGCTCAGGTGCAGTAAACTCTTCTGCAACAACTTCTTTCATTTCACCATTTTTAACGTCATCATCTGCCAAATACTCTTCTTTTAAAAGATCAGCTGAGGTCATGCCGGCATCAAGCTTTGACATAACACCTTCTAATCTGTTAAGAACACTGTTAGCCTCGCGAAGAGCCTTTGCTCTAGCATTTTCTAGCTCTTTGCTCTTTGCCTCTTCCATAGCTGCCTCGGCGGCACGCTTTGTTTTTTCCCACTCGGCTAATACATCTTCTATTGTGAGCTGACCTTCGATTTGTTCTTCTGATTTGTCTGCATCATCAGGAAGTAGCAAGCTAATCTGGCCATCCATTCCTTCACGTAAGTATTGATTAAAGGTCTCATTGACGGAGAACTCTTCTTCATGAACCTCAGGCTCTTCTTTTACCTGAAGATATGGGATTTCTTCAACAAGGTTTTTAATAGCACCTATGTTTTCAGAAACCTCTCCTGTATCAGTCGCTTTCATAATCTCATCAATATTCTTCTTGATTTCGGCCTGAAGATTTATTGTGTCAAAGCGCTCTGGTCCCTTTGGAAGCTCAATAACTGGCATGTCAGGTAAAACGGCATTTGAATCAATTCCGATAGGCTGAGGGTAAATCTCAGCAAGGCCATCTTTTTTCTGCTGGAAGCTTCTGTATTTGTCTTCTTGGGCTTTATCAAGTGGCTGATAAAGCATTTTAAGTTCTAATGCTCTCTCAACAACTGGGCCGTCACCAAACCACAGAATTATTTCATCGCACAAAGAAATACACTTGTCAGCTTGATTTGTTTTGTGATAGAGGTAAGCCAATTCGTACGCCCACTCTTCGATAAAATCATTTTCTTTTAGCTGCTCAAGTATCTTGATCAAGGTGGCAATGTCTGCGCCCTTAGCCATATTAATATTATATTTCAGGATATATTTAAGACTGTCATGAGGTGCAATTTGAACAAACTCATTATAGTATTCCTGTGCCATCTCCAAGTCCTTGAGCTTGATAGATATCATGCAGAGCTTATATATAATCATTCGTCCAATAGGAGAGCGATCATGTGCTAAAAATAATAATTCTCTAGCTTCTTCGATCTTACCTGCTGCCTCATAGCACTCGCTACCTGCTATCAAATCATTGATATTATGCACTTTTCTCCAATTTACTGTCTCTGCTACTGACATGGCATCAGCAAATTTATTCTGAGAGATAAGGTCTCTCATCTCTTCTATTCTATTTCTGTATTCCATTTTCTCCACAGTATTATTCTCCAAAACTGCATACTTTAAATAGGATTAATTTTCTGAGGAAAATCAAAACCTATAGTTATTAAAATATTAACATAGGTTTAACCTAAAATCAAAAATAACCGAGGCAGAAATACCTCGGTTGTGTAATTATTTTTTATGGTTAATTTTAGGTAATATTGTTAGTCGTTTTTTCTTTGTATGCTTGGTTTCTTCATGATTTATTACTTCATTTGTTTCCAAATCTATGTGATCTAACAAAATATAATCCGATGTGTCTAAAGGCAAATTGCGCTTTGCAACGAGGTATTTAGCAAGCCTTCCTACCATGTAGTAAATGATTGCCACTATTGGCACTGCTACAATCATACCGCCAACTCCAAAGAATCCGGCACCAGTAACAACGGCAAATACAACCCAGAAAGAGGTAATTCCTGTGGAATCTCCCAAAATCTTTGGTCCGATTAGGTTACCGTCAAACTGTTGCAAAACAAGTATAAATATCAAGAAATAAATGCCCTTCATCGGCTCAGTTAAGAAGATAATTGCAACCGTAGGAACAGCTCCAATGTATGGACCGAATACAGGAATAATATTTGTTACACCAACTATGATAGAAACTAATAGTGGATATGGCATGCTCATAGCTAGACAGCCAATATAGCAAATAATACCTATGATTATCGAATCTATAATTTTGCCGATTATGAAGCCATAGAAAATTTCTGCAGACTTTCTGCTAATTTCCAAAATGATATTTGAATATCTAGGAGCGAAGAAGCCGCATATAAGCTTTTTAGCTTGCGCCTTGAAGGTTTCCTTTGAAATCAAAACGTATACAGAAACAAACATTCCAACTATGATTCCAACTACAAATCTACCTACAGAAATAACACTTGTAGTGATTGTTGAAACCATATCTGTTTGGTCGTAATCTACATATTTGTTCAACAATGCAAGTCCCTGGTCAACCAAATCACCGATATTGTTGTCTTTTGCCTTCATAAGGACTTCTTCGTAATTGCCCTTTGTAACTACATTGCACCAGTCTAATACTGCTGCAATTTGTTCTTCAATATGATTTCCCAAATAGAAAATTGTACTGATTAATTCTGGAACAATAGTTGAAATAATAAAGCCAACCACTGCTGTCAACACAATTAATGACAAGATTGAAGATAATGTTCTATTTGCTTTTTTGGCATTTTCTTGATTTCTGCACAGCTTTTCAAATATTTTTTTGAATCTGTTCTCAAAAAATACCATGATAGGATTCATGAGAAAAGCCATGACAAATCCTATGAGAATAGGCTGTATTACTGTTGATACCTGATTTAAAAAAGCTAAAACATCGGCACTGTTTTTTAACAGGAAGTAGAATGTAATCACAACGCAAGCTGCAATTATATATCCTACCATTCTTTTTCTTCTAGCCTTATCATCTAAATTCTGTTTGTCTTGTGGCATAATGGCCCCCTTGTTTTACCTTCTATTGTAATTAATTAAACAACCCTTAAGGATGATTTCACGCTCATCATCTGTAAGTTCACCTAGAGTCATTTCGAATTCTTTTAATCCTTCTTCTTTTACAACAAAAGCTTTGATTGTATCAGCCTTATTAGCAACTGCGTCTTTGATGCCTGGAATGAAAATGTAGTCCAAGTTCTTGAAAGGTAAGTCGCCCTGTGGGATTACAAATGGAAGCATTCCCCAGTTAATAAGGTTTGAACGATATCTCTTTGTTGCATATTCGTTTGCGATATTTGCCCATCCGCCGAGAACCTTTTGGCAAGAAGCAGCTTGCTCTCTAGCGGAACCGTCACCTGGCTTTACAGCAAAAATAGTAGAACCAACGCCGAAGTTATCATGATTAACCTCTGGGTATGTCTCTTTTACTTTGTGTACTATTGCTTTAAGCTCTGGTACTGCTTCGCCTGCACATTCTCCGGCCTCTAATGCCTTCTGTGCCTTCTGTATATTCTTTGCACGTCCAACGTACTCTGGATCTTTGCGGGAAAGAGTAAACTCTGCAAGACCAAGTGGATTTGAACGATATGATGAAGTCTCACCTGAAGGAATAAGCTCATCCGTTGTAGTAACAGGATCATGAATCTCTGAAACTACCTGAAGGAATAAATTCTCAGGCAAAGCACTCATTTTTGGCCAGTCCTTGATGTTTGGACCAAAATGAATCTCTGTCTCAGGCTCAGCCTTTCCATGAGAATCAAATACTCTATTAGCGTAAATTCTACCATCGAAATGATATGTAGGATTTGTAAATTCTACGTCAACCTCTGTTGCAGCTGTAAGGTAACCCTTGTTTGCTGCAGTAGCAGCGATAGAACGAGCATCCATAAGTGCAACTGAAGCAATCTGTCCATTCTGAAGCTTAGATCCCTCTCTGTTAGGGAAGTTTCTAGTAGAATGACGGATTGAGAAGCCGTTGTTAGATGGTGTATCACCTGCACCGAAGCAAGGTCCGCAGAATGCTGTTTTAACAATTGCTCCTGTGCTCATAAGGTCTGCGACAGCGCCATTTTTAACAAGTTCCATGTAAATTGGTGTAGATGCTGGATAAACTGAAAGAGTAAACTCATCAGGTCCAATGCTTGCACCTCTTAGGATATCAGCTGCTGCACAAATATTTTCAAATCCGCCACCTGCGCAACCAGCAATAATACCTTGATCTACATATAATTTTCCGTTTCTAACTTTATCCTTGAGAGTAAAGTCTACTTGACCATCAAGTGAAACCTTTGCTCTCTTTTCGCAATCATCAAGAATGTCCATGAGATTTGCATTGAGCTCTTCAATTGTATATGTGTTGCTTGGATGGAATGGCATAGCAATCATTGGCTTAATCTCATCAAGATTAATCTCAATCATACCGTCATAGTAAGCAACCTGTCCTGGATTTAACTTTTTGTACTCTTCCTTACGACCGTGAATCTCATAAAACTCTTTTGTTTTGTCATCTGTAGTCCAGATTGAGCTAAGACATGTAGTCTCTGTAGTCATAACGTCTACACCAATTCTGAAATCCATTGAAAGATTGGCAACACCTGGTCCTACGAACTCCATGATTTTATTTTTAACGTAACCCTTGTCAAATACTTCTCCGATGATGGCAAGAGCAACGTCCTGAGGTCCAACACCCTTTCTAGGTGTACCTGTCAAATAAACTGCAATAACACCTGGCATAGCGATGTCATAAGTCTGATTTAAAAGCTGCTTAACAAGCTCTGGACCGCCTTCACCCATAGCCATAGTACCAAGGGCACCGTATCTAGTGTGAGAATCAGAACCAAGAATCATTTTGCCTGAGCCTGCCATCATTTCACGAGCAAACTGATGGATAACGGCCTGATGTGGTGGAACATAAATTCCGCCGTATTTCTTTGCGCATGAAAGGCCAAACATGTGGTCATCCTCGTTGATTGTGCCACCTACAGCACAAAGAGAGTTATGACAGTTTGTAAGGCAATATGGAATTGGGAACTTCTCAAGGCCTGAAGCTCTGGCAGTCTGAATAATTCCGACGTAGGTAATATCGTGACTTACCAATTTGTCAAACTTAATCTCAAGATGATCCATATTAGAAGAGGTGTTATGGCTAGATAAAATACCATATGCCATAGTCTCTTTATGAGCCTGGTCCTTAGTTACGTCGAGTCCTGTTGCAGACTTGATTGCAGCGGTTGCCTCATGGCTGTCTTCAACTATTTGAGTGCCATTGATTAGGTAAACTCCGTTGTTGTAAAGCTTCATTCCTTTATTCTCCTTTTTACTTCTTTAATCCAAAAAGACTACCAAAGCCTTTTTTACCTGATTTCTTTTGTTCCTCACCTGATTCTTCTTCCTGCCACTTAAAGTATTCGGCATCCAAATCTTCTGAGGAAATTCCAATTTCCTCCTCTGTATCGCTACTTGGCTGTTCTATATCATCCTCTATTTCAAGGCCAGCCCTTGCAAAGTATTCTTTATCTATTCTAATTTCTGGAGCTGTATACTTTGGTCCGTCATCAATCTCCTCTGAGGTTCCTTCAGACTTTTCTTTAAGTCTACGCATATTCTCTTCATCAATTAGTCTCAAATATTTCTGAGTATCAATCAAATCATTAAGATGGCTCTTTAATTCAAGCTGATTTGACTTGATTGCGCTATTTTCTTCTTTGATTTTCTTGATAGCCTCGTCGTAAATCTTGGCAACTGACTCCTGAGAGTCCTTTATAATATCCTGAATACTCTCAAAAGCATTGTCCGTATACATAAGGGCTGCAGCATAAATGTCCTCTGCCTTTCTAGTGGCTTCAAACACAATATCATCGCCCTGCTTCTGCATCTCACGATTGGCCTTGTCACGGCTCTTAACAGTGAGCTCATGCTCCTCCATCATGTCATACATGCACTCGTTAAGCTCTTTTAGCAAGTCCATCATGGCATTTTTATCAACGATAACGTTTTTTGCGCTACCCTCATATGGCTGTGCCTTTGAAAAAAGCACATGCATTTCTCTTAGTACGCCTTCTGTTCTGTCTACTGCACCCATTTTTTCACCTACATACAAAAATACCGAGCCGCCTGACTAGATATCAATTGGTAGCCGCCCTAGGATGCTCCCTTCAGGTGACCCCACGTCAGATGAACGGTCCTGCTTAGTGCTGCTGCATTCCTGCCCTGACACGATTCTCAGGTGTCCATTACGCGGGACCCAAAGATCAATGCACCCTAGGACGACCGCCAAGTGATATCTAATTCAAGCATAGTGCTCGGAGCCCTTATTTTATGATATAAACAGGCTCCTTGTCAATAAATACTGTATTACTTTTCCTTCTTTTTCTGCTCTCTCAGTTCTTCGAAGAATTTTGTCATCATTGTTTTACATTTATCACCTAAGACGCCGGTTTCAAGTTCACATTGATGATTGAACTGCTGCATCTGAAGAACATTAATAACTGAGCCTGCGCATCCTGCTTTAGGATTCATGGCTCCTACAACCACTTTTGGTATTCTGGCCTGAACAATAGCTCCTGCACACATTTGGCATGGCTCCAAGGTAACGTATAACACGCAATCTTCTAGGCGCCAGTCACCTGTTTTCTTGCAGGCCTTTTTTATTGCTGCTATCTCAGCATGGGCGAGAACACTTTTATCGATATTTCTGCGATTGTAGCCCCTAGCTATAACTTTGTCCCCTTGGACTATAACGCAACCTATTGGTACCTCGTTAATAGCATAGGCTTTTTGAGCTTGCTTAATTGCCAGCTCCATATATTTTTCATCCTGATTTGACATCATGGATTTTCAACTCCTATTTTGCTATACTTTTATTTGAAAAAATAGCTTTAAATTCTTAATTTTCAGCTATTTTATGTTAACACTTTTACCAATAAAAGGAAATGACTTATGCTAATACTAGGCTTGCAAAAAACTACACTTTTAGATTATCCCGGAAAGGTTGCCAGCACAATTTTTACAGGTGGATGTAATTTTAAGTGCCCATATTGTCATAATAGGGACCTTGTTATGCCTCCATCAGATGTGCTTGCATATTCTCAAGAAGAGATTTTTGAACATCTGCAGGCAAAGAAAAAAGTGCTTGATGGAGTATGTATTACCGGTGGCGAACCTACCTTACACAAGGATTTACCAGAGTTTATAAAGCAAATTAAAGATATGGGATTGCTTGTAAAGCTTGATTCTAATGGAACCAATCCCGATATGGTTGCAAAGCTTATTGAGCAACAGCTCATTGATTATATTGCTATGGATATCAAGCATAGCAAAGAAAAATACAATGAGATTGCATCAATGACTCACTTTGATATTAGACCTATCGAAGAATCTATAACGATTCTAAAAGAGGGCAAAATTGATTACGAGTTTCGTACTACCATCATGAAGGAGTGTCACACTGCAGATGATATGAAGTCCATTGGAGAATGGCTCAAAGGTGCTAAGGCTTATTATCTTCAAAGCTACAAGGAATCTGAGCAGGTTATAAATCCTATATTTTCGCCACATTCTTTGGAAACTCTAGAATCCTTCGTTGAGATTCTAAAACCTTATGTTGCTAATACAAATCTTAGAGGAATATAGCAAATTTCAATGGTAATGGGGGGACGATTATGAAATTTCAAGTAAGCACTGAACGATTAGATTTAAAAATTCTTAATTCAGACGATGCCCAGCTGGTTTTGGACTTTTACAACAGAAATGGAGACATTTTTGAAAAGTACGAGCCGGTTATCGGCAATAATTTCTATACCTTGGAACATCAGCAAAAGCTTCTAGATTTTGAGTATAAAAGCATTATGAAGCTTATTATGATTAGATATTGGATTTTCGAAAAGAACAACCCTAACAAAATTATTGGTACTGTAAGCTATAGAAACATTATCCGTCCTATTTATGAATGCTGTACAGTCGGCTACAAAATGGACAGGGATTATGTAAACAAAGGCTATTGCTCAGAAGCCTTAGCAAACACTATACCTTTGCTAACTAAAGAGCTTGGTATTCATAGATTTGAAGCCTTGATTTTACCAGACAATGCCCCTTCCATTCACATGGTTGAAAAACTTGGATTCAAATACGAAGGCATTCTCCGGGATAAAATAATTATCGGGGGAGAACGCCTTGATCACTGCATGTATGCTTATTTAGCTGATAATTAATTACTTAAGAATTTTACTGCCATGTGGCTCTAAATCAATTTCAAAATGCTGTCCTCTATAATCAAAGGCCAAATGTTTACTGTCCTTTGTATTATTTAGGGCAACAATCACGTATTCATCATTGTAAACTCTAGCGAAAACGAGAGTTTCATTTTTCACCTGTAATTCTTCATATATTCCGCATTTTAAGGCCGTAGACTCTTTTCTGATTTGTGAAAGTGTTTTTATATGGTCGATTAAATCCGGATTATTCATTTTCTTAGGGTCAATTTCAGGTCTGAGGGCATAATCGCCATCTCCAGATTTTTTATCGCCTTCTATTGCCCACTCACTTCCGTAGTAAATTGAAGGTATGCCTGGCATTGTAAATAGCAGAGTATATACAGGGTAAATGTTTTCTTTGTCGTTTAACAAGGTGGCAATCCTATTTACATCATGGTTATCAATAAAATTATATAGATATTTTCCAATGTATAATCCGCCCTGGCCCCACTGACGCTTCATGGCATAATTGATTTCAAAATAATTATGGTCGTTATGGCTTGAATAAATGCCCTTCCAGCACTCGTAGTTTGTTACTGCATCAAGCATTTCCTCATTAACGTAAATATTGTAATCTCCATGTATTATTTCGCCCATGAGCCAGAAGGTTGACTTCTTTTCTTGAGTGAAATTCTTTAGGCGCTTGAAAAAATCTCTTTGTATACAATCTGCTGCATCTAAGCGCAAGCCATCAATATCAAATTCATCTATCCACATTGCCACCGCGTTTAGGATGTAGTTATTAACATCTTCGCGCCAATAATTCAGTTTTACCAACTCCTGAGCACCAGCCCAGCAATCATATGAAAATCCATCGTTATACCAGTTATTTCCACCAAAGTTCAGACCTGAAATCCAATTCTTGTACTCAGAATTTTCCCTTTTCTCACGAACATCTACAACTGCTTTATGACCCCTTCCAACATGATTGAAAACACCGTCTAAAACAACCTTAATTCCATTATCATGATATGTTTTTATTAGCTTTTTTAAGTCATCATTGTCACCTAAGCGACTATCTAATTTGTAATAATCATAGGTATCATAGCCATGAGTTCCCGATTCAAATAATGGGCCAAAGTAAACTGCATTTACACCAATTTCCTTTAAGTGGTCTACCCAATCAATTAGTTTTAGTATTCTATGTCCCTCTGTTTCCTTTCCCTTGTTTTCCCTAGGACAGCCGCAGGCTCCTATAGGATAAATATGGTAAAAAACAGATTCCTTAACCCAGCTTATGTCTCTCATAGCTACCTCCTTTATATACAAGAAAGAATTTTGCTTTGCAAAACTAATAAAAAAAGCAGGGCGCACTTGCCCTGCTTAAATTACAATAGGATTCCTGATTTTTCTTTACTATGCTCAATTTTTTCATTGATAATTTTGAAAGGATGATAAAGCACAACACCTATAAATATTGCAACTGCCACATATATTAACAATGTCAGCATACAATTCTTGTATGTATCGTTATAGAAGCCTGCAATACATTCTCGTACCGCTGTCATGGAATATTTAAATGGCATAAATTTATAAAGCACCTGGAAGACTTTTGGAAGGACCTCAATTGGGAAGGTTCCACCTGCTCCGGCTACCTGAATAACCATAAGTATTACTGATAAAGCTTCTCCTACATTTCCAAAGGAATATGTAAATGAATAAAGGAGCAATGAATAAACAAATGCTGACCAAGCACAGGCTGCCCACAGTAGGAAATGATGTTCACACTGAATTCCTACAAATAGGATTGCTCCTAAAACGGTAATTATTGTCTGTATCTGTCCAATACCAAAAGTTACAAAAAAGCGGCCAAAGAAGCATTGCCAATTCTTTACATTTTCCATGCCGGTTGTATCCTTAACTGTTGTTTTAAGGATTGTTGAGATGATTAAGGCACCAACCCAAATTGATAATACGATATAAAATGGCGCTGTCATTGAACCATTATTCTCAACTGGGTATATATACTCATTTGAGACTTCAACAGGGCTACTAATGAAATCTGAAAGTAGCTCAGGATCAGATTTAACTAATGTCATAAACTTCTGATAGCCCTCACTTTCCCCTACACTTTTGATATCAGCTATTAGGGCGGAAAGCTGCTGTTCCATTTCTACAGCCTCATCACGGGATTTGACAAGGGAATCCTTTGATTGGTCCATTAAATCCGCGTAATTTCCAAGATTATCTATTACTAAATCAATACTCTCTGCATTGTAATCTAACAGTTTCTCAATCTCAGCTATAGAATCATTTACTGAATAAATGGCAGTCTGAGCTATTGGAGATATTTTACTTGCATATGCTGACCTAACCCCGCTTGTGTTGGCAATAACATCACTTATGTCTTGAATTACATTAGCTTTGGCAGTGTTAAACTCCTCTTCGGTGGTACTAATAGCATTATTCATGTTAGTAATATTTGTTTCAAGAGAGCCTAATTCATTGTCTACCTTATCTGCTGCATCTTGAATATAACCCTGAGTTGTAGAGTCATTAATCAAAGGATTATTAACAATCATGCTATAAATACCGTCGCCGTTAGAGTCTTTCCAAGCAGTATTTAGCTCCTGCATTTTGCTATTTATATTATTCATTAAGTCATTATTTCCCGCATTTCCAAAACTTAACTGGGAAACATAACTATTTATTGTTTCTATAGTGGAATCCACTGAATCCAAACTTGTATTTATATCACCTATTTTTGCATCTAACTGATATTTATAATTTTGAATATCTGTTTGAGCAGAAGCAGTCTGACTTTGAGCATTTTCTGCTATTTGACCTGCTAGGTCTGTTATTGAGCTAGCACTATCAGCCACCGCTTGACCTGCCTCTGAAATGCTTTCAGTGGAATCTGATAAAGCAATATATGAGTCCAAAAGGGCAATTAAGCCATTCATATCAGAATCCAATTGCTCTAATTTAGCTATTCCCTGGCCTGTGATATTTCCTTGCTCGTCTAAAGTCGCAAAATATTCACTAGCGTTCAAAAGAGTCTCAGCCATGGTTCCAACAAAAGCATGGTCTACCTCACGCTCAATAGTTGTTTTTACCTTTCCCGTAATCTTAGGAGCAATGGCATTTTTCTTATCATTTTCGTAGTAGGTAATTTCTGGATTTTCTATCTGTCCACCTAAGAAGCTAATCATGTTAGCACTAAATTCTTCATCAATTATTAGCGCAGCGTAGTAATCTCCAGAGTATACACCGCTTATTGCCTCCTCGGCAGTGTCAGTAAATACCCATCCAATAGATGTGTTTTCTTTAAGATTGCTGATGATAATATCACCGACGTTAAGCTCAAAATTGCCCACAAGAATACCTTGGTCCGATGAAGCTACCGCAACTTGGAGATTTTTGGTAGCGTCAGGACCATAAGGATCCCAGTTGGATAGAATATTGAACCAGGCATAAAGACATGGAATTACAGTTAGTCCAATCATTACGACCATTGCAACAACATTTACCGACAGTCTCTTTATATCAGATGCAATTATTTTAACTATGTTTCTCATTTCTTGGTGTTGTCTCCCCTATTTTGCAAATCCGATTTAAGTTCTTTTCTCATCTCTTTTATATCTTCAACTAATCCATCACGAACTTTTTTCAGCTCGTTAATACTATTTACTACCTCGGCACCAATTAATGCCTGTGCCTCAGCTTCTTCTTCCATTATTCCAAGTTCCTTAAGCTGTTCTTGAAGCTTGAAATCCATGTATTCCACATACAAAAGATAAAAAGATATACCAAAAAGCGATACAATCCAAAGCACCAAAAACACAAGCTTTGAGCGATTTGTAATAAAGCTAATGATTAGAAAAACTAGTGGTAAAAGGATATTAACTCTAAGTCCTACCCTTATTTTTTTCTGGTTCTTTAAATGTGTTGCTTCCTGTAAATCTATAAATTTTTCATATAATATTTTTTCTTTGCTATTATCCATTTACATCATCTCCGTATCTTCCATACGTTCTTCCATATAGTGATTTATTGGTTCAAATGGAATTCGAACTAATAAGCCTATAAACAATGCTACTATCATAAAGATACATAAGCATCCTAAGTTCTTGAGATAGTCTAATTCGTAAAGTCCACATAAGCACTCTCTGATTGCATTTATTGCATAAGGGAATGGGAAGAAAATATAAACCTTTTTGAAAAAGTCTGGTAAGAGCTCAATAGGGTAAGTTCCAGAACTTCCTGCAATCTGGATTACAACGATTACTACCGAAAGAGCCTTTCCTACATCTCCCCAAGTTGCAACCAAGGAATAAATAAGAATTGTAAATGTGGTGGCAGTCACTGAGGCTGCAAACATGAAAAGCCATGGATGCAAGCACTGTACATGTAGTAAACATAAGTCTCCAAGCACAATTATAACTGCTTGTAACTGTCCTAATACCCAATATAAGACATATCTTCCAAAGAATAATTGTCTCTGAGACGCATCTGGATATTTGTTTTTATCTGGTTTAATTTTAATAATTGCAGTAAGGATAAGTGCTCCTACCCAAAATGCTAAAGTGGTATAGAATGGTGCAACCGCAGAGCCGTAGTTTTCTATTGGATAAACGGCTTCAGTTACAACACTTACTGGTGTTGAAAAGAATTGACCATATGTCTCTGGATCACCTGATAATGCATTTACAAGTACGCCCATTTTTTCATTAGAAGCTGCACTTTCCACATCATCAATAACATCTATTAATCTGCCATTTACATATACAATAGCCTCGTTTGTTTTCTCCAAGCTTGTATTGGCACAGTCAATTGTATTATCTATAGCTGAAAACATAACTGTAAGATTACCAAAGGTTTCTCCCACAGAATTCAATAATACATTTGTATCGTTAAGAGTTCCAGATAGGGAAGTAAGACCTTCCTTTAATTTGGTTGCTAAATCATTGCCTATGAGATTCTCAACGTTTCCAACTTCACTTTTGGCACTATTAGCCATTGCTTTAAGCTGATCTGCACCAGCAAGTGCTAAGGTATTTACGTCTATAGCATTAATTTTATCGATTTTGTCTTCAATATTGCTTGTGTCAATATTTTCATAATTGATTCCATTTACTAATGCAATAACATTATCTATTTCAGTTTTAGTTTGATTAATCTTTGTAATTAAATCTTGAACAGCCTGCTGCTGGCCTGCAACATCCTGTATTTTCTTTATAGCATCTACCTGATCCTGAGTAATAATATTGTATTTAAGCAATAAGGCCAAGGTTTCGTCATCAATACCAGAAAAGCCTGAATTGCTTAATCTCTCTGCCAAAGCTCCTAAGGCATCGGATATTGCCTGAAGTGGTTGTGTAACATTAGAAATTACAGTTTCAATATTTTGAAGCTTAGAAATAATTTCTTGCTTTTTCTCGGTTATAACATTGTCGCCTATTTCATTTGGCAAATTGGCAACTATTTTCTCTATATAAAGGGAATCTAATAATGCTTTCTTTAATTCTGTTGCGGCGTTAACAGCATTATCTGCAATGGCTGCTGCATCTAAATGCTGACCCATTGTATCTGAAGCCGCATTAATTGTATCAATTGCACTATTAACATCATTACTGTAACTAGCAATGGTTGTTGCTGCATTGGCTGATACCTTTCCTGTACTTGCTATAGCATTAGCTGTGGACTGTACCTGCTGCTGCAAATTAGATGCATCGGTTTCAGCTTGCGCAAGGGCCATTTGTAAAGCTGCATCATTTTCAATAATTGAGTTTATCGTGTTCTGATAGTTGGTTAAATCTGCGCTAAGGCTTCTTAGCTTATCAAGTGCTGCATCAACGCCACCTTTTTCCTCTAATTCTTCAGAAACCTCTGATGCATTAGAGAATAGCTCACTGACTACAACCTCTGTAAAGGCAACATTGATATTGTTCTGAACAGTTTGAACTACTGTATCTGATATTTTTGTTGCAACTGGATTTTTCTTTTGATTTTCATAGAAGTGGAGGGTAGGCCTGTTGACCTCCTCTGTAAGAACGTTATACATGTTGTAAGTAAATTCTTTATCAATTACAACTGCTGCATAATAATCACCACTGTAAACACCTTCAATTGCAGCATCTGAAGACTCCACAAACTGCCAATCTACAGATTTGTTTTCATGAAGATTATCAATTATGGTATCGCCTTGATTATGATATTCTCCATTTTCATCTGTGAATCCTTCGTCTAAAGAAATTGCCGCAATTTTAAGGGCTCCAGTGCTTCCGTATGGATCCCAATTTGAAAAGATATTAAACCATGCATAAAGTGCCGGTAACAAGCATATACCGACAACTATTACCAACGCAAAGAAGTTTTTTACTAAACTAAGTATATCATCAAAAAATATTCTTCTAACTGTTTTCATTATCTGTCCCTTATTACTTATTATCTGATGTGTTACAAAGCTTGATATTATTTCTGCTTTGTTGCTTTACCTCATATAGCATTTTGTCTGCGCACTGTAGGTATGCAAACATGCTAGCATCCCTTTTAGGCACGCCAAAGCAGATTCCCTGTGAAATGGTGACTCTATCATCAGAAAGCGAAAATTTATGCTCCCAGTTTTCATCATAAATACTTTTCCTAAGGGCATTGGCCTTTTCTAAGACCTGCTCCTCAGTAAAGCCCTCATAGATGATTACAAACTCATCCCCACCGTATCTGGCTGTAAAAATGCCAGGCTGAGTAGCCATTCCCATTAATTTATCGGCGATTCGCTTAATGCAGTCATCGCCAGCCTGATGCCCGTAATTGTCATTAAATTGCTTGAAAAAATCAATATCTAATATTTCTACAGCAATAGTTGCACGGTTAATCAGTGCATTTTCAAAGGCTTCCTCACTATACTCATTAAGCTTCAGTCTATTATACATCCCTGTTAATGGGTCTGTCTCTGAACGTTTTTGTAAAAATGTATTCTCTTCCTCAACTTTTCGATTGATTTGTGTAAGCTCCATATACGAATTTCTCATTACGATCATGTTGCTTACCATCAATCGATTTTCTCGTTCCATAAACTCAGATAGCTCGAAGAAGAGGACAGAAGCGATTTTATATTCCTCGATTTGGCCAACCCTTCTGTAATATCTGATTTTTAATGTTAAAAGCTTTCTCTCAAGGTTCTTAATAGATGTATGCTTTGTCAGCTCATCTAAGACCTCGTAGGATTTGAAAAAGTCATCATACTTTTCAATGGATAAAAGCATTTTTAAGTAATCATAAAAATCATCAAACACGTCCATAATTGGCATGCTAGTACTTGTATGCTTATTAACCATATCAATCCAGTAATCTCGAGCTTCTTCCTCATTTACAGCCTGATGAATTCTGGCAAAAAGACAATAAATGACTATTTTATCCATCTCATGTAGATATGGTAAAGACTCATTTTTCAGCTTTTTTTCTATTTCAAGATATTTATCTTCTCTATCAAGTTTTAAATAGGCACGACCCATACCAAGTAGTATTGCTGTCATATTCTCTAAATAACCGTCTTCTGAAGGGTTATCCATGAGATGCCTATATGCTAATTCTGTGTGGGAAATTGATTTTTGATACTCCTCAATATTTAGGTACAAGGAGCCTAAATTCATATGAATCATCCACTCTATGTCAGGTAGAGAATAGTCCTGACAGATGCTAATTGCTTTAATAAAATAATCTAGGGCAAATGGCGCATTTCCGCGGTTTAGCGATACTATGCCAAGCATGTTATTGGCCATAGCTACGTAACCCCATTCTTTTACATGCTCCATAGGGCCCATGCAGGAAATCATTTGAGCGTAAAAATTAGTTGCGTCATTCAAAAGATAATAGGTTTCACCCTTTGAAAAAAAGGCATAGCCAACAAGAGCATCGTCCTTAATTCCTTTGCCATAAGCAAGTAGCTTATCGCAGGCAGACAATACTGTTGTTGGGTCTTTACCTCTATTATTTTGAATTTCGCTTATGAGAATTTGAACATCTCTACTATAATTTCGAACATCCATAACGTCTGCTCTCCAATTTATACGCTCTAGTACTGTTTTAGAATATTAGTGAGCTTTGCAAATTCCTCTAGAGAAAGTGCCTCACCTCTAATAGTTGGACTAAAACCAGCCTCCTCAATAGCTTTTGATATTTCTTCTTTTGAATAATGTAAACCGTTGCTCAATCCATTTTGCAGAGTCTTTCTTCTTTGATTAAAGGAAGCTCTGATTATCTGAAATAATAATTTCTCATCGCACTGTACTGGTGTCTCATTATGACATTTTAGAGTAATTACAGTACTTGATACCTTTGGTTGTGGCATAAAGCAGCTTGGTGGTACCTCGCATACGATTTCCGGATTGCTATAATATTGAACTGCAAGTGAGAGAGCACCGTATTCTTTTGAACCAGGTCCCTCCTGCATTCTATCAGCTACCTCCTTTTGAATCATGATTGTTATTGATTCAAGAGGTACATGACTTTCAAATAATCCCATTATGATTGGAGTTGTAATGTAATATGGTAAATTAGCAACTACTTTAATTGGCTTACCGCCATTTTTTTCTAATGCTAATTTATTGATGTCTACCTTTAAAATATCCTCGTTAATTACTGACCAGTTCTTATAGGTTGAGAGAGTATCATCCAAAATTGGAATCAACGTCTTATCTATTTCTACAGCAACAACTTCTCTGGCTTCCTCACACAAGCGTTGTGTCATTGTTCCAATACCAGGACCAATTTCTAAAACAAAATCGTCCTTTGTTATGCCAGCTGCATCAATAATATTATCAAGAACATTACCATCTATAAGAAAATTTTGTCCGTATTTTTTTTGAAAGGAAAATCCATGAGCTTCTAGGACCGCCTTTGTATATGTTGGATTACTTAAATATGCCATATTATTCCTTTACTTTTTTATATATATTAAGCGCATTTTGGTATGTTATTTTCTCCACTTCTTCAGAAGACATTCCTTTAATATCTGCAATTCTTTCAACTACGTACTTTAGATATTCTGATGAGTTGCGCTGACCTCTAAATGGCTCTGGAGCCATATAAGGACAATCTGTTTCAATTACGATGCTTTCAATAGGAATAGCCTCTACGGTTTGGACTAACTTCTTGCCGTTTTTGAAGGTGACAACGCCACCTACACCTATGTACCAGCCCATCTTTACATACTCTAATGCTAATTCTTTTGAGTAAGAATAGCAATGGACAATACCCTTGTCACTCTGTGTATTATACCTCTTAATTGTGTTAAAAGTGTCTTCTGCGGCATCTCTAGAATGAATAATTACAGGTAGTTTCACTTCTTTTGCAAGCTTTAACTGCTTTTCAAACCATTCTTGTTGCTTTGCTCTGCCTTCTTCATCCTTTACCCAGTAGTAATCAAGACCTATTTCGCCTATGGCTACCACCTTTGGATTTGCAGAATTTGCCCTTATCCAGTTTAAATTTTCCTCAGACATATCGTCGATTTCTTCTGGATGAATACCAAGTGCAGCATATACATTATCATATGTTTCAGCCAGTGAAAGACTATCCTTACAGCCTCTAAAGCTTGCGCCTACATTTACAATTTTTCCTATATTTTTTTCTCTCAATAAATGAGAAAGAAGTTCGACTCTATCCTCGTCGAACTTCTCATCATCATAATGAGCATGTGTCTCAAAAATCATTCAAAACCTCATTTATTCTTAGCAGATTTCTGCTCCACTAGGCATTGGCTTCTCTGGTGTCATAAGTGAAAGATTGCCCTCAGCGTCTTCTGCGCAAAGAAGCATACCCTCTGATAATACACCTGCAAGCTTAGCAGGCTTAAGGTTTACAAGAACCATTACCTTTTTACCAACCATTTCCTCAGGAGAGTAGTGCTTGCTGATTCCGGAAACAATCTGCTTTGTCTGTGAACCAATTTTAACCTGTGAGCAGAGGAGCTTCTTAGAGCCCTTAACTGCTTCGCAAGAAACAATCTTACCAACCTGGAACTGTAACTTCATGAAATCGTCGAATGTGATTTCAGGCTTTGCCTCGATATCGATGCCTTCTTCATCCTCAGAGTTTTCCTCAGGCTGTGCTGGATGAAGCTCAGCTACTTTAGCCATAACCTCATCAAGGTCAAGACGAGCGAAGAGAATCTCTGGAGTCTCTGTTACCTTGTTTCCACTTACATAGTGGCCGAATGTAGAAAGCTCGTCGTAAGGGATTTCCTTTGCACCAATCTGAGCAAGAACCTTCTCAGATGTCTCAGGCATAAATGCCTTGAGGAGAGTAGCACCGATTGAAATTCCCTCAACTAAGTTGTAGAGAACAGTAGCAAGTCTATCCTGCTTTGCCTCGTCCTTTGCAAGTGCCCAAGGCATTGTCTCATCGATATATTTGTTACATCTCTTGAAGAGATTGAAAACTTCTGTGATAGCATCAGCTACGCGAAGCTCAGCCATTTTGTCCTCAACAGCTTTAACTGTGCCTGTAACTACAGCCTTAAGATCTGCATCAACATCCTCAGCTACTCCCTTGTTTTCAACAACACCACCAAAGTACTTGTTGCTCATAGAGATTGTACGATTAACAAGGTTTCCAAGTGTGTTTGCAAGGTCTGAGTTTACACGCTCAACCATAAGTGGCCATGAGATAGCACCATCGTTTTCAAATGGCATCTCGTGAAGAACGAAATATCTTACAGCATCTACACCGAAGAAATCAACTAACTCATCAGCATAGATAACATTTCCTTTTGACTTTGACATCTTGTCATCGCCACCGTCAGCAGCCTTTGTAAGAAGCCATGGGTGACCAAATACCTGCTTTGGAAGTGGAAGATCAAGTGCCATCAAGAAGATTGGCCAATAAATTGTATGGAAACGGATGATATCCTTTCCGATGAGGTGAAGGTCTGCAGGCCAGAATGCTTTAAACTGCTCTGTAGAATCACCATCACAATCATAACCAATACCAGTAATGTAGTTTGTAAGGGCATCAAGCCATACGTATACAACATGCTTTGGATCAAAATCTACTGGGATACCCCAACTAAATGATGTACGTGAAACGCAAAGATCCTGAAGTCCTGGAAGTAAGAAGTTGTTCATCATTTCGTTCTTACGTGATACAGGCTGAATAAATTCAGGATGTGTATTAATGTACTCAATAAGTCTATCAGCATATTTGCTCATTTTGAAGAAATATGCTTCTTCCTTTGCAGGCTGAACCTCTCGACCACAGTCTGGGCACTTGCCATCTACAAGCTGTGACTCTGTCCAGAAAGACTCACATGGTGTACAGTAAAGTCCCTCGTATGAGCTCTTATAAATATCGCCCTTGTCATAGAGCTTCTTGAAAATCTTTTTAACCTGCTTCTCATGATCCTCATCTGTTGTACGGATGAATTTGTCATAAGATGTGTTCATTAAATCCCAGATAGACTTAACCTGACCAGAAATGTCATCGACGAATTCCTTTGGTGTAATACCTGCTTCAGCAGCCTTTAACTCAATTTTCTGACCATGCTCATCTGTACCAGTCTGGAAGAAAACATTATATCCTTCCTGACGACGGAAACGTGCTATTGAATCTGCAAGTACGATTTCGTATGTATTTCCGATATGTGGCTTACCAGATGTATAAGCTATCGCTGTAGTAATGTAATAATTGCCTTTACTTCCCATTTCTATAAACTCCTACTCTTCAAAAATATCTTCTATTTTTTCCCCGCATGCACTGCAGTATCTAGAACCATTTTTAACTAATGCACCACAACGTGGACATGCCACGCCACCTTTAAGTGCCATAATATCGTTGTTGATTTCTTCTATTCTAAGGCGAACAGCAGTAATCTCTTTTATTTGCTCGCTATCATCATTTTTGTGCTCTTCGTAGTACTTTTTACCGAGCTTTTCGTAGAGCTTTATAAGCTCATTTTCTTTAACTTTTTTGTCATACTGAAGCTTTGTCATATCTCCAGCATTATGGGCCATTTTGCCAAGGTCCCTAGTTGTATTTGCGATGCTATCTGAAATATCATCAAATATTCCCATACCATTACCTCCCTTCAGGCATAAAAAAACCTTTAAACCTTTTGATTTTATCACAAGTACGTGTTTTATGCTATACCGCCATCACGGATGATAATATAGATTAAATACGCAACGTAAAGGACTAACATCAGTATTCCATCTGGTCTATTGAGTTTTTTCTTTTTAGCACAGAGAATCCAAACTATAACCGACATTACGATTAAAATTGATGCATCAATCGCATTTACTGCAAGGAATGTTATAGGTGAGATAGCAGATGCTGCTCCAAGTATCAGTAATATATTAAAAATATTAGAACCAACAACATTTCCTATAGCCATATCAAGCTCATTTTTTCTAGCTGCCACAATTGATGTTACTAGCTCTGGAAGAGATGTTCCAAGGGCTACTATTGTAAGTCCAACAAGTGTCTCTGACATTCCAAATTTAAGTGCGAGAGTAGTACATGATTCTACAACCCAGTCACCACCAAATTTAATTGCAACAGCTCCACCAACTATGTATATAATGCAAAGCCAAGTTGGTAAATCAACAGTTTTTTCTTCAACATCTTCCTCAGCTAGCATAGCTGCTTCCTTACGAGATTTCTTTGCTGCATTAAGCATTGAATAAAGGAACACAACAAATGCAATTATCAAAATCACACCATCTATATGACCAAGTGTCTTGCCTGTAAATCCTAAAACCACTAACGCAAGTGCACAAATAATTGAGAAAGGAAAGTCCTTTTTAATTGTGTCGTCTGCAACATCTAATGCAGAGAAGAGTGCGCAGCTACCAAGAACGACCATTAAATTAAAAATGTTTGATCCTACTACATTTCCTATAGCAAGCTGATTACTACCAGCAATTGATGCTGTAACAGAAACAGAAAGCTCTGGAAGAGATGTTCCCATTGCAACGATTGTCATACCAATAACAAGTGATGGTACCTTAAGCTTTTTTGCAATGGCAGATGCTCCTTCTACAAAAAAATCTGCTCCTTTAATCAAAAATACAAAACCTACAACCAAAAGTAATATAGCTCCTGGTATAGTTGAAAAAAATTCAATCATTATGTCCTCCTTAAAAACCTATTACAATCCCCATTGTATGTTCTAAAACTATTTTAACTCCAAGGAAAATCAAAATAATGCCGCCCAATAATTGAGCCTTGGCCTTAAATTTATCACCGAAAATATTACCGATGTAAACTGCAACCATAGATAACACAAATGTTGTTAATCCTATGATTCCAATTGCTCGTAAAATATTGAAATCATCATAGAACGAGAATGTTACTCCACAGGCTAATGCATCAATACTAGTTGCAATGGCTAAAAGAGTAAGCTCCTTAAAATCAAGGGGTGGATCCATTTCATCAACAGTATCTTTTTCTTTCCACTCTTTAATGGCGTCGATGACCATTTTTCCACCTACATATCCTAACAATATAAATGCAATCCAATGATCGTAAGCTACAATCATTTTAGCAAATGTTGTTCCAAGTGCCCATCCAATCAAAGGCATTAATGCCTGAAATCCGCCAAAAAATAGTGCTATTACTAGCATCTGTTTTTTATTTACCTTTCTCATGGCAAGACCTTTGCATATAGCTACCGCAAATGCGTCCATAGACAGTCCTACTCCTAAGAGAAAAATGTCAAATATACTCATATCATGACTCCTTTTACTATTTGTGATACTAGATATTTAACCTACCACGTCAATCTTCTTATCAAATTTCTTGTATAGGAAGTTAACAATAAAGTAGCTAATAATGCCGCCGCATACACCAATTGCTATACCAGCAAGTACGTCTGTAGGCCAGTGAACAAAGACGTATAATCTACTTAGGGCAATTGCTGCCGCCAGTATTATTGCAGGAATTCCAAGCTTTTTATTTCTCATGAAAATTGATGTTGCAACTGCAAAGCTTGCGTTTGAATGACCTGACGGAAAAGAATAATCTTTTGGAATTTTAACAAGCAATTCAATTTCTGATTCAATCCAGCATGGTCTTGCTCTCATAATTGATGGTTTTAGTATTACATTACAAACTAACGCTGTAAGAATCAAGGCTACTGCTGCTTGGCATCCAATTTTTCTCTTAGATGGAATAATGAGCAGTAGGAGAGTAACAGCTATCCAAAACCAACCAGCATCTCCTAAAAATGTGATTTTTGGAACTATAAAGTCTAGTAGCGAATTATGAATACTCTGAAACCATTTTAATAAATCATACTCCCAGTCAAAGAAAAAAACATATGAACTTTCTATAATACTTTCCATTTTAACCCTCACTTTTTAGGATCATCTTTATCAGTGAATCCTAATCTTTAGAATAAACTCCATCCATTGTAACATTTCCGCCCATAAGACCCACTACTCCATCAGTACATATATGTAATTGATTATCATATATGTAGAATACTGCATATCCATCATATCCATTTGTTAATTCGGCACAATCTACATCCTTAATATTATTGCATATCGCTAAATTTTCATTTACAAAATACGCATTGCCACTTGCATCGCCTATATTAGGAGCATCTTCTGTATTTGAAATCCCACCATGATGATAGTAAAATGTACCATCAAACTTAAATCCTTTACTCGTCTGATTTGTTATTTTAATATCTCCTGAATGCGTACCTTCTTGCTCAATGCTATGCCACTCACCCATAAAGTTGTCTGCATTCTCAACAATCGATATTTCATTATATAGCGATTCTAAATCACTTGCATTGATATTTTCTTTAATACTTTCACTTGATGGATTGCATATGTCTACTTGAGTTGGTCTCACATCAGCTATATATTCATTTTGGCTTTCATCAGTATCGTTGGTATTCTCTCTGATATATATTACACTTAAACCTATAATGAAACATAAAAGAATTATTATATTTTTCTTCATTTTTAAAATGTTTCCTCCTAGAAGATAAACATAAGCGCACGAATAAAGATTATTCATGCGCCCTTTAATCGTTTTTGATTATCTACTTGAATCAACTATAGATAATTAATTCTAAATTATTCATCATTTTAGTAGTTCTATATTAATAGTAATAGGTGTGTACAATCAATATGTTTTCACTAATGATTTCTTTCATAATCCCCATCAAAGAATAATTCTATTTCATCTAATACTCTATTATTCCATCCATTATGAAAACGTTCCCACTTTGACGATGACGTTCCCTCTTTATAATCGTCCATTATTACTTTTTCCCATTCATCTCTATCCTTACTATTTTTGGAAAGTAAAGTCTCTAAAGCATGATTTTCTGATCCTAAAGTCTCTCGATTATAAACAGAAATTACCAAAGCATCAAACTCATTTTGTGATGCTTTATATCCTGTTCTTTCTAATAGATTCTTTACAATTCCAACATAATGATTCTGATTATCATCATATATTTTATAACAAGTATTTATATCAACATATGAGTCTACTGCTGTGACATCAATACCGTATTTTTCTTTATATTCTGCTATTTTAGCATTATCATCTTTCTTTACTGTATTTCCAATGCCAATTGTATAGCAACCATCACCAGCATCTATAATCTGAATTGAAACTGGATTACCATTATCATCATATTTTGTGTGATCACTTGCTTCATAGTTTGCTAATAGTTTAAACCCTTCTTCACTAAGCGTCCCTTTATTTATATGTTCTGCCGCTTCTGCAGAAATTTCCGCTACTTTTTTTATTGCCTCAGCCACAGTAGTCATATCTGCTACGCCAGTCTCATTTGTTCTTCCTTTTTGAAAACTTCTAACTGCCGCTTCAGTATTCTTTCCGTATGAGCCATCTATAGAACCTTTGAAATAGCCCAGCTTTTTTAGATTTCTTTGCAATGCAGATACACTACTTCCATAATGTCCTCTAGCTATTGAACCCTGTTTTTTATGATTTGCGGATGTATTTATCGCGCTTTTTGTGTACTCACCAACTTGTCCATCAGGAGTTAGCTCCATCGCTTTTTGAAAGCTTATTACAGCTGATTTTGTCGAATCACCAAAATTTCCCTTTGCGTCACTGATTTCATATCCGATAGACTTCAACGTATTCTGTAAGTTCTCTACTTCAGAACCCGTACTACCAATTTTAAGAACACTGCCTGATGCTTTCTTTTTATTGACAGTTGCTGTTATTTCATTTCTTGTTGAACTACCTACCAGTCCATCCACTGTTAACTTATGATTCTTTTGAAATGATTTAACAGCAGCCTCTGTTCCTGCACCAAACACTCCATCTGCTGCACTACTAAGATATCCTAGTGTTTTCAAATCGTTTTGAAGCGAAGCAATATCGTTGCTAATTTGCCCTTTTGATAAAACTCTATTATTTTTATAGTTTAATGCCTTTGCTATAGCCTCTTGCGTACTAGGACCTGCTTGACCATCAGCAGTTAATCCATATGTCTTTTGAAATTTGATTACTGCATCCTGCGTCCCACTACCAAACTGACCATCAGCTGTGCCTGCTTTATATCCTAACGAGTTTAAGCTATTCTGCAGATTTTTTACTTTATCTCCTTCACTTCCTAGTTTAAGAATCTTATTTTCTCTTTCTTTTTTTTCTCTCACAGCTACAACAATCTTTGTTCTAGTTTCACTTCCTACCAAACCATCTTGGGTTAGACCATGATTTTTCTGAAAGGCTTTTACTGCTGATTCTGTTCCAGCCCCAAAAGCCCCATCAGCTGAGCTAGATAAATACCCTAAAGTCTTTAAATCACTCTGTAAATTTTTTACATCGTTACTTACTTGCCCTTTTGACAGTACACCATGTATTTTTTTATAAACTGCGTTAGATATAGCATCTTGTGTTGCCTTACCTGCTACTCCATCTGCACTTAAACCATATGTCTTCTGAAATGAAATAACTGCATTCTTTGTACCATTTCCAAAAGCTCCATCTGGAGTTCCCGCATTATATCCTAAAGTATTTAAATTTCTCTGTAATTCTGTAACTTTTGTTCCCTTGCTTCCTACTTTGAGAATTCCAATGTTAGCTTCTTTCTTCTCTTTTAGAGCCTTTGTGATTGCATTTTGTGTACCCGTTCCTACAATACCATCAGCTGTAAGTCCCTTTGCCTTCTGAAAGGCCATAACTGCCTTCTTTGTTCCATCTCCAAATATACCATCAGGTGTCCCTACTTTATAACCTAAAGTATTTAGATTTTGTTGAAGCTTTTTAACATCCTCACCCTTACTTCCTACCTTTAGAATTCTTGCAACTGCTTTACTTTCCATAAGCATAGCTGAGGATTTAGCAGTTCTTTCTCTGAAATAATTTTCACTCAATTCCAAAGTGACTGCCTGTCCAAAATCGACACTTGAACTTTCCATTTCATCCACTTGATTTCTTTCAAGTACTGCTATAGATTGTATAGTCTCACGACTATTTGTTTGGTTACTATTTCCAGTAGGTAACCAAGTTTCTGTTTTTAACATTATTCTGTCCTCCGTGACATAAAATACTTCGTCGACTCCTTGTCGACTAATATGTTATACCACACAGTCGTTCAATTATGCTATAACAAACTAAATTTTATTTTTGTGGCTATATAAAAAAGAAAGGAACAAATAATAAATATTTGAGTCCTTTCTTTTTTATTTATACTTCAATTTTGCAAAATGATTTTTTACCCTTTTTAAGTAAAAACTCCTCTTCAAAATTTGATTTTTCATAAACTGTAAATGGGTCTGAAACCTTTTCTCCATTAACAGAAACACCGCCTTGCTGAACATTACGACGAGCCTCTGCACGGCTAGCTGAAAGACCAGCTGATACTAAGATTTGAAGGATGTCTACTTTTCCATCTCTGAAATCAGCATCAGTAAGTGTATGTGTTGGAACATTCTCAGAATTAGCTCCACCAGCGAAAAGTGCCTTAGAAGCTTCTCTAGCTTTGTCAGCCTCCTCTGTACCGTGAACCATCTGTGTAAGCTCGTAAGCTAAGATATCCTTTGCCTCGTTGAGCTGTGCACCTTCCCAAGTGTCCATCTTTTCTATTTCTTCGATTGGAAGGAATGTAAGCATACGGATGCACTTAAGAACATCAGCGTCACCAACATTTCTCCAGTACTGGTAAAACTCAAATGGTGAAGTCTTGTTAGGATCAAGCCATACAGCGTTTCCTGCTGTCTTACCCATTTTCTTGCCCTGTGAATCAGTGAGAAGAGTAATAGTCATAGCATGTGCATCCTTGCCAAGTTTACGTCTGATAAGCTCAGTACCGCCAAGCATGTTTGACCACTGGTCATCACCACCAAACTCAAGGTTACAATTGTATTTCTGGAACATGTAATAGAAGTCATAAGACTGCATAATCATGTAGTTGAACTCAAGGAAAGAAAGTCCCTTTTCCATACGCTGCTTGTAACACTCTGCACGAAGCATATTGTTAACTGAGAAGCATGCACCTACCTCTCTAAGAAGCTCTACGTAGTTGAGGTTGAGTAACCAATCAGCATTGTTTACCATGAGAGCCTTGTCATCAGAGAAATCGATGAATCTCTCCATCTGGCGCTTGAAGCACTCAGCATTGTGATCGATATCCTCTCTAGTAAGCATCTTTCTCATGTCAGTACGACCTGATGGGTCACCAATCATAGTTGTACCACCGCCGATAAGAGCGATTGGCTTATTTCCAGCCATCTGAAGTCTCTTCATAAGAGTAAGAGCCATAAAGTGACCGGCTGTAAGGCTGTCTGCTGTACAATCAAAGCCGATATAGAAAGTTGCCTTGCCCTCATTAATTAATTTTTTGATTTCTTCCTCATTTGTTGTCTGAGCAATGAGGCCACGTGCTACTAACTCGTCATAAATCGTCATTGCATTTCCTCCTTACTTTATTTCAATAGTTAGTATATTTCATTATAAACAAAAATCCCTCGCCCCCATTACTAGGGTCGAGGGATTTGAAAGAGGTGCCAACCAGATTTGAACTGGTGATAGAGGTGTTGCAGACCTTTGCCTTACCACTTGGCTATGGCACCAAAAGAAAATAATTTATCCGCAAAGCGGTAAATTGCCTTCCCGCATTTGCTGAGATAGCCTAACAAATAAATCAAGCACGGAGAAGGAGGGATTTGAACCCTCGCGCCGGTTGCCCGACCTACACCCTTAGCAGGGGCGCCTCTTCGGCCTCTTGAGTACTTCTCCAAAGTTGTAGGTAATTCCTTTATTTGTTTGACGCAAGTGTTATTCTACTAGAGTAATGCACCATTGTCAACAATAAATTGGGGAAATCTTTATGATTTCCCCAAAAAATTTTCAAGTCAAATAATTTAGCAAATACAAGGCTACGGGAAGGAACAGCTATTGTATATTCCTTCGGAAATAGAGCTGTTCCGTGAATCAATCAAAATAAGCATAACTGCTTATTTTAATTGATTTGTGCGTGATAGAAGTACTTCATTCCCTCAACAGTACCATATACGCCCTTTACATAATCCTTTACCATGTATGGATCATTGTAGTAGTAAATAGGAACGATACACCATGTGTCCATAAGGTAATCCTCTGCCTCATGCATGAGTTCAGCACGCTTAGCAAGATCAGACTCTGTTCTGATTTCGTCTACGAGATTGTCATAGTATTCCCAATCAAGATCCTTGCTAGAGTCCTTACCAAACTGTGGATTGTTATTACCTGAATTTGTTGTGTACATTTCAAGCATGTTGATAGGATCATTGTAATCCATTACCCAACCTTCACGAGCAACATCATAGTTTCCAGATTTACGTGTCTCCTGGAATACGTTCCACTCTTCCTGCTCAATGTTCATGTTGATACCAACTACTGCAAGGTCAGCCTGCATACATTCAGCAATCTTTACGTGGCTCTCAATGTTGTTTGTAAGGTATGTGAATGAAATATCCTGTGTTAAAGCATCTGAAGCTGTGTCATAAAGTCCAATAGACTCAAGAAGCTGCTTAGCTTCCTCTACGTTTGCCTCATAATCCTCAGATGAAGCTGAGAAATAGCTCTTATCCTTGAATTCTCCGCCGTTACCATCAGAGCAACCTGCAGGGATGAATGAATCAGCTGGTACCTGATTATTCTGAGCAACTGTCTCAATGATATATTCACGATCAATTAAAAGAGCGATAGCATGACGGAATACCTTTGCCTGCTCCTCATCAAGACCAAGGTTTTCGAACATATCTGAGTTGTAGTTAAAGCTCATGTAGTATGTTCCAAGCTGGTCAAGAACATGGTATTCACTACTTGTCTGTGCTGCTGCCATTTCAGCTACTGGAATATCATCGATGAAATCAAGGTCACCTGTCTGATATGCTGTATAAGCAACTGTGTTTTCAGCTGTAAGCATTACGTTAAGCTTTGTAACTGATACTGAATCAGCATCCCAGTAGTAATCATTCTTCTCATATGTCATATCTGAATCATGATTCCAAGATGTAAGCTTGTAAGCACCGTTACATACAAAGTTCTCACCTGCATCATTAGCCCATGAACCAATTGGATCATCAGCTGTCTTAGAAGCCTCAACAGCTTCTTCATTTACAGGGAAGAAGAATGGGAATGCACATAAGTCAAGGAAATATGGGCAAACTGACTTAAGATGAACTGTAAGTGTCTTTCCATCCTCTGAAGCTACTACATCCTCATCACCAAGACCTTCTTCATATGTGAAGCTTGGGAATATTTCTGCAAGGTAGCTGTAATCTGCTGCTGTTTCAGGAGCAGCTGCACGCTTCCATGAGTAAACAAAGTCTGTTGCGTCTAAATCTTCCCCATTAGACCACTTCAAACCATCACGCATAGTGAAAGTATATGTAAGACCATCCTCTGATACTTCATAACTTTCAGCACAAGCTGGCTCAAGCATTCCGTCTGCGTTGTAACGCATTAAACCTTCGAATGAATTTACTGCAAGACATCCGCCATCAACTGCTGAGTTAAGAGCTGGATCAATGTGAGCTGGCTCTGAAGCTAACCAAATGTTAAGAGTTGTCTTGTCTTCCTTTGTTGTTTGCACTTCTGGTGCTTTGCCAGTAGTAGAGCCATCACCGCTATTATCAAAAGCAGACTTACCACAAGCGATTAGTCCAAGTGCCATAGAAGCAACAAGAACTAAAGAGACTAATTTCTTCTTCATACTATCCCTCCTAATTTTTAATCTCTATTTCAATTCCGTATGGAATGGAAACCATAAAATACCTTCTACTTATTCCAACAAGCTACCATGTGACCATTACCTCTGTCAGTAAATGGTGGCATTTCGCAAGCACATTGCTCTGTAGCATAACGACAACGTGTTCTAAATGGACATCCACTAGGCATCTTAAGAGGACTTGGAACATCACCCTCTAAGATGATTCGCTGACTCTTTCTAGCTGTTTCTGGGTCTGGAATAGGAACAGCAGAGAGCAGTGACTGTGTATATGGATGAATTGGATTATCCATAAGCTCATCTGCATCAGCAATTTCCATCATGTGTCCTAAGTACATAACTGCAATTCTGTCAGAAATGTGCTGTACAACAAGTAAATCGTGAGCGATAAACAGATAAGAAAGACCTCTTTCCTTCTGTAAATCTTCAAACATATTTACAACCTGTGCCTGAATTGAAACATCAAGAGCAGATACAGGCTCATCACAAACGATAAACTTTGGATCTACTGCAAGAGCTCTTGCGATACCGATTCTCTGACGCTGTCCACCAGAGAACTCGTGAGCATAACGTGTTGCATGCTCTGCATTAAGTCCTACAGTCTCCATTAAATCAATAATTTTCTTATGACGCTCAGCCTTAGAAGTGTAAAGCTTGTGAACATCAAGAGGCTCACCGATAATATCTTCAACTGTCATACGTGGGTTAAGAGATGAGTATGGATCCTGGAATACCATCTGCATCTGCTTACGATATGGATGCATGTTTACATCAATTTTCTTTTCGCTATCAAAAAGTACATCACCATCAAATACAATACGACCACTTGTTGGCTGATAAAGTCTAAGAAGTGTACGACCAACTGTAGTCTTACCGCAACCTGATTCACCTACAAGACCAAGTGTCTCACCTGCCTTGATTGAAAAAGAAATATCATCAACAGCCTTTAAAGGAACTGTTCTAAAACCATTCTTAATTGGGAAGTATTGCTTTAAGTGGCTTACTTCTAAAATATTCTCGCTACTCATTTACTACTTCCTCCTGCTTCATATTCTTAATATTCATCCAGCATGATGCCATGTGTGTGTCGCTAATTCTGATTTCCTCTGGCTTTTCCTTAAGACAAATCTTCATTGCCTCATCACAACGAGGACAGAAAGCACAACCATCTGGCATGTTTAAGAGATTGATTGGTGTTCCACCGATAGGAACCAATCGCTCCTTGCTATTTGACTTTGTAGGAATAGAACGAAGGAGTCCCTTTGTATACTCGTGGGCAGGAGCGTAGAAGATATCATCTGCTGTACCACGCTCGCAAACTCTACCACCATACATAACAATAATTTCATCGCACATAGAAGCAATTACACCAAGGTCATGTGTAACCATGATGATTGCCATACCAAGCTTTTTCTGAAGCTCTTGCATAAGTTCAAGAATCTGTGCCTGGATTGTAACGTCAAGAGCAGTAGTTGGCTCATCTGCAATAAGAATATCTGGTTCGCATGCAAGGGCCATAGCAATCATAACACGCTGTCTCATACCACCTGAAAGCTCATGTGGATACTGCTTAAGTCTCTTTTCTGGCTCATTAATACCAACAAGTGAAAGAAGCTCTTTTGCTCTTTCTGTTGCTTCTGATTTTTTCTTGTCAGTGTGAAGAAGAATTGCTTCTTTTAACTGATAACCGATTGAAAATACTGGGTTAAGTGATGTCATTGGATCCTGGAAAATGATTGATACACATTTTCCTCTGAAGCCAGCCATCTGCTTTTGGCTCCAATCAACGATATTTTCACCCTTATATAAAACTTCGCCGCCGGAAATTCTACCGTTGTCGGCAAGAATCTGCATAATTGAATAAGCAGTAACTGATTTACCAGAACCAGACTCACCTACGATTCCAAGAGTCTTTCCTGGCTCAAGTGCAAAATTTACACCGTTTACTGCACATACCTCTCCACGCTCTGTCTTGAAGGTGGTATGTAAATCTTTTAATTCTAAAATGTATTTATAATCTGCCATTTCTACCACCTCTACTTAGATAACTTAGGATCGAATGCATCACGAAGACCATCGCCTAATAAGTTTAATGCAAGTACAATCAAGCAGATTGCAAATGCTGGGAACAACAATCTTTCAGGATATGTCTGCATACCTGATCTTGCTTCGTTTGCAAGTGAACCAAGTGAAGGCATTGGAGCCGAAACACCAAGTCCAAGGAATGACAAGTAGCTTTCTGTAAAGATTGCTGATGGAATCTGAAGGGCAGTAGTAATAATAATTACTGATAAGCAGTTTGGTAAAATATGTCTTCTGATTGTACGAGCTGTTGATGTACCGATACACTGAGCAGCTAAAACATATTCATTTTGCTTTATTGTAAGAATCTGACCTCTGATAAGACGGGCCATACTTACCCAATACAATAATCCAAATACGATGAATAACGAAATCATATTTGTTCCAAGCTTCTCTAATACAGTACCCTTAATGAAATCACCAAGTGTTTCTCTAAGTACAACTGATAAGAGGATGATAAGTAACATATCTGGAAGAGAATAGATAATATCTACAATTCTCATCATTACAAGGTCAACCTTGCCTCCAAGGTATCCTGAGATTGAACCGTAAAGCATACCAATGATAAGTACAAGGATTGATGCAAAAATACCAACAATAAGTGAAACTCTGGCACCGTATACAACACGGATGAAATAATCTCTACCAAGAGAATCTGTTCCAAAAATGTGTGGGAATACTGATTCACCAGCATCGATTGCTTTTTGCTCTGACATACTATATTCAAATGGATGCAAGTTAGCAGTTCCTTTTACAATGTCATCATATCCGTAAGGTACGATTATTGGAGCAAAAATAATAACTAATACAAGTAAAAAAAGTATAAAAATTGACAACATAGCAAGTGGATTCTTACGAAGACGTCTCATACTGTCTTTGAAGAATGTAGTAGGCTCGCCCATTACATCTTGCTGTTTTTTCTCTTCATCTGTGGCCTTTTCAAAATCCTGCATAGAAAACTTGCTAAGATTAATCTGTGCAGAGAAAGGCGCTTTCTCAAAATTCTCTTTCATGCAAATAACTCCTTTTTCTTAGTCAAGTTTAATTCTAGGATCAACGAATTTGTAAACGATATCTGTAATAAGGTTTGCAATTACCATCATTACAGCAAGGAACAATGTTGTTGCCATAATAAGTGTGTAATCACGGTTTGTGATAGCGCTAACAAATTTTGAACCAAGTCCACCAAGATTGAAAATTGCTTCTACCACCATTGAACCTGTAAGAATACTTGCTATCATTGGTCCTACATAAGTGATAACTGGAATTAATGCATTTCTAAGTCCATGTACGAAAATAACTTTTCTTGAAGAAACACCCTTTGCTTTTGCTGTACGAATGTAGTCCTGACCTAAAGCATCAAGCATTGAAGTCTTTGTAAGTCGAGTAATATATGCCATAGGAGAAAGTGATAAAGCTATTACTGGAAGTAAAGTCATGTTTTCACCAGCTGAAAATGCTGAGAACAATCCAAGCACCATACAAAAATAGTAGAGTAGTAATGTTGCAATTACGAAGGATGGCATGGATGTGACTATGGTGATAAAGAATATAATTACTCTATCAGGCCACTTATTTCTCATAAGCGCAGCTATTGAACCAAGTATAATTCCTAAGAATATAGCTATTGCAGCTGCAATCAAACCAACCTTTGCTGTAATTGGGAAACTCTCTGCAAATATATCACTAATCTCACGGTTATTTTTGAGGGAAACTCCAAAATCACCATGAGCAATATTTTTCATATATGTTATATATTGCTCTCCAAGAGGCTTATCCAAATTATATCTTGCCTCCAATTGCTTAATAACCTGTTCACTTACAGCCTTTTCTTTGTTGAATGGTCCACCTGGGATAGCATTCATAGCAAAGAATGTAATCAAACTAATGATTACTACTGTAACAGCAGCTAGTAAGACTCTCTTTACTACATATTTTACCACGATGTAAATACTCCTTTTCTATTTCTTTCTTTATATAAAATCTTTGTCTAAAGATTTTTATACCCTTTTAAACTCGTTTATTGCAGTTTCATAAAGGTTATTTCCTTCAGAATCTACAACAACAATTACTGGAAAGTCCTCTACATAAAGCTTTCTAATAGCCTCTGCCCCTAAATCGTCATAGCAAATAACCTCTGAAGATTTGATGCATTTAGATAAAAGTGCTCCAGCGCCACCTACTGCTGCGAAGTAAACAGCCTTATTTCTAACTATTGCATCGATAACTTCTTTTGTTCTTTTTCCTTTGCCAATCATGGCTTTGAGTCCAAGATCAAGAAGAGTTGGTGCATACTTATCCATACGGCTAGCCGTAGTAGGACCTGCGGAACCTATTGGTCTGCCTGGACGGGCAGGTGATGGTCCCATGTAATATATTGTTAAATTTTCAATTGGAATTGGTAATTCCTCTCCCTTTTTAAGAGCTTCATTCATTCGGCCATGAGCGGCATCCCTTGCTACGTATATTTCGCCAGTTATGTAGCAATAATCCCCTGCATGAAGCTTAGAAGTAACTTCTGATGTTATTGGTGTTGTAATTTTTTGCTCCATTAAAGTACCCTCGTTGTATGTCTGTTTACATGACAGCAAATATTAATAGCAACTGGTAGTCCTGCGATGTGAGTAGCATAAGTATTAATATTTACTGCTAGAGCAGTAGTAGTACCACCAAGTCCCCCTGGACCAATACCAAGTTTATTTATCTTTTCAAGCATTTCATCTTCTAGGTCCTTTACCCAAGGAATAGAAGGTCTTGCTGAAAATTTTCTAGTAAGTGCTTCTTTTGCCATAAGTGCTGATTTTTCAAAGGTGCCTCCGATGCCAACACCAACAACCATTGGTGGGCAAGCATTTGGACCTGCATCCTTAACTGCTGTAAGAATAGCTTCTTTTACGCCTTCGATACCATCAGCTGGCTTTAGCATAAATATTCGGCTCATATTTTCTGAACCAAATCCCTTTGGGGCGAGAGTGATTTTAAGATTATCACCTGCCACAATGTTGTAATGTATGATAGCTGGTGTATTATCTTTTGTATTGATTCTTTCAATTGGATCACCAACTACTGATTTTCTAAGGTATCCTTCGGTGTAACCCTGACGAACACCTTCGTTAATAGCATCTGTTAATAAACCGTCTTCAATATGAACTTCCTGACCAATTTCCACAAAGAAAACTGCCATTCCAGTATCCTGACAAATAGGGATTTGCTCCTTGTCAGCAATATCTAGGTTTTCTTGAAGTTGATTTAGAATTTTCTTTCCAAGCTCAGATTCTTCTTTACTTGCAGCATCCTTTAATCTCTTAGTCATGTCTTCGGACAAATAATGATTTGCCTCAATGCACATTTCCTTTATTGCGTTAGTAATATCTTGGGTCTTAATATTCTTCATTATATTATCCTGTTATCGCTTCAATGTATCGCCACTTTAAATGACTAAAGTGAGAAAATCCAACAAAATAGGAGCTGTCACTTTCCTAACAGCTCCATCGCTATTACTCACTTTTATGATTCAGTTGTTGAATCTTCATTTAATTCTTCAACCTCTTCCGAGAGTATTGTATCACTTTTTCTAACTTTTGCAATACTAATTAACTTAGTATTTTCTTTTAAATCTATTAACTTAACACCTGAGGTGATTCTGCTAAGAAGAGCAGTACCATCAACTGGTATTCTAATAATTGTGCCAGCTGTGTTAATAAGCATTACCTCGTCATCTTTTTCGACTGCCTTTGCACCGATAAGATTTCCAGTTTTTTCTGTTATCTTGTAACACTTAACACCCTTACCACCACGGTGTATTGTATTAAACTCTGTCATTAAAGTGCACTTACCAAGACCATTTTCTGAAACAGTCATGAGGCTTTCACCCTGAGAAATCATCTGCATTCCTATGATTTCATCATCAGCAGAAAGGTTCATACCGATAACACCCATAGTAGCACGACCTGTTGGTCTTACTTCTGTTTCACTGAATCTGATAGCCTGGCCATATTTTGTTACCATGATAACATCCTCGGCACCATCAGTAAGTTTAACCTCAATTAACTTATCATCATCTCTAAGAGTGATAGCAGTAAGTCCGTTTTTCCTGATATTCTCGTACTCTGTAATCTTTGTCTTCTTAACAAAACCATCAGCTGTTGCCATGAATAAGTATTTATCCTCGTGATAATCCTCAACAGGAATCATTGCTGTGATTTTTTCATCAGGCTGAAGCTGGAGAATATTAACAATTGCAATTCCTCGGCTAGTACGGCTTGACTCAGGAATCTCGTATGCTTTGATACGATATACACGGCCCTTGTTAGTGAAGAAGAGCAGGTAATCATGAGAAGACATCATAAGCATTTCAGTAACATAATCTTCATCGATGGTCTCCATGCCCTTGATTCCCTTGCCACCTCTGTGTTGAGCCTTGAAGTTGTCCTCATTCATGCGCTTGATGTATCCAAGCTTTGTAAATGTAACAACTGTATTTGTAACTGGAATCATGTCTTCCATGCTGATATCAAACTCATCAAATCCGATTGATGTACGTCTGTCATCACCATATTTATCAGCAATTTCTGTAATTTCTGTCTTGATTACACCAAGAAGAACCTTTTCATCTGAAAGAATCAATTTTAATTTTCCAATAAGAACCTGTAATTCGTTGTATTCATTTTGAATCTTGTCACGCTCCAAGCCTGTGAGAGCACGAAGACGCATATCTACGATGGCCTGTGCCTGAGCATCTGAAAGACCAAAACGCTCCATCAATGTAAGCTTTGCTGTAGCAACATCTTTAGAATTACGGATAATTTGAATTACTTCGTCAATATTATCAAGGGCAATAAGTAATCCCTCTAAGATATGAGCACGTTCCTCAGCTTTGTTAAGCTCGTACTTTGTACGACGTGTAACAACATCCTTTTGATGATTCAGATAGTGCTTAAGCATATCCTTAAGTCCAAGGATTTTTGGCTGATTGTCTACAAGAGCAAGCATAATTACACCAAAAGTATCCTGTAACTGAGTATGCTTATAAAGCTGGTTGAGAATAATATTAGGATTTACGTCACGACGTAATTCAATACAAATTCTCATACCTTCACGAGATGATTCATCACGAAGATCTGTGATACCATCTATTTTTTTATCCTTGTGAAGCTCGGCAATTTTTTCAATAAGACGAGCCTTGTTAACCATATATGGAAGCTCTGTAACAACAATTCTGCTCTTTCCATTATCCATTGGCTCAATTTCAGAAACAGCACGAACTCTAATTTTAGCTCTACCTGTACGATAAGCTTCTTCAATTCCGGCCTTTCCTAAAATTACACCACCTGTTGGGAAGTCAGGACCCTTAACTATATCAAGAAGTTCCTCGATTTCAGTGTCTCTATCTTCCTCAATTTGGTTATCAATAATTTTATTAACAGCACCAATTACCTCACGAAGGTTGTGTGGTGGAATGTTTGTAGCCATACCAACGGCGATACCAGTTGTGCCATTAACAAGAAGGTTAGGGTAGCGGGCTGGAAGAACTGTTGGCTCTTTTTCTGTCTCATCAAAGTTTGGCATGAAATCAACGCCATCCATGTCGATATCTTTACCAGTGGTGAATTTATCATCTTTGTAATTGATACCGAACATAGTCATGGAAATCTTTGAAAGACGTGCTTCTGTGTATCGCATGGCAGCGGCACCATCACCATCCACAGAACCGAAGTTACCATGTCCGTCTACAAGTGGATAACGTGTGTTCCACTCCTGTGCCATGTTGACAAGTGCACCATAAATAGAACTATCACCATGAGGATGATATTTACCCATTGTATCACCGACAATACGAGCACATTTTCTGTGAGGTTTGTCGGGACCATTATTTAATTCAATCATGGAGAAAAGAACTCTACGTTGAACTGGTTTTAATCCATCTCGGACGTCTGGAAGAGCACGAGATGCAATTACACTCATGGCATAATCAATGTAGCTTGTTTCCATGGTTGCTTTTAGATCAACATCATGAATATTATCAAAAATTTTGTCGTCCATCTTTTTCCTTTTTTCTTTCTACGGGCGAAGCCCGAAAATTTTTTGAAAAATTTAGATATCTAAGTTTTGTACGTATTTTGCGTTAGCTTCAATGAATTCACGTCTTGGTTCTACCTTATCACCCATCAAAGTAGAGAATGTAACGTTAATTTCAGAAGCATCCTCATCATCAATAACAACTCTCTTTAAGATACGCTTCTCTGGATCCATTGTTGTTTCCCAAAGCTGCTCAGCATCCATCTCACCAAGTCCTTTGTATCGCTGAATTTTGTTATTATTATCACGACCAACTTCTGTAAGAATATTATTTAATTCCTCATCAGAATATGCGTACCAGATTTTTTTATTTTTCTCCAACTTGTAAAGTGGAGGAGTAGCAAGATAAACGTAACCCTGCTTGATAAGCTCTGGCATAAATCTGTATAGGAAAGTAAGCATAAGTGTTGCAATATGAGCACCGTCAACATCGGCATCAGTCATGATAATAATCTTGTGATAACGAAGCTTTGTGATATCAAAGTCCTCATGAATACCTGTACCGAAGGCAGTAATCATAGCCTTAATCTCGGCATTACTATAAATTCTATCTTCTCTAGCTTTTTCTACGTTAAGAATTTTGCCTCGAAGTGGGAGAATAGCTTGTGTTGCTCGGCTTCTTGCAGTTTTTGCAGAACCACCAGCGGAATCACCCTCTACGATAAAGATTTCACAGTTCTTTGGATCCTTATCTGAGCAATCTGCAAGTTTTCCAGGAAGAGACATTCCTTCAAGAGCTGTTTTTCTACGAGTAAGATCACGAGCTTTACGAGCTGCATCTCTTGCTCGCTGCGCAAGCAGCGATTTTTCGCAGATACTTTTAGCAATTGTAGGGTTTTGCTCTAAAAACCATGTAAGTTGCTCTGAAACTATAGCATCAACAGCACCTCTAGCTTCTGAGTTACCAAGCTTTTGCTTTGTCTGTCCCTCAAACTGTGGTTCTTCAATTTTGATAGAGATGATAGCTGTAAGACCTTCACGAATATCATCACCCTCAAGCTGTGGATCAGAATCCTTTAAAATCTTGTTATCTCTAGCATATTTATTAAATACTTTTGTAAGAGCTCCTCTAAATCCAGTAAGATGAGTACCACCTTCTGGTGTTACGATATTATTAACGTAACTGTATGCTTGATCTTGGTATCCATCGTTGTGCTGCATAGCAACTTCAACGTAAATATTGTCCTTTGTACCTTCGCAATAAATAACTTCATCGTAAAGTGCTTCATTACCACGATTTATGTATTGTACAAATTCTTTAATACCACCTTCGTAGTGGAAGCTTTCTTCCTTTGGTTCTTCTTCTCTTGCATCTGTAAGAGTAATACGAAGACCCTTTGTAAGAAATGCTGTCTCACGAAGTCTAACCTTTAATGTCTTAAAATCAAAAATTGTAGTTTCGAAAATTGTTCCATCTGGCTTAAAAGTAACCTTTGTACCAGTTTTTTTTGGATCACATGTGCCAATTTCTTTAAGTGGATACATAGTTTTTCCGCGCTCATATCTCTGCTTAAAGATTTTGCCTTCTCTTTTTATTTCAACCTCTACCCAATCAGATAGAGCATTAACAACAGAAGCACCTACACCGTGAAGACCACCTGATACTTTGTAGCCGCCACCGCCGAACTTTCCTCCGGCATGAAGAACGGTAAATACTACTTCAACAGCAGGTATTCCAGCTTTACTGTTAATACCTGTAGGAATTCCACGTCCATCATCAATAACTGTTATCGAATTATCTGGATTAATTGTTACCTGAATATGGGTACAAAATCCAGCAAGTGCTTCATCTACTGCGTTATCAACAATCTCGTAAACCAAGTGATGAAGACCTCTTTCAGATGTAGAACCAATATACATACCAGGTCTTTTTCTAACAGCTTCAAGACCTTCAAGGATTTGTATTTGGTCCGCACCATATTCCTGATTAACTTCTTTACTCATTTAGTTCCTCCGTAATTAAATCTATAGAACCGTTTTTAACATTGTAAACTGTATTTAAACTAAATCTGTTTTTTATAAATTCATCGATACCAGTACAAGTAATAATTGTTTGAGTATCAACAAGATTATCTAGCAAATAGCTTTGTCTATTTTTATCAAGCTCTGATAAAACGTCATCTAATAAAAGAATTGGTTTATCATTAATTGTATTTTCAACTAATTTTATTTCTGAAAGCTTTAATGAGAGAGCACAAGTACGTTGTTGTCCCTGACTTCCATACTTTCTAATATCAATTCCATCAACTGTAATCTTAATATCATCTCTATGTGGACCAACAGAAGTCTGGCAAAATCTCATATCCTTTTCTTTGTTTTTAACTAATTCATCAAGAAAAAATATATCTTCGATGTTTGGCTCATAGCTAACATCTATATTTTCTTTGCCACCTGTTATCTTATAGTGGATATCTTTTACGATAATGTTGATATCATTAATAAATTCTTGTCTTCTTGTGATTATTTTTTTGCCATAATTAATAAGCTGCTCATCCCAAATTGAAAGAGTTTCTTTTAAATCTGGCTTATATACAATCTCTTTTAATAGAGCATTTCTTTGATTAAGTGCTTTATTATAATTTGATAAATCCGAAAGATAAATCTTATCAATTTGACAAAGCTCAGCATCCATAAATTTTCTTCTCTCGGAAGGACCATTTTTAATAATATTCAAATCCTCTGGAGAAAATAAAATTATATTAATTAGTCCAAATAAATCTGTTGCCTTTTTAATTGGAACTCTATTAATAGCAATTCCCTTAGATTTATTTTTTCTAAGATGAATATCAATTTGATAATCTCTTTCATTTTTTGAAATAATTGTTTTGATATGACTTTCTGTTTTATCAAACTTTATTATTTCTTTATCACGGCTCCCTTTATGGGATTTTGTAGTACCACTAATATAGGCAGCCTCTAAAATATTTGTTTTTCCTTGCGCATTGTCCCCGAAAAGAATAGTAGTATTTTCATCAAAAGTAATATTTAATGAATCATAATTTCTAAAATTTTCAAGTTCAATGGATTTAATTATCATTAGTTACTGTTACGCTTTCACCATTAAATTCAACAACATCACCAGGGTAAACCTTTTTACCACGGCGAGTTTCAACCTCGCCGTTATATTTTACAAGTCCTTCCTCAATGACTTCCTTTGCCATTGCTCCAGACTCTACTAAATTTGCTAACTTTAATAGTTGACCTAATTTAATAAATTCGTCTCTAATTTGAATAGTATCCATAATTCTAATTTGCTCCTGGATTATTGAAGTTTACTGGAAGTACGATGTAAATGAATGATCCATTATCGTCCTTAATAAAACATGGAGTCTTTGAATTTAACATATAAAGATTAATTTCTTCATCATCAATAACTTTGAGGGCATCCATAACAAATTTTGGATTAAATCCAATCATGATATCCTTGCCTTCTTTGTCAATATCAATATCCTCAGTCATATATTCGTTATATGATGATATTGAAAGTGACATAATATTATCTGATACATTGATAATGATTGGCTTTTTATCTCCTTCATGAACATAAGGAGTAGTACGATCAATAACTTCAAATAATTGCTTTTTATTAATTCTAATTTTTGTTTCGTAGTTATCAGAAAGCATCTGTTCGATTTTAAAGAACTCACCCTCTATAATTCTTGAAACAACAGTAGTTTTATCAAATTCAAATATGATGTGACTATCAGTAACGTAAATTCTTACTTCATCATCAATTCCACCATCTATAATTTTGATAATTTCATTAAGAGTTTTCTTTGGAACAATAACCTTAACATCACTTGTTGGATTTTTAAGTTCAACATTTCTAATAGATACTCTATGACCATCAAGAGCTACAACTTTAAGCTTGTTATCTTTAATTTCAAGAAGCTCACCAGTCATAAGTTTATTTGTATCATTATCAGCAACTGAGAAAATTGTCTGTCTTACAATTTCTTTTAATGTAAGCTGAGAAAGAGTAATAGCTTGATTTCTTTGAATTACTGGAATATATGGAAAATCATCACCTGGTTTACCAATGATTCTTTGTTTATTTCCAGCTTTTTCGTAACTAATAAATGTTTCAAATGAAGAGTTTGTTTCTATAGTAATTTCTGTATCAGGAAGCTTGCTAACGATTTTTGATAAGAAATTTGCATCAAGAGCAATAATACCTCTTTCTATAATTGTTCCATTTATGATTGTTTCTATACCTAATTCTAAATCATTAGCTGTAAGTTTGATTTCACCAGAAGATGCATCAATAAGAATACATTCAAGTATTGCCTTTGTTGTTCTAGTTGGTACTGCTTTAGAAACAATATTAACACCTTTATTAAGGTCTGCCTTTTGACATGTGATTTTCATTTTGATTGCTCCCTTTCTTAAAAATAAAAATAATATATTTAAAATTCTAAGTATTATTCTTATAGGCTGTGGATATGTATATAACTGTGAAACACCAGTATCTATACGTAAAACATGGAATAATAACTTCTAAAAAACTGTGAATTATCTATTGATAATGTATGGATAATTTGTGAATAAAAAATGGAGTAATTTTGTTTTGAAAAATTATCCTCATGATTTAAACAGCTTACTAACATGTTATCCATATTGTTATCAACAAGTTTTAAACAATATTAGTTTGGATTGATTTTCTTTTTTATTGTTTCAACTAGGTTTTTTGTGTTTTCATCCTTTTCAATTTCTTCACCAATTTTATTGGCTCCATGAATAATTGTTGAATGATCTCTACCACCTAGTAGTAATCCAATTGCCTGTAAAGAAGAATCAGTCATTGTATTACATAAGTACATGGCAATCTGTCTAGGTCTTGCTACATTATTAGATCTATTTTTAGATGCCATTTGATCTACAGTAAGATTGAAATGTTCTGAAACTACTTCAATAATTAATTGTGGAGTAATTTCTCTTGAAATGTTAGGAGTAATAAAGTTTTGTAATTCTCTTTCAGCAATATCCATTGTGATTTCACTTTTTTCAAGGCGAGAGAATGCAATAAGTTTATTTAAAGCTCCTTCGATTTCTCTAACGTTTGATTGAATATTTTCAGCAATATATTTTCTGATAGATTCATCAAGGGTAAATCCTTTTTCTTCTATCTTTTTATTAAGAATTGCCATTCTTGTTTCGTAATCTGGATAACCAATGTCAGCCATAAGACCCATATCGAATCTTGATTGGAATCTTTCATCAAGAGTTTCCATTTGTTTTGGAGGTTTATCTGATGAAATGACAATTTGTTTACCCATAGAATGTAAAGCATTGAAGGTATGGAAAAACTCTTCCTGAGTTGCTTCTTTTCCTATTATAAATTGAATATCATCTACCATTAGTACATCAACAGTTCGATATTTATCTCTGAACTTTTGCATTGCTGTAGCATTATTGGTAGTTCTCATGTTTTCAATAACTTCGTTTGTAAATTCTTCTGAAGTTACATATAAAATATGAGCATTTGGATTTTGTTTTTGAATGAAATTTCCGATGGCCTGCATCAAGTGAGTTTTACCAAGTCCAGGTCCTCCATATAAATAAAGAGGATTGTAGAATTCTCCAGGAGATTCAGCAACAAGTAATGCAGCTGATTGAGCATATCTGTTATTTCTACCTACGACAAAATTGTCGAATGTAAACTTTGGATTAATAGTTGAATTTCCAATACTTTTATTTTCGATTGGATGAATTTCTTCTATATTAATATGTTCAAGATTTTTTTCTTTTTTAATTTGATTAGCATTGTCTTGGGAAATAACTAATATTTCGTCGAATTTTGTTCCGGTGATTTCTGCTATTGTAACCATAAGTGGAGTAGCATATTTTCTAGTAACGTAACCTAATGTCATTTGATTTTGATCACCGTTGTATGTAAGATATAATTTATTATCTTCTATTTGAAATAATTCAAGAGGTTTTATCCAAGAATCATAAGATACATCTGTGATTGCATATTCATTCTTTAGATATGTAAGGATTTCATCCCATTTTTTAACAATTTCTTCCATATATTTTCCCTTTTATCCACATTTTAAACTATTTTATATTCTAAACTAAATAAGCCTTTTTAGCAATATTTACTATGAAATGGTGTAGGGGATTGTTTAAAACATAAAATGGCTTATTTTCTAAATTTGGGGCTTTAAAAATGAAATTATACTTATCCACAGCTATAAAATAAAGTTATCCACAAAATAATTGCCTATTTTAAGGTATTTTATTTGTTCAATGTGAATAAAATGAGAATAATTAACATTTATCCACAATGTTATCCACAGTATGTAGATAACATTAGAAAAATTTTTTGAGATTTTTTACTATATTTAGTATTTAACTTTTAGCATTATATTTAGATATTGTGTTTTTTAGTTATCCACAGTTACTTCTATATTTAATTAGTTCATTTTTTATTGACTTTATAAGATTTTCACTATATAATTTCAACTGATGTTTTCTCATAAAGAGGAGGTGGATATATTATGAAGATGACATATCAACCAAAAAAGAGACAGAGATCCAAAGTACATGGATTTAGATCTAGAATGAGCACAGCAGGTGGACGTAAGGTTCTTGCTGCTAGACGTGCAAAAGGAAGAAAGAAATTATCAGCTTAGGCCACAGACCATGTGGTCTTTCTTTCTATTTAAAGGAAAATAATTGTTATGGAATTTAGTGAATCACTTAAAAAGAATAAAGACTTCACTTTGGTATACAGACGAGGTGTGTCTAAAGCAAACCGCCAGTTAGTTATGTATATTTACCATAATAATACAGATCGAAATCGAATTGGAATTTCTGTTAGTAAAAAGGTTGGAAATTCAGTAGTTAGGCATCATTTGACGAGACTGATAAGAGAAAGTTATAGACTAAATGAAGAGATGTTCAATAGTGGTTTGGACATTGTAGTCGTTGTAAGAGAAGCTGCGGCATCTGCTAATTTCGCGGAGATTGAAAAATCTCTCCTTCATCTTGCAAATCTTCACAAGGTAACTCGTAAATAAAATGGAATCATCGTTTCTATTATGTTGAAGAAGTTATTTATATTTTTAATCAAGTTATATCAAAAATATTTGTCTCCAATGAAGACTACAAAGTGCCCATATTGCCCTACATGCTCAGCTTATGGTTTGCAGGCCATTCAAAAGCATGGGGCAGTTAAGGGTGGTGCACTTACTCTTTGGAGACTTGTTCGTTGTAACCCTTTTTCACATGGTGGTTATGATCCGGTTCCTTAAAAACTGGAGGTTTTACATTGAGCGAACTTTTATTAACCGCGTACAACGGTTCCATTCTTGGACCTATCGCTAAGGTTCTTGGATGGATTATGGACAAGATCTATATTTTACTTTCTAATATTGGAATTGAAAATATAGCTCTTACAATTATTGTTTTTACTTTTGTAATTTATATTTTGATGTTCCCTCTTACTTATAAGCAGCAGAAATTCGCTGTCCTTACTCGTAAGATGCAACCTGAAATGAAAGCTATTCAGGATAAATACAAAGGTAAAAAGGACCAGGCTTCTATGCAGGCTCAGCAAAATGAGACTCAAGCACTTTATGACAAGTATGGTATTTCAATGACTGGTTCATGTGGATACATGCTTATTCAGATGCCTATCTTATTTGCACTTTATAGAGTTTTCTATAATGTTCCTGGTTATATTACTTCTGTAAAGAATATTTTTTCTGGATTAGTTGATGGTATTGCTGCAACTGATGGAGCAGCAGAAGTTATGCAGACTATTCATGATACTTATGTAAAGTCTGTTACTTTTGATTCTTCTGCTACAGGTGATGCTTTAAAGAATTATTTTATTGATGTTTTATATAAGCTTCCTGATGCAGGCTGGGATGAGGTTATTTCAAATTTCCCTTCATTAACTGATTCAATTCATTCAGTTACTAGCGCGCTTTCACACATTAATTATTTATTTATTCTTAACATTTCTGATACACCACTCAATCTTATTAAGACTGCATGGTCAGATAATAAGAATTTTGGATTAATTATTGCAGCGTTACTTATTCCTATTATTTCTTATGTTTCTCAGATGATTAACATTAAGATTAGTCAGGTTAATTCAACGGCAGGTCAGTCTGATCAGATGGCTGCTCAGATGAAGACAATGAATCTTATGATGCCACTTATGTCATTATTCATTGCATTTACTGTTCCTGTTGGTCTTGGTCTTTATTGGATTGCAGGTGCTGTTATTCGTACTGTACAACAGTTCTTCCTTAACAAGCATTTTGAAAAAATTGATCTTGAGAGCATAATTGAAGCAAATAAAGAAAAGGCCGCTAAAAAAGCTGAAAAGCGTGGTATTCGTCAGGCTCAGATTTATGATGCAGCTCGTATGAATACAAAGAAGACTTTGTCAGAAAAAGCAAATCTTGTTAATGAAGATGCTGAGGTTCTAAAGAAGGCTGATGAATTTAGATCAAAAGCAGCTTCTGGTTCACTTGCTTCAAAGGCAAATCTTGTTAAAGAATTTAACGAAATGAATAATAAATAAGGGGGAATTAAATAATGGAATATATTGAGTTTTCGGGCAAAACCGTTGATGATGCTATTACTAATGCTACCGTAAAGCTTGGTGTTACATCTGATCAGATTAAATACGAAGTTATTGAAGAGGGAAGCAATGGTTTTCTTGGAATTGGTTCGAAAGATGCTTTAATTAAAGTAGTTATTTCTTCAGAAGAAGACCCTAAGGAAGTTGCTAAGGAATTTCTTGATGGTGTGTTCGAAGCTATGCAGCTTGAAGTTAACATTTCAATGGAGTTTGATGAAGCTGACAATACACTTTGTATTGATTTAGCTGGTCCAGAGATGGGAGTTTTGATTGGAAAACGTGGTCAAACTCTTGACTCACTTCAGTATCTTACAAATCTTGCTGTTAATCGTTCTTCTGAAAATTATACAAGAGTGAAAATTGACACCGAAGATTACAGACGTCGTAGAAAAGAAACTTTAGAGAATCTTGCAAGAAATATGGCTAGCAAAGTTAAGAGAACAAAGAAAGCTGTTACTCTTGAAGCTATGAATCCTTATGAGAGAAGAATTATTCATTCTGCACTTCAGAATGATAATAATGTAACAACTCATTCAGAGGGTGAAGAGCCATATCGTTATGTTGTAATTACTCTTAAGAAATAATTATTGATTTTTTAGGGTTAGTCTTTTATTTTTAGACTAACCCTTTATAATCTTTATTTTATATTTTTAATTATAAGGTTAATGCAAATATTTTATTTCTTTTTCTTGTAGTAGATTTCAATTATTGGAATTTATTCCAAGGTAAAGAATAGTTTGGAGGTATAAATGTACCAATCAGATACAATTTGTGCTATTGCAACATCATTAAATAGTTCTGGTATTGGAATTATCAGAGTTTCAGGAGAAGAATCCCTTACAATAGTGGATTCTATTTTTCGTGGAAAAAATAAATTAGTTGATTGTGATACTCATACTATTCAATATGGACATATTTATGATGATAATGAACTTATAGATGAAGTGCTTATAATGATTATGAGAGCACCTCGTTCTTATACAACTGAAGATACTATTGAGATTGATTGTCATGGTGGTATTTTAGTTCTAAAAAAAGTTCTTTCTTTATTAGTAAAAGCTGGTGCTCGTATAGCGGAGCCAGGAGAATTTACTAAGCGAGCTTTTTTAAATGGAAGAATTGATTTATCTGAAGCAGAATCTATTATGGATTTGATTTCTTCTAATTCTGAGCTAGCTATGAAAAATTCAGTTAAACAGCTTTCAGGTTCTTTGAAGAAAATTATTGATGGATTAAGAGATAGTATTATTTATGAAACTGCTTACATTGAATCTGGGCTCGATGATCCTGAGCATTATGATTTAACTGGTTATCCAGAAGAACTATCTATCAAAGTAAAAGAGTTGATTTCATCTGTCGATGGATTACTTGATTCATTTAATTCTGGTCATATTTTAAAAGAAGGAATTAATACACTAATTTTAGGAAAACCTAATGCTGGTAAATCTTCTCTTTTAAATACTTTATCTAGAAGAGAGCGTGCTATTGTTACAGATATTCCAGGTACCACACGAGATACCTTGGAAGAACAGATTACTATTAATGGAGTTTCTCTTAATATTATTGATACAGCTGGTATCAGAGAGACAGAAGATATAGTAGAAAAAATTGGTGTTGATAAAGCATTAGATTGTATAGATGATGCTGATTTGATTCTATTTGTTATTGATTCCTCAAGACCAATAGATGAAGCAGATGAATTTATCATGGATAAGATTTTTGATAAAAAAGTCATTATTTTGCTTAATAAATCTGACCTCGATACGGTAATTAGCGAGGAAGATATATGTAAAAAATATAATAAACCTGTTATTTCTTTCTCATCTGTTAGCTTAGATGGATTGAAGACACTTGAGTCTACTATTACTGATATGTTTTTCTCAGGTCAGGTTAAAACAGATGATACTTTGTATATTACTAATTCACGACAAGCAGCATGTTTATCAAATGCAAAGAATAGTCTTTTAAATGTTTTAACAAGTATTGATAATATGATGCCAGAAGATTTCTTTTCTATAGATTTAATGGATGCTTATAATTTCCTTGGGGAGATTACAGGTGAGACAATAGAAGATGATTTAGCAAATAAAATCTTTTCTGAGTTTTGTATGGGAAAATGATACAAAAAACTTTTGCGAAGCAAAATTTTTTGTGTCAGGAGCAATTTATTTGCAACAAAAATGATACATAAAAAGGAGTACTTATGTCACACGTTGAAGAATCCTATGATGTTGTTGTTATAGGTGCAGGTCATGCTGGTTGTGAAGCAGCTCTTGCTTCAGCTCGCATGGGTCTTAATACAATTTGTTTTACTGTTAGCATGGATTCTGTTGCATTAATGCCATGTAATCCAAACATTGGTGGTAGTTCAAAAGGTCATTTGGTAAGAGAGCTTGATGCACTTGGTGGACAGATGGGTATTAATATCGATCATACTTTTATTCAGTCCAAGATGCTCAATTCTTCAAAAGGACCTGCCGTTCATTCACTTAGAGCTCAAGCTGATAAATCTGCTTATTCTCTTAGAATGAGAAAAACAATGCAAGAAACAGAAAATCTTACATTAAGACAAGCAGAAGTTACTGAATTAATTGTTGAAGATAATAAAGTATGTGGTGTAAAGATTTTATCTGGAGCAACTTATCATTCTAAAGCAGTAATAATTTGTACAGGTACATATCTTAAAGCTAGATGTTTGTATGGTGATGTTATTGAACATTGTGGCCCTAATGGATTAAAGGCAGCAAACCATCTTAGTGATTCATTACTCGCTAATAATGTAGAATTAAACCGCTTTAAAACTGGTACTCCTGCAAGAATTGATGGTAATTCTATTGATTATTCTAAGATGGAAATTCAACTTGGAGATGATCCAGTTATTCCATTTTCATTTAGTACAAAAAGAGAAGATGTTCAGATTGAACAGGTTCCTTGTTATCTTACTTATACAAATGAAAAGACACATGAAATTATTAGAGCAAATCTAGATAGATCACCTATGTACTCAGGTGTTATTGAAGGAACTGGTCCAAGATATTGTCCTAGTATTGAAGATAAAGTTGTTCGTTTTGCAGATAAGAATCGTCATCAGCTTTTTGTTGAGCCTGAGGGACTTAATACTAATGAAATGTATATTGGTGGTATGAGTTCTTCAATGCCAGAAGATGTTCAGTACGCAATGTATAGAACAGTACCTGGTCTTGAAAATTGTAAATTTGTTCGTAATGCATATGCCATTGAATATGATTGCATCAAAGCAACTCAATTAAAAGCATCACTTGAGTTTAAAGATATTGATGGATTATTTGCTGCTGGTCAGTTTAATGGAAGTAGTGGATACGAAGAAGCAGCAGCTCAAGGTATAGTTGCTGGTATAAACGCTGCATTAAAGGTTCAGGGTAGAGAGCCTATGATCCTCGATAGAAGTAATTCTTACATTGGAGTTCTTATTGATGATTTGGTTACAAAGGAAACAAAAGAACCTTATCGTATGATGACTTCGAGAGCAGAGTATAGACTTTTACTTAGACAAGATAATGCAGATTTACGCCTCTCTAAAATCGGTTACGAGGTTGGTCTTTTATCAAAAGAACGTTATGATCATGTAGTTGAAAAGGAACGTTTAATTAATGAAGAGGTTGCCAGAGTTAAAGAAATTAACGTTGGTGCTCGTAAAGAAGTTCAAGCTCTTCTTGAATCATATGGAAGTATTCCTTTATCAAATGGAATCAAGTTAGTTGATCTAATTAGAAGGCCTGAACTGGATTATGATAAGCTTGCTCCTATTGATCCAGAGAGACCAGACCTTTCAGATGAAGTCAGAGAAGAAGTAAATATTTATATTAAGTATGAAGGATACCTTACAAGACAGGAAAAACAGGTAAAACAATTCAAAAAATTGGAATCTAAAGTTTTGCCACAAAATATAAATTATGAGGAAATTCCTAGTTTGCGTATTGAAGCAAGACAAAAGTTATCTAAATTACGTCCTGCTAATATAGGACAAGCATCTCGTATATCTGGAGTTAGTCCAGCTGATATTTCTGTACTTTTAGTTTACTTAGAAACTTTTAAGGGTTAGTTTTAAGGGTAGGATTTAATTAAACATCAAGTTTAATTAAATCTGTATTAGCAATACATTTTATGTAATAAAATGTATTGTCCCCTGAAAGGGGATTAAAATGCAGTTTTCTTTTACTGCATTTTAACCTACTTCTATATACCCTTGAAACATATCATTTTTTTGAAATAGGAGATTTATGAGTAGAGATTATTCATATTTAGTAGATACTTTATCTACATGGAATTTTACTTTATCGGATAAAAAGATACAGCAGCTTGATTTATTTTATGAATTATTAGTAGAAAAAAATAAGGTAATGAATCTTACTGCTATTACTGAATTTGATGAAGTAATTGTAAAGCATTTTGCTGATAGTTTATCTATATGTTCTGTACTACCAAGTGATGTAGAAAATATTTGTGATCTTGGAACAGGTGCAGGGTTTCCTGGTATTCCTATGGCTATTGCTTATCCTGATTTAAAGTTTACACTTATAGATTCACTTAATAAACGTATTAAGTTTTTACAGGAAGTAGTAGATGCTTTAGGTTTAAATAATGTAACACTTATACATGCCAGAGCAGAAGAGGCTGGCAAAAATAAAATATACAGAGAACAATTTGATTTAGTGGTTAGTAGAGCAGTAGCTAATATATCTACTTTATCAGAGTATTGTTTACCACTAGTAAAAGTTAATGGATATTTTATTAGCTATAAGTCAGGTGATATTACTGAAGAGATAAATGCTTCAGGTTCAGCTATTAAGAAACTTGGTGGTTCCATGAATAAACCAGTTTATTTTAAATTGCCTAATACAGATATTAATCGTTCCTTTATTATCATTAATAAAGAAAAGAATACTCCAAAGGCATATCCAAGAAAAGCTGGAACACCTAGTAAGGAACCACTTAAGTAATGGTTTCACATGAAACAGATAATGGGGGATTGTTATATGATTAATGACTTCCTAAAAAAATATCAGGAAGAGTTGATTTCTGAAAAAATCCAATTAAAAGAAGATATGGATTTATTAGAAACAAAAATAAAAGAAGAAACTAAGTTTCTTGATATTCTTGAACAGTCTAATGATTCGGTTTTTAAAGAATTATCTCCTAGAGATATTAATGCAAAAAATAATGAAAAGGCAGCAGAAGTTCGTTTGATTATTGAAGATTTAAATAGTCAAATGAGTTCAAAAAATAATCAAATGAAGTTCTACGATGGAAGATTAGTAGAAGTTAATGCATTGATTAATAATACTGCTGTTTTAAATAAGCCTGTTATTGAAAAAGTTGAAGAAAAGAAAGAAGAAGACAAAACACTTACAGAAGATTCTAATGTACAGGAAACAAATATCAACAAGGATAATTCATGTGATATTGTACGAAGTGAGTTAATTGCACAGCTTTCTAATATAAAAAGTTTGATATTATTGGACCCATATAGGGCTCAAATTGAATTAGATAATATTATTTCTAATATATAAATAATAACTAACCTATATATAGAAATGTTTCACGTGAAACATTTTTGTATTTTACTCTTATAAAACACAAAATATAGTATTTAGATTTTTGATTCAACTCCAAGATATTGCTATTTTATATTAATAATGTTTCACGTGAAACATTATTACAATAGAAAAGTATTTACTATATCTAGTAAATATAGTGTAGAAGAGTAGTAATTCAAACAGATTTTCTTGGTAGAATTGATTTTTTTGGAATGATATAATTCTAAGAGTTGAAGAGATAATGTAAAAATAAAGTGAGGGAGATAATTAAATGAAGAGAGTAATTGCTATTGCCAACCAAAAAGGTGGTGTTGGTAAAACTACAACTAGTATTAACCTTTCAGCTTGCTTGGCTGAAGCAGGAAAAAAGGTTCTTGTAATTGATACTGATCCACAGGGAAATGCCACAAGTGGACTTGGTTTAGATAAGGATGAGTGTGAGAACACTGTTTATGATTTAGTTCTTGATCAATGTAGCATCAAGGAATGTATGTATCAGGTTGAAAATATTCCAAAACTTACAGTTATTCCATCAAATGTAGATTTAGCTGGTGCTGAGATTGAACTTCTTGGTATTAATGAGAAAGAATATATTCTTAGAAATGCAGTAGATTATGTAAAGGATGATTTTGATTATGTAATTATCGATTGTCCACCATCTCTTAATATGTTAACTATTAATGCAATGACTACTGCAGATTCAGTTCTTGTTCCTATTCAGTGTGAGTATTATGCGCTGGAAGGAATTAGTCAGTTGATTCATACAATCGACTTAGTTCAGCAAAGACTTAATCCAAAACTTAAGATTGATGGAGTAGTATTTACTATGTATGATGCAAGAACAAACCTTTCATCTGATGTAGTTGATACAGTTAAGAATAATCTTAATGCAACTGTTTATCAAACTATTATTCCAAGAAATGTACGTCTTGCAGAAGCTCCATCTCATGGACTTCCAATTAATCTTTATGATTCAAAGTCAACAGGTGCAGAGAGCTATCGTAATTTAGCAAAAGAAATTATTGGAAGAAAGGATTTATAAAATGGCTACAAAAAAGGGAGGATTAGGTAAGGGATTAGATTCTCTTATTGTTAATAAAAATGAAGGTGTAGTTGCTGTTAATCCAGAACAGCATGGGGCACCAGTTGAAGTAGATATTAATAAGGTTGAGCCTAATAAGCTTCAGCCTAGAAAAAATTTTGATGAGGATAAGCTTCAGGACTTAGCTGAAAATATTAAAATACATGGAATCATAAATCCACTTATTGTTCAGGACCGTGGAAACTATTATGAGATTATCGGTGGTGAGCGTAGATGGAGAGCAGCAAGAATTGCTGGTTTCAAAAAGGTTCCAGTTACAATTATGAATCTTAGCGAGCAGGAGTTCGTTGAGATTTCACTTATTGATAATATTCAGCGTGAACAGTTAAACCCAATCGAAGAGGCTATGGCTTTTGCTCGACTTATTGATGAGTTCAAGTTAAAGCAAGATGAGGTTGCAGAGAGAGTATCAAAGAGCAGAACTACAATTACAAATGCTCTTAGATTATTAAAGTTAGATAAGAGAGTTCAGGACATGATTGTTGATGATAAGCTTACAACAGGTCATGCCCGTGCAATGCTTTCAATCACAGATTTAGATAAGCAGTATGAATTTGCTGAAAGAGCATTTGATGAGAAAATGTCAGTACGTGATGTTGAGCGTGAAGTTAAAAAGTTATTAAATGACAAGGGCGCTGACAAGAAGAACAAGTCAAATGAATTAGATCCTCAGTTAGCTGCTGTTTATCATCAGACACAAGAAAAGCTTAAGAGCGTACTTGGTACAAAAGTATTTATTAATGCTAAGGATAATAAATCTGGAAAGCTTGAAATTGAATACTATTCTCAGGATGAGCTTAATAGAATAGTAGAATTACTTGAAAATATAAAATAGAACATTTGTTTGTAGGAGACAAGAATGATAGAACAATACGTAGGAATTAGCACAGATTACATCGTAATAGGACTAGCAGCTTTAGTTTTAATTATGATGATTCTCTTAATAGTTTTCATTGTACAAATGTCAAAGCTAAAAAAGAGATATAAAATCTTTATGCAGGGAAGCGATGCAAAGTCATTAGAGGATACATTAGTTTATAGACTTGAGCAGGTTGATGAACTTATTGAGGCTAATGCAAGTAATGAGAGAAATATAGATACAATCTTCAAAAACATGAAGGATTGCTTCCAAAAAATTGGTCTTGTTAAATACGACGCATTTAATGAAATGGGAGGAAAGCTTAGCTTTTCACTTTGCTTATTAAATGAGAATAATTCAGGATTTGTAATTAATGCTATGCATTCTAGAGAAGGATGTTATACTTATGTTAAAGAGATAATTGATGGAAATTCAATTATCCAGCTTGCAGAAGAAGAAGAGCAAGCATTAGAACAAGCACTAGGTGGAAATTAATGCATCAATATTTGCCAGCCATTGGATTTAGTAAATTAAATAAAAAGACCTTGGAAAATCTTCTCCAGGAAATAAGACTTAGGCCTGATTATCATGAGTCTGCAATAGATCTTGATGGAAATCAATTTGTTGAACTTAGATGTATGGTAGCTGATAATGTGGGCCTCGTTCTTAGAGGCGTTTATAATGAGGATGATGAGTTCGTATTAGATTACTATTATCCATCTTATTTTGGAGAGTCAGTTTCAGCTAAAAATGATGTTGAAGTAATTAAACAATCTGATAAAGATAATTACCTGGTTATGTGTGATGAAATAAGATTAGGTGTTAATCTTATTTTTCAATTGCAGAACATGGGTCAGTTCCTTAGAAATAATCTTAAGGATAAAAAAATCGAAAAGAAAGATATTAGATTGGCTGCTTTATCTTTAGACGCCAAAATTATTCTCCCTTTGTATGACAATGAAAAAAGTCGTATAAAGGCTAAAATGAATAATCAAAAAAGAATTGATCTTGTTGAGCAGGCGAGAGAGGGAAATGAAGAAGCTCTCGAAAGCTTGACTATGGATGAGATTGATTTATATCAAAGAATTTCGAGAAGAGTTACCAGGGAAGATATTCTCAGTGTAGTAACAAGTTATTTTATGCCTTATGGTATCGAAAATGATAAGTATGAAATACTTGGTGAAATTCTAGATATAAAATCTTTGATTAATCACATTACTATGGAAGAGCTTTATGTTCTTACAGTTGATAGCAACGATGTGATTTTAGAAGTATGTATTAATAAAAAGAATCTGTACGGAGAACCTTTAGTTGGTAGACGTTTTAAGGGTATTATTTGGCTACAGGGAACGGTTGATTTTTCATAACTATTAGATTAAAATCTAATAGTTGTGTAAAATCGTATGTTTGAGTAGCTCAGCTGGATAGAGCGTCCGCCTCCTAAGCGGAAGGCCGTGGGTTCGAATCCCATCTCGAACATTTTTTATTGGAGCCTTAAGGGCTCCTTTTTTTAGAGAGGATTTACAAATGGATATTATAGTGATTTTTCAAAGAATGTTAATGTTACTTGCTATGATGGGGCTTGGCTATTTGAGCTATAAAAAAGAATGGCTTGATGATTACAGCTATAAAAAGCTCTCTGTTATAGTTGTTAATATTTTTAATCCAGCCCTTGTAATAAATGGAGCTCTTTCAGCAATTTCTGCAGGTGGCGCTGATTTAAATCTAATAAAAGAAAATTTTATGTTTATAGTGATTTATTTTACTATGAATATTATATTAAGTTATCCAATTGCTATAGCCCTTTCTAAAAATGATAATCAGAAAAATGTTTTTAGATTGATGACTATTTTTTCAAATGTAGGGTTCATGGGAATACCAGTAATCTCTAGCATTTATGGAGAAGAGTGCATTATCTATATAACATTTTATATTCTTGTATACAATGTGGTCTTATATACACTTGGTACTTTCATTGCTCAGAAAAATCTTCCAAAGGAAGAAAGAACAAGTGGAATAAAAGGAATGATCAATATTGGAACTGTATGTTCCTTAATTGCAATCATAATATATTTTCTCGGGTTCCAGTTTAATGACTCAGTGTTATTATTCTTTGATTATATAGGTGATGCAACGATACCACTTTCAATGATTGTTATTGGAGTTTCAATTGCTAAGATTCCACTTAAAAAAGTATTCCAAGGTGTACGCCTTTATTTATTTGCATTAATCACACTTGTAATAATACCAATTATAGTTTCATTTGTTTTTAGAGGCATGGAACATGACAAAACAATATTTGGCGTATTTGTTTTAATGTTTGCTATGCCAGTTGGGAGCATCGTCACAATGTTCATTAAAGAATATGGTGGAGATGAGAGCCTTTGCAGTAAGGCGACAATAATTACGACTTTATTATCTATAATCACAATACCAATTGTGGCATCATTTATTTAAAGACTTAGCTTGCTAAGTCTTTTTTTGTTTCTTAAATAATTTCCATAGATGGCTCAAAATAATTAATGAATAAATAAGAAAAAATAATAAATTAACCACATAATTTTCGCAATATTGAGTTAGAATACAATAGAGTATATAAGTAGTCTTAAAAATAAAGATATTGTATAATCAAATTTAGAATGTAATACGCAAAATAGGGGGAAAATAAATAAGAGGAGGATGAAAATGCATGGCAGATATCGAATTAACAAAACAGCAGCAAGATACTTTGGGGGAAATTGCTAATATAAGCATGGGTTCGTCAGCAACCTCTTTAAGTGCTTTGTTAAATAATTTAAAAGTAGATATTACAACACCAAAAATTGAATTTATTAGAAAAAGCGAAGCTTTAGACGATTATCATAATGTATGTGTGTTGGTTCATATAAATTATGTAAAAGGTTTATCAGGAAGTAACGTATTAATATTAAAAGAAAATGATGTAAAAATAATCGCAGATTTAATGATGGGAGGACAGGGAGTAGCAGGTCCTGACGAAATTGGTGAAATACAATTATCAGCAGTTTCAGAAGCAATGAATCAGATGATGGGAAGTGCGGCATCTTCAATGTCTCAGTTACTGAACAGAGTGGTCGATATTTCTCCACCAAAAACAGACAATATCGATGTTGAAAGTGTAAAGATTTTTGAGAGATTATTTGAATCTCCAGAAATAGATTTTGTAAAGATAACATTTAATTTGAAAATTGGTACAGTAGTAGATTCTGTTATGGTGCAGCTGTATCCTATTTCGTTTGCAAAGGATATGGTATCTCTATTCGAAAATAGTAATGACTAGGGGGCGACATGGACGAGAACGGAAAAAGAATTCAAAGAGAAATTGCCAAGGATAAAATCCAAATTATTCTAGCTAGTATTGCTGTGGCGGTACTCATTATCATGGAATTATATATCATGATAAATTACAAGAGCAATTTTATGGGGATGGCCGCTGGAATACTATTGATGATTATTGCGCTTTTTTTCCTTATAAGCGGCGTTTTAGACATGTCTTTGAAAAGTAAGGACATGGAAGAACAGAAATATGAGGATATTTATAATGCGCAAAAGGCATCCTATCTCGTCATAAGAAAAAGCTTTGATGAACTTGATCAAAGACTTAGAGCAATAGAAGAAAATAGCTCACTGCCAGCAGAAGATATTATTAATGCCCAAAAGGCAGTAGCAAAGGTTACAATTTCCAGAAGTAAGGAAAATACAGATGCTTTAATGAATTCCAATGATGAGCTTATCAATCAAATGATAGCCATCCAGGAGAAGCTTGAAAATAATAACAATTCAATTATTGAAAAGCAACAGTCATTGTTGAAGGAAACGAATTTTGATATTCAGCAAAAGATTGCTGAAATTACATCTCAGTTATCTAGCTTAGAAGGAAGAATCCAGGGTCAGATGTCTGCAATTGCAGCTCAGCCTGTTCAAGTAGTTGTTCCACCTGTTGTAACAGAAGTTGCATCGGAGCCGGCAAGTGCTCCTGAGATGCCAGTAATGGAACAAACTCCAGTGACAGAAGAGATGCCAGTGATGGAAGAAGCCTCAATGGCAGAAGAAATGCCGACGATGGACGAAGCCCCAGCGGCAGAAGAAATGCCAGTGATGGAAGAAACTTCAGTAGACGACCTGGGATTAGATTTAGATGCTATAGTAGAAGAAGATGTGCCAGCTGAAGAACCTGTAATTGAGGAGTCAGCCTCTGATGATGTTGGATTAGACTTAGATGCAATGGTTGAAGAAGAACCAGTTGCAGATGAAGCCCCTGTAGATGATTTAGGACTTGATTTAGATGCAGCTACTGATGAAGGTGCTGTAGAAGATTTAGGATTAGATTTAGATACTGCAGTTGAGGAAGCTCCAGCAGATGATTTAATTGAAATCCCAGATGGCGAGCCAGTGGTAGAAGAAGCAGTAGAAATCGCAGCCGAGGAACCGGTGGCAGAAGAAGTAACAGAAATGCCAGCCGAGGAGCCGGTGGCAGATGAAGTAGCAGAAATGCCAGCCGAGGAGCCAGCGGCAGAGGAAGTAGTAGAGATAGCAGCTGAGGAACCGGTGGCAGATGAAGCAGTAGAAATACCAACTGAGGAACCAGCGGCAGAAGAAGTTGTAGAAATTGCTGCATCGGAGCCGGCATTAGAAGAAGCCCCAGATTTAGATGCATTACTTGCTGAGGTTGGTGGTCCAGTTGATGAAGAGCCAGCTCCTGAACCTGAGCCAGAGCCACCAAAGGAAGAAGAATCAGATGATGTTGTGATTCCTGATGTTGGTGTTGATTTATCAGATCCAAATCGTGTAATGTCAGCTGAAGAAATTGAAAAGCTATTTGCTAGCATATAAAATAGATACCTGTCTCATAATAGGGGCAGGTATTATTTTATTCACGGACAACTGATTCTATCAATGTATTAGATATAGAAAATTCAGAAATAAGAAAGAAAAAAACTTCGAAAAATATGTAAAATTAATAAAAAAACACTTGCAAAAAGTGGAAACAGGCTATATACTTATATTCGTTGCTGAGGCAATGAATTGAATATGCGCGACTAGCTCAGCTGGCAGAGCACCTGACTCTTAATCAGGGTGTCCAGGGTTCGAACCCCTGGTCGCGCACGAAAACGTCGAGTTTATCTCGGCGTTATTTTTTTATATTCACATTTCTTAAATTTTAATAGCCATCCCCTTGTCCCGAAAGGAGGATGGATACTTAGTACTATTTGAACTGTGAATATAAAAAATGCTGCAGCAAAGACTCGACGCTTTGTGCAGCATATTGGTTATCTGGATGCGATTAGTTTAAAGATTGGGTTACCCATACTAGAAAACTTTTCTTCGTATTCTGTCATAACGTTGCCTTCGTTCATGGTAGCATCATTATGCAAATCGTATGTTAACGAATCAATTTTCCAGATTGGATGATTGTTGATTTCCTCAACAGAAAAATCGAATAAATCCTTGTTGTCGGTTTTAAATTCAATGTGTCCATCCTTGGCAAGAATAGCATTGTATCTGTTTAAGAAAGTAGAAGATGTAAGTCTTCGTTTGCTGTGTCTATCCTTTGGCCATGGATCAGAAAAATTAAGATAGATTCTATCCACTTCGTAGCATGAGAAAATATCAAGAATATCTGTTGCATCGAAGCAAATGAATCTAAGATTAGGAATTTCTTCTTCCTGAACCTTTTGGATAGCTCTAAGTAAAACGCTAGTGTAGCGCTCAATACCAATGTAATTGATGTTAGGGTTCTGCTTGGCAAGAGTAGTAATAAACTGACCCTTTCCCATTCCTATTTCGATGTGAAGCGGATTATCATTTTCAAAAAGTTGTGATTTATATAAACCCTTGTATTTAACAGGATCTGAAATGCAATAAGGGCTGTTTGAAACCACCTCATCTGCACCAGGTATGTTTCGTAATCTCATATTTACCTCCGAACTAAATTATAAACATAGCATATAATAACATCTTTATGAAAAAAACGAAAGAATAGTATTGCGTGACTTAGAAATAAAAAGTTATACTATAGACCGAGGTAAAAAAATGAAAAGTAAAATTGCGAAGGCTTTAAGCCTTATATTTATAGTTAATTTATTTCTTTCTATTCCAAGCTTTAAAGTGCAGGCCGCTGATTATTGGCCAAGTAGCGTTAGTGTTACAGCAGAATCAGCCATTGTAATGGAACAAGAAACAGGCACTATTCTCTACGAGAAAAATATGGACGATGTTCATTATCCTGCAAGTATTACAAAGATAATGACTGCGTTGATTGTGCTTGAAAATTGTGATTTGGATGAAACTGTTACATTTTCTGCAGAAGCTGTATATGGAACTGAACTTGGTTCATCTAGTATTGCAAGAGATGTTAATGAGGAAATGACTGTTGAGCAGACCTTGTACGGAATGATGCTTGAGTCGGCCAACGAGTGTGCTTATGCATTAGGTGAGCATGTTGCAGGAGATATGGATTCTTTTGTGGATATGATGAACGAAAAAGCAAAGGAATTAGGCTGCAAGAATACTCATTTTAATAACTCAAACGGTTTGCCTGATGAGGAGCATTACACAAGTGCTTATGATATGGCATTGATTTCCCGTGCTGCTTTTGCTATTCCAAAGTTTGCCGAAATAGTTGGAACAAAGAGCTATACAATTCCACCTACTAATAAGCATTCAGAGGCTACAATGCTTAACAACCATCATTGCATGCTTCATTATTACAAAACTAATCAATATTTATATGATTATTGCTTAGGTGGAAAAACAGGTTATACAGTTGTGGCAGGTGCTACACTTGTTACATACGCAAAAAAGGATGGAATGACCCTTGTATGCGTAGTAATGAAGGATCAAACGGGACAGCAGTATGTAGATACCACAAATCTTTTTGAATACTGTTTCGATAATTTTAGTAAGTACAATGTTTCTGATTTTGCATCGATTTCTGAAGAGAACACAGATGTAACAGGAATTCTTAGTGAGAAAAGCGAATTAATCAAAATCGATGATAAGGGATTGATTGTAATTCCAAAGGCTGCAAGTGTACTAGATGTTACATCTACAGTGGTGCCGTATTCTGATGAAAGCAATTCATCAATTGTAGGTCAGCTTAGATATACTTATGCAGACCGAAGCGTTGGTTATGCTAACCTATTGTTTACAAATGCAGAGACAGGCAGCTATCCATTTGATAATTTGCCAGTAGAGCAGGGCGGTAGCGGAAAAGAATACATACAGGTTGACTATCCAAAAATTGGATTAGTAATACTATGTATTATTGCAGTGATTGCCTTGGTATTTTTCATAAAGAGTAAATCAAGTAACATTCTATTGTATAGACATAGGTTTAAAGAAAGGCACGCAAAGCCAGCTAAAACTAACATGACTATCATTAGAGATAATGGAAAACGTAGAAAAAGACGTAGATAACGACAATAATTGTCTTACATATTTATAATAACGACAAAATAATAAAAGAACGACAGTGATTAATCTAAATACTGTCGTTCTTTTTTATTGTAGACCGCGAAAATATTTTCATGTTTAGAAAAACAAATTATCTATTTATCAGACTATTAATCATTATTTCTAATTGATGTTTATTATTCGTATACAATATAACACCATTAGAAGTCTTGATCATAGTGATTATTTTATCTGCAAAGGTTTCTGATTCGCAAAGTAGTTGAAACAGATAATCTAGATACTGACCGCTAGCTTTCAAAAAAACAGTTTCATATTCTTCCAAAGGAACCAAGCTGGCATTGCACTTACTCATTAAAAAAGCAATTTCCTTATCTTGATTTAGCTGTGCCTCGGTTTTATTAATAATAAAATATCCGCGCTCATCCTTTGGCATATTAAGTGCCTTCACTGCACGTTGAACCTGTTTAGTTAAACTGCTACTTGCAGGATAGAGCGATTGAAAATAGCTCATAAAATCAGAAGCGCTTTTGAAGTGTTCATTGGTGCCACGTTCAAGAACCTCTGTCATGAGTATTTTCTTTATTACATTTTCACATTCCTTGCGAGATGGATTTTTTCTAAGAGTAATAGTTGATTCAGACATAACTCCCCCCTTAAAAGACAAAATCAATTGAACTAATAATATTATAAGACAAAATGTAAGACATCTAAAGACAAATAATTGCTAAAGGGCTAATATTCAAGGAAAAACCAGGCACCAAGAATTGACAGATAATTGATAGAATGGGATAATTACATCAATAATTACCTCGCCAAAGGAATAGGAGTGGAAAAAATGGAAATGCTATTATCTCGTGACGAAAAAAAGCAATACCAGTTAGAACAGATTAATGACTTGGTTGAAAACAATGGGGGACTAGTGAAAACTAGCGAAATAGAAGCTCTTGGAGTTGATTATCGCAGAGTCCTTACATTTGTAGAGGAAGGCTATTTAATTAGAGTAAAAAGTGGCTATTATACAACCAAGTATTTTGAATGCACAGAGGATCAGTGGATTTTGAAATTGTTTGGCGAGGACGGAATTCTTACAATGGAAACCGCCATGTATGTGTATGGCTACTTGAAGGATAGACCTTACAAGTGGAATGTTGCCATTAACAAAAATACAAGCAAATCAAGATTCAATATAGATTACCCAATTGTAGTTCCTTACTATACTGAGCCTGAGGTCTTGGAGCTTGGTGTTACCGAGACAGAGTTTGCCGGTGGGAAAATGAAGATATACACAAAGGAACGCTTAATTTGTGATTATCTAAAATATCAGGAAAAGGTTGATAGAGAGGATTTCAAAAAAGGCGTTTGGGCTTACATTATGGATGAAAAAAAGGATGTAGCCAAATTGATGGAGTATGCAAAGGAACGTAAGGTCCTTAAGAAAGTGCAGAACATGGTAGGTGTGTGGCTATAATGATTAATAGATTTAAGATAAAGGAAAAATCAGAACAACTTAATATTCCTTTTAAAAATTTATTATCTGCAGCAGTTGCTGAAATCATCATAGGTCTTATTGCTGACGGGAAATATTGTAACGAGCTATATCTATGCAATACCTCGGATTTCAATCCAGATATTTACAGGGACTTATGCATAGGCAATATTTATTATGAGTATGTAAGAGACCTAGATGAGAAAATGGCAGTTCTATATATGCGTGATATTCTAAAAGAAATCATGGCAAAGGCTGCATTAGAAGGATTTGCTGTAAACGGCTCCGTTGAGGAGGGAGTAATTCACCTTAAGATAACTGTTGATGAAATGTACATTCCTCTTCAGATTTATTTTGAAAAGCATAGAGCTGCCCATGAGCCAGAAAAAATGGATCTAAAGCTAACAGCCTATGAAAATAGAAATGTAATTGTTCTTACTAATCCAAAGGAAGAAGAGCTAAGCAAACACCTAATTGAAATAATCGAAAAATTAGAATTAATAAATGACATGGACCATTATTACGAAGCCTATAGAATTCTTACCACTCATCCAGTAAATGGTCGAAAGGTAAAAGAGCGAGTGGCTCAATTAATGGAAGAGCGTGGAGTTTCTTTAGATGATTCAAGAATAAAAATGCTCGAAGAATATAAGGACTATACCTACATGAAAAGAAAATGGAAAGTAGAGTTACGCCAAAAGAAAAAGTCTGAACCAAAATGGGAAGACGTTAATATTTGTCTCATTAACTTTATAAGACCTATTTGGCAGGCAATTAGAGACAATGTAGTCTTCTTGGGTGATTGGATGCCGCAGCTAAAACGATTCCTAGATTAGCATACAAAGTTGTGCTTGAGGATAGAGAAAACAGCATAGTAGTAGGAATTTCTATCATTAACTTTGTAGAATTGTTGCTCCATGGAAACCACAGAAATATCCTGGATTTCTTCCATATCGATAATATTTGTGTTGCAACGATTCAAAATAAAACTAAGATTTGCGCGCTTGTAGAAGATACCTTTAAATAGAGTACCAATACATTTTTTGCTAAGAACACCGCAGATAGTTAGATTGTCATCACTAAAATTAAAGGTGGTGATGTCGTAATCATCGGAATGATCATAGAGATATACCGCAATACGTGGATCCATAAAAGGTGTATCAACAGACATGAAAAAGGCTTTTTTACCTGACATCATAGTAAGACTAGATAGAATCGCACCGTAAGGGCCGGCATTTCTAGAAATATCTGGAATCTCTGTAGCATCGAGATTTAGGTGCGCCAAATCACCTCTCTGATTTACAGAAAGATAGATTTTATCGAAATATGGTGAGAATTTATTATAAATGTATTCAACCATAGTCTTATCTTCAAATGGTAAGAGGGCTTTCTTTGTGCCCATTCGTGAGCTGTCTCCGCCGCAAAGTATAACTAAAGTTCTATTCATGCCAACCTCCTGTAGATTACAAATATTATATAAATAAAGTAAGTAAAATGAAAGTAACAAAGCAAAATATGAACCTAAAGAAAACTCTAGACGAATATTCCAAGTCAAATATGTACCCATTTCACATGCCGGGGCACAAGAGAAATCTTGATGGAGTATACAAGATTGATATGACAGAGGTTGAGGGTGTGGATGATTTACATGACCCTAGTGATGTCATTGCTGGTGAACAGGAAAAAATGGCAAGGCTCTTTGGGGCAGACGAAAGCTTTATTTTAGTAGGTGGCTCTACAGTTGGAAACTTGGCTGCAATATACGCTGCTTGCCAAGAGGAAGATAAAATTATCATCCAACGAAATTCCCATAGAAGTGTTTATAATGGGGCGATGATTCGAAATCTAAAGGTAGAATATTTAAATCCAAAGCTTGATGAACAGGGAATTTATGAAGCTGTAACTCCAGAAATGGTTGAAAAGGCATTGCAGGAAAATACAGATGCAAAGGCTGTTGTAATAACAAGTCCAACCTATGAAGGTTATCATACCAACCTGGAGATTATCGCAAAGATATGCCATGAGAAAAATATATGCCTTATAGTAGATGCTGCCCACGGTGCCCATTTAGGATTTCATAGTGAATTTAAGCATAGGGCAACTGAGTTTGCAGATATAACCGTGCAAAGCTTGCACAAAACATTGCCAAGTCTTACTCAAACGGCAGCGCTTCACATAAAGGGCAAAATAGCTGATGGAAGAAAAATTCGAGAAGCACTAGATATTTTTGAAACTAGTTCGCCTTCCTATGTGTTGATGAATTCGGTAAGTGAATGCTTGGATTATCTGGAAAAAAGCGTGGATTCCTTTGATAACTATGTGGAAAACTTGAAGGATTTCTATAGTAAATGTGGAGAACTAAAGCATCTAAAGGTCGTTGATGAAGATAGTGAAATCAAGGACCCAGGGAAAATAATTATTTCAACCAGACAGACAAATGTCACAGGTATTGAACTTGCCAGAATTCTTAGAGAAAAATATGAACTTGAAACTGAAATGTCCAGCTTTGCTTATGTTTTGGCAATGACCAGTGTTATGGATACGAAGACTGGATTTGATAGGCTAGCAAATGCCCTAATAGAAATTGATAAAAGTCTAGAGCTAGGTACATTTGAATTTCCAAGCATTTACATCAGGTCAACCAAGAAAATGGAAATGTTTGAGGCAAAGGCCAAGGGTTCAAGGGTAATAGATTTACAAGATTCTATTAATCATGTTTCGGCGGCAATGGTTTGCCTTTATCCACCGGGAGCGCCAGTGCTGGTTCCGGGAGAATTAATCACCACAGAAGCTTTGGAATTAATCAAAAAAGCAAAGAATGTTGGAATTCATGTTACAGGCTTAAGCGGAAATGGGGTTTCCGTTGTCAATTAAGGGTTTGTGAATTATACTAAAATTATTAAAATATGAAGAGGAAATAATGGGACGTATTTATTGCATAATGGGCAAAAGCTCATCAGGAAAAGACACAATATTTAAGCTTTTGCTTGAGAGGGAAGATATTAATTTAAAAACAATTGTATCCTATACAACACGCCCTATCAGGAGTCATGAAAAACCAGGGGAAGAGTACAATTTCGTTTCTGTTCAGGAGAAAGACAGATTGATAGAAGCAGGAAAGGTAATCGAAATCCGAAAGTACGACACAATTCATGGGCCATGGTTCTATTTTACAGTGGATGATGGCAGTATAGATTTAGCAAATCACGATTACTTGATTATCGGAACCGTAGAAAGCTTTGTAAAAATACGAGACTACTACGGTGAGGACAATGTTATTCCGATATATATAGAAGTAGATGATGGTACACGCCTCACAAGAGCTTTGGAGCGAGAAAAGCTACAGGAGCATCCAAAATTTGAAGAGATGTGTAGACGTTATTTAGCTGACCAGCAGGATTTTTCTCCAGAAAATCTTGAAAAGGCCAGAATTACAAACGTATTTAATAACGATGATGACAGTTTAATTACCAGTGATAGAATAGCAGCATTTATTAACGGTAGGTGAGCTTATGGATATTAGAGTAAGTGATGTTAATCAAGTTCAACAGACAGAAGCTACAACAGCCAAAGCGCCAGTAGATGATACATTCAAATTCACTTTGGCTGCAGCAATTGACGATGCAGACTTACAGGAAAAGCTAACTAATTTGATGAATGATATTGCTACACAGGGCAAACTTTTATCAGAGCATATGGATATTCGCGACATGAAGCGATACCGTGGATTGGTAAAAGACTTTTTAAACGAGGTAGTAAATCGTAGCCACAAGTTTTCGCGAGAAAATTTCTTAGATAGGCGAGGTCGCCACAGAGTTTACGGCATGATAAAGCTTGTTGATGAAAAAATGGACGAGCTTGCAACAGCACTTGTAAATGACGAAAGAGATCACATAGATATTTTAAATAGAGTTGATGAAATCAGAGGTTTGCTCTTAGATATCATCACATGATTTGGGAGAATTTTAATGAGCTTTGCAGATATTATAGGCCAAGAGGACGCCAAAAGTCTTCTTACAAATGCAGTACAAACAGGCAAACATAGTCACGCCTATATTTTCAGCGGAGAAAAGGGTTCTGGAAAAATGATGTTGGCTGAAGCCTTTGCACAAATGCTTCAGTGTGAAAACCCAGGTGATGACGCCTGCGGTGAGTGTCCAGCATGTGCACGTACAATAAGTCACAATAATACAGACGTTATTTATATTTCTAGAGAGTTTGATAGCAAAACCAAAAAGTTCAAAAGAAATATTACAGTAGACCAGATTCGTGAACAGCTGATTAATGATGTTGATATAAAGCCTTACTATAAAAAGTTCAAAATCTATATTATTGAAGATGCAGAAAGAATGAATCCACAGGCTCAAAATGCCCTTCTTAAAACAATTGAGGAGCCACCAGAGTATGTAATTATTATTCTTTTGACATCCAATCACAATGCATTCTTGCAAACCATTTTATCCCGTTGTGTCTTAATTCAAATGAAGACAGTTGAAAAGGAAAGTATCAAAAGACTTTTGCAGGAAAAGTATGAGTCTGTTGATTACCAGGCCGAGATGGTTTCCACATTTTCTCAGGGAAATGTAGGGAAAGCTATTGCCCTTGTTAGGGATGAAAACTTTAACGAGGTTAAAGGCAAGGTCGAGTCTCTCTGTAAAAAAGTCGGCAAAATGGATGAGTTTCAGATATCTTCTGAGGTTGCCGAGATTAAACAATTTAATGATCGAGACAAGAAAGAGGACGCTGCAGAAGGGGAGAAATTCCAGGGTTTTATAGACCAAATGCTAGATTTAATAACCCTTTGGTACAGAGATGTGCTATTATATAAAGCGACATTGAATGATGGAAATATAATCTTTAAAGAAGATTTGTATGATATTCATGAGCAGGCACAGACATGCAGCTATAATGGAATTAATCAAATTATAGCTACCATTTCTGAGACTAGAGCCAGACTCAATGCAAATGTCAATTTTGATTTGGCAATTTTGCTTCTTATACAGGCAATGAAGGAGAACACTAGATGATAAAAGTTATCGGCGTGCGCTTTAGAGGCGGCGGAAAAGTATATTATTTTGATCCAGCTGGAGTAGAGCTCAAGCGTGATGATCAGGTTATTGTTGAAACAGTTCGCGGTGTTGAAATTGGAACAGTTTTACTTGTAGATAAAGAAATCTCTGATGATGAGGTTCCAGGACCTATCAAGAAAATCATGAGAAAAGCATCTGACGAGGATGTTAAAAAGGCTGAGAAAAATGTTGAAAAAGAAAAAGAGGCTATGAAGATTTGCGAAGAGAAAATCGCAAAGCGCGAGCTTGATATGAAGCTTGTTGGAGCTGAGTATACTTTTGACAACAATAAGCTTATTTTCTATTTTACAGCAGACGGACGTATAGATTTCCGCGAGCTTGTTAAAGACCTTGCAGCAGTATTCCATACACGTATCGAGCTTCGTCAGATTGGAGTTCGTGATGAGACAAAGCTAATGGGCGGTATCGGTATTTGTGGTAGAGAGCTTTGCTGCAAGAGCTACTTGACTGATTTCGTGCCAGTATCTATCAAGATGGCAAAGGAGCAGAACCTTTCTTTGAATCCTACAAAGATTTCTGGACTTTGCGGTAGACTTATGTGCTGCCTTAAGAATGAGCAGGAGACATACGAGTACCTTAACAGCAGACTTCCTGGCATCAATGATACTGTTACAACACCAGATGGTTTCAAGGGTATTGTTCAGTCAGTTAATGTACTTCGCCAGACAGTAAAGGTTCTTTTCGAGGATGGCGATTTAAAGGAAATCAAAGAGTATCCTACTAGCGAGCTTAAGTTCAAGCCTCGCAAGAAAAAGGTACAGGTATCTAAGGAGGAGGCCAAGGAATTGGCTGAATTGGAGGATAAAAATTAATGGAAAATCTTGTGCGCTCTGATGAGCGAGTAGATGACCTGCAAATAAATGACTACAAAATTATTCAGCATCCTGACAAATTCTGTTTTGGCATGGATGCTGTCTTGCTATCAAGCTTTGCAAAGGTAAAAGAGGGTGAGGTTGCACTTGATTTAGGAACAGGAACTGGTATTTTGCCAATTTTGCTTGAGGCTAAAACTGATGGTGCACATTTTACGGGACTTGAGATTCAGCCAGAAAGCGCTGAGATGGCAAATCGCTCTGTTTTACTTAATAATTTGCAGGACAAAATTGATATAATAGAAGGTGACATCAAGGAAGCCTCAAAGCTTTTTGGCAAGGCTAGCATGAATGTTGTCACTAGTAATCCACCATATATGACCAATCATCATGGGCTTAAGAATCCAAATGATGCAAAGGCTATAGCGAGGCACGAGCTGCTATGTTCTCTAGAGGATGTAATCAGGGAGACCTCAGCAGTGCTTAAGCAAATGGGCAGATGTTATTTTGTTCATCGACCATTCAGGTTGGTGGAGATTATTACACTTATGAGACAGTACAAGCTAGAGCCAAAGCGCATGAGGCTTGTTTATCCATTTGTGGACAAGGAACCAAATATGGTTTTAATTGAGGGTGTAAAGGGCGGCGGTCCTCAGCTTACAGTGGAGGCACCACTTATTGTTTATGACAGCCCAGGTCAATACACCAAAGAGATATACGATATTTACGGTATGATTATGGAGAGATAATGAGCGGAACACTTTATTTAGTTGCCACCCCAATCGGAAACCTAGAGGATATGACCTTTAGAGCAGTCAGAATTCTCAAAGAGGTTGATTTGATTGCAGCAGAAGATACTAGAAATTCAATAAAGCTACTTAATCATTTTGAGATAGATACACCAATGACTAGCTATCATGAGTTTAACAAGGTGGACAAGGCTATCCAGCTGATTGCCAAGCTTAGAGATGGGCAGAACATTGCTGTTATCACAGATGCAGGTACACCGGGTATCTCAGATCCTGGAGAAGAGCTTGTGGCAATGTGTTACGAGGCAGGAATCGAGGTTACTTCAGTGCCGGGCCCAGCTGCATGTATCACAGCAGTAACAATGTCGGGACAGGCCTGCAGACGCTTTGCTTTTGAGGCATTTTTACCAAAAGACAAAAAGGAACGTCGTAGAGTCCTAGAAGAGACTAAAAATGAAACTAGGACAATCATCATTTATGAGGCGCCTCATCACCTAATTGGCACACTGAAGGAGTTAGCTCAGGTGCTTGGTGAGGATAGAGGAATTACTTTATGCCGAGAGCTTACTAAAAAGCATGAGGAAAAAGAGAAGACTACCATAGGTGGAGCATTAAAATCCTACGAGACCAAGGAACCTAGAGGCGAGTATGTTCTCGTCATTGCTGGCAAATCAAAGGCCGAGGTTATCGAGGAGGCTAGGGCTGCTTTCGAAGATATGAGCATTCAGGAGCACATGGATATGTACTTAGCTCAGGGAATGGATAAAAAGGACGCAATGAAGGCAGTTGCAAAGGACAGAGGAGTTAGTAAGCGAGATATTTACAACGCTTTACTTTAAAACTGGCAGGAGAAGATATGAATATAATATTGGGAATAATTACAAACAAATTCTTTTTAGCACCTATGGTTTCATGGATTGTTGCCTATTTGCTAAAGGTTGTAATAGACAGTGTTCGAAGTGGATTTTGCAAGGAGCGAATAGTTGGCGGTGGCGGAATGCCAAGTAGTCACGCAGCATTAGTCACAGCTCTTGTATGCATAGTAGTAGCTTTAAAGGGAGCAGATTCCTTTGAATTTGCAATTGCATTATTTTTCGGGCTGACAGCAATGTATGATTCTAGAAGAGTAAGGTTCGAAACTCAGCGACAGGGAAGAGCTCTTAATAATCTTAACGAAGAGAGAAGCGAAGAGGGCAAGCAGCCCCTTGATGTTGTAAAATTTAGAGAAAAAGTAGGACATACTATTCCAGAGCTATTATTAGGAGCTGTAATAGGTGTCATTTGTTCAATAATTGTTTATCATATTCAATTTTAAATAGAGCTGAATAGTAGAAAGGGGGAAGAGTATTGGATAATATCGAAAAACTAAAAGAAATGATTGATGAGTCATCAAAAATCTGTTTTTTCGGTGGAGCAGGGGTTTCTACAGAAAGTGGAATACCAGATTTTCGTAGCAAAGACGGACTTTACAATCAACGAGATGTTCAGTTTGATAAGTATCAACCTGAGTATTTACTGAGTCATAGTTGTTTGATTCATGAGCCAAAGGTTTATTTTGAGTTTCATAGGCAAAAGATGGACACAAGAAAAATTGAGCCAAACAATGCTCATAAATATTTGGCAAAGCTTGAAGAGACTGGAAAGCTCATAGGTGTTGTTACCCAAAACATTGATGGTCTTCATCAGAAGGCAGGCAGTAAAAAGGTTTTTGAAATTCATGGAAGTGCCCTGCGCAATTACTGCATGAATTGTGGAACCACCTATCCTGTGGATTTCATTTTTGATTCAGAGGATGAGATTCCAAGATGTGATTACTGCGGAGGCGTGGTAAGAGCCGACATTACCCTTTATGAAGAGGGGTTGCCTGATGACCAGGTTAACGGAGCCATCGATGCCATCAGTTCAGCGGACATGATGATAATAGGTGGCACATCACTTACAGTATATCCAGCAGCATCCTTCATCAATTATTTTAGAGGCAAAAATTTGGTAATCATCAACCGTGACCCTCTAAATATACGTGTTGGTGAAAATGTACTCGTAATAAACGAAAAGATAGGCGAAGTATTTACAAAACTAGCAAAGCTTCAAGGGATAACTCTTTGATGTGTGGATATTTTGTCAAAAACAGAAGAAATTAGGAAATAAGCCTTGAAAAACGCATAGGTTCATGCTATTATCTTAATTCGTGGTATAAATAATTATATCCTTGCTAGGTTACTTGAAAGTAACTTGGCCTATAGACCAAAAGGAGGTAGAAAAGCATGAACAAGTATGAATTAGCACTCGTTGTTAATGCGAAGATCGAAGACGATGCAAGAACTGCCACAGTTGAAAAGGCAAAGGAGTATATCACTCGCTTTGGTGGCCAGATCTCAGACGTCGATGATTGGGGCAAGAAGAGACTTGCTTATGACATTCAGAAGATGAATGAAGGATTCTATTACTTCATCCACTTTGATGCTGAGGCAGGCGTACCTGCACAGATCGAAGAGAATGTTCGCATCATGGACAACGTACTTCGTTTCTTATGCGTTAGAGCTGACGAGGCTTAATAGTATAAGACAAGGAGATTAATTATTATGAATAAAGTAATTCTTATGGGACGTCTCACTAGAGATCCAGAGGTTCGTTACGGTGGAGCAAACAACAGCGCTGTTGCAAGATTCTCTCTTGCAGTTGATCGTAGATTTAAGAGAGAGGGCGATGAGCAGACAGCTGATTTTATCAACTGTGTAGCTTTTGGCAAGACAGCAGAGTTTCTTGAGAAATATGCTCGCAAGGGCACAAAGTTCGTTGTTGAGGGTCGTATTCAGACTGGCTCTTACACAAACAAAGAAGGACAGAAGGTTTACACCACTGATGTAGTTTGCGAGAATGTCGAGTTCGCAGAGAGCAAGAATTCTCAGAGCGGCGGAAGCAGCTTCGACGGTGGCGCAGGTTTCGCACCAAGCTCTGACGCAGGCGACGGCTTCATGAATATCCCTGATGGAATTGACGAGGAATTACCGTTCAATTAAGTAGGAGGTTAAATCATGGCTTTTAATAAGACAGGCGATGGTCAGCAGAGAAGAAGACCAATGCATAGAAGAAAGAAAGTCTGTGTTTTCTGTGGTAAAGATAACGTTATCGACTACAAGGATACAGCAAAGCTTAAGAAGTATATTTCTGAGCGTGGAAAGATTCTTCCACGTCGTATCACAGGCACATGTGCTAAGCACCAGAGAGCTCTTACAGTAGCTATCAAGCGTGCTCGTCACGTTGCACTTATGCCTTACGTACAGGATTAATTCTTGAAATGATTATAAAGCACTTTCTAGGGAAACCTAGAGAGTGTTTTTTTTATGTTTTAACATCTAAATCAGCCTTCCATAATTTGTGTTTTTGGTGATGAAACCATCAAAGAAAAGGAAAAAAGCTATGGCAAAGGTAATCGCAAGTAGTAGCTACTACATAGCAGAATAAAATCATGATATAGCAGTTGGTTTATAGTTGACACGATTGCACGACACTCATATAATACAAATTAACATGGTTGCACAACACTCATGTAGAAGGAGGTATTATATGCCAAGAGTTAATTTATCGTTGAATGAAGCAGTTTATGGAGACTTGAAAGCAGAGGCTGATGATAAGGGAATAAGTGTTAATAATCTTGTATATAGCATTCTTAAGGATCGCTATGGTTACAATGGGTTTGATATATTAGTTGAATTTGAAAATTTAAAAAGGGAAGCTAGGGCGCAGAAAGGTTTTTTTAGCCTTCATGCGCTTCCTACTTTCCAGAATCTTGAGAAAAAGTTGGAAAATACAGGCTATCCAGAGTCTGCAGCGCAGGTAAGGGCTAGACTTGGTAGAATGTTCCAGGATGCAGTTGAAAAGAATTTAGTTTGGGATATAGATAGAGCAGTTACTGTAGATCAAGATAAAAACGAGGTTGCTAAAACAGCAGCACGTGCAGCAGTATATGCAAGCAAGCTATCAGATGCAATGAAAGGGGAGTAGTTATGGATAATGGTAAAATGGCTGGAGCAGTAATAGGTATCTTTGGTACATTGGCAATGTTTGCGATAACCATTGTTCTGTTTTTACTAGGACATTTTTACATTGTTAATGGCTTGATAGTAGGTTTCTTACCTTTTTTGATGATGATAAGTGCAGGATATAGCGAAGCAGTATGCTGGGGTGTTTATGGATTAATTATTCTGGTATCAGTAGTGCTTCAGTTGAATTTTAAGGTAGCTAGATTTGTATTTGGAATAATATCTTGTGGTGTGGTGTCATTGTTTATTTGGGATAAGTACAAAGAAGTGGCATTAAAAACACAAATTATGTATATAGGAATAGGAGTTGTAATTACTGGCTTGCTTAATTTTGTAGGATATTGTAAGGAATATTAATGATATTTAATGTCTAGAAATAATTATATTTGTTCTCTTAAGTTAGGACTTAATTAAGCTGATATTTTCATATATCAGCTTTTTGAATGAAGAAAAATGGAAGAAAAAAGAAGAAAAAAGGGGATTTAGGTGTCTATGTTAAAATTGTGCTGTCCGATAAAATGCCATTGAAAGTGATATTATAATAATCAAAACAGGAGGTTAGCGCAGCGGAGAGGCGCAGTGTACTTAGTACAAAGGACCCGAGTTCGACTCTCGGACCTCCTATTTCCCATTGGAATAATTTTCAATTTTTTATATTGAGGATGTTTTTGGTATAATTTTAATAATAAAAACAAATGAGGTTGTAGTTTTATGGGTATCTTAATATTTGTATTGATTATTGCAGTTATTCTTATTATTAAGAAAGAAAACGAAAAAGAAAAGGCAAGAGTGTTTCGAGAAAATGAAAGATTGCGTCGTGAATTATATGATGAAATACTTAGATATCTGCATTTATCTAATATAAGTTCTCTTATTAAAAATACTGATGATACAGTTAAGGTTAAAAGTCGACAAACACTTGAGAATTATGATGACATTAAATATCTAAAGGAACATGATGACTGTATTGATAAGATTAAACAAGTCACGATGACACGCAAAGATGTAAAAAATATTCTTGAAGATTTCTTAAAAGAGAATGAGTTTAAAGAGCGGCCACAATACAATAATGTTGCAATTGATCTTCGTAGGTTATTAAATATAGCAACAGGTTATAGAGTTAAAGTAGTTTACATCACGTCAGCTGGTAATCGTAAAGGTGAAAAATTATTAAATTTTTCAGAATCACGAATTAAAGAGATAGAAGAACATCCTGAATGGCTGATGACAAAAGCAGAGTATAATAAACTTCTGAAGGAAGAAGCGAAAAAAGAGCTTGAAAACAAGAAGCATGAGTATTATGAAAAAGTCAATTCTATTATTGACTTTGCGAATGACTCTAAAGATAAGCTTATTGTTAAAGCTAGGAGCAAAAAACTTGATGAATTGATTCAGCAGCTATTTGATAGAACTATCAATAGTATTCAAAAGATTAAACAAAATGATAGTGAAGAATGGTATATGCTTGAAAATTTCATTATCAACATTGAGACTCAAGTAAGGAAAATAGTTGATGATGATAAAAAGATTAGTGAGTACTACGCTTCAGATGATTTTGCGAAGATTAAAGAAACTTGTAACTCATTAAATCTTTCGCGCAAAGAATTTAATGAATATATCGATGAGAAGGCACAGTCTATATCGAAACTATTTGGTACTAGAGTTGTAAGAAATGAAACTCAACACGAAGATACATATAATTATATTCGTGCTTACAAGAAGAGTATTACACCATTTACAGCTGAAGTTTCATCAAATGTATTTGGTAGTGCTGAGAATAATCCAATTAATTATATCATCAAGTATTTCTATCCAAACAAAAGTCAGTACAAGGAGCAGATTCAGAAGTTAAAGATACTTATTGAAGAACTGGAAACCTTGAAAGAAGCGAAAGTCATTATTGATAACTATAAGAAAGACTATGAACAATATATCCAAAATGTTCCAGCATATGTTTTAGAGAACGATGAAGACGGCTTTTATTCGAGATTAGGTCTTGCAATAATTGATGAAGCCATTCTTAATGTGGAATATAAGTTTACATATACGAGTGATGGTGGTATGGCACAACGCTCTTTTACAGTTCCAATGAATGAAGAAAACATAATTGAACTTGTTAATGCTCTTGAAAGTAAATTGTCAATTGAGGCATTGGCAAAAGAACAAAGAGCTATGATGACATCGAAGCTAAGAATGTTTATCAAAGAACGTGATAAGTTTACTTGTTGCCAATGTGGAAATTCAACAAGTGCAGAGCCTAATTTATTGCTTGAAGTTGACCATATAATTCCAATTGCTAAAGGAGGATTAACTCAAGAAGATAATCTTCAGACACTATGTTGGAAATGTAATCGTAGTAAAGGTGCAAAAATAATATCATAAAAAATGAAGAGAGAGCTTTAATTTGAAGCTCTCTCTCTTTCTTTATAAATGAGTAGTAATATGATATTTCTATAGTTTTTTGAAACTGGAGAAGTTATATTTTAGAGCCTTTGAAAAAATCCCTTTTATTGTTAATACGATATTATGATTTAACTCCAAGGTTTTTCCATGTATCAGTAACAAAATTATAATTATTACCGTTAGAATCTAGCTGTTTGTTAATTTCGGACACTAATTTAATTACCCATTCAGGATGCTCATCTGCGACTAAAATTCCGCAAGTAGGTGTGGTGCCATCGTTAATTAAACCGTCCCAGTACATTTTTAATTGATAAACATCCTGAGAATCAGTTTTATTGTATTTACCTTCATAAATATTTACATCACCTGATATAGTACATTCATATAAATCAATTCTAGGTAATTTCTTTTCATCTGTACTAATGGCATGCCATACACGTTGTTCAACAGAAACGGTAGGTTTGGATGATGAGTGTAAAAAAGCTCGTTCCTTATCTTCCTTTAGTTTGTTAAAAAGTTCGATTTCACTTGTGCTCTTACTCATGGATTTAATTGGGTTAGGCATCTTCTTTTTAATCCATCCGTAAAGTGCTTCGATTTTTTCATCACCCTCATTTAGACCATTTTTTGAAGTGGTCGTTCCTGGTAATAATGATGCATCATCTGTTTGTAAATCAATGATAACAAGCAAAGAATTATAAGAGTTATGTTTTTCAGTAGCCCATACATCATCAAAAATATTGTATTTCATGACTCGACCATTAAATCGAATTTCTATACCAGAAGTCGACATATTGGCTTTGTAATATTTACATGATTTTGTGTTATCAAATAATTCTGAGTCATTTTTTGGAGTGTCTTTACTCTCAACCTCAAGAAATTGGTAGTTAATTGTGAGTTTACCATTTCTATCAGGGATATATGAATTACTATCTTCGTCAAATGAAACTGTTTCACTAGAAATTCCTGGTGGATAGACACTTTTTTGACTAGGAACTAAGGCGCTCAAATTATAACTTGCAAAACTTTTACCTTTTTCTTTAACCTTTAATTTCATGGAAATTGAAAGAGTTTTGATAATACCAGCGTATGTAAAGCCTAAATCTTCATAAAGAAGAGCGGCAAGCTTAATAAATCTAGATTGATCACCTTTGATACCACGAGAAACAGTTTTAAAAAGGGCATGAGAACAGGTAAATTCGATATATGTACCAGTTGAACTGAACTCTCCAGGCCAATCAGTTTTCGAATCATCAATAATCATATCTTTGTTAAATGTATATGGAGCAGAGACTTCATCATAAGTAGCTGATGAAGCGTCTGTACGTGTGCATAAGCGCCATGAACTATTTTGAGGATCTGCAGCAGCAAAGGCTTGTTTCATTCCAAATCCGTGTTCATTAAGGGGGGAATCTTGGCGAGATTTAGCACCAATGCCAAAGGCGTTGGAGAAGTCAGAGATTCCTGTACCAGAATCCTCTATTGAAATTTTAACATCGCTTGTATCTAATTCTTCTAAAGTAATAATAATACTATTGGTATTTAGTGAGGGATGGCCTTTAAAGTTTGATATAGAATTATCCACAAATTCATTTATAACTTGTGAAATAGAAGTATATTGTGTTCCTAAGCCGGCCCATAAGTTACTGTTTTCTGTGTTGGCTGTAAAAGTACGAGACATGTTAACCTCCCAATTTTTTTATAATATACATTACACTAATACTATCATATCTAATCGTTAAATAAAAAGGATTATAAATACTTGTTTTCATCGTACAATTATTATGCAATTTATGCAATTTATGTAAGGAGCCCTATTTATAGGACTCCTTTTTTTGGTTTGCGCGCCATGGGCGCGCTCTAACGGGTGAAAGTCCCGAACACGCCCAGATAGTGGGAAGTGTAT
>NZ_SVEV01000014.1 GCF_015057185.1 Pseudobutyrivibrio sp. | reverse complement strand
ATGTTTAAGTCAATGGCAAAAAAAGAGTATATAAGCATACATGGGCCAGAGCATCATATATTAGATGGGGCATGTCTCTTGATGGCTTATTATAATGCTGGTGGCAAAATAGATATAGACTCCGCTTTAAAGAAACTTATTAATGAAGGACTCCGGATGCCAGGAGCAATGTGTGGACTCTGGGGAATATGCGGAGCGATAACTTCTATAGGTGCGGCTCTTTCTATTATTGATGGTACAGGACCTCTTTCTGAAGATGGCACTTGGGGAGATCACATGGCATTTACATCAAGCGCCATAGGAGAACTTGGCCGGATAAATGGCCCAAGATGTTGTAAAAGAGATGCTATGATTGCGTTCAAACACGGAATAGAGTACGTAAGACAGCACTACGGTGTACAGATTGAATATGAGAAGCAACACTGTGAGTTCTCACCTCAGAATCAGCAGTGCATCAAAGAAAGATGTCCGTTCTTTGGATAATGGAAAGCTTTTGGTTTCGGACGATTTAGAAACTATGGAACTTTGAAATTCAGGATAATCGGCGAAGTATATAGGGGATTGGATTGTTGGAGTAGGCAGATAAACTGCCACTTTTAGAAAAAATACAAAAAGTAGCAGAGAAGAACCTCAAAATTGTAATGCTTATATTACAATTTTGAGAATGGTAGCAGAATAAATGAGATAGTCGATTATATCGGTAGTTAATCGCACAAATTCAGATTTGTCAATCTTTTTTCTAATTGAATACTGAACGTTACATAGCAGTTATCGCAAGATAGCTGCTTTTTTGTGAAGAGTTTTGTGGGGGCAGGCAGTACTAGAGAAGAAAATGTTTGCAGTACTGCCCAAAAGAAGAAAAGCGGGCAGTGCAAAAGAAAAAAGCCGCCAGCACTGCCCGAAACTAAAAAACACCCAGGGTAGAGAAATAAATAGAAATGTGGTAATATACAAAAGGCTATGACCAAAAGTGTCATAAATATTGAAAAACACAGTAAAATCAATACTTTTAGAAGGAGATAAATTACCATGAAATTGGGCATTGTCGGACTTCCAAACGTTGGTAAGTCAACACTTTTTAATTCACTTACAAAGGCAGGAGCACTTGCTGCTAACTATCCATTTGCTACAATTGACCCTAATGTTGGTGTAGTATCTGTACCAGATAAACGTCTTGATGCACTTACAAAGATGTACAACTCTAAGAAGACAGTACCAGCTACTATCGAGTTCGTTGATATCGCAGGTCTTGTAAAGGGTGCTTCAAAGGGTGAGGGACTTGGAAATCAGTTCCTTGCAAATATTCGTGAGGTAGATGCAATCGTTCACGTTGTTCGTTGCTTTGAGGATGCAAATGTAGTACACGTTGATGGTTCTATTGATTCACTCCGTGATATCGAGACAATCAACCTTGAGCTTCTTTTCTCAGATATGGAGGTTATGGAGCGCAGGTTTTCTAAGACAGAGCGTTCTGCTCGTATGGACAAGACACTTCAGAAGGAAGCAGCTATGCAAAAGCGCCTTCTTGATCACATGGAAGCTGGCAACATGGCAAAGACTTTCGAGCTTAATGATGAGGATGAGGAAGCATACTTCAAGGAGTACAACCTTCTTACAGCAAAGCCAGTTATCTACGCTGCAAACGTTGAGGATGAAGACCTTGCAGATGATGGTGCTAATAATAAGAATGTACAGGCTGTTCGCGAGTACGCTGCAAAGGAAGGTTCAGAGGTATTTGTTATCTCAGCTCAGATTGAGCAGGAGATTTCAGAGCTTGAATCAGAAGAGGAGAAGCAGGAGTTCTTAGAGGCGATGGGTCTTGAAGAGTCAGGTCTCGATAAGCTTATCACTGCTTCATACAGACTTCTTGGTCTTATTTCTTACCTTACATCTGGTGAGGATGAGACTCGTGCTTGGACAATCAAAAAGGGCACAAAGGCCCCACAGGCAGCTGGAAAGATTCACACAGACTTCGAGCGTGGATTCATCAAGGCAGAGGTTGTAAGCTATGATGACCTTATGGCAAACGGTTCTATGACAGCAGCAAAGGAAAAGGGCCTTGTACGTATGGAAGGTAAGGAATACGTTGTTGCTGACGGTGATGTTATCACATTCAGATTTAATGTATAAAAATTACCAAAAAGTTACTAAAAAGTTCACAATTCTAGGTTAGACAGCATTGCTATAATGTACTATTATAAAGTTAACTACTGACTATTGTTTGTATGAACTAAGGAGGAAACTATGAAGATTACAAATATTAAAGACACAGAAGCATTTTTCAATGTTATTGATAATTGCGTTGGAAAGGTAGAGCTTGTTACAGGCGAGGGCGATAGACTTAACCTTAAGTCAAAGCTTTCTCAGTTTGTTTCACTTTCTAGCATCTTCAAGGCTGATGATACAATCATTCCAGAGCTTGAGCTTATCGCATATGAGCCAGAAGATTCTAAGAAGCTTCTTGACTTTATGATTAATCAATAACAGACGGGAAGGACCCGCTTGCGGGAGTTGCCCGTCTGTCACAGCAGGCCCATTGCCGCAGGCAATTTGCATGGGCCTAGCTTTCCCGCACCGCAGGCAATTTGCATGGGCCTAGCTTTCCTGCATGGCAGGCAATTTGCATGGCTGTGCCAATAAAAGATTTTCGAATAGAAAAGTATTATATAGAGCTCATTTTGAGCTCTATTTTTATGGAGAATAAAATGAGAGCATACGAAAGATTATTAAACTACGTTAAAATTCACACAACAAGTGATGATAACAGCCAGACTACACCATCTACAGCACGCCAGTTTGATTTGGCCAATATTTTGGTTGAAGAAATGAAGGAAATCGGAATTTCTGATGTGAGAGTAGATGATAAGTGCTATGTTTATGGTGTGATTCCTGCTACACCAGGATATGAGGATAAAAAGGTTCTTGGCTTTATTGCGCACATGGATACAGCACCAGATTTTTCTGGAGAGAACGTTAATCCTGTAATCGAAGAAAACTACAACGGAGAGGATGTTGTTTTAGGTACATCAGGCCGAGTTATCAAGGTGTCTGATTTTCCACATCTTAAGAATTTAAAGGGCCGCACTTTGATTCACACTGATGGTACTACCCTTTTAGGTGCGGATGATAAATCTGGTATCGCAGAGATTATGACATTTGCTGATGAGCTTATTAAAGGTAATGAGCCTCACGGCAAAATTTGCATTGCATTTACACCTGATGAAGAAATTGGAGCTGGCCCAGACCATTTTGATGTTGAAGGCTTTGGAGCAGATTTCGCATATACGGTAGACGGCGGAGCAGAGAACGAGGTCGAATACGAGAACTTTAACGCAGCTAGTGCTGAGGTTAAATTCAACGGAGTTAACATTCACCCAGGTAGTGCAAAGGACATTATGGTCAATGCTGCACTTGTTGCAATGGAGTTTAACTCAATGCTTCCACCTACAGAGGTACCTTCACAGACAGAAGGTTACGAGGGCTTCTTCCACCTTCTTGATATGAAGGGTGAGGTTGCTTCAGCTGAGTTATCTTATATTATCAGAGATCATGATGCTTACAAATTCGCAGACAAGAAAAAGGTAATGGAGCACGCTGCTAATATTATCAATCAAAAGTATGGAGAGGGTACATGCGAGCTTAAAATTAAGGATCAGTATCAGAACATGCTTGAAATGATTAAACCACATATGTTCTTGATTGATTATGCATTTGATGCAATTAAGGAAGCAGGAGAAAACCCAGAGGCTGTAGCCATCAGAGGCGGTACAGATGGCGCACGTCTTTCATTTATGGGATTGCCATGTCCAAACCTTGGTACAGCGGGCTACAATTTCCATGGTCCAATGGAGCACATTACTGCAGAGGGTATGGATACAGTAGTAAAGGTTTTACATGGAATTACTAGAAAATTTTCACAAGAATAAAATGTTATTAACAAGCTTTTGTTAAGCTAACATTTTTAAGTATGGAGGGAATAATGTCGTCTGAGAAGAGAAAAGAGCTAGTTGTTGATTGTCTAATGGATGCTTTATCAGGCTTGTTTATAGGTATCGCACTCTATAATTTTGCCGCAGATGCAAAGTTTCCATTAACAGGTTTTACTGGAATTGCTATGATTTTTTTCCAGTATTGGAAATGGAATATCGGTATAGTTACATTGATAATGAACATTCCGCTTATTTTCATTTGTTACAAGGTTCTAGGTAAAAAATTTCTTCTAAAGAGTCTTAAGACCATGGTTATAGGCACAATTTTTATGGATTTTGTTGCCCCTTATGTTCCTAAAGTAGAAATAGGGAACATCCTATTAAATGCCATGATTGTAGGTGTGTTTACAGGCTTAGGCTACGCTGTTGTTTATATGCGTAATTCATCCACAGGTGGAGCTGATTTTATTATGATGCTCATAAAGGCTAAACATCCTCATATGACTCTAGGCAGAATTTTCTTCATCGTTGATGTGGTAATCATTGTTATTGATACTATAGCTTATGCGCATTCTTTTGAAGCACTTTGTTATGGATTTGTAATCAGCTATATCGGTTCATTAGTTGTTGACAAGGTAATGATTTCTGCTGATTCTGGTATGATGTGTATGATTGTTACTAACAAGGCTGAGGCTATTGCAGATGCAATTGACAAGGCCGTTGAACGTGGTACCACTATTTTTACCGCAAAGGGCGGTTATAAGGGAGATGAGCGTCAGGTGCTTATGTGCGCTTGCTCAGACAAGCAAATGTATCAGGTTAATCGTGTATCAAAAAAGATAGATGTTGATGCATTTATTGTTATAATGGAATCGAAGGCAGTGTATGGTGAGGGATTCAAACGTTTTAAAGGATAGGAGTATTTTTATGTCAGAAAAGATTTGTGTTCTTGGTGTTGCTGGAGGTTCTGCTTCAGGAAAGACTACAATCATCAATAAATTGCAGGATTATTTTGGAGAGGACATTGCTGTTATCAGCCATGATGCTTATTATAAGGCTCACCCAGAGATGACACTTGAGGAGAGAAGCCACCTGAACTATGATCATCCAGATTCATTTGAATCAGATAGAATGGCAGAGGATGTCAGAAGACTAATTAAGGGATATGCCATTGATATGCCTGTTTATGATTATGTTGTACACAACAGATCAGACGAGACAGTTCATATTGAACCAAAAACTGTAATCGTTATGGAAGGTATTCTTATTCTCGAAAATAAGGAACTTCGCGATTTGATGGACATTAAAATCTTTGTTGATACAGATGCAGATGAGAGACTTATGCGTCGAATCAAACGTGATATGATTGAGAGAGGACGTAGTATTGAGTCTATAATCGATCAGTATTCAGAAACTGTAAAACCTATGCATGAGGAGTTTGTTGAGCCATCTAAAAAGCATGCTGATATTATCATTCCACGTGGTGGAGAAAATGAAGCTGGTCTTGATATGCTCATAACATACATGACAAAGAAGCTACATATCGAAGAGTAGCTTGTGCAATTTAGTTAATAGCCTTGATGTTTTTTGGTGTTATATCCAAAAAATGTCAAGGCTATTTTATTTATGGGGGCTGTGTGTTAAAATTATCCATATTGATAAAAAATTATCAATAAAGCAATATCATTAAAGGGAGAGATAATTAAAATGGGAAAAAAGCCTATAGTGTTGGCTGTTGCTGGTAAAGGAGGAGTAGGTAAAACTTCTCTTGCATCGGTGATGGTCAAATTGTTAGTGGAAGCATATCCTGACAAGAAGATCTTAGCAATTGATGCTGACCCAGCTGTTGGTTTGTCTACCGCCCTAGGTGTTGAGCCGGAGCTCACACTAGATGACATTAGAAAAGAGGCAGTAGAGGCAGCTGAAAATGGCGATACCAAGGCTACAGTAGAGGTTCTTGGTGAAGCCAGATATCGCATTTTTGATGCTATGGTTGAGATGGATGGCTTCTCTTTTATTGCAATTGGACGTCCTGAGGCTGCAGGCTGCTATTGCAAAATCAACACATATCTTAAAGAAGTCATTGCACAGGTGGCAGATAACTTTGACTACATTGTTATCGATGGAGAGGCTGGCATTGAGCAGATTAACCGTCGAGTTATGGAGAAAGTTACTCACCTTGTTCTTATTACTGATTCCAGCAAAAAGGGTTGCGATGTTGTAAAAACAATTAAGAAAGTGGCTGACAATCTTGTTATGTATGACAAAATTGGCGTTATTGTTAACCGTGTACCTTCAGAGGATGTTATACAGTACATGGATTTGGGAAATATTCCAATGTTGGGATGGATTCCAGCAGATGCTAATCTTACAGAGCGTGACTTAAAGGGAGAATCAGTATTCTACATTCCAAATGAAGCTCCTATTGTAGAGGGACTACGTAGTGCCCTTGTAAATCTAGGTGTTATATAAATTTTAAATGAGCTGGTAGCAATCAATGGATAAATGCTTCGTCGCTGATTTATTTGTGGCGTGGAAGTAGCATTTATGACTGAGCATGTGACCAGTAGATTAGGGAGAATTAAATATTATGAGGGATTTAAAGCATCTTTACTACTTTGAGAATCTTCTCATGGATGCAGACAACGAGCTTGTTAGACAGGCTCAGGCTGAAGGACGTGTCTGTGTTGGTAGCGTTTGCTATCAGATTCCTGAGGTATTGATGAATTTAGGCAAAGTCTTTTCCGTTAGACTTAGAGCACCTAGAACTGGTTCCATGGAGATGGCAACCTATTACTTGACCAGTTTACTATGCGAGTACTCTAGAGCCTTATTAGAAAGAGCAATTGAAGGTGGTTATCAGTTTTTAGACTGCCTTATAGCTCCTGATGGATGCACTATGATAAATAGATGCGTGGAGAATATGGAGTTATTAAAAATAAACGACAAAGAGGATTTCTTTTATAAATATTTAGAGGTTCCAATGAAGGCTGATGATAACGGTCTCAATTTATATGTGGGACAATGTCTTTCAAAGATTTTAGAGCCTCTAAAGGAACACTATGGAGTGGATATCAGTGATGAGGCATTGAGAAAGGCTGTGGCTGAGCACAATGAGCTTTGCCGAATTATCACTGAACTTGGTAATTACAGAAAAGAAGACAATCCAAGAATAACAGGTTATGAATTTCACATAATCACACTTTGTACTTATGTTTGTCCACATGATTTACTAATAGACAAATTACGAGAGACTCTCGAAGAGGTCAAAAACCGTCAGCCAGATGAGAAATGGCCTTATAGAGCGAGAGTTGCAATAGTAGGTTCCGAAATCGATGATATCGACATGATAAAGTTAGTTGAGGAATCAGGTGCATACGTATGCGCAGATAGATTCTGTTTTGGCTCACTTCCAGGTAGGGAGGAGATTATTCTTAATGATGATGAGGATGTTCTCACTCAGATTTGTCGCCATTACATGATGAGCTGCATGTGCCCTCGTCATATGGACACACCAAAAATGAACCGTAGACGAGAATATGTAGATGAGATTGCCAAGGAATACAAGGCAGATGGAATCATTTACGAGCAGATGAAGTTCTGTGATCCTTGGGCATATGAGAGAATGGTTGGAAGCCATGTACTTCGTGAAGAGTATGGATACCCAGTGCTTACAATTGACAGACCTTATGCTGTAGGAAATTCGGGACAGATTCGCACCCGTGTTCAGGCCTTCGTTGAAAGTATCGAAATCAAAAAGATACAAGGAGGTAAGAAATAATGGGAAAAGCAGTAGGGAGTTCACAGCTTGGTAAGCTTTACAGTGCTGATAAAAAGGTTTTCAAACATAGAGAGTGGCGAGGAATTAGAGATACTTGGTATGACTACACCAGATGGCTTGGTATTATTGCCATGCTTGTTAAATTCATGCTTCATCCAAAGAATGTAAAAGGATTTTTCCGATATAGATGGATGCTTAATTACTTGGCAGTACCAATGATGATTGATAAGCATTCCATGGGCTTACGTGGTCCTCAGCTTAGAATATGCCGAGAAGAATATGATTTAGTAGCATCAGATGTTGCAAAGCTTTTGACAAAGATTTTTGCAATGGATAGAAATCTTGGTGCTAGCCCTGAAAAATCAAAGCATGTTGTTTTGATGGACGAAAACGAAATGACCAACATCATGTGCGGTTTTCCTAATTTAGAGGGGCTTAGCTGGGAGACAGCTAGTTGTTATGTTTGCGTACTTCTTCAGGGAGATGCCATGACACACTATCTTGATGTGGTTCAAGAATGTGGTATGCCAGGTGATGTTTGTCCAATGCCAGCTTCAGAGGCAGGAATATGTATCGATGGTGATATGCCTGTTTTTGGAAAATGTGCAGTTCAATGTAATACCACCTGCGATGGTTCTTTGATGGGCAATGGCGTTATTTCGAGAGCACTAGAGAGAAATGGTATTCCAGTACATCAGCTTGCTACACCACTTCGCCATACTGAGCCTGGAGTTCAGGATTATGCTGCTCAGGAAGTTAGAAATGCTATCGCTTTCATTGAGGAGCAGACTGGTGAGAAATTTGATTGGGATTATTATTTTGAATGCGCTAAGCGTATTAACATAGGTGCTAGGGAATGTACAGAGTGGCTTGAGCTTACAAAGACAGACTATCCTCAGGTAATTGGAAATAATATTCTTTTATATAGAGAAACAGAATATATGGCCATTGCCGGAAAGGTCCCTGCATTTGCAAAGCTTGATGTGAAAATTACAAAAATGGCCACAGAAGCCTATAGAAAAAAGACAATGCTTGCCAAAGAGTATCGTCATAGAGCAGTTATTTGGGGCGTTCAATCCCAGTTCTATACAGATTTCGTTGCATGGCTTCTCAATTGTTGGGGAATACTTCCAATGTTTGATATGCTTACAATGGTATCTCTTGATCCTATTTCAGAGAATGACAAGGAACAGGCCATTTACGATATGGCACATCAGTACGAAAACATGATTATGAGAAATCGTACCCATGGTGGATACGAGGTATTGTTGGATGATCTTTGGCGCTACTGTGAAGAGTTCAGAGCAGATATGGTTATTCTTTGGGAGCACATTGCCTGCAAGGCCCTTGATGGAATGCATGGTATGTTTGAGGAACAGGCTAGAGCCCATGGCATCAAGCTTGTGTGGGTGAATCATGATTTATATGACCCACGTGTTATACCACGTAAAAACCTTCGCCAAGACGTTAACCGCTACATGCGTAGCGTACTTCGCGAAGAACCCCTCGACCCAACGCTGGAGGATTACGACGATAGCATGCTTTGGTAATGGGCTATTTATAGATTTTTAATGAGGCTGTAGCTATCAAGCTCTAAGTGTTGTCGTAGGGAACGTGTTAGTGACCGTAGACAATATCTTAGGCTTGAGAGCGTAACAGCCGGACTAGGAGAATAGAAAGATGAAATATTTTGGTGGATGTGATTCAGGCTCTACATATACAAAGTGCGTAATCATTGATGAAAATGGCAAAATGGTTGCGGATGTCACTTTAAAGAGTCGTATTAATGCAGTGCTATCATGCCAGGATGCCCTTGATCAGGCAGTTGCACAGGTTCCTGATTTGAATTCTGCTCAGGACTTAACATATCTTGTAGGTACAGGCTATGGCCGAAATAAAGTTCCATTTGCAGATGAAAATATATCAGAGATTAGCTGTCATGCTATGGGTGTGCACGTTGCTGACCCTAATGTAAAGGCTATTATTGATATAGGTGGTCAGGATGTAAAAGGTATCGCTGTTGATACAGATGGAACAGTTTTGAATTTTGCTATGAATGACAAATGTGCAGCAGGAACAGGACGTTTCTTCGAAGCAATGGCACGAGCTTTTGAGATGGATTTAGATGAGTTTTCAAATCTTTCTCTTAAGGCTAAAAATGTTATTCCAATTACTGCTCAGTGTACCGTATTTGCGGAATCAGAGGTTATTTCACTAGTAGGTGAGGGTAAACCAATGGATGAGATTGCAGCAGGTATTGAGCTTTCTGTAGCAAAGCGATGCTTTGTAATGTCAAAGAAGGCTGGTGCTGTTGATCAGATTACACTTACAGGTGGATGTGCAAAGAATGCAGGGCTCAAGGCTGCTATCGAGCAGGTTCTCAAGCTTAAGGTTATTGATCTTCCAATTGATCCACAGCTCATGGGAGCACTTGGAGCTGCCGAATTTGCAAGACAAAAAGGTAACGTGTAATTTAAACCGCTTTGTTACAGTCACAAGCATTAGTGATTCTCCGCTCGGCAGCACGCCTCACTTGAGAATCCTAATAGCTTGTTACTTACAAAGCTCATTTAATAGATACACTGCTTTGAATACTCTAGTATTCTGCAGCAAAGGAGTTTACGAATGTTAAAAGTATTATTAATTATCGCAATCGTATTATTGTGCTTATTTGTCTTATCGTTTATTGTGTACTTCTTCAATTTGGATATGAAGCTCACAAGTGCGATTCAGCCTCTTTTACAGAAGCACTATGACAAGATAAAGAAGGATCGAAAGATTTAATGAAGCTATATGATGACGGCATTAAAGGGTTGCTATCTCAAATTGATATGACTACAGCAAAAAAGCTTAATATCGTAAATGCGGATTGGACAGATGTGGGTGACCACAATCTGATTCTCCGTGCAGATATGGCTTATGAGCTTGGTGGCGGCACATTTCCAGCAGTAAGTGCAATGGCTGTTACCTGCAATGATGAATTCGTAAATACGGATGAGGTTTTATTAATTGGGCCAGACCTGAATGAGATAAAGGCAGACACGCCTTATGCAAGAATTGCTCTTGTTAAGGTAGCCGAAGATAGTCTCGGGGATGGTAACACACTCTATAATGCAATTAGAAAAATAGAATACGTTAGGTATCACATCAATCCAGAGGGCTACATGACTCGTATTTCTGCATCAAACAACAGAGAACCTGTTCGCGTGGGCAAGGAAGCTCTTAAGAATGGATTAGATTTTGCCAAGGTGGGCAAGCTTTTTATTGATACCTATCATGAAAACAAAAATATTGAAGCTGTAAAGCTCATATTTATAACTGAGCCAGATTTTGATTATAAATTATTATCTGATCAGGCAAAGCATCTTGAAGATATTACTGGCACAATTGATCATATCTTCAAGAACGTAATGATGGACTGTGGAAGCTGTTCACTGCAGAAGATTTGTGACGAAGTCGAAGGTCTTCGTGAACTTCATTTCTCAGTTCATTAATATATTAAATGAGCTCGGGTTTTCCATGGCAATAAAGTCTTTTAAATGAGCCCATAGAGTGCCATCCCTACTTAGATGGTGCGTAGCAGCATCTTATGTAGGGCAATGAGCACGGCAAGAGCGCAAGCGTGGCGAATGGAAAGACTTGTTTGGCATGAAAACTCGAGCGGATTATAGGGTATTAAAGAAAGGGAGTATAAGAAAATGCCAGAAATGAGTAAAGCAGTCATCCCACCACACATGGGAGACAAAGCACCAAGCGAGAAGATTTTAAAGCTTGGAAAAAAGATTACAGATGTTATGCCACACAAGATGTTTGGCGTAAAGGTTGAGGATCCAGAGTACTGGGGTCTTGCAGAAATCGTAACAGAGGAAATGGCTGATGTTGCCCTCACTATGAAGGTGCGTCACCACTATACATTTGATGATTTATGCAAAATGAATCCTGAGAAATCAAAGGATAAAGAAGCTTTCCAGAAGCTTATTGATGAAATGTCATATATCGGACTTTTAGAGTACGATTATGGTAATCACTACGATCATAATGGACGTACAGCTCCTCAGTCTGAGAGAAGATATGTGCTTCCTATTTTCGTTCCTGGTTCAGCTGAGCTTTTCAACATGGAAGAGTCAGTTCCAGGAGAGCGTTCAAACAATAGATTAAAGGAGCATCCAGCTCTTGCATCATTCTTTGAGAGAATGACATATGTACCACTTGATGGACTTACACACCTTATTCCACCAGGAGGTGCTGGTGTAGGTATGCACGTTATACCTGTAGAAAAGGCTATTGAGTTTGAAAATGAAAAGGTTGATCTTGAGCAGATTTCTTATTGGCTCAAAAAATACGAAGGCCACATTGGTGTAGGTCAGTGTTCATGCCGTGTATCAAGAGCTTGCCTCGAAGAAGGTTGTGGTGATGATGAGATGAACTGGTGTATCGGCCTTGGTGATTTCGCTGATTATTGCCGCGAGACTGGTAAGGGTCACGATATCACATACGAAGAGGCTATGCGTATTGTTGAGCGTGCCGAGACACTTGGTTATGTTCACCAGATTACAAACATTGATGGAGAAAACAAGATTTTCGGTCTTTGCAACTGTAACGTAAACATTTGTAATGCCCTTCGTACATCACAGCTTTTCAACACACCTAACATGTCACGTTCTGCTTACACAGCTCACGTTGAGGCTGAAAAGTGCGTAGCTTGTGGTAAGTGCGTTGAGTATTGCCCGGCAGGTGCAGTTAAGCTTGGTCAGAAGCTTTGCAAAAAGGACGGCTCAGAGGTTGAGTATCCAAAGGTAGTTCTTCCAGACAGAGTTCACTGGGGCAAGGATAAATACGATGAGAACTATCGTGACAACAACCGTAAGAACTGCTATGACACAGGTACAGCTCCATGTAAGGTTGCTTGTCCTGCGCACGTTTCTGTTCAGGGTTATGTAAACATGGCAAAGAATGGCCGCTATGATGATGCACTTGCACTTATCAAAAAGGACAATCCATTCCCTGCTATTTGTGGCCGTGTATGTAATAAGAGATGCGAGGCTGCTTGTACACGTGGTACTATCGATGCACCAGTTGCTATTGATGATATCAAGAAGTTTATTGCTGAGCGTGATTTACACGCAGAGACAAGATACATTCCACCAATCGACATCCCTTCAAACCGTTTAACACAGTGGGATGATAAAATCGCAATTATCGGTTCAGGTCCTGCAGGTCTTTCTTGTGCTTATTACCTTGCAACAAAGGGCTACAAGCCAACAGTATTTGAGAAGAACTCTCGTCCAGGTGGTATGCTCACATGGGGTATTCCAACATGGAAGCTTGAGAAGGATGTTGTTGAGGCTGAAATCGACGTTATTCGTCAGCTTGGTGTTGAAATCAAGTGTAACGTTGAGGTAGGTAAGGACATCACATTAGATGAACTTCGTGCTCAGGGCTACAAGGCATTTTATGTTGCAATCGGATGCCAGGGTGGCAAGATTCCACCAATCCCAGGAACAGATGCAAAATCAGGTATCGACATCGCTGTTACATTCCTCCATGCGGCACTTGAGGATCAGAGCCAGAAGATGGATGGCAACGTAGTTGTTGTCGGTGGTGGTAACGTAGCTATCGACTGTGTACGTACAGCTGCTAGATTTGGCGCTTCAAACCCACAGATGTTCTGCCTTGAGTCTAGAGATGAGATGCCAGCTAACAACTCAGAAATCACTGAGACACTTGAAGAGAATATTGCAATCAACAATGGTTGGGGGCCAAAGGAAGTCCTTAAGGATGCAGAGGGCAACGTATCAGGTATCGTATTCAAGAAGTGTATATCTGTAAAGGATGCAGAAGGTAAGTTCAATCCACAGTACGACGAGAATGAGACAATGACTGTAGAATGCAAGAATATTATCTTTGCTATCGGTCAGGGCATCGAGTGGGGCGGACTCCTTGGTGATGGTAAGGAAAAGGTTGAGTTCTGGCATGGCAACTACCCAGTAGCTGACAAGCTTACATACCAGACAGCACAGCCAGATATCTTTGTTGGTGGTGATGTTTACTCTGGGCCTAAGTTTGCTATTGATGCTATTGAGGCAGGCAAATGTGCAGCAGATTCTCTCCACAGATTCGTACAGCCAGGTTGCTCTATGACAATCGGTAAGAATCGCCGTGACTTTATCGAGCTTGACAAAGATAACATTCTTGTGGAAGAATATGACACAGCAGGACGTAATGAGCCAGCTATTGATACAAGTATCGATATGAAGCATTCATTTAGAGATGCTCACCTTACACTTACAGAGGAGCAGGTAAAGGCTGAGGCTAGCCGCTGCTTAAAGTGTGGTGCTTCTGTAGTTGATGAGAATAAGTGTATCGGATGTGGTGTCTGCACAACTAAGTGTGCATTCGATGCTATCCATCTCCACCGAACTCATCCAGAGTGCACACACATGGTTAAATCTGAGGACAAGTTCAAACATATCGGAGCATACGCAGTTAAGCGTGCCGCTAAAATCGCATTCTCACGCAAGAGTGATGCAGAAAAGCAGGCCGAAAGAGAACATAAGGCCTATAAGAAGGCAAATAAGTAGTCTTCATGGCTTTATATGAGGCAGTAGGCATCAAGCTCTGAGGTCACTCAAGTGAAGCTTTTTATGCTGAACGGAGTGACTCTCAGGCTTGTAGCCGTAACTGCCGGGGTATATTAGAGAGGAAGTATAAGTAATGCATGAATTAGGTATTGTGTTTCATGTTGCAAAGCAGGTAGAGGAAGTTGCTGAGGAGAACAAGGCCGAGCATATCAGCGAGGTTGTTCTTTCAATTGGAGAGGTTTCCACAGTTATTCCAGATTATTTGATTGATTGCTGGGCATGGAATGCCAAAAAATATCCAAGACTTGATGGTAGCAAACTCACTTGCGAAACAATCAAGGCTGTGACATTCTGTGAGGACTGTAAGCAGGAATATGAGACAGTTGCTTATGGAAAGACTTGTCCACATTGTGGCAGTGAAAACACTTATCTTGTCACAGGAAATGAAGTAATACTTAAAGAAGTTATTGCGGATTAAATTAGTAAAGCTGTAGCCATTAAAGGCTACAGCTTTTCAAAATTGTTAAGAGGAGAATGTAAAATGACTCAATCGAAAAATAATGCTATACAAGGATTGCGCTTTTGGGCCATAGCACTTATTATAGCTTCCCATTGTGGATTCTTGGCTCAGGGGGGATTGGGAAATTGTATATTCTTTGCTATGAGTGGCTTCTTTGTTTGTCAGCCATTTAATGATAGTGATTATGAGTATAGTTATTTTAAACCAGGTACTTTTTTAAAATATTATATAAAGCGAATTATTAGAATTATTCCTGTAGCATGGATTTGCATGGCCTTCGCTGCATGGGGACTCAGAGTTCTGGATTTTCGTGATTATACAACTGAAAACAGTTTGGTCCTTAATATGTTCTTTATACGAAGCAAGGGACATCTTTGGTTTTTGCAGCAGGAGATATTCTTTTATGTTTGTGCGCCATTTATGTTACTTGCTGTTGGAATACTAAAAAAGCTTTTATCGCCGGTTATTAAAAAGGGTGCAATGAATTTTGTTATTTTTATTGCATTGACAGTGTGCGTTTTTATTTCTTATCATTACCTACCACTTACTGGATTTTTACTTAAGGGTAATGGTGGAGCACAGGTCCCTATGCTGTGGCTTTTCCTTATTGGAATGTCCTTTGCATATCTTCTCAAGATATTAAAAGCTGATATGAAAGCATCAAAGTTGGTGGCAGGTTTGTTTAATGTTGTAGGTTCCATGTTTGTAGTAACATGTCTTATTCTTACTATTGTAACCTCAGAGCAAATTCTCTCAGGGATCGACTCTAAATATGTTGGATATTATGTGGGCTGGGAGCATCAATTGATTTGCGCTTACATTGCATCTGCAGTTTTAGTAGTGCTTTGCCTTTTGCCAGAAGACAGTATTACAAAGAAATGCCTTGGAAATAGAGCATTTCTCCTTTTGGGAAATGCAAGCTTTAGTATGTATCTAATTCATGGCTTTTTGTTACCGTTCTTTGCGGAGCTATCAGTTTATAGCCAGATGGTTGTAATAGGCGGAATTTCACTTTCCATGGCTCTGGTCGTATATAAATATATTGAGAGTCCGCTTATGACAAAATCAAGACTTCTATTCAAAAAATAAAGGGGAGCATTGATGACTTCGACAAATATAAGGTCTACTAGAATGCCTCAGTTTGATTTGCTGAGAGTAGTGGCTATTTTAATAATATTTAACTATCATTTTTGCACTGAAATTGGAGCAGAGGATTCTATCTTTTGTGGCTATAAAAATGGTGGCTGGGGAAGTGTAGGTACCTGCATTTTCTTTATTCTTTCAGGCTACATGATTCAAATGACATGCAAAAATGTGGATATTAAAAAATATATAAAAAAGAGATTTCTTTCTATATTTCCACCCCTTTGGATTTGCTTTATTATTGCTTATTTGATTACAAGCATTAGCAGAAGTGATTTTTTCTGGGGCGGGAATATATTAAAGCTAGTACTGTCCTTTGCTGGTTTTGATACCTACGCAGTTTATTTCAATATATTAACTTATGCTTGTGTAGGAGAGTGGTTTACAGGAATGATCATTTTCCTTTATTGTGCATATTTAATTTTGCGAGTTTTGATGAGAAAAGCTCCTATAGCCACAACTATTGTGCTTACAGTATTGTATTTTGCAGAGGCGATGTATGCTATCCAGCCTGTTGTCCCTGCAGATGCTAGTATATTTACAGCTCTGGCTCTTTTCTGGCTAGGAATGCTTTTTCAGGAACATCCAAATTGGCTTGGATACGGAATTATTAAAACATTATTTGCCCTTATAGCAACGGGTCTTGTTTTATTTGTGCCGCTTCCTTATGTGGGAAATGTGCTTCCATGGAAGAATCTGCTTGGGATTGCATTGTTTTATCTGTTGATAAATCTGTTCTCAGCCATTCCTTATGGTGATAAGTCTAGAGAAACTCTTAAATATTTAAGTGGGATTTCCTTTATTATTTATCTAGCACATCATTTTGTAATAATATGGATGCTGAAAATAATGGATGGTAAAATAGTCGGATTAGCTTATATTGTTTCGCTAATGATTACTGTTATTGTAGCAGCAATAATAAGCAAAATTTGCTCGCATATAAAATAAATAGGTAAAAACAACGACCCTCGGGTGGCTGAAGCCCGAGGGCCTTTTTGCATATTCATGCAGAACATGCTTATGTAGGGAGAAAATATATGAATGGTCCGAATGACCTTGTAAAATATCTAGTTAAAAGAAACAGCAAAGGTTGCAAAGAAGGTTACATAAAATCATATTAAAGCACCATCTTGCAAAGCCAGAGTAAGGACGATAGTAGCCATAGCTAGTGCTTCGACTCTCGTACCAACTGTTACTCCAATCAATACTTTGCTGGAATTGTCTATATCTGAAATTGCTAGGCTCTAAGGCAATTGCACGACGTATAAATTCTCTAGCGTCGTTGAGATTTCCCATGCCTTGAGATGCCACAGCTGCGAAAAAGTACCATTGTCCGTTTCTGTTTTGATCTGGGATAGATGAAAGTACATTCATGGCCTGAGCAAATTGACGGGCATTTATATAATTAGCAGCGGCTTGCATTTCCATAGATGAGTATGAATAAGAGCCACTGTAATCTGAACTATTACTATAGGTACTTGATGAATAGCCATAACCATTTTGGCGTTCATCCATAATCTGGTTATAAGCAGCTTGAATCTCTTTGAATTTTTCCTCAGCCTGTTCCTTGTTAGGATTGTTAATGTTGGCATCAGGATGATATTTTCTACTGAGATTTCGGTATGCTTTTTTTATTTCATCTTCAGAGGCGCTCGGGCTAATACCAAGAACTCTATAAGGATCTATCATTAATTCTTCTCCTTGAAGCTATTATCTTTTTTCTTTTCTTTAAGCTGTAAGTAGTCGTATTTTGTCCAAACACCTGAGTAAATAATATTGCGAAGAATATTTGTGTTTTCTACGATAGGCAAGCGTTCGAATTGCTTTGCACATTCGGCCATGAGAGAAGTAAGATTAACTCTTACAAATGTCTCGAATTCCTTTGGTGATTCCTTTTTCATGAAAAGTAGAGGGTTATAGGAGCCTTTCTTTTCATCCTTTTTCAAATCATCATAGGCATCTATTAAATAAATGAATTTGCCTAAATAGTAGCCCATACACTTGAGAGTCTGAGCCCAGCCATCATCTTTCCAATTAAAAAGCTGACCTAACATTTCTCCGGTATAGCCGGATATTGCATCGATGTTAGTTTCTTTGTCATGCTCGGCAATAGTAAGCTTTTGAATATAATTTTCTACAGCTTTTGTTTGCCTAGGATAATTGAGCTTGATTCGTTTGTAATCCTTTTCAAGTAGCTTTGCAGCAAATCCAGATATCTTTGAATCGTCGTCTCTATAGTTATCCAATAAACTGTGATAGGAAAGAATGATATCCATATCAGCAGCATAAGCAATAGCCTCGCTTTTTAATCCAGTCTTGCTTTTAAATGGATGAATCATACATCTAAAATTTTCTGACTGAAACTCTGGCTCATATAAACTCTGAAGTAGAATTGCTAAAAAGCATAAATCATAGTTCAGAAGCATTTGCCCCTTAAAACCAGCTGAATTACCTAACTGTCTACAGAGTCCGCAATAAAAGCTTTGATATATTTTCCTATTATCTTGTGATAGCTGTGTTAAATCGGCGTGAACATATCCAAACAATTTTATACCTTCTTTATGAATTGATTTCCACATTTCCTACAGGTTACTTGGATTTTGCCTCGTCCTCTAGGTACTCTAAGTTTTTGTTTGCAAGAAGGACATTTGAAAATAGCATACATCCTTCTTTGCTGGATTGAATTTTTAATACGTGAAAACCAATTAATAATGTCGCGTGGGTTTAGCTTAAAACGTATTTTTTCTGTTTTATTAAGAAACCACTGGTTTTCACGGTAGCGTTTTTGATAATTTTTGGAGAACATTCTCCAAATGCTATATACAAGGCAGCCCATAGCCATAAGATAAACTATATTTGAATGAGTAATCATTGTGGCTATCATTAATATGAGAGCAAGCCAGGTGAAAAATCTTCCTAATGAATCTACACCTGTACGGCCTGCAAAAAATCTTGCCATTTTATATCTGAAATTGTTCATGTGGTACCTCCTAAAAGGTTTTTGCTTGTCTAAAATGAACAATAAACAATTAAATTGGAACCGTCAACAGTTTGAGAATCTATTTAATAAAAGTTTAAGAAATGATTAATAATGCTTGATAAAAACTAATAGTTAGGATAAACTAACAATAGTTTACATGGTTGCACTTGAGTGAGAAATATGTTATCTTAATAAAACAGATTGCATACAATTGAATTTATGCATTGTAAGATTCGAGGAGGAGTAATACCGTGAGAGCATTCAATAATGAATCATCAGAAAACTATTTAGAGACTATATTAGTTCTTAGCAAGAAGCTTCCTGTTGTTAGAGCTGTTGATATTGCCAATGAACTTAATTTCAAAAAGTCATCAGTAAGTATAGCAATGAAAAACCTTCGTGAGAAGAATCATATTACTGTTACTGATGCTGGATATATCTATCTTACAGATGAGGGCAAGGAAATCGCTGAAACTATATACGAGCGTCACGAGCTTATTTCAGATATCCTTGTTAGACTTGGTGTAGATGAGGAAATTGCATCTGAGGATGCATGTAGAATTGAGCATGTTATTAGTAAGGAAAGCTTCAAGGCTGTCCGTGATTATGCAAAGGATAAAATATTAAAGTAATGGATGTTTTAGGAAATGAGCAGCGCCAGCAGATTCTGCAGCAACTTAGAGAGGCAGGCTGTCGAATTACTAAGCAGCGCATGATTATATTAGATATCATATTAAATGGCGAACCTTCTTGTGTTAAGGAGATTTATCGAGAGGCAATCAAGCAGGATAAAAATATCGGTACTGCTACAGTATATCGAATGGTTAATACACTTGAGGAGATAGGTGTTATTAATCGTAAAAATATGTATCAGGTTGATTGTAGTAGCTGCGAGCTTCACTGCGACGACGAGGATTGTGATGGAGACTGCATGGGTGAATGTGCTAACTGCGAGACCCGTATTGTAGTTACCTTAGACGATGACTCAAAAATAGTTATAGATAGAAATGAATTGCAGGATTTACTTCAGGTTGCCCTTAAAGCTAAGGGACGTATTAATAACCAGAAGATATCTAGACTTGCGATGTAAATTGGTGTATTATTAAAGGGCTGTCAAAATACTGACAGCCCTATGTTTTATTTAGAAAGAGGAGAGATAAAATGACTCAGTCACGTACACACAACTGTAATGAGCTTCGCCTTTCAGATGCTGGCAAAGAAGTTACATTAGTTGGTTGGTTCGAAAACATTAGAAAGGTGTCTAAAAATCTTGGTTTCCTTATCCTTCGCGATTTTTATGGCACTACACAGATAGTTGTTGAGACAGAAGAGATGATGGCTGTTATCGATTCTGTTAACAAGGAGTCTACTATTTCAGTTACAGGTACAGTTCGTGAGCGTTCTTCAAAGAACACAGAGCTTCCTACAGGAGAAATCGAAGTAGTTCCTTCAAAGATTGAAATTCTTGGCAAGTGTACTCACAATGAGCTCCCATTTGAGATTAATCGTTCAAAGGAAGCAGATGAGAATACTCGTCTTAAATATCGTTATCTTGATCTTCGTAACCCAGAGGTTAAGAGCAAGATTATTCTTCGTAGCAAAATCGTAGCAGAGTTACGTAGCGCTATGATTGCTCACGATTTCATGGAGATTACTACTCCAATTCTTACATGCTCATCACCTGAGGGTGCTAGAGATTACCTTGTTCCAGCACGTAATCATCCTGGCAAGTTCTATGCACTTCCACAGGCGCCACAGCAGTTCAAACAGATTCTTATGGCATCTGGTTTCGATAGATATTTCCAGATTGCACCTTGTTTCCGTGATGAGGATGCTCGTGCTGACCGTTCTCCAGGAGAGTTCTATCAGCTTGATATGGAGATGGCATTCGCTTCTCAGGAAGACATATTTGCAGTAGTTGAGGATGTTCTTCCACCTATCTTTGCTAAGTACGGTGTATACAAGAGCGCTTCTACAGCTCCATTTGTACGTATTCCATATCTTGAGGCTATGGACAAATACGGTTCTGATAAGCCAGATCTTCGTATTGATCTTGTTCTTCAGGATGCTACAGATGTTATGGCTGATTGCGGATTCGGTCCATTTGAGGGCAATGTTGTTAAGGCTATCGTAGTTGATAACCTTTCTGCTACACGTAAGCAGATTGATGCTATGATCGCTGAGGTAGAGGTTGCTACAGCTCAGAAGACATACTGGTTCAAGTTGGATGAGAACGGCGAAATCGTTGGTGGTATCGCTAAGTTCCTTCAGGAGAGAAAGCAGGCAGTTATCGATAAGCTTGGTCTTAAGCCTGGTGATTTCGTTGGTCTTGCTGCAGGTCCACTTCTTGTTACTCAAAAGACAGCTGGTGTATTTAGAAAGCTTCTTGGTGCAGCAGCAGAGGGACACATGAAAAAGGAAACATACGAGTTCTGCTGGATTGTTGATTTCCCAATGTACGAAATTGGAGAGGAGTCAGGAGAGCTTGAGTTCTGTCATAATCCATTCTCAATGCCACAGGGTGGTATCGAGGCACTCAAGAATCAGGAGCCACTTGATATTTTAGCTTACCAGTACGACTTAGTATGTAATGGTGTTGAGCTTTCATCAGGTGCTATCCGTAACCATGATCCAGAAATCATGATTGAGGCATTCAAGCTTGTAGGTCTTGGCGAGGATGATGTAAAGGCTAAGTTCCCAGCTATGTACAATGCATTTACTTATGGTGCACCACCACATGGCGGTATCGCTCCAGGCGTTGACCGCATGATTATGCTTATCGCTGGTGAGGAATCAATCCGTGAGATTATTCCATTCCCAATGAACAAGAACGCACAGGATATCATGATGGATGCTCCTGCAACAGTTGATCAGAAGCAGCTTGATGATGTTCATATTGCAATTGTTATGCCAAAAGAAGATTAATCAATAAATATTCAAAGACATTCCTTTTATAGGGATGTCTTTTTTTATGTAAAAGTTTCTGCTAACCCTTGTAAAATCAAGAAAAATGAACGATAGGAGTTGGTAATGTGAAGACTATCTGAATAATTCTGAATTTAAGGTGTATTCCGTTTACATTGGGCTTTTTAGGGTATATATTTGCAAAAGTCAAAGCATGTTTTTGAAACAACAGATCAAAAGTTTTAGTAAAAAATATCAGGAGGAATACACAATGTCGAGTGAGACAAGTAAGGAGAAAAAGAAAGACACCAAGAAGCCTGGAAAAATAAAAAGATTTTTCAAAGGCCTCGGCAAATTTGTAAAGGGACATAAATTGTTATGTATCATACTGATGCTACTTATTGCAGCAGGAGGTATTTTAGGAAATAAGTTTTTGTCAAAGGCTAATAAAAGCGATAAAGAGGAAACAGGAACACTTACAACTGCAGTTGAGGTTATGGACTTACAATCATCCGTCAGTGTTACTGGTACTCTTGAAGCAGGACAATCTCAGTCAGTTACTTCTACAGTAGCAACTGGTACAGAAGTAGCAGCTGTTTATTATGAAGTTGGTGATTATGTTGAGGCAGGAACAGTAGTTGTTGAATTTGATTCAGATGATTATGCAGAGAAGCTTGCCGCTTTAAATGCTAAATACAATATCACAGATGTTCAGAACGAAAAAGCACTTCAGGATTATTTGGACGAAATTGCTGAATACGAAGAGGAAATAGCTGATATTCAGGAATGGTTAGATGAAAATGAAATCTATTATAACAACTTAGTAGATGCTTATGAAGACTACTTAGCTAACCCAAGTGATACAACAGCCCAGTCTAGATATACAACACAGACAGAATTAAGTAATCAGCTTTATGGCGTTACAATTGATACATATGAAGAAAAACAGGATTCATTAGAGGAGTATCAGGAGAAAATTGAGGAAGCTCAGTACAATTATGAATTAGCTGTATTGCAGCAGGAATATGATACTACATATACAAAATCAGAAGAATATGAATCTGTTACAGAGAGCCAGTCAGGAACACAGGTTGTGGCTCCTTTCTCAGGATATATTACAGCTATTAATGTAGAAGAAGGAAACAACTATACACAGGGTAATACCGTATTTACGATATCAAATACAGATTCATTCGTTGTAGAGGCGACAGTTGATGAGTATGATATTGCATCTATTACAGAAGGATTATCAGCAGTTGTAAAATTTGATGCTACAGATGATGAAGAGTTTACAGGTACAGTTACTTATGTTGCTGTTACTTCAGATTCAACTACTAGCTCATCAAGCTCATCAAGTTCATCTAGTTCATCAGGAACAAGCACAAGCTCAAGCTCAAGTACAGCTAGTTATGAAGTAAAAATCACTCTTGATTCTACAGATGATAGACTTCGTGTTGGTATGACAGCAAAGGCATCAGTAATTCTCGAGTCAGTAACAGATGCTTATGCAGTAGCTTATGATTGTGTACAGACAGACAGTGATGGAAATAGCTATGTAACTGCTGTTGATGATGCAGGTAATGAAACAAAGGTAACTGTAACACTGGGTCTTGAAAGTGATTACTATGTACAGATTATCAGTGATGAATTATATGAAGGAATGCTTGTAAAGGCAACAGCTTCAAGCACAACAAGCTCTGATTCAGAATCATCAGAGGATGGAATGATGATGAACATGGGCGGTGGCCAAGGCGGTGACATGGGCGGCGGCCAAGGTGGCCCAGGTGGCGGAGCTCCAGGTGGAATGTAGGAGGTGTTAATATGGCAGCAGGAGATATCATGCTAGATCTTCGTGACATAAGAAAAAGCTTTTTCATTGGCACTCCAAACGAATTTGAAGTTCTTCACGGCGTAAACTTTACGGTCCGTGAAGGAGAATTCGTATCCATCGTTGGTCAGTCAGGATCGGGTAAGTCAACATTAATGAATATAATTGGCGCCTTAGATCGCCCTACCAGCGGTGAATATACTCTAGATGGAATTGACATAGAAAAGGCTAAGGATCACGAGTTATCTATTTTAAGAAATAAAAAAATTGGATTCGTATTTCAGACCTACAATCTTATTGCTAGAACTAATGCAGTAAAAAATGTTGAGCTTCCTATGATGTATGCTGGGGTTGGTCGTGCAGAACGAACAGAGCGTGCAAAGATGCTATTGGAGCAGGTAGGGATGACACATCGTATGATGCATAATCCAGATGAGCTTTCCGGTGGTCAGAAGCAAAGAGTTGCTATTGCAAGAGCAATGGCAAATGATCCAGCAATAATACTTGCGGATGAGCCAACAGGTGCCCTTGATTCTGCAACAGGTAGACTTATCATGGATATTTTCCACAAGCTACACGAAGAGCAGGGAAAAACCATTGTACTTATCACTCACTCACCAGAGCTTTCACTTGAAACTGAAAGAATTATCACATTACGAGATGGTGATATTAAAGGTGTTGCTCAAGGAAAATGGCCAGAGCTAAAAAAAGAAATGCAAATAAATGTTAAGGCACAGGATAAGGAGGAGATGGCATGCTAATAATGGAAAATGTTCTCCTTGCGTTGGCAGGCCTTAAATCCAACATAATGCGATCCCTTTTGACAATGCTTGGTATTATAATTGGTATCGCATCAGTTATTGCTATTATGACAGTAGGTAATTCCATTACTGTTATGGTCAACACACAGATGCAGGAAATGGGAGCAAACAACCTTACAGTGGGTGTTAGTGCAAAAAGTACCTCTGAGGAGACAACAGCATCTGGTATGCATTTTGGTGCTGGTAACAGGCGTTCAATGGATACAGATGATTACCTTACAGATGAAATGGTTGAGTCTTTTTTGGAGGAATATGGGGATAATATTAAATATACATTGTTATCATCATCTGTAGGCTCAGGTACAGCAATTGACGGTGATTTGTATGCATATGTTAATGTGACTGGCTACAATGAAGACTACATGGAGTATACAGATTTAGATCTGTTAGCAGGAAGAACCTTTATTGAACAGGATTATGAGGATGCTGAGAAGGTTTGTATTGTTTCAGATTACTTTGTAAATAATATGTTTGATGGGGATACCTCGGCAGCACTTGGTTCTGCTGTAGAAATAAGCATCAATGGAAAATATTATACTTATTACATTGTTGGTGTATATGAGTATGATGGCAGTACCTGGTCAAGCTCTTCTACAGAGGACACTACAACTGATTTATATATTCCATATGAAACTGCAAGAAATCAGCTTCATACAACAAATGACGGATATGAGAGCATCACTCTTGTAACAACAATTGATACTGATTCAGAGGCATTTGCCGAGACAGTAGAAGATTACTTCAATGTAAAATATTATTCTAATAACGATGACTATGAAGTTACTGTAACAAGTATGTCTAGTATGATTGAATCTATGACTTCAATGATTACAACAATAGAGTTAGCCCTTGCTATCATAGCTGGTATTTCACTTGTTGTTGGTGGTATTGGAGTTATGAACATCATGCTTGTATCAATTACAGAGCGTACAAAGGAAATCGGAACTAGAAAAGCCCTTGGAGCTACAAACGGTTCTATTAGACTTCAGTTCATAACAGAGTCAGTGGTTATTTGTATCATGGGTGGTTTAATTGGAATAATCCTTGGTGTTACACTTGGATCAATTGCAGCCACATACATGGGCTACTCAGCTTCTGTATCTATTGTTGCAATCGTTGTTGCGGTAGTATTCTCTATGGGAATAGGTGTATTCTTTGGATACTATCCAGCTAATAAGGCTGCGAAACTCAATCCTATCGATGCACTTAGATACGAGTAAATTTAATACTTTTTTAAGAATTAAGACCTTGCTTTTGCAGGGTCTTTTTGTCATATTAAAGACATAGAAGACAGGAGGTAATTATGAAAAAATTTAGAGATAGACCATGGTACTCGCTGGCGGTGGCGATTTGCATAGGAGTAGCACTTTTCGTTTTATTAATTAGAATAAGTGAAGTTGTAGACGGCTTAGGTACATTTTTAGGTTTTTTCTCAACGGTATTCCTAGGGGCAGTAATAGCGTATATTATTAATCCTTTGGCTGTGTTTTATAGAGACAAGCTTTTCGGAAAACTGAAAAAGGACAAGCCAAAAACAGTTTTAGGAAATCTTTTGGCCTTTTTAACTGTAATAGTTTTCCTGGTTTATTTCGCATTTACGGTTGTTCCTCAGTTAATTTCTAGTGTAACTACATTTGCAAACAATCTTGATGATTACGCAAAGGGGCTTCAAAAGACAATCGATGCTCTTGGCGTCTCAGAAGTGGTAGATTTGAGCTTTTTGACTGCATCCACAACTGATATGCTAAATACAGTCACAAATTTTTTAAGTGACAATATGTCTACTATATTGTCGGCAACTGCTGGGGTTGGCAAAGCAGTAGGAACTATATTTATTGCATTCCTTTTATCCATCTATTTCCTGGCAGAAAAGGACAACCTAAAGGGAGGGGCCATTAGATTCCTGAAGGCTGTATGCAAGGGAAAATATGAGGATGTTAAATACGTTTTAAAGCGAAGTGATTTCATTCTTAGCAGATATATAGTTTTCAATATTTTAGATTCATTGATTATTGGTGTTGTAAATGCAATATTTATGGGCCTAGTTGGCCTTCCTTATATTGGGCTTGTTTCAATGGTAGTTGCAGTGACCAACCTTATTCCTACATTTGGACCAATCATTGGTGGAGCCATTGGTGCATTTCTATTGCTCTTAGTGGAGCCATGGTATGCTCTTGTATTTATCATATTTACATTAATATTACAGAATATCGATGGATACATTTTAAAGCCAAAGCTTGTAGGGGACTCTGTTGGAGTGTCAGGCTTATGGGTTTTAATTGGTGTCATTGTAGGTGGCAAAATGTTTGGAATAGTAGGTATTTTGCTTGCAATCCCTGGTGTGGCAATTTTAGATATGCTCTACGGAGAGTTTTTGTTGCCATGGTTGGAGGGGTCGAAAAAAGAAGAATAAGGTATTTTTGAAAAATGCAGGCTAGCAATAACCTTTTACAAATAATGATGCTAGCCCTTGCTGTTTATTTTTTTAATAAAAGGTATAATTGTAATTAATATAGTATCAGGAGGTAGAGATGGGAGTCACAAAGGAAAAGAAACAAGCATATATTAATGATCTTCTGGCTGAAATGAGACGCCGTGGATTTAGCGAAGAAGAAACTTCGACAATTATTGGAAAGACAGGATTTATGGAAGCAATAGAAAAATATCCGGAGGAATAGCTGCACTATGAGGTGTCTGATGCTGTTGACGAAATAATAACGATTGCAGCTAGAAAATGATTAATTATTATTTGACGTTACTATTCATAGTCAAATTAACATTTTTATAAAGCTTCTTTGACTTTTGTTTGATGTGACGGGTATAAATATGGACACCATGTTTTGGTAAGATTAGTAAAGGATTAGTAAAACAAAAACATGGAGGAAATAAAGAAATGCCGGTAATATCAAGGTTTTATGGAATTGAAATTTTAATGTACTACGAGGATCATAATCCACCACATTTTCATGCAAGATACGGAGAGTATAAGGTTTTGGTGGATATAAAGAAAGCTAGGGTACTAGAAGGACATATGCCTTCGCAACAGATAAAGTTGATTCTTGCATGGACAATTATTCATGGGGAAGAATTGATAAGAGATTGGGAACTAGCTAAAATGATGGAAGAACTAGAAAAGATAGAACCACTGAGGTAATAATTATGACACATGAAATAATACAAGTAGTTCCAAGAGATAATTATACAGTTTGGGTTTATTTTGCAGATGGGAAAATAACTTGTTACGATGTAAAACCTAATATGGAAAAAGGTTTATTTAAGAAACTAAATGACATATCTGTATTTATGCATAAATGTAAAATTATGAACGACACCTTAGCCTGGGATATTGGTGAGGCAGGTGAGGATGATTGTTTGGATATCGCACCAGAAGTTCTGTATGAATGTCCTGAGGTTTACGAATAAATAGATTAGCTAGTAGAAAAAGAGGACTTGAATTAATGAATGTCAGAAAAATTGTTTTAGCAGAAGAAAAAGACAAAGAAGAAAAAATGGTGTAACATATTTGACATTTGATTTACTGAAAGAAGCGAATGTTAAACATGGATTTTCTACAAGGCTTGGTGGTGTTAGCACGGGTGTATATGAACCCATGAATTTAGGGTTTAATCGTGGAGATTCTGATGAAAATGTTTTGTGCTGTATAGCGCCAAGCATTTGTAAGGACTGCTATGAAGTTAGTGTGGATGTTGCAGATGAGTTTATTTCTGCATTTGGAAAAGAAAAAAAAGACAACTTATTACGTCCATCTACGTTTAATCCAGATGATGAGAATAAATACATGCTCGATTTATGGGCAGCTTGCAAATTAGTATTCCTAGAGTCAGGCGCTACGCTTGACACTTTTTTTGAAAATGAGTTAGACATAACTAATACTAAGTAGTATTATGTAACTGCAAGTGGATAGGAGGGAAATATACCATGGAAAAAAAGAAAAGTGTCATACCTCAGCTTTTTAATTACGCTGGGAAGCACAAGTATCTCATGGTTGCATCATGGATACTTGCTGGAATTAGTGCGCTACTTGCGCTTGCACCATTTTATTATATTTGGTGCATCATTAAAGAAATTATTGAAGTGAGACCTAATTATGAAGAGGCAGTAAATATTACTTCATATGGATGGCATGCAGTAGCTATGGCGTTGCTTGCAATGTTTATCTACCTAGCTGCTCTTATGTGTTCTCATTTGGCCGCATTTAGAGTTCAGGTCAATATGCGAATTCATATGATGGAGCACATTATGAAGCTTCCTATGGGATATATCGAGTCTGAGGGAAGTGGAAAGATTCGTAAAGTGGTTGCGGATTCTACGGCAGCTACAGAAACATTTATTGCCCACAGCTTACCTGACAAGGCAGTAAGCTATGTAACGCCACTTGGAATCATAGGACTTCTTTTGTATTTCGATTGGAGAATAGGACTAATCAGTATGGTACCTGCGTTTTTTGCATTTCTTTGTATGGGAAAAATGATGGGTAAAGAGATGCAAACTGCCATGACAGAGTATCAGAATGCATTGGCGGACATGAGCTCAGAAGCGGTTGAATATGTACGAGGTGTTCCTGTTGTTAAAACCTTTGGACAGTCAGTTTTTTCATTTAAAAGATTTAAAGAAGCAATTGATAGATACGAGAAATGGGTTATTAACTATACAATCAACATGCAGTTTCCTATGGTGGGATTCGTAACTCTTTGCAATGCCATATTTGCAGCCTTGGTAGTATGTGGCTTCGTATTTACGAAGTCTGGTGTTGAAAATGAATTTTTATTTAATATTTTGTTTTACATAATTATCACACCAATTCTCACTATAACCCTGATGAAAGTGGCATACGCCGGGGAAAGTCAAATGATTGTTATGGATGCTCTTTATCGCATGGATGAAATTCTTGGTGTCGAGCCACTTAAGGAGGCAGCGAATCCTAAAAAGCCAGTTGATGCAGGCGTTGTTATTGAGAATGTTGATTTTGCTTATGATGATTCTAAAGGAAATGCTGTTGATTCAATTAGTCTAAGCATTAATCCTGGAGAACATGTAGCTCTTGTTGGGCCTTCAGGCGGAGGAAAGACTACTCTTGCTTCTCTAGTAGCAAGATTTTGGGATGTTAAATCTGGCAGTATTAAAATCGGTGGGGTCGATGTAAAAGATATTGCCAGCGCTGAGCTTATGAGAAATGTTTCCTATGTATTCCAAGATAGCAAGCTTTTAAAAATGTCAATATTAGACAATGTTAGACTTGGAAATCCAAATGCTACAGAAGAGCAAGTGCTACAAGCTCTCAAGGATGCCCAGTGCATGGATATTATCGAAAAATTCCCTAATGGAATAAACACAGTTATTGGAACTGAAGGTGTATATGTTTCTGGCGGTGAAGCACAGCGTATTTCTATTGCCAGAGCATTTCTAAAGAATGCGCCTATTCTTATTTTGGATGAGGCTACAGCATTTGCAGATCCTGATAATGAAGCAAAGGTGCAGCAAGCATTTGCAAATCTTTCAAAGGACAAGACCGTAATTATGATTGCTCATAGACTGTCAACAGTTGTGGATGCAGACAGGATTTGTGTGCTCTCTGGTGGAAAAATCATAGAGTCAGGAAAACATGAAGAGCTTATTAAAGCAAATGGTGTCTATAACCATATGTGGTCTGAGTATAACAAATCGGTTAATTGGAAGGTAGGTAAGGGAGCATGAGTTTAGTAGAAAAATTACAACACAAATACGCCCTTTCTGAAAAAGGCGCTAAGGATATGATTAAAGCCTTCGGGGCTTGTACAATTTCAAATATTTCAATGATGTTCCCAGTTGGAGTATTATTTACATTTTCATCAGAGCTGTTGGATGGGAAAGACCTAAGAGAGAATATGACCTTTTATATTGTTGGGTCACTTATCTGCTTGGCATTAATTGCATTGACTCAATATATCCAATACAGTGCAACATTTTATTCAACATATGTTGAGAGTGGTGTTAGACGACGCTCTCTCGCTGAGAAGCTGAGAAAGATACCGCTTTCCTTCTTTGGGAAAAAGGACCTTGCAGACTTAACCAACACAATTATGGCTGATTGTGCAATGATTGAGACTGCATCTTCTCATTGGCTTCCAGAACTTGTAGGAGCTATGATATCCACAACAATTGTAGTAATTTCTTTATTCTTCTTTGATTGGAGAATGGCGATTGCTGCCATGTGGGTACTGCCTGTTTCCTTTGTCATTGTATTTTGCTCTAAGCCTTTTATGCACAAGATGAATCGAAAAGGAAGCAAATACAAGGTGGCCTGTCTTGATGGAATTCAAGAAGCCCTAGAAACAGTTAGAGATTTAAAGGCCTATAATGCGCAGGAAGAATATATGGTAGGTCTAACAAAAAAGATAAAAGCAGTTGAAAATCATACAATAGCAACTGAGTTTTCCAATGCAGCATTTGTTGGAAGCGCTCAGATGATTTTAAAGCTTGGTATCGGAACAGTGGCAGTTGTTGGTTCTTCTCTTTTAGTGGCAGGCGAGATTAACGTAATTACGTTTTTCATGTATTTACTTGTAGTTTCGAGAATGTACGAGCCGCTTCAGATTTCATTACAGAATTTTGCAGCCCTTATTGCTACAGATACTCAGTGCGAGAGAATGGATGAAATTCTTTCTCATCCAGAACAGACAGGCCAGGAGCGTCTTACAAATAATGGATATGACATTGAATTTAAGGATGTTAAATTCTCCTACGAAGATGGCGAGGCGGTTTTAAATGGAGTAAGTTTTGTGGCAAAGCAGGGTGAGGTTACAGCACTTATTGGCCCTTCAGGTGGTGGAAAAACAACAGTAACACGACTAGCTGCCAGATTCTGGGATATTGATGCTGGAAAAGTTACAGTTGGTGGAATGGATATTAGCAAGATAGACCCTGAAACTTTGCTATCTATGTATTCAATTGTTTTCCAGGATGTTACGTTGTTCAATAACACCGTAATGGAGAATATTAGAATTGGTAAAAAGGATGCTACAGACGAAGAAGTAATTGCAGCAGCAAAGCTTGCTAGATGCGATGAATTTGTTTCGAAGCTTCCAGATGGTTATAACACAATGATTGGTGAAAATGGCTCTGAGCTTTCAGGTGGTGAACGTCAGCGTATTTCCATTGCCAGAGCATTCCTTAAGGATGCCCCTATTATTCTTATGGATGAGGCTACAGCATCTCTTGATGTTGATAATGAATCACTGATTCAAGAAGCAATTTCAGATTTGATTAAGGATAAAACAGTTCTCGTTATCGCACATAGAATGCGTACCGTTGATGGTGCCCACAAGATTGTAGTACTTAAAGATGGTGTGGTGGCAGAGCAAGGAGCACCAGCTGAACTTCACGGAGTTAAAGGAATCTATTCTCACATGGTAAATATGCAGATGGAATCTGATACTTGGAAGATGGCTTAATTATTAAAAAGGGAGACTAGAAGATGTTTGAGCGAGGAACTTACAAATTTATTCTTGATACTATGATTAACTGGATTGTTTTTGTTGATAAAAAATAATTATTGAAAAATGGAGATTGCTATGAAAGTAGATTACAAAAATTGGATGCCTAAGGGCATGGTATTAAGTGCATTTTTGACAGCAGTTGTACTAGGGGTGATAACAGCAGCAGTTGGAATTTCATCAGTATTTGGAATTATTTTATTGGTGTTAACCGCCCTTAGTGCAGTCGCTGCTATATGGATGTTTTTAATGTATAGAGCATTCTCATATAATGGCAAAAGACAGATGTCAAAACAGATTATTGAGGGAGTTTCATCATATGTGAAAATTCCTGATGGCGGAATTGGGCTAGATGTAGGCTGCGGAAGTGCGGCTCTTACAATTGCCTGTGCAAAGAAAAATCCGAAGGCAAAAATGATTGGTGTTGATCGATGGGGAAAGGAATATGCTTCGTTTAGTAAGCAACTATGTGAAAACAATTCAATTGTTGAGGGCGTTGCTAATACATCTTTCCGCAAGGGTGATGCATGTAAGTTGGATTTCGAAGATGAGACTTTTGATGCAGTAACCAGCAATTACGTTTATCACAATATTCCAAGCAAGGATAGACAGGCGATTCTTCTTGAGACTCTAAATAAGTTAAAAAAAGGTGGCACATTTGCTATCCACGATATTATGTCTAAGGGGAAATATGGTGATATGGAAAGCTTTGTAAAAAAATTAAAGGACATGGGCTACGAAGATGTTAAGCTTGTGGATACTACAAACGGCATGTTTATGAGTAAATGGGAATCAAAGTGGATGGGGCTTTCTGGATCTGCAATTCTCATGGGAACGAAGTAGGAAAATTTTAATAAAAAATACACATAGAAAGGCTATATTCCCCTTATATTGTTGATGCAGTATGAGGGGGATTTTGTTTGACATAAGTTAGCATGTGCGTTAGAATACACATCGTCGTAGATTGAAAATTGAATAGGAAAGAAATCCACGTATTTATTCCTCGTTTTAGCGCCATGCACCAGTTTGATACTGGTTAACGAGGAGGAGGGATTATCGAAAATTCGGCGGGTGCCCTCCCGTACAGCCTAGTGCGAACGCATTATTAAATATGCAGGTAACTGCAAAACAGAGGTAATGCGATAGGTGATTTTAGAGTTTTATCGACTTAGGTCGTGAATAATAGAAAGAATGAGGAATTAAATATGTGTGGAATTATAGGTTTTATTGGAAATGATGCTTTAGCAAAGATTCTAGATGGTTTGGAGCTTCTAGAGTACAGAGGATATGATAGTGCAGGGCTCGCTGTGCGAAAAGAGGACGAGACTGACACTCAGATTTATAAATGCCAGGGCAGAGTTAGTGATTTGAGAAAGATTATTCCAAACTCAGACGCTAGTTTTAGCTGCGGTATTGGTCATACCAGATGGGCAACTCACGGTGGTGTAAGTGATGTTAACGCTCATCCTCATAAATCTGGAAAGGTTACAATAGTTCATAATGGCATCATTGAAAACTATGCCCTTTTGAAGGAGGAATATGAGCTTTCTGACAAGCTTGTTTCTGAGACAGATACAGAAGTGGTGGCTGCCCTTTTAAATAAGTTTTACGATGGAAATCCAAAGGAAGCTATCAAGAGAACTGTTAAAAAACTCCAGGGTACATTTGCGCTTGTAATTATGTTTGATGATATTCCAAATACCATTTTTGCAGTAAGAAATGTAAACCCAATCGTTGTTGCTCACGGTGAAGGTCATGCTATTTTGGCTTCTGATCCAGCAGCTATTTATGAGTATTCAAAAGAGTATTTTGTTTTAGATGAGAATGTTATTTTGACATTAGAACCATCTGCTTACACAGTAGAAGATTTTGATGGAAATCAGGTCCCAGTGGAATTCACAAAGGTTGATTGGGATGTAACTTCAACTGGTAAACAGGGATATCCTTTCTACATGGCTAAAGAAATAGATGAACAGCCTTCTTGCATTCGAAGAATTCTCAGCAATTACCTTATAAACAACGATATTGATTTTGGCTTTAATGGAGAGCTAGATAAAGCACTAAAAAAATACAATCGAATTTGCATTGTAGCTTGTGGAACAGCGCTTCATGCAGGAATGGTAGGAGCTCAACTCTTCAAGAAATGGTGCGGTATTACAGCTGAGGTAGAAATGGCATCAGAGTTTATTTATTCTGATACTGTTTTGGATGAGAATACTTTATTTATAGCCGTATCCCAGTCTGGTGAGACTATTGATACATTAGAAGCATTGAACAGAGCAAAAGAAGCAGGGGCATTATGTCTTGCTATTTTAAATGTGCGTGGTTCATCTATGTCTAGAGTTGCGGATATGAGTCTTTATACAGATGCAGGCCCAGAGATTGCAGTTGCAAGTACAAAGGCATATACTACACAGCTTTTGATGTTCTATATGATTGCTCTTAAAGCTGGTTTCCTGAAAGGAAAAATCTCAGAGGATTATTTAGAGTCTGCCATCAAGAACTTAAAGCAAATTCCAAATGCCATGGCAAAAGTTATTGAGAAAAAGGATGATATTCATAGATTGTCAAAAGAAGTAATCACTTGCCCTGACTTATTTATGGTAGGTCGTGGATTGGATTATTTGGTGTTAATGGAAGGTGCTTTAAAGCTCAAAGAAATCTCATATATTCATTCAGAAGCATATGCAGCAGGCGAATTAAAGCATGGCCCAATTGCATTGATATCTGAGGGAACACCAGTTATTGCTGCTGTGACTCAGACTAATTTGATTTCTAAAGCAATATCAAATGTAAAAGAAATCAAGGCTAGAGGGGCAAATGTGGTACTACTTGCAAAGAATGAGCTTAAAGAGGATTTTTCAGATGAGTATCATGTAATAGGCTTGCCTGATTTGGAAGATGTATACATGGCATTTCCAGAGATTGTAGCTTTGCAGATTTATTCATATTTTGTATCTGCAGATAAAGGTTTAGATGTTGATAAGCCAAGAAACTTGGCAAAAGTAGTAACTGTTGAATAATATAAATGGGATAAATACGTGGATTCTTCTATGACAAAAAATGATATGTTTACCGACACAAAACAAACAGATTAGGATGCTGCATAGGCCAACCTTTCTCATAACGATTGGTATAAGTAGTCCTGATGGAGAATTCTTTGATAAGGAATATTTAGGGCATTTTTTTGATTATGTATATGAGCATAGAGAATTACTAGACGGGATAATTAAGTGTGGCTATGGTCTGACTTTCTTAGAAATGATTACGGATTATGTTAAGAAGAAATGGTTGGCAAATGAGGATGAGTATAAGTTAATTGCATTCTCTGGAGCTCTGTTTAATAGCTGCGTTTACTGGGCAAAAAGTGATTATACTATCAAGGAAGAGATACTGATTAATAGCTTGGTAGATACATATAAACGATGATATACAACTTGGCTCTTAACCTATTGCAGCCAACATTAATTATTGATATATTGGCGAGGTAGTATAGATTAATTAATTAAAATTGGAGGATTATTACTAGATGGGTTCATTGCTTTTGGCGGTAATTTATTTGATTTTTATTAGTTTGGGATTGCCTGATTCATTGCTAGGCTCAGGCTGGCCAAAGATGCAGATGGTATTTGATGTGCCATCCTCATATGCAGGCTACGTTTCTATGACAATTTCTTTTATGACAATTATTTCGGCGTTACTTAGTCCTAGATTTATTAAGAGGTTTCATACAAAATGGATTGTAATAGTATCTATTTTACTTACTGTATTTGGATTACTGGGATTTTCGTTTTCGTGGAATTATGCATTATTGTTCGTATTTGCGATACCATATGGACTTGGAGCAGGAGCAATAGATGCTTCAGTAAACCATTATGTTGCTAATAATTATTCGGGTTCGGTTATGAGCTTCTTGCATTGCTTTTATGGTGTGGGAGCTGTGATTAGCCCATCAATTATGGCGCTAGCTCTCAAGTATGCTAGATGGAACGAGGGATATCGTTGGACAGCATATCTTCAAATTGGAATCTTATTAGTTTGCATTCTTTCTTTACCTCTTTGGAAGATTGGCAAGGAAGAACAGGATGAAGAAATTGCAGATAGCGCTGGGATTCGTGAGACTATAAAGCAACCAGGTGTAATTCTTACATTAATCGCTTTCTTTGCTTATTGCTCTGGAGAATGTACTTGCTTCCTTTGGACACCAAGTTATTTTGCTGGTACAAGAGCAGGATTAAGTGATCAGCTTATAGCGTCCTTTGGTTCATTAATCTTTGGAGGATTGATGCTAGGAAGATTTATATCTGGTTTGATTTCAAATAAGCTTGGCGACAGATTGTTAATAAGAATTGGAATAATAGTAGAGTTATTTGGAATATTGCTTGTGGCTATTCCAAGTGCTGGATATATAGTTGCAGCTGTTGGGTTTGTAATAATAGGAACAGGAATGGGTCCTGTTTATCCTTCAATCCAGCATATGGCTCCAGAAAATTTCGGTAAGAGATATAGTGCGGCGGCAATTGGTCTTCAAATGGCCTCTGCATATGTTGGCAGCACATTTATGCCTACAGTATTTGGAATAATTCAGCAGCAAATAGGCATTGGAATCATGCCAGCATATTTGCTTATATTTGCTCTATTAAATATAGGAATGCTTGAGTTGACATATAAGTCATTAAGAAAAAATTAGTTAAGAGAACCGAAATCCGTAGAAAATGAAAAGCTACTTGCTATTGTGCAAGTAGCTTTTCTAAACCTTCTACAGCTATTTCGTGATTTATGACCTGAACTGCGTTGAGTCCGCACTCTCTAGCAGCTACTACATTAGCCTCTTTGTCATCAAGGAATACACATTCGCTAGGAGTAAGGTTATACTTTTTGATTATCTCTTCATAGATAGCATGGTCTGGTTTAACCAATTTCACATCACAGGAGAAAATTCCACCGTCCATAAGTGGTAGGAAGTCTAGCTGTTTAGCAGCCTGCTCCTTGAGATGATATGACCAGTTTGAAAGGAAGAGGACTTGGTAGCCTCTAGATTTGAGCTCTTTTATCCAATCCTTTGTAAAATCAAATTGCCATAGGGCATTTCCTATTTGGTTCCAAAATTCTAATACTTCATTTTTTAACTCAGGAATATTTTTAGTAAAGTCTGCAAGAAGCTGTTCCTCTGTCCAAACACCTCTGTCCACTTCAATCCAGTGTTCTCCGAAAATATTGGCTCTGAGTTTGTCTACCAGGGCCTCATTATTGTCAAATTCATTCATTAGATATTCTTTCCAGTTGTATCCGATAAGAACACCACCGATATCGAAAATAATTGTTTTTATCATAATGTCTCCTAAATTTAATTAATATCAATAATTCTTTTTGCATATATCAGCAAGACAGCATATCTCGCAATGAGGTGTGGTTCTTGCGGTGCATACAGCGCGGCCATGATCCACTAGACGATGGCATAGTTCATTGCCCTCCTCTGGGGGAATTATTTTTCTAAGAGCCATTTCCACTTTGGTTGGCTCTTTTATATTGTCAACAAGACCAATACGATTTGAAAGTCGGATAGCATGTGTATCTGTGACTATAGCAGGCTTGCCATAGACGTCACCAAGTATGAGGTTGGCTGATTTTCGGCCAACACCAGGGAGAGAAAGAAGTTCTTCCATTGTATCTGGAACCTTATTGTCAAATACATCCCTGAGCATTTTCATGCATGCAACAATATCCCTAGCCTTTGATTTGCCCAAACCACAAGGGCGCACTATGGCCTCAATATCTGCAACATCTGCATCTGCGATAGAGCTGATGGTAGGATATTTTTCATATAATGATGGTACAATTTGATTTACTCGCTCATCAGTGCATTGAGCGGCAAGGCGCACAGAAATAAGCAGCTTCCATGCGTCATCATAATCCAAAGTGCAATCACTAAGGGGATATTCTTTTTTTAACCTATCTATGACAATTAATGCCAATTCTTTTTTTCTCATGCTAAGATAATAACATTCCATTTCACGAATTAGAAGTATTCTTTTGGATTGAAAAGCTTTTATTTCTATGGTACAATCGGAGAGGTTTTGGGAATTAATCTGGTTGTACAATTAGGAGAAACAATTTATGGAAAGATACAAGTCAGAATTTATAGAGTTTATGGTGGAGTCTGATGTCCTCAAATTCGGTGATTTTACATTGAAGAGTGGACGGAAGTCTCCTTTTTTTATGAATGCAGGAGCTTACGTTACTGGTAGTCAGTTAATGAGACTTGGCGAGTATTATGCAAAGGCAATTCACGATGCTTACGGGGAGGACTTTGATGTTCTTTTTGGACCAGCATATAAGGGAATTCCTCTTGCGGTTATTACTGCTGAGGCATTTTACAAGCTTTATGGCAAAGAAATTAAATACTGTAGCAATCGTAAAGAAGCAAAGGATCATGGCGCTGACATGGGCTCACTTCTTGGATACAAGATTCAGGACGGTGACCGTGTGGTTATGATTGAGGATGTTACTACATCTGGCAAGAGTATGGAAGAGACAGTGCCAATCGTTAGAGCACAGGGAGATGTTACTATCGTAGGTCTTATGGTTTCCCTCAATCGTCAGGAGGTTGGACTTTCTGGTGATAAATCAAAAACAGCTCTTGATGAAGTCGCTGAAACATACGGTTTCAAAACTGGTGCCATTGTTTCAATGGATGAGGTTGTAGAGCATCTTTACAACAGAGAGTGCCAGGGCAGAGTTGTAATAGATGACGAAATGAAGTCGAAAATTGATGCTTATTATCAGGAATATGGAGTGAGATAATGGCTAGGATATACAAGCATAGACGTAATTCCAACGGCAATCAGCTAAAGGCTTTACCAATCGAAGCTATGTATGCTGCTGGAGTGTCTATTTTTTCATTATTGTTATATGGCGGTCTTATTGCAGGCTCTATATATCTTGCTGGCGAGACACCAAAGTGGCTGGGTGGTACAGGTACATTGGGCTTTTGCATTGCTTTAGGAGCCTTTATATTCAATATTCGTCAAATGAAGACAAAAACAGAAATTAAATATAGATTAATCTGTCTAGGAATCAGCACCTTTGCAATGATTATTTGGACAGCTACAATTGTTTTAGGAATGGTTAATTAGGAGATATTATGAGCAAGAACTTTTATCAGGAAACTGATGACATAATAGAGCGCTTTGAGCTTGTCACAGAGCGCATTGCAACAATCAAAGATGATAAAGAGTTACCAGAAAGCTTACAGGCTTATTTCAATCAGGTGGCTGATTTTATCATGGCTGTACAGCCTGTACTTGAAAAGGTAATCTCAGGAGAAATTAGCAATCGTTCTCTGGAGGAATGCAAGGCTGATCATGATAGAATTTTTTCTATTTATAGCAAGGATACTTATGAGAATAGCTTCCTTTGCCCTACATTTGCAGTAGAGCATTTAGGACAGGAAATCGGCGGAATTCTTTCTGCTGTATTTTACAAATTAACAGATATGGTCCGTGCAGCTTTTGCTGGCCGTCTTGATATTTTCACTATTTATTGTGAGTTATTCATGGAAATCTATGGTGTATGCCAGATGGAGTCAGAGGACAAATTCCGTAGGGAAGACATCCAATCTTCACTTAGCTCATTCCGCCATGATTATTGTCAGATTTTCTTAGGAGAATCCCTTATTTCCATGGTTGATCCAGAATATGATTTCTACACAGATATCATTATGAATGCTGATTTATCAGATGATAGATACCTCTATAGATATGGTATGTATATTAGTGATAATGAGCTAAAAATGGCTGCACATCTTCGTAGCATGCCTGCAGAAGAGGTGGCTGCTATGGCTCGCACTTATGTAGAAGGCTACATCAAGGGCTTTGAGGTTTGCGGTAAGGATATTTCAATCAAGGAGACTGTTGGGGTTAATGCTCCTGCCGGCTTCGAGCTTATGACTCGTGAAGCTATCAAAATGTTCAACCAGGCTGGACTTGCTGCAACAGTTCGTTTTGGTGGTAAAGAGGGACGCAACCTTTTCTCTACCGTACCTAACAAGCAGTGCGAGTATGACCACAAGGATGACAGAGCTTATGTATGGGACAAAGGCCTTGCTGATAGAATGCTTGAAGTGGTTAAGAACACATTTGAAAAGCACAAGGAACTTGCTGCTGTATACGGAGGACCAGCTGTAATTGAGACATTTGGTGAGGTGCCATTTGCACCAGTGAATTATCCTGCAAATGCTCAGTACACTGACAAGCAAAATGAGCTCAATGTATATTTTATGAGCCAGAATGGACAGATTACAAATCAGTACATTAAGGGTGAGGAGCGTAGCTTTACTATTATTTCTTATCCTATTCCTGAAATTGGCGACCAGTTCAATGAGATTTTCAATGAGACTGTTGCTGTTAATACAATGGATTATGAGCTTTACAAAAATATTCAGCAGCACATTATTGATGTGCTTGATCAGGGTGAGACAGTTCACGTAACAGGTCGTGGCGATAATCACACTGACATTACAGTAAAGCTTCATCACTTAGATGACCCTAGCAATCAGACTAATTTTGAGAACTGCGTTGCTGATGTAAACATTCCTGTTGGAGAGGTATTTACATCTCCTGAGCTTGAGGGCACAAATGGTGTGCTTCACGTTACACAGGTTTACTTGAATGAGCTTTGCTATAAGAACCTTGAGATGAAGTTCGAGGATGGCAAAATCACATCTTATAGCTGTAGCAATTTTGATACAGAAGAAGAAAACAAGAAATATATTTTTGACAATGTTCTCTTCAAGCATGAGACACTTCCTATTGGAGAGTTTGCTATTGGAACAAACACAAGAGCATTTGTTATGGGCCAGAAATTTGGAATTGCTGATAAGCTTCCAATTCTCATTGCAGAAAAGACTGGACCACACTTTGCAGTAGGTGATACATGCTATTCTCATTCAGAGGATGTACCAATGTACAATCCTGATGGAAAGGAGTGCATTGCTCGTGATAACTCATGCTCACTCCTTCGTAAGACAGATATTTCAAAGGCATATTTTAATTGCCACACCGATATAACAATTCCTTATTATGAACTTGGTGACATCATAGTCCACACAGCGGATGGACGAGAATTGCCAATTATCGTGCAGGGACGCTTTGTAGTGCCAGGTACGGAGGAATTAAATAAAGTATTTGAGTAATGGAGGATAATGAAATGGCAACTGTAAGTGTAGTAATGGGAAGCGATAGTGATATGCCTGTAATGGCCAAGGCTATTGAGGTTTTAGAGCAATTTGGAATCGACTATGAGGTTCGTATTATTTCAGCCCATAGAGAGCCAGATATTTTTGTAGAGTACGCTAAGACAGCAAAAGATCGCGGCGTAAAGTGTATTATCGCAGGCGCAGGCAAGGCAGCACATTTACCAGGAATGTGTGCGGCTGTTTTTGAGGGCCCAGTTATTGGTATCCCTATGAAAACTAGCGACCTTGGTGGTGTTGATTCCCTTTATTCAATTGTACAGATGCCAACAGGAGTGCCTGTAGCTACCGTTGCCATCAATGGTGGCGCTAACGCTGGTATTCTCGCTGTTAAAATGCTTGCTATGACAGATTCTGAATTAGCAGGCGCTCTCCATGATTTTATCGTGGAACAGAAGGAACAGGTGGAGTCTAAGGATTCTAAATTACAAAACGAAGGCTATCGTGCCTTCTTATCGTAGATAGTCAAGGAAACTCTTGGAAATCAAGGGTTTCCTTTTATTTTAATAATAAATGAGCTAACACAATATTAACTTGGTAAGCGCGAGCAAGGAAGTATCACGCCGTGCAAGGGAGGGGCCTACACCGGGCGGGAAGGTTCCCTTGCACGAGTGTGAGGGATGCCTTGCGGGAGCATGATAAACTAGGATGTGTTAGCGGACTATAATTGTAAGAAAAAGGAGAGAAACATGGATTACAAGAGTTCAGGAGTGGATATTGAGGCAGGATATGAGTCAGTGGAGCTCATGAAGAAGTTTGTGAAGGGCACTATGAGACCAGAGGTGCTTGGTGGCCTTGGCGGATTTTCAGGAGCATTCGATTTGAGTGCTATCAAGAATATGGATGAGCCAGTACTTTTGTCTGGAACAGATGGATGCGGTACAAAGGTTAAGCTTGCATTCCTTATGGACAAGCATGACACAATCGGTATCGATGCAGTTGCTATGTGTGTAAATGACGTTGCCTGCGCTGGTGGAGAGCCACTATTTTTCTTAGACTATATCGCTTGCGGTAAAAATATCCCAGAGAAGATTGCAACAATCGTTAGCGGTGTTGCAGAGGGCTGTAAGCAGTCAGGTTGTGCCCTTGTAGGCGGTGAGACAGCAGAGCATCCAGGACTTATGCCAGAGGAAGAGTATGACTTGGCTGGTTTTGCTGTAGGTATTGTTGATAAAAAGGATATTATCACTGGTGAGAACCTAAAGGACGGAGACGTTCTTATTGGTATGGCTTCAACTGGTGTTCATTCAAATGGTTTCTCTCTTGTTCGTAAGATTTTTGAAATGACAAAGGAAAGTCTTGATACATACTATGATGAGTTGGGCTGCACTCTTGGCGAGGCACTTATCGCTCCAACACGTATTTACGTTAAGGCTTTAAAGGCTGTAAAGGATGCAGGTGTTCGCGTAAAGGCTTGCTCACATATTACAGGTGGCGGTTTCTACGAGAATATCCCACGTATGCTTCCAGAGGGTAAGCGTGCTGTAGTTGAAAAGGATTCTTATGAGGTTCCTGCAATTTTTAAGCTTATGGCTAAAAAGGGCAATGTTTCTGAGCAGATGATGTATAACACATATAACATGGGACTTGGTATGATTGTTGCTGTAGATCCAGCAGACGTGGACAAGACAATGGAGGCTATGCGCTCAGCCGGTGACACACCATACGTAGTAGGTAAAATCATCGATGGCGACAAGGGCGTGGATTTAATTTAGTCTGTTAAAATAGGTGACTTTAATATTTAATAGTATAAATGTAGCTTCTAGCTAACAATCTCCGGGTTTGCTGGATGAGACATGTTAGTCGAAGAAAGCAAACTTAGGGATTGTGAGTGTAAGAAGCTACTTGTAAACTAGGAGAATAAATGAGAATTGCAGTTTGTGTGTCTGGCGGTGGTACAAATCTCCAGGCAATAATAGATGCCATTGATAATGGGACAATTCATAATACTGAGATTGCAGTTGTAATTTCTAATAATAAAAATGCATATGCTTTAGAGCGTGCTGCCAAGGCAGGGATTGAGGGCGTTTGCGTGAGCCCTAAGGATTTTGCCTCTAGGGAAGAATTCAACAAGGCATTTTTGGAGAAACTAGATTCATATAATGTAGATCTTGTAGTGCTTGCGGGATTTCTAGTAGTTATTCCACCAGAGATGATTCGTAAATACGAATATAAGATTATTAATATTCATCCATCATTGATTCCAAGTTTTTGCGGTACTGGATACTATGGACTTAAGGTTCATGAGGGAGTTCTTGCTCGTGGTGTAAAAGTTACTGGAGCAACATGCCACTTTGTGGATGAAGGCACTGATACAGGCCCAATCATTCTCCAAAAAGCGGTTGAGGTACTAGAAGGTGATACACCGGAAGTGCTTCAGCGTCGTGTCATGGAGCAGGCTGAGTGGATTATCATGCCGCAGGCAATCGACTTAATAGCACAGGGACGAGTTAGTGTAGTGGATGGTAAAGTGAGTATTTCAGACAACTAAATTATTAAGTGAGCCTAACTGAATAGATTATATGTTTTATCGATGAGCCCTTGATGAGCCATCCCTACTTAGATGGTGCGTTAGCAGCATCTTATGTAGGGTAATGAGCGAATAAGAGCGAAAGCGTGGCGAATGGTAATACATATAATCTATGAAAGGTAGGCGGACTAGAGGAGGATATAGTTTATGAAGGTTTTAATTGTAGGTAGTGGTGGCCGTGAGCATGCAATTGCCTTGGCGGTGTCTAGAAGCCCACAGGTTGATAAGATTTACTGCGCACCAGGAAATGCAGGTATTGCGGAGCTTGCAGAGTGCGTAGATATCAAGGCTATGGAGTTTGATAAGCTTGTTGCTTTTGCAAAGGAAAAGGAAATTGACCTTACTGTAATCGGTATGGATGATCCACTTGTAGGCGGCGTAGTGGATAAATTTGAAGAGGCAGGACTTCGCTGCTTCGGTCCTAGAAAAAATGCTGCTATTATCGAGGGCTCAAAGGCATTTTCAAAGGATTTGATGAAAAAGTATAATATTCCAACAGCAGGATATGAGAACTTTACTGACCCTGAGGCTGCTCTTAAGTATCTTGAGACAGCAAAGTATCCAATCGTATTAAAGGCTGATGGACTTGCCCTTGGAAAGGGCGTTCTCATTTGTGAGAATCATGAGCAGGCTGTTGCAGGTGTGGCAGAAATCATGCAGGACAAGAAGTTCGGTGATGCTGGAAATACTATGGTTATAGAAGAGTTCATGACAGGTCGTGAGGTTTCTGTTCTTTCATTTGTTGACGGCAACACTGTAAAGATTATGTCATCAGCTCAGGATCACAAGCGTGCCGGCGATGGAGATACAGGTCTTAACACAGGTGGTATGGGAAATTTCTCACCTTCTCCATTCTTTACAAAGGAAATCGAAGAGTATTGCCAGAAGAATATCTTCCAGGCTACTGTTGATGCAATGAAGGCAGAAGGCAGAGACTTCAAGGGTGTTATATTCTTCGGCCTTATGCTTACAGAGGATGGTCCTAAGGTACTTGAGTACAATGCCAGATTTGGTGATCCAGAGGCACAGGTAGTATTGCCAAGATTAGAGAATGATATTATCGACGTATTCAATGCATGTATCGATGGTACATTGGACCAGATTGATTTGAAATTCTCAGATGAGGCTTGCGTGTGCGTTGTGCTTGCATCTGATGGATATCCAGTATCATATCAAAAAGGATTTCCTATTACAGGCTTCGAGAAGTTTAATAATAAGGATTACTATTGCTTCCATGCAGGAACAGCTAAAAATGACAAGGGTGAGATTGTGACAAACGGCGGACGTGTCCTTGGAATAACTGCTCTTGGCAAAGATTTAGTTGAGGCTAGAGCAAAAGCTTATGAGGCTACAGAGTGGATTAGCTTTGAGAATAAATATATGCGCCATGATATTGCAAATGCTATACTCGGTTTAGACACATGTAACGGCTAAAACCTAAAATCAAGGTTTTGGCCATCCCATGTAATTTCAGAAATGTTTTGATACCAGAAGGCTCTACGATGAGCTGCATCGAGAGATTCATATATTTCTTGCCAGTTATTCGGAAGAGCCTTTTTTTCTATTGGTCTGTCATAGCCGAGCTTTAATAGCTCATCTTTAATAGCATCTCTTTTTTTAACATATTCTTCCCTGGTGTAATCACCATCTTCATAGCGTTCACCAAGACGGTGTAATTTCATGTTAAGTCTAGCTCTTTGCTTGTCTACATCTTTAATGGCTTTAGCTCTAGAAGACATCTGATGATTGTAATCCTTAATTTGAGACTCAATGTTGTAGAGAAGAAATTGTTCTACACGTAACTCGGAAATCGACTTAGTGTTTTCGCACTTCCAATCTCTAGCACTCACACAACGGTACCACTTATAAGCCTTTTTGCCATCCTTGACAGGAAGGTTTCTTGTTGAACCAATCATATTGCAGCCACAACAAGCACATTTAAAAATGCCTTGAGTGAAGTAGTATGTGTGACGCTGTCTTTTTGGAGCCTTGCCGGCAACCCTAATCTTTGACTCAAGCAATTCAAACTGTTCCCTGGTTATATAAGGCTCGCATTTGTAACCACCGAAAGCATCCCCACAATAAGCAGGATTCCGGAGCATTTGTTTAGCTGTATCCCTTGCTATATTACCGCCTACATTCCACATAGCTTGACAAGCAGTTTTTATATCAAAAGTTGAGAGATATGTCTCAAAAAATGTCTTCACAGGAAGTCGTTGTTCTTCATCAATAATAAGTCGACCTTTATCTAACTTATACCCTGTAGGAGCTGTACCAACATAGAAGCCCTGCTCCCTTCGATATTGATTAACGGCTTTTATTCTCTCTGAGGTTCGAGAGGCTTCTGCTTCGGCAATAGCGAGCATAATGTTAACCTTGAATACACCAGCTGAATCCTCAGTTGTGTAGTCCTCCCAGATGGCTCTCCAAGGTATATCACCAATTTGTTCCATAACAGCATAGTAATCTTTAACTGATCTAAACCATCTATCGAGCTTAGTAAATATGATAATATCAATAAGTCCATCCTGACAGTCTTGAATTAGTTGCAGCAGAGCAGGACGTTTTTTATAAGTAATATGTCCAGAGATACCAGCATCAGAATACACACCTGCTTCTAGCAGCTTGTGCTCCTTGCAATATTCCCTGAGAGCGTATAATTGACTATCAACAGATAGACCATTTTGTTTTTGTTCCTGTGTTGAAACTCGTAAATATAATGCAGCGCGTTTCATAAAATCTCCTTGTATAGCATTGTACGAATCTATATAATAGGCATTGCCTGGTTGCGTGAGTTTAGAAGGGAAGAAAAATGTTTAGGATGCTAACTTTAATCTGCCAGGTCATCAATACAACAGCCTCAGTAATGAGACTTGCATATGATGTTTGGCGAGACAGCAAGAAAGAAGATTAATCTTTAATCGGCTTTAGAAGTGCAGCAGCTGCTAACAGAGATAGTAGAAGCTATGAAGCAGCCTAGTCAACTGCATTAATCAAATCTCATGCAACTGATAGCTGAGGCGCTAAGGAGCTAGTGGTTGCTGCGCTATTTGTTGACAAAACAAAAGATTGCTGTATAATTTAATCAGATTAAAGTTAGAGGAAACATTTCCTTCTAAAATATAACGGCCGACTACCGTTGAACAATTTAGCACCCTGCGGGGTGCTTTTTTGTTTGCCCTAATTGCACCGGTGCAAAAATTAAAGGGCACATATAATATTGCGATGCCCATGTAGTAAAACTTATTCAATTTGCAGTGGCAAAAATTCCACTATATTATGTCATACAGAATATGACAAAAATAAAAGGGCAAAATCCTTGCTAAGAGCTAGAAGAGATGCCCCAAGGAAAATATATTTAATTTATTTGGATTGAAACATAACATCAATCATTGCGCTTAACTGTTCGAGCTGAGCCTCGTTAAGTAAGCTAATCTTTCGAGCAAGCGGAACGGAAATAGCCGAGTCCGTATTGCGTATCATGTCAATGAGAGCTAGCTCGTCACCCGTAAGAAGCACGGGTGAAACGTCCTCTCTTCCAATCAGATAATCAGATGTTACATTAAAAGCATCGCAAAGAGCTTCTAAATTTTCTTTAGTTGGGAACCTCACCCCCCTTTCATATTGAGAAATTGTTTGTTTATTCACTTCGAGTAAGTCAGCAAGCCGTTGTTGTGAAAAACCTTTTTTCAAGCGCAAATCCTTGATGCGCTCTTTAAATTCAGCCATCGTTGATTTCCTCCGATAAAAAAGTAAACAAAAAGATTATTTTGCTATTGACAATTATAATCTAGTCGATTACTATAAACAAGTAATCAGTTAGATTACATGAGACTTAAAATAATAAGAAGGAGAAAAATGATGCAAGCAACATTACGCTCGACTGATGAGGTCGGAAAGTCAATCAAAGAATTACGCGGAAATCGCTCACAAGAAGAGATTGCAGCAGCATTAGGCTGCACCAAGATGGCTATATCTCAGTATGAGACTGGCATAAGAATGCCTAACGATAAGATGAAGGTTGCAATAGCCAATTTCTTTGGAGTTACCGTAGGTTCTTTATTTTTTACCCAAGGGTAATCAATTAGATTACTTAGTGATACCCTACGGTTATCACTAAGAATTAGATACTTGACAGTATCTAATTAAACACTGGAGAAGGGAGGAAAGCATGGACTACATCGTAACATCATTCAACGAAGAACAACAAAAAGGATATGTGGTTATTCAAGTTAGCTCTACAGGTCTAGATGAAAAAGAACAATATGAGCTTAGAAATGAAATCACTAAGGCAATAGGAAAAATAAACAAAAAAAGAAGACATGACAACAAGCCACATCTTCATTTTTTTGAAAGTTTCAACTTAAAGTAGTTCCTCATCGATGTGCAAAGCCCAAATATCAGATTCAATGATTTTAGCTTCATTAGGAACTGCTTCAATTGGCTCATAGTTCAAAACGACACCATCATCACCAGGGGTAAAAGGAACCATAGCCAACAATGCAGGGTTATCGTTTTCAGAATCAAAAATAGATACCTGCACATATCTGTGACCAGATTTAGCCATTTCGCTGGCCAACCTAGCCACAGAAAAAGCATTGACAATTATTTTGTTTCGCATAACCTATTCCTCCTTATTTTATTTCAGATCTGCAACATCTGATAAGGAGAGTATAGCAGAAAGGAGACGCCCATGGAGGATAAAGGCGCAAAGATGCTAGAGAGCCTAATAAGACTATGGGCTCATCAAAACAACGTGCAGATTGACACGTTAAAAATAACGAAAAAGGGGAAGGACGATGAAAAAAAGAATATTGAGGCTGTCAGTGATGGCAGTTGCAGCAGGGTTACTTGTAGGGTGGCCACTCAGTGAACTGACTAATCGGCGGTTAGATAGACAGTTAGCAGAGATGAGAGCTGCAAAGAACTGCAGCAGCACGGCGGGTGTTGTAGAAGCAGTAAGCAAAATGCAATCGGGGGGGCTGACCTATACAGAAGCAAATACCTCTATTCCAGTAACAGCGGAGGAGATAGAGGATGCAGCAAGGTTAGACTACACCGATGAAGAATCAATAATGTTGATGAAATTGGCGCAAGCCGAAGCGGGAAATCAAGGAGTAGTAGGGAAAGCTCTTGTGATGAATGTAGTTCACAACAGAGTCCTATCAGAAGATTTTCCAAACACAATTGAAGAGGTCATTTTTGAGGAAGGTCAATTCACCCCGATTCAGGATGGTCATTATGACTCGGCGGTACCTGATGAAGAATGCCTTCAAGCATTAGAAATGGTCCTTAACTACTGGGACGGTTCGAACGGAGCTCTATTCTTCGAGGTCACATCAGAAGAACAAACCTGGCACTCAGCCAATCTAACATTTCTGTTCGAATACAAAGACACAACATTTTATAAATAGGGAGAATGAACAATGAAATTGGGAGAAGTATCATTTGCCAGTTCGGCAACAATTTCAGTCGTAAGAAATAGCAAAAAGAAAGACCAGTAATTGGGTTACTGGTCAAGGTATTTTGTGGCATACACAAAACTCTTTTAACTAAGAAAAGTATACCATGAAATGCCTCAGAAAGCAAGCAAAATCAAGCCCTGAGACGGGCTTTGAAAGCTCGATAAGAATATTAAAGTTAGAGGTTAACCATGGCATATATAAAAGACACATACACCTTTACTGACTCGATTGAAGTTGATATTAAATTCGCTGGCAGATATGGAGCAAAGGGAGAGACAAGAAACAAAAGGAAGAATGTAACCCCTGAGGTAATCCAAAAACAGAACCAGCGGAATAGGGAGATTAAATATAGGCGAACAATCAAAGCCAACTTTAAAAAAGGAGACCTGTGGGTGACATTCACATACCCAGGAGGAACAAGACTAACAATGAGTCAGGTAAAGAAGGATATAAAGAATTTAACTGACAATGTCAGAAAGCACTATAAGAAGCGTGACACAGATTTTAAGTGGATAAAACGAATAGAGATAGGCAGAAATGGTGGAGTACATGTTCACATGCTTATCAATAGACTACGAGGTGATCCGTCTACAGAAGAAATCATATCAGGATATTGGAAGGTTGGACGCGCCCACTTTGAAATATTCAACGGAGCTTCTGAGGATGCTCATAAGATAGCTGATTATGTCACGAAGCAATTGACAGATGGCCAAAAGAAGAAAGCTGAAGAACAGGGCTTGCCATTGAAGGAAATGACAAGCATATCCACAAGTAAGAACCTAGTGAGACCTGTTCCAGTTAGAAAGAAATACGCCCGAAGAACAGTGAGAAGAATCATAGAGAATGGACCAACACCGCATAAAGGGTTTGTGATTGATAAAAACTCATTGGTATTTGGTGAAAATCCTTTCACTGGCCTAAGTTATTGCAAATACATCGAGATACGAGCGGACGGAGGTGAGCTTCCATGATGGTAGAGATATGTATTGAGTCGGGAATCACTTCTGTAGCAAAGCCAAAAGATGGATATGTAGGCTATATTATCCGCTCAGGCAATTTTGAGAAGACTATTTTAGGAAGTGTGAAGCAGGTCACTGATAAGCATTCTCAGATTCTGTGTTTGAAGAGCGCGCTAACCCGCATAAATATTAAATGCGACGCTATTTTAATACACACATCAAGCGATTATATGTATTTTAATCTGATTTCCACGAATTTTATTAAATGGGAGAGCAACTCGTGGAGAAAGTCAAACGGTGAGCCTGTTCAATATGCTGATGACTGGAAACAGGTAGCTGAAATTCTAAAAGGTCGAAAGATGATGGTCAAACTAAATGAGTCTTACAAAGGCAAAGAAAGACTAAAAAGAGCTATCAGAGAAAAAGGCAAAATTGCACCGGTGCAAGGAGATTCAGATGGAGAGAGAAGAGGTAATCAATGAGTACTTTAGAGTGCTTAGGAAAGCTAAGAAAGTAAAGCCCGATTTATTGCATCACTGCAAGAAGACAATGAACGATTGCAAAATATTACTTCATACAGACGATAGCCCACGCCCATATGTCATCGAAGAGGATGATGAAATAATTTGCTATCAAAAGGCTACGAAGTATCTTGAGACACTAATAAATAAAGGTTAACAAACAGGAGGTAAGAAATGAAATTAAACAACAAGTATGGAGATTTTAGGAGCGTTGAGGAGCTTAATAAGAAAGCTGCAGAGCTTAAGACGGATATTAAGGCTCTTAAAGAGCTCGCAAAGGAAAACGGAATTGATCCAGAAGACGCACAAGACTATGCAGATGATTATGTTGATGAGTTAGCAACACCAATTAGTGCAGCAGTTGGAAGGCTTGATGTTGAATCAAACTATCTAAATCTAGGTGGAGTCCTTATTGACTGGGTAGATGAAATCAAAGCTGAATGCACAATCAATAGAGATTATTGTGCGGCAGTAATGAAGAAAGATGTTGCTGGTTATATTGCAGCTCTTGCAGACGATGGCTATAAGAACAGAGCCGTTGTTGCAAAGGAGATTGTAAAGAAAGTCCCAGAGATTGAGAAGATGCTGCACGGTCATGAGTTTTCTATTGGAGTTCCAAGCAAAGCCACAAGATACAAACTCATGGAGCAGTACTATCTAGGATAGGAGGGCCACCATGATTTGCTATAAAGGTTTCAACAAAGACCTCGCTTGCACCATGGGAACTGGAACATTTCAGTATGAGGTCGGAAAGCGATATACAGAGGATAAAGCTCAGTGCGTTGCAGCAGGATTTCATGTAGTAGAAGAGCCAATAGAGGTACTGGACTGGTATAGCGGAAATACTGCACGTTATTGTGTCGTGGACATAAAGGGAGATGTACACGAGGACGGTACCGGACGATTGGCTTGTACAGATATCACAATCCTAAAAGAAATCAGTTTGCAGCAGCTAGTGGCACTCGAATGTAAATGGATGCAAGACCACCCTAAGCGCGAGTATAACCAGCGAATAAAGAAGGATAAAGGAATAGCAAGGGATGGATATGTAATAGCACGTGGAAGGCACCCAAAGGCGAGCGGTGCAGCAGGCAGTATTATCTGTCTGGTCCAAGAAGACAGAGCTGGTTATGTAACAGATATAGGCATCTTTTTAGTAGATGGAAAAGATATCCAGCCAGATACCTTTTACAACGTACTCGGAAAGGAGGCCTAGGATGAAAAAAGATATTCTTAGAGCTCTCCGAAGGCTTGAAGCCACAAAAGAGATGGTACAGAAAGCCTATTTGGAAGTAGAAAAGCCACAGCGTTATTGGTACGGCAAATCAAAACCAAACACAAAGATGCTGCCTGTGTATTCAATATTCTTGCGCGTCCAGTGCTTAGGACCATATATCAAGATAGCCGTTTTCTTAAATAGTTGGCTCAGAAAAGGAATCACCACACCAAAGTTTGAAATATTCCTAAATCCAGACGGTGATGAATGGATCAATAGAATCCTTGATGAAAACTACAAGGAACTAAGATGGTCAAATAGCTTTTTTAGGAATCTAGTAAACGAAAACAGAGGTTACTACGAAGGATTCGAAAGAGATGGCTGTTATAACCACACCTATAAAGTTTTTATCAATGCCGATGCCACTAAGACACTCAAAGGGCTTACTGATTGGTATACACAACCTAAAAAGCCAATTGATTGCCTTATGAATTGGCAAAACAAGATTAGGGAAGCTGATATAGAGGCAAGGGAACGACGAGAGACAACACCTTGGGATGAAGATATGAGCCTAATTCCTGAGACACCAAAGAATTTTGAAAAATGGCTCAAAAAGAACTGCCTCAATAACTATTTCATAATCTATGAGTACTCAAAGAATGGTCAGAAAGAAGGTTATTGCACAAGGTGCGAAAAGATGGTTCCAATTGTGAATCCAAAACACGGAAAGCCTTGTAAATGTCCTAGATGTAAAACGAAAGGAACTTTCAAATCGTTAGGAAAAATAAGAACACTTACAACAAGCGGAAATGCTCAGCTGGCACAGCCTGTAGAGGATGGAATAGTCGTACGTAAATATTCATACAGCATAAATTATTGTGACTATATGAATCCTAGAACACACCTCTACGAATGGCAACGAATACTAATGTTTGAAGACGAAACTATTAGAGTCTACAACTGGGATTCATACAAAAACAAATATATGCGATGGGTAAAGCAGAAGTATAACTATTTTGATTATGCCTACTACAGTGCAACCAGGCTCTACCCATCAAATATAAAAAGTCTCTTGAAAAAGAGCTGGCTTAAGCAAAGCGCATTTCCTCTATGGAAAGAGTTGCCTTGTGATTTGGCTAAGTACTTAAACATTGAAAGGCAATATCCAATAATTGAAAGATTGGCCAAAGTCGGAATGTTTAAATTAGACAAAGATATTCTGGAACATTATCGATACACAAGGCTAAAGGCAGAGGACACTGTTATCGATTTTGAAGCCTCAGAGTTAAGCAAAAATCTAAGGATTGATAAATCAAGACTACATCGCCTTAAAAATATGCAAGGCGGCTGGTCAGCTCTTGAATGGCTGCAAAGAGAGAAGCAGGAAAACACTATTTGGCCAGATGAGCTTATACAGCGATTAGATGCAGAGGAAATCGAGCCATCACAATTGAATTTTGTTCCTAGTCAAATGACTTTTATCAAAACAGCTAATTATTTAATCAAACAGTGCAATCTTTCATGTAGCAGCATGGAAGACACCATAAGAACCTGGGCTGATTATTTGAATATGGCTGAAAAAATGAAGATGAACATTGATTTGGAGCAAATATATAAGCCAAAGGATTTGAAGCTAGCCCACGATAAGTTAGTAGTTTATAGGTCTCAGCAGGGCATAGATAAAATGGTCAAAGACTTAGAGAAAAAGTGGCCAAAGGTAGATAAGCAATTACCAAAGCTTAAAAAGTTCGAGTTTGCAGCAGGCGACTATGTAATAACAGTCCCTGAAAGCATCAAGGATATTGTGACAGAGGGAATAGTACTTAGCCACTGTGTTCATACCTCAGATTATTACTACGACAGAATCGAAAGAGACGAAAGCTATTTATTTTTCTTGAGGCACAGCAAATGTCCTGATATCCCATGGTACACACTTGAGGTTGAGCCAGGTGGAAACATCAGACAAAAGAGAACAACAGGAGACAAGCAAAATGAGGATTTCAAAAAGGCTATACCGTTCCTCAAAAAATGGCAAAAGTATTTCTTAAAGAAGCTAACTCCTGAAGAAAAAGAGTTGGGAGTCGTAGCAGATCACTTAAGAGTAGAGAACTATAAACAGCTTAGAAAAGACCAAAAGAAAGTATGGCATGGAGCACTAGCCGGTCAGCTCTTAGCTGATGTATTAGAAGCAGACTTTATGAAAGCAATGTAGGAGGGAGTATGGAAGAAATTATTTACCAAAAAACGTACCAAGAATTTAAGCAGGAGTGCGACAGAGTAGTTAAGGAGACAGCAGAAAGTTTTGTAAGGCTTGGATACCTGTTAAAGGTGGCCAGGGACACAAATGTACTCGAAGAGAGCGGCTATAAAACAGTTGCAGAATTTGCAGAAGCAGAATATAGCCTAAATTCAACTTATGTCAGCAGATTTATCGCAATCAACGATAAATTTGCAGAGGGCGGTTATAGCGACAAGCTAGATAGTAAATATCAGGGATACGGATACGCAAAGCTAACTGTTATGTTACAGCTCCCTGAATCAATGAATGAAGAATTGACTCCTGAGATGACTAAAGCAGAAATCACAGAGTTAAAGAATGAATTTGACGCCGAAAAAGAGACTTCTGATATCGAAAGACTCTGCGAGGGCGCAAATCCATTGGCTTACAACCTGGAGGACGTGGATGAACGCTCAAAGCTCTTATATGAGACCATCTTAGCATTGGGAGAGACTTCCCCAGAGCTGTACATCAAGATAGCAGCTATAGCGTGGGTGGATAAGGTAGAAGAACTCGTAAGGCAGCTGCCAATTATTATGGTCCCTTCTGACACCAGAATATATTCAGTCAGAGTAACAGGAAAAGGTCGAATGATGCTTGCTTGTTCGGAAGAAAAGGTATCTATTATTAATTCTCGAACAGGAGAAAAAGAAACCTATGATTGGAACGATGTTGCAGCAGCATGGACATATGCAGGTGTAGCTTCGGAACTACCATTTGACAAAACTCCTGAAGAAAAATGGGAAAAGCGTTACGAGAAAAAGTATCCAGTTGCGCCGGTGCAAGAATCGAAGCCTAAGAAGGAAACGAGGGTAGTTAAAGCAGAACCAGAGGAAGAACCTGAGCCACAGGTACCAGGTCAAATGGATTTTGCAGAGAGTTGCCCTGAAATATTGCCAGAGGATTATGAAGCAGAAGGAGTTGCGAACGAAATCCAAGAAAATGAAAACGAATCACAAGAATTTGAGAACAAAATCCAAGAAGTTGATAACAAAGACGATGATCTTGATAACACTAACCAAGAAAGCGACGCAGTGCAGCAGGATGAATTCCCTGATGAAGTAGAGAGGGCTAGAGAAGATGTATTAAGCCTTATTGATGGTATTAGAAACGAGGTATGCAAGCCTGATATTACAAGTACAAAGATTAGGGAGCTGCAGAGCAATTCGGGCTATTTGGTTGGCCAGTATCTACAGAATTTAGCAAGAGCACTATATGACTATGAGCTAACCTTACCGGATAAAGAGGAGGATGAGTAATGACAGAGCTGCAGGGATGGATAGTGATAGGTTTACTGGTTCTCATTTGGATAACAAAAACAAATTAGGAGGGGCTATGAGCAAAGGGAGAATTTATATTAGTGGTCCTATCACAGGAACCACGGATTATAACAGACGTTTTAATCTAGCAGAAAAGATGTTGAAATTAGCAGGCTATGAACCTGTAAACCCAGCAAAGATTAATGGCAAGATGCCAGATACAACAACACATGAGCAATATATGCATGTCTCATACGCCCTCATGGATACCTGCGACGCTGTATACATGACAAGAGGCTGGGAAAAGTCAAAAGGCTGCAAGCTAGTGCTCAAGTACGCAGTAGAAAACGGAATATCACTAACATTTGAGGGAGGTACTTGTCATGGCCAGCAAACGCACAAGAGCTTGCGAGTTTTCACAAAAGGAAAGAGAGGAAATATATTCAAGAGACTCAGGATGCATCTTTTGTAAGCAAAACTACATGATGGAGGGTGCACTGCCACTAGATTTAAGCATCTTTGAGACAATGCACTACATTCCAAGGTCAAAAGGTGGCCTAGGCATCGCTAAAAACGGTGCCATAGGCTGCAAATGGCATCACATGATGCTCGATAACGGAAATAAGGGTAATCGAGAGGAAATGCTAAAGATATTTGCTGATTACCTAAGGAGTAATTACAGGAACTGGAACGAAGAGGATTTAGTTTATTCAAAATGGTAAAGGAGAGAGGTTATGTTAAGTGCAAAATGTCTAAACGAGTTAAAAGCTAATGTAAAGGATAATATTGTTTCTTTTTCACGTATCCGAGCAGCATACGTGAGTGAGGGCGAGATATTGACGGAGTTTAACAAGTCATTTCTGGCAATGCCAGAGGAAGAACAGTTCAAGTATGCAGCAGTAGTTAAACAGATATTTTCGGGAAAGCCTGAAGAGAAGATGCTTGACTTAGAAGACACCTATGAGGGTACATCAATCTACAATCTTTGGAATGCAGGTCTAGAAGATGATATGTCAGTTAAAAGCTTCTATGAAGGGCTTATCCCACATTATGACACACTAGGAAGATACCTAATCATCCTAGTAGAAGATAATTACGACGTAGTAAAGGTAAATGCGGCAGGGGAGGCCATTGATGAATCAGAAGAAACCTATCACTACATCGTATGCGCAGTATGTCCTGTAAAACTCTCTGAGCCAGGTATAGAGTGCAAAGATAATCTAATTGGTCTAAGAGAGCGCGATTGGGTAATGGCTAAACCTTCAATCGGCATGGTATACCCAGCATTTAAAGATAGATCAGCTGATAGAGAGTCTGTGATGTACTACGCAAGCAATCCAAAGGAAACATTCCCAACAGTAATGACCGAGTTCTTGTTAACAGACATCAGATACACAATTGAGCAAAGAAAAGAGCAGCTAGAGGACATCTTAAAGATGTACCTAATAGACTTGTTCGATTCCGAGCAGCTAGAAGTCGTAATAGATGGCGTACATGAAAAATTATCGAATTACATCGGTGATGAAGAGATTGTGGATAACATGTGCAGAATGTTAACAGCTGATAACCTTGCTCAGATGCTTAGAAAGTTAGGTATCCCCGAATTGCAGGTCAGAAAGGTATCTATGAGGTACGGGGAGGTTGTAGGCAGCGAGAGAGCAATATTCTTTGTAAATAAAAAGCGAGCCGCAAGATATAAGGCATATGTATCACATAAGCGTCAAAGAGAGCTCCTAGATAGAGCAAAATGCGAGCTTGATGCAGCAGGACAGAAGGACCTTGCAGAAGAAATAGAGAACTACATGGAAAAGACAAGGTAAGGGGGAAAAGAAATGGCAAGCGCAATTAAAGATATTGAGATAGAAGCATTGATAGATAAGGAATATGAGCAGGCTGTTAAACGCTTTGGCAACAACCACTCAAGACATGAAAGCTACGCAGTCCTTAAAGAGGAAATAGAGGAGGCCAAAGAAGAACTCGAAAACATCGAGGAGATGCTTGAAAGCATTTGGGCAAACACAAAGAGTAATGCAGTAGAGAGTAACGTTGCAGACCAGTTCCATTTCATCAAACAAAAAGCATTAAAGCTTGCGATTGAAAGTATCCAGGTAGCAGCAGTAGCACGTAAAGGTCAGATGTTCGAAAGGGGTGAGTTCTGTGACAACAGAAGAAACATTAGAAATGTTTAATAAGTACGCTGAAAATCTTAGGCCGCCTAAAACATTTGAAACTCTCATGGAAGAGGTAGAACAAAGAAACATAGATGATTTCATAGAATGCTACAGCGATAAATCAGAACGACTCAAGAACATGATTGAGCTATTAGTTGATTGTGATTATTTCACAGCACCGGCAGCAAAATCACATCATGGTAACATCCCCGGAGGACTTTATAAACATTCCAAAGAAGTCACAGAGCAGCTTGTTAATTTCACAAATAAGTTAGGCCTTAGATGGCAAAAAGAAGATTCTCCATTGGTCGTCGGCCTATTACATGATTTGTGCAAGACTCAAAGCTACAAAATAAAGCCTAAGGAAACAGGTTACGAGATCGAATATATTGGTGAAAGACTATTAGATGGTCACGGCAGCCTATCACTCATCATAGCCCTTGACCTAATAGAATGGTTAACAAAAGAGGAAATGATGTGCATTCGTTACCACATGGGAGCGTATACAGACCAAAAGGAATGGCCATTTGTTACGCGGGCGGTGCAGCAGTATCCAAACGTATTGTACACACAGACCGCTAACATAATAGCAAGTCAGATTAAGAACATATAGGAGGGAATATGGAAGCATTAAAGATTACAAGAACTATAGAACAGTCAGTTAATAACATGAGCGAATTGCAGCAGGGTGATAGATTCGCATTTCAGGATATTGATGGAAACACTCACGAGGTAGAAGTGGCAACCGTAGAAGATGATTGCATCCTAGTTGTGTGGACTCATACGCTAGGCGAAGACATTGCCTGGAATGAGGATGGAACTACAGCAGGAGGCTACTTGAACAGTGACATCAGACAGTATCTAAATGAGGTGGTTTACAAGACTCTTCCAGATTGGTTCAAGGAAACAATCAAACAAGATTCAAACGGAGATTACCTGAGACTTTTAACAAAGGCAGAGGTATTCGATGGTGAAAACATGCTAGACATGTTCAAGAACCATCACAAGCGCATAGCTCAAGAAGGTTACAACGGAAAATATAGTGATTGGTGGTGGCTTGCTGATGTCGCGTCCTCTGCTTACGCGTGCCGCCTGGACTCCTACGGCCACTCGCACTCCAGCGCTGCTTCGCATGCCTTCGGCGTTCGCCCGGCTTGCCTCTTAATGCGTTAGCAGTAATTCCGCCCCCCGTGTGGGGCGACAATAACAAAGTGTTCATGTTTTTATACCATTTATACCACAAGTACGCGGAGGTTAGCGCCTCCGCAGAAAGGAGGGCAGTTATGAAAGATTTGTATGAGAAGTATTCAAAGAAGCTAGAAGAAGCCCAGAAGGAGGTAACAGGCAGAGAGACGGGATTCTTTAACGGCGTAGCTAACGGAAAGGTGGAAGCCTACAAAGAAATATTAGAGGACTTGAAAAAACATATAAACCAATAGTTTTGCTGCGCGCTGCAGCAGGATAGGGGGAATGATGAGAAAGAGCATACTAGAACAATACGACGACATCAAAAGAGAATATGAGGATACCGAAAGACGTATACAGCATAATCTAAAAGAGCTAGAGAAGTTTGACAACAAGTATCTAGTGCAAGATAGTGTTAACGGCGGAATGGGTGGAACACAACATTTTAAAATCGAGGGCTTCCCTTATCCGGAATACCAAGAAAAAAAGACATTGCTTTTAAAAAGACAGTTCAGACTTGAGAATCTAAAACAAAAGCTAGACATAGCATTGGATGAAGTAGAGGTATACATTGACACTATCGAGGACAGCAGAAAGCGCCTAATCATGAGACTTCGTTACGTGGACAATAAAGAATGGTCAGAGGTGGCCAAGAGCTTAGGACCAGGTAACACAGCTGACGCTGTGCGCATGGAGATAACAAGGTTTCTAGAGAGGGTGAAAGATGAGTGAAGAAGAGTACTTCGAAAAGTATATTAGAGAAGAGTTACGCATGGAAAGTATTGACCCACTGGAGTACATATACTATAGGGACTCAGTCGGATTTGAGTCATATCTAGCTAAACAATATATGCACGAGCTGGTAGATAAAATCATTGAGCCAATACTAAAAGCGATAGAAAACTTAATTAGATGGTGGAAAAAAGTAAAGCGCAGCCTGCATAAATATTAAATGTGACATACTTTTAAAAGACATAAATAAAAGCATTGTCAATTAAAGCAAGCTCGCATTTAATAAACATCAGGGCTGAGAGGACATAAAAAACAGAGAGCATTAACGGCTCTCTGTTCGCTCATTTTCGGCATCCTCTAAAACACATCTTTCAAGAAGCAATAAAACATAATCTGGACATTTTCTGTCGCCATCTTCCCAGTGCTGAACAGTGCGAACAGGGATATTATACTTTTGGCCAAACTTAACCTGGCTTAGTCCTAAGAGCTGGCGCATTTCTTTAATGGTCATAATTTCCTCATTTCTCCCCGTGTAGCCGGTAGGACAGCAAAACATAAAATTGCACCGGTGCAAAAACATTGCAGCAGTATCTAAAACATTTTTAAAGGCTGGCAATTGCAGCAGCATCTAAAAACATTTTTTGAAGCTGAGCAATTGCAGCAGGATAGTTAAATAATAACATATCCTCAACGCTCCCAGCGCGCTTTTTCTATATCCTTTTCCAAGATATAATCAGGGTGAGAGGCTTCAAGCTCCGCAAAGCGATCCAGCGCCTTCTTGCGTTCCTTGCCCTCGAATGATTCGCGGCCGCTCTCGGTCTCTGAAAAATCATTCAAGTTAACAGTAAAGTAAATGATGCTATACATTACTTTGTTGGTCCAGCTGTTTTTCTTGCGCTCAAGCCTGATTTTGTTTTTTGTTGGGCTGGTAGCTATAAAGTTGTATTGCTTTACAAGTTCCGCCTGATGCGCTTTAAGGCATTCCATGTAGTGCTGCAAATCTTTCATAAAGTCATCAGCTCGCTTTATTTCTCGTAATATGTCCGCCTCAGTATGTAGGCCGCTGGCCCTGTGTGCGTATAGATGCAAAGTGTGCTCTGCAAATTCTGAAGGGCTGCCGTATCTTCTGAAAAAGCTATCTAAAACATTTTCCTGCTGCCCCTGTTCAGGCTCTGCGGTATGCTCTGCCGTCTCTTTCTCAGGCTCTGCCACTGGCTCAGATATTTCTAAAACTTCTGTTTCATCCTGGGCACCTTCGGCGGTGCTTTCAGCTGCTTCACATGTTTCAGGCTCAACGGATTCAATCTGCTCAGGCTCAGCATCTAAAAAGCTAGGATATTCTTTGAATACGAAGCTATGTGTAAACTTGCTGTAATATCCTCCGTTCTCCTTCATTCGCTGTCGCTCGCTGTTGAATGTATCATGATCCATGCGTTCAACTGGTTTTACTAAGTAAATTGTTTCGCCTGTCTTTGTGTGCTCTGATTTTTCGATTGTATAGTTTACATCTTCAACATTTTCGGAAGGCTCTGAAGGTGTCACATTATTTTCATGGTTCTTGATCCTTGCAGTCTTTGGTACATATTTACAACCATTGACACCACATCCAAAGAAGTAGAAATTAACATCAAAGTAGTCTGTCATACTGTCGCTATCGTCGTAGTTGTAAGAGTTTACAAATGTGTTAACATCATCAACAACGCTCTTAAAATAATCTGTCATGATTCCGTAGAATTCAGCATTAACTTCGAGGGCTTTATCATATGCCTTTACAAAATCATCATCATCCCAGCAAGTTAAAGACCAAAGGTCGTTGGCTTCCATGCGGCGCATACATTGACGAACAGAATCACAATTGTAATCTATGCCTTCATTTTTGAGATCTTCGCCAGTCTTGAACATCTGAGAAGGAAACTCTTTTAAATCAACTATAAGCTCCTGACACATTGAAGCGTATTTGGTTCTTACAGAAAATTTACATGTTGGATACTGCTCTTTTACATAGTTTCTAACTATCTTAGCAATTTCTTTAAGTGTAAGGTTTCCATCGTAACGGCTACCAGCCCAACCAAACTGTGTATAGAAATGCTTTCTTGAAGATGCTGCAGTTTCCTTTTTCTGCTCCTCTGTAAGTGTAGAAGCTTCTTTGTTTTTCCAGATAGTAAAAAGTGCGTCGTACTCACAATTAATATCTTGCATTGTTTCAAGGTCTCCGCCGTTGTCTGGATGATTAGCCTTTAATAAATCTCTATAGTTGTTCTTTAACTGCTCTAAGCTCTGGATATTCTTAAAAAATTTACTCATAATAAATACCTCCTACTAATTGAATTATTCGCTATCCCCTGCTATAATGAATTTAGATTCGAGGCGGAGCAGGTAGCCGCCCCGAACCTATAAGATTGTAGTGAAGAGTCAGCCCTTAGTGGTTGGCTTTTCTTTTTGTCCTTCTAAGATGTTTAAGTATTTGATTATCTGCTCTTGTGGGAGTCCGTCACGTTCCCACTCTTCAATGAGTTTTAAAACTCTTTCGGTAAATTCCAAGTTGGCTTTTGTCATAAGCTTTACCCTCTTTTCTAGTTCCTTATTAATTGCTATCACCTGCTTTCTATTTGAATCAGCTTGGCTTGATTGCCTTGCTGTGACTCAATAATACAGCCCACTGGTCTGCAATGTCAAGCAAAAATTTCAAAAAAGTTTTAGAAAGATTTTTGGGAAGCGCCCCAAAGCCTTGTAAATACTAAGAAAAATTAGTTGAAAAATTTTTTGAAAAAAGTTTGCAAGCAATCCCAAAAAAGAGAATGAATAATAAAAAGTGAGAAGATAATCAAAAGCAATTCACAAAGCCATAGAAAAAGAAATGTATATATTAAAAGTGTTCGTTTTGTTCGCTTGAACGGTGCTATAATGATATTAAGCAATAAAGACAAAACGATAACGGCGGAAAGTTCCGCCGCTTTTATTTTGCTGTTTGCGCATTTCTTACTCCCTTTACAATAATGTTGCGGGCATATATCCAGGCATCATGGGCGGATGTCCTGGATGTATGGTCCAGGGATAATTAATAGAGTAAAAATACTTTCTAGTGATTAATAAGCTGGTTCAGTATAGCAATTGAATAGTAAGAAATAAAAGAGTGCTCAAGCTTCAGGATCAAGAGGCTTGAGCACTCTTTTTTGTGGGCTTTATTAACTGCTTTTTGAGCAGCTCATCAGCCTAGAAGATTTATTTTGCATTAAATAGAAGGAACGCAAGCCTCAAAGGTGCCGAAAGTAGGTTCTTTCGGGCCCGACAAAAGGCTTTGCGGGTCGGCGAGCCCAATAATTGTCTAGATAATAATCAATTTTTTAGGGCATTGCCGATTATCAGGGTGGACGACATGAAAAAAGAGACCCAAAATTTAGAGGAAATTATAGTTAGTTCAAAAACGCTCGAAGCCTTGCTAGGAGTGAAAGATAGGACTATTCGAGACCTTGCCGAAAAGGGCATCATAAAACGTGATTCGAAGGGCAGATATTTGTTCTGGGAATCGGCAAAGGGGTATATCACAGCTCTCAAATTAGCAAACGCTGGAAAGAGTACTCAGAAAACCGATGACGACGGAGAATCACTAGACCTTGACGAGGAAAAGGCTATGCACGAACACCTCAAGAGGCAGATAACAGAAATCAAATTACAATTAATCAAAGGACAAGTACATAAAGCCGAGGATGTCGAAGCGGTAATGACGGACATGTTTGAAAAGTTTAAATCAAAGATGACCGCCCTCCCTTCCAAGTTGGCAAAAAAGCTAGAAGGGAAAAGTAGGACAGAAATACAAAAGATTTTGAAGCTGGAGATAGATAATGCCCTAGTTGAACTTGCTAGTTACAATCCAGCGGATTTCTATTCTGACGAACACATTGAGATATCCAATGAGGCTCTTAGTTCGTTAGGAGTTGATGATAGTGGCGAATAAAGAAGTAAGTTGGCATACACTCCAGTTAATGAGCAAATTGGCCAACACGTTAAAACCTAAAGATAGCATGACATTAAGCCAATGGGCTGATAATTACATGGTTCTTCCTGAAGGCTCCAATGAGGCTGGACGTTATTCAACTGATACGATTCCGTATCAGAAAGAAATCATGGACGCAATTACAGACCCTGAGGTTGTTGATGTAAGTGTAATGAGCTCGGCGCAGGTTGGTAAGACAACAATCATTATGTGTGGTATAGGATACTTTATTGATTACGAGCCAGCTACACAGATGTTGGTAATGCCTACTATCCAAATTGCTGAGAAGTTTTCAAAGACAAGACTATCTCAGATGATAGCAGATATCCCATCGCTGGCTTGCAAGGTTGCAGACCCAAAGGCCAAAAATTCAAACAATACAATTTTACTTAAAAGCTACCCTGGTGGAAGTATAGCAATTGGTGGAGCCAATTCACCAAGTTCACTTGCTTCTGATCCTAGAAGAATAATATGGATGGATGAAACAGACCGCTTTCCTGAGTCAGCAGGCTCAGAAGGTAATCCAATAAAGCTTGCTGAAAAAAGAGCAACATCCTATTGGAATAAAAAACATATAAAGACTTCTACACCTACAATAGCGGGACGAAGCAAGATTGAGGATGCATATAACAAAGGCAGCATGGAAGAATGGTGCACCCAATGCCCTGAGTGTGGAGCATTTCAACCATATGACTTCAAAAGGATAAAGTTTGACACGGTCTCAATGGTATGTCGTGAGTGCGGATGCATATCTACGGAGCGACAGTGGAAAGATAGTAATCATAAATGGATTGCTAAACACCCAGAGAGAAAGAGAGCCAGATCATTTAGGCTCAACGAGCTTGCTAGTCCATTTGTTGACTGGAAAGAGATTATAGAAAACTTCAAAGATGCTGATGATAAGTTAAAACGCTTCCATGATCCTGAGGATATGAAAGTATTTATTAACACCGTGCTCGGAGAAGTGTGGGAGGAAACAGCATATGTTGAGGATTCTGTTGATGAAGACTCATTAGAGAGTAGAGCTGAAGTCTACGAAGCAGAAATACCAGAAGGAGTACTACTTCTTACAGCGGCAGTGGATGTTCAAGATAATCGATTTGAAGTAGAAATAAGAGGCTGGACTCGTAATTACGAGTCATGGGGAATCTACAAAACTGAAATCTACGGAGAATTAATTACTGACGAACCATGGAATCAGCTCGAAGCCTATTTAGCACAGCCACTTCATTTCGAGGATGGCACAGAGTTAAACGTAGCAGGAATCGCAATAGATACAGGTGGCCACTTTACGAATAAAACCTACAAGTGGATTAAACACATGAAATCTAAAGGCAAAAAATGCTATGGAATTAAGGGCTATGCAGGCAAGCCTGATATACCTTTGATATACAAAAAGACCGTAGTTGATATCACAGAAGAACGAGGCGGAAAGAAAGTAGTCGTTGATAGAACCTTAATTCATATTATCGGTGTCGATTCCGGCAAAGAAGATATTATGAACAGACTATCGCTGGAAGAAACGGGCCCTGGATATTGTCATTTTCCAGTAGGAGAAGGCAGAGGGTATGATTCAGAATACTTCAAAGGCCTAACATGTGAGCATCAGATAAACAAAAAGGTCAACGGAATGATTAAAAAGGTATGGGTAAAGAAGAGCGGCGCACGAAACGAGCCGCTTGATTTATTTAATTATAACTATGCAGTTGTAGAAATCTTGAGACCTGAATGGGATAAGCTCGAATCTAAGATAAGAGCTGGTGTCAATTACATGAAAAAGAGTAAGCGACAGAGAACTGTTAGAAGGTCGATTGAAGGAATTGAGAGGTAAAAATGGCAGTAATCATTAGAAATAAAACTCAATATGATGATGCAGTAGCTACACTAGAAGATTTGAAAAAGGCTAGACATAAGATTCTAGTAGGTGGTCAATCTTATACGATTGGCGCAACCCAAATGAATCGTGCGAGCCTTAGTGAAATCACTGAGGAAATTCATGAGTATGAGCAGGCAATAGACGCTTATGAGACTCGTGGTACATCCAAGAGAAGAGTCGCCAGAGCAGTTCCACTCTAAAGGAGGAAACATGGGTTATTTATCGGATATGTTCCAGCTCAGGAACACAAAGAAAAGTCTTGAGCTTGCAAAAGCTGAAAACCAATTAGCTAAGACTAGAGCTAATACCGCGATGTTAAATGCTCAAAGAGACGCAGTTGAGCGATTTGTAAATTCAGGATATAGCCATGGTGGCGCATCAAGAGGAGCTACATGGGCTGAACAGTATCACTCAGAGAGTTTATCTCCAAAGAGTGATATTGAAGAGAATAGGAAATTATTAAGGGAAAGAACAAGAGACCTAGCAATGAATGCTCCGATAGCTACAGCAGCTATTAATTCAACTAGGACCAATGTTATCGGTATGGGTTTAAAACCTAAACCAAAGATTGATTATGAATTTTTAGGCATGTCTAGAGAAGATGCTACTAAGTTACAGTCGCAAATCAAGAAAGAGTTTGCAGTATGGGCAGCATCTACTCTATGCGACGTATGCGATCTTAATAATTTTTATGCTTTACAGCAAATAGCATTTAGCGATTGGCTAAAAAACGGTGAAGAGTTTGCTCTAATCCAATATGGAGAAGCTACAACCTACATGCCTTATTCATTGAGACTTAGGTTAGTATCGGCCGATAGAATCTCAACACCTGGTAATAATACAGGTGAATATGATGGGTTCGACAAGATTGAAAAGAATGGCAATACCATTATGAATGGTGTTGAAATCGATAAGAATGGAAAAGTAGTTGCTTATCACATCTGCTCAGAGTTTCCTGGAGAATTTTCGAGGAAATCTCCAAAGTGGAAACGAATTGAAAAAAGAGGAAAGAAAACAGGCAACCCTAACATTCTTCATGTGTTCAATGCAGAAATAGCAGAACAATACAGAGGAGTACCATTTTTAGCACCTGTCATTCAATCAATCAAGCAGCTGACACGTTACACAGAAGCAGAGATAATGGCTGCAGTCATTAATTCAATGTTTGCCTTATTTGTCAGCACGGAAACAGGCAATGATATTGATGGCTTCGGCGGTGTGGATGATGACGACGATTTTCTCACAATGGCACCTGATAAGGAAGATGAGATTAGATTAGGTTCAGGAACAATCAATTTCCTAAAGTCAGGGGAAAAAGTTGAGGCGGTAGAGTCTAAACACCCATCACAGAACTATGATTCTTTTGTATCAGCTTTTGCGATGATGATAGGTGCAGCTCTTGAGATATCACCAGAAGTATTGATGAAAAAGTTCAGTAATAACTTTAGTGCTTCAAAAGGTGCATTAAACGAGACATGGAAAGCTTTTTCAATGCGCCGTAAGTGGTTTGTTGATGATTTTTGTCAACAAGTGTATGAAATATGGTTTGCGGAAGCCGTAAGCCTTGGGCGCATAAAAGCCCCAGGATTTTTCACAGACCCATTAATCAAAAAGGCGTACACCAATGCGACTTGGACTGGTCCGGCACAAGGTGTATTAAATCCATCTCAAGAAGCTGAGGCTGCAATTAAACGTATAGCCCATGGCCTATCCACACATGAAGATGAATGCGCTGCAATGAATGGTTCTGATTATGAAGATAATGTAAGAACTCTTGAGATAGAAAACGAAAAATTAGCGCAGGCTAATAGACCACTTATGGAGGAGGTTACAGATGAAGAAAATTGAGATTAAAGGCCCAATCGTATCAAATGATGTCGGTTGGATATACAACTATTTTGGTATGGATGCAGCTTATCCAAACTTGATTAAAGAGGGCTTAGCAGATGCAGCAGGCGATGATGTAGTCATTGAAATTAATTCACCTGGTGGTGTGTGCGTATACGGCTATGAAATGTACACAGCAATTAAAGAATACGAGGGCAGGGTTACAGCCCATGTAATTAGCGCTATGTCGGCAGCAACATTGCTCGTATGTGCATCAGACGAGGCGCTTATTTCTGATACAGGAATCTTTATGATTCATAATGCTCAGTCTCAAGCTTCAGGTGACTACAGAGACATGGAGATGGAAGCTGACGCTCTTAAAGAGTTTAACGCAGGTATTATTAATGCTTACGTTAGAAAGACTGGTAAGAGTAGAGAAGAGATACAAGCTCTTATGGACAAAGATAGTTACATGAGCCCACAGACAGCAATTGAAAATGGATTTGTCGATGGGTATATCTTCGGAGATCCAAATCAAAAGGTTGAGCCAGAAGCATTAGCAACAAAGATTGTTGCTGCGGATGTTCAAATTATCCCTGAGGATAAAGCGATAGCATTAAGACAGATGCTTTCGCAGCTTGACAAGCCGGTTGAAAATATGGAAATTGCACCGGTGCAAATTGGAGAGCAGAAAAACGGCGTAGTGGCCGATTCTGATAAATCTATAGAAGGAGGAAAAGTACAAATGACACTACAGGAATTTTTGGCAGAGAATCCAGAAGCATTAGCAGAAGTTGATGCTATGAAAGCAGAGGCTAAAGCAGAAGGAGCTAAAGCAGAAAGAGACCGTATTCAGTCACTTGACAAGATTGCGGCTACAGTTACTGCAGAAGCACTCAATGATGCCAAGTACGGTGAGAATCCACTTGATGGCCCTACGCTTGCATATCAGGCAATGGTAGAGGGTGAAAAGTTAGCTACTGCATATATGGCAGCAGCAAGAGAGGATTCTAAGGAGTCAGGAGTTGACGAAGTTGGAATGGGCGAGCCATACGTTGGCGAGCAGCAGACTGACGAGTCAGATGAACTCGCAGGACATGTAAATAGTTTGAAAGGAGAAAACTAAGATGACAGAGCTTAATAAGACGGCGTATGAAATCAAGAAAGACAGACTTATCTATGATTCAAAGCACCCTGTCGATGTAGCTAATGTAGAGGTTACTCTTCCAGGTACAACAGCTGGAGATATTGAAAGAGGCCAGTTGCTCGATGCTGCAGACGGTGTTTACACAATTCATGATAAAAATGGAGAACCAAGCGCAATTGTAGCAGAGCCTACAAGTTATGCAGAGGACGACACAAGCATTGTCGCTACTGTGTATACAAGCGGTTCGTTCAGACAGAGTGAGGTAATTGCTTCACCTAAAATTACTACAGCGCATATCGATGTATTGCGTTGCAAGGGAATCTATTTAAAGTAGGAGGATATCAAAGATGGTAAACGAGACAAGAGTATTGATCAGTGCAGTCAAGAAAATGTACCCTGTTTCGCAGTTCTTTAAGGATCGCTATTTTCCTGATGGAAAGGTTTTCTATTCAGAGGAAGCCCTTATTGAAACAAAGAAGGGAAACAAGAAGATTGCACCATTTGTTATTCCAATGGCTGGTGGTATTGTGATGGAAAGCGAGGGCTATCGTGCTGAGAGAATCAAGGCACCTTTTATTGCTCCAAAGATGCCTATTACTGCAGCAGAGCTAGAGCAGAAGGCTTTTGGAGAGAAGCCTGATTCAGAGAGAACACCTGCTGACCGCGAAAATGAGATTGAAGCTGAGCATATGGATGAAATGCGTAAAGCTATTTTACGCAGACATGAGCTTATGTGTGCCGATGTCATCACAACAGGTCAGATTGAAATGAAGCACTTTGCAACTGCTGAGGATGCTGCAAACGGTCTCAAGTATCAGATGAAGGTGCTTAGATTCTATGAGAATGAGTTCAAGAATAAGTATCAGTTCACTAAGGCTTGGTCTTCAATGACAGCAGCTGAAAAGCTTCAGGAAATCTACAAGATGTCAACTATTCTCAAGAAGAGAGGCATCCGCGCAACAGATATCGTTATGACAGGCGATGTATCAATGGACCTTATGACAGATCAGGATTTCTTGAACTACTACAATAAGCTCAGTGTTAACACTGGCGTAATTGATCAGAAGGAACTCCCAGATGGTGTTGCATGTAATGGCACACTCAATGTTAATGGTGTACTCTTCACTATGTTCACATATGATGAGGAGTTTGAGGATTTAGATGGTACAACAGCACCATTCTTACCAAAGGGCACTATTGCACTCTTACATCCTGGCATGGGTACAACAGTGTATTCACAGGTAACATTTATCAAGGGTGGTAGCTTTGCCTCTTACGCAGAAAAGATTGTTCCAAGAATCGTATCTGATGAGAAGGAGAACATTATCGAAGTTCAGATGTTCTCGCGTCCTGTACCTTATCCAATCGATATCGATGGATGGCTTGTTGCTAATATCCTTGATACACCAGCAGCTTCTCAGGATATCGCTGATAACAGCGTAGACACTGACGAAGGACCAACTGACGGTGTAACATTAAAGACAGAGGCTGAAATTAAAGCAATGACAACTAAGGCAGCTGTAATTGCTTATGCTGAGTCAATCGGCTTAAGTGGCCTTACAACAGAGCTTAAGCTTGTAGAGCTCCAGGAAGCTGTAATCCAGTATCAGAATGATACTTATGAGGATTAATGGAGGTAAAAATAAATGTTTAAAGCCAACACTATTATTATTGCTGGCAACACTACTTACACAGAAGGACAGGTCGTAAGCGGCCTGTCCTCTATTGATGAGGAGTGGATGAAGAACGCAGGATTAATTTCTGAGGTTCCAGCAAAGACAGAGAAGTCAAGCAAGGCTTCAAAAAAAGAGGAAAAATCAGATGAATAATTTTAGGGAATGTTTTGAAGATGACCTAGATAATGCATTCTTCGATTTAGATGATTTTGCAGACGAGCACACCATTGACGGTAAAAAGTGCGTAGCTGTATTTACAACTACTGAGATCGTAAATGGAAAGATGTCCTACGGATTGATGAAAGCTACATTAAATCCTAAAGAGACAGCAATTAATAAAGTACAACCCCTGCTATTTGTTAGAAAAAGTGATTTGAGAGCAAAGGTTACACCTAACTCAATGATTACATTGGACGGTGTTAAGTATTTCGTTCAGCAGGTTACGACAACACAGGGAGTATGTAGGTTGGTGCTTGAAATCCACGCAGTATAGAGGTGATTTGAAGTGATAAACGTAACTATATACGTGAATGAAGAGGAAGTAAAAAAGAGATTAGGCGCACTTTCAAATAGGTCAGGTGCTGTTATTGCCAGAGCTGCTAATCGTTCTATGAACACTGGTAAGAAGGCTATTAAGCAAGAAACAGCTAAGATTTATAACGTACGAGCAAAAGATGTTTCTAAGATTCTTAAGGATACAAAAGCATCAGCAAGCAACCCTGCGTTTACATTGACCTATAAGGATACACACCAAAATCTTTATCACTTTGGAAAATCAAATACGATGTCACCGCGCTATATAGTGCAATCAACAGACCCTGCTAATCCAGACCCTGAGTTTGTAAAAGCAAAGGTAATGAATAAGCATAGGCCAACACCACTTGATGGAAGGCCTAGACCATTTGTTCAAAAGGCAGTTAAATCAAAAGTTATTGCATTGTTCCAACGAGAAACAAACGATTCTAAGGCACCTATACGAGGTGTAGCAGCTCCTTCTTTACCGCAGGTCATTAAAAACGAAGAGGTATTAGCAAGGTTTAATCGTGATGCTTACAGCATGTTCTCAAAGCGTCTAGTTCACGAAATAGATAACGTTTTGAAAGGAATCACCACATGACAGATCTAGATTTACAGAAGGCTATTGTCAAGGAAATTGAGAAATTAACCCAAGACCAAAGTCTGAAAAAATTAAATGATGAAGTTTGGAAGGACTATAACATATACACTCAGGAAAAACCTTACAAGGATGATTTTGCTGATGATGACCAAGAAGATTATGTAATAGTCATGCTTGATGATGAGGATACAGACGAAGACGGAAATTGGATAGTCAATGTTCATATTCTATTAAGTATAAAGCTCTACGAGGAACAACATCAAGGGAACCTTATATTGGCCAACTTAATGAATCAATTAGACCTCCATTTTTGGAGTTTAAGGATACTTGATAATAGATATGAAATGCAAAAACAACGCCATAAACGTTTTAATCAAGAATGTTATCCAAACTATTATGAATGTGACTACATAACACGCTGGAAGATTCCGGCAGCACATCAAGAAGGGATTGACCAATTAGTATGAGAATCATGTATTTAGGTCCAGAATTAAAAGGTGTCGTAAGGCACAACCAAATTTTTTCATATAATCCTGAAGACGTAATAGAGAAAGCTTGTCAACGAAACCCCTTGGCAAAGCATCTATTCGTAGATATGGAAGATATTGTAGCAAAGAAAAAGGAACTTCATACAGAAGGCTCCTTATTAAATTTAACCTTTAGAAAAATATTAAAACAGGAGGTAGACCATGGCAGATTATAAACATGGAATTGACACTACTAGGGATTCCGATATTTCTATCGAGGCTCTAGAAGCTGCAAGAGTACAGGTTGTAATTGGTACAGCTCCAATCAACCTTGTAGATGATCCAAGTAGTGCGGTTAATGTACCTTTTCTTGTAAGCAACAAGAGCGAGGTAAAAGAGGCAGTAGGTTACAATACAGACTACGAGAACTACACAATCAATCAAGCAGTGCTTGCATCGTTTGAGAAGATTGGCGTAGCACCAATGGTAGTTATTAACGTACTTGATCCTTCAAAGGCAGCGCATAAAACAGCTGTAGCGGGTACTTCTTACCCTCTCACAAATGGTTCAACAACCATTAATGCTGAGGGTGTATTACTTGATACACTTGTCGTATCAGTAAATGAGGAGACAGGCGTTGCTGATACTGATTATGTAGCAGCATTTGATTCTGACGGACACCCAGTTATCGCGATTACTACAGATGGAAAGTTTGCTTCTGCGACAGCTCTTACTATTGCATATAGCAAGCTCAACCCAGCAGGCGTAACAGCGGATGATATTATCGGTGGCATTTCTGCCGCTGGCGTTAGAACAGGTATTGAGCTTGTAGATGAGGTGTATAGCCGCTTTGAGGTTATTCCTGACATTATCTTAGCTCCTAAGTATTCAAGATTACCATCGGTTGCAGCAGCACTTGAAGCTAAGGCAGAACTTGTAGGTGATCTCACACATGCAGTTGCTGTAGTAGATATTGAATCTACAACTACAAGAACCGTGCAGGCTGTAGAAACAGCAAAGAACACACTAGGATGCTTCTCACGCTGGGTAGTTCTATGCTGGCCAAAGGTTTTAATGGCTGGCTATGAGATTTACGCGTCAGCAGCTGTAGCAGCAATGCTTCAGTATACAGTAGCAAACAACAATGATGTTCCAACTTCTCCAGACAACAAGAAAGTTCCTATTGACGGAGTAGTTCTTGATGGAGGAACAGAACTTCATCTCACAAAGAAGCAGGTTAACAATTACCTTAATGCGTTTGGTGTATTATCATTCGCTTACTTAGGTGGTTGGAAGTGCTGGGGCAATAACACAGCAGCTTATCCAGATAAGACTGAGCCAAATAACCGCTTCATTAAGAGCGTTATGATGTCAAATTATCTTGAAAACCGCTTCAAGACAGAGTATCTGTCAGAGGTTGGAGAAGATGGAAGCACAAAGCTTATCGATTCAATTGTAAGCAATTACAATGCAGACCTTAACGCTTTAGTGCCTGATTACTTAGCAGGTGCTAGTGTTGTATTCGATAAGAGTGAGAATCCATTGTCTGAGATCCTTGAGGGACATTATAAGTTCCATACAAGATATGCAGACTGGACTCCTATGGAGTACATTGAAAATGACTTCACATGGGATTCAAAAATCCTTGAGGAAGCATTTGAGGGAGGTGAATAATAGATGAACTTAATTCCTGATAAAGTTAATAATTACAACGTCTATACTGGCACAGCTTCAGCAGCTAACAAGCTTATTGGTGTTACTGATGAGACAACGCTTGTTAAGCTCAATAGCATGTCAGAGACAATCAACCTTGCTGGTATGGCTGGTGAGGTTGATTCACCGGCGGTTGGCCAGTATCAGAGTATGGATATCACTATCACATTCTCTAATATTGCAAAGAGCTCGCTTGATATAGCAGCTAAGGACAACACACCTTTGATTTTCAGAAGTGCTCAGGAGTTTATTAATCCAGAGGACAACACAAAGTCATTCAAGAATAGAACTGTAACAGTTCGAGGAATGACAAAGAGTATTGACTTTGGTGTAATGAAAAAGGCTGGCTACGGCAAGCCTAGCATCACTAAAGAAGTCACATACTACAAAGAGGAAATCGACGGTGAAGTGGTTACAGAAATTGACAAGTTCAATGGTAAAGCTATTATCGGCGGCGAGGACATGACAAAGGATATTTTAGATTACATCTAAAATCATTGAGCACTGGGGTTAATCCTCAGTGCTCTTTTTCTTAAGGAGGAAAAACACATGAGTAAAGAGGTAATGAATAATACAGAAATTGAAGAGGTAGCAGGTGTTGAGGCGGCAGCTGATGCAACAGCTACAGAGGCGTCTAAGGAAGTTTTAGAAAGCGAGTCAACAAGTCTCAACAGCAAGCTTCCATATATCGTAGAGCTATCAAAGGAATACGATTTAGACGGAAAGAAAATCAAGGAAGTAGACCTAAGCGGACTAGAGGATTTAACTACTCTAGATGCTGAGTACATCGACAGGGTGATGAATAAATTAAACTATCACCCAGCAAACAAGTATAAGGATATCACTTATACAAAGCATATCGCGATGAGAGTCACAAATCTTCCAATTGAATTTTTCAATGGTTTGAAGTGGAAAGATATGTACGCGATTACGGCAAGAATCACAGTTCATTTTTTATTCTAGGAGCCAGTGACAATCTGGCCCAAGATATGAAAAAACTTGCGATAAAAATCTCAATGAGATTAAACAGTTCAATCGAGTATTTAATGAAAATGCCTATTGATTCTCTTTTAGAACTAGCAGAGAGCATATGTGAAGTAGACCAAGAGAGACAAAAAGATTAGAGGAGGTAAGCAATGGCCAACAAAACTACATATGAGTTAATGGTGAAGTTGGGGGCGACTACCTCGACTAGTTGGAAAAGCAAACTAGGTCAAGCTGAAAGAGATTTAGAGGGATTAAATAAAGTAGCAAATAGAATAATGCTAGGCATGGCTGCTGGCGCAACGACGGCAGCCTATGCCAGTGCAAGAGCCATTGCAGATGCTACAGAAACCTATAAAGGATTTGAGCAAGAAATGGCTACAGTCCAGTCAATCTCAGGCGCAAACGCAAGACAGTATGAGGACATGAGAGAGGCTGCTCTAGATGCTGGAAGAGCTACCGTATATACGGCAGAAGAATCAGCATCAGCATTTGAGTATATGTCACTTGCAGGATGGGAAGTAGAGGAGTCTTTGCAGGCGTTAAATCCTATTCTTCACTTAGCGGCAGCAACTCAAAAAGAATTACAAACAACAAGCGATTTAGTGACAGATTCAATGAATGCATTAGGTCTTGAGGTAACAGATCTAGATACATATTTGGATAAGTTAATCGCCACAAATAATAATGCGAATACAACAGCTGAACAGTTAATGGAAGGCTTGGTTAAGGCCGGTGGTGCTTCAAGAGTATTAGGTGTATCACTCGACGATACAATTACATCACTTGATATTCTGGCTAACAACGGTTTGAAAGCCGAAGAGGCTGGTACAGCTTTAAATTCAATATTCGTTCGAATAGCAGGTAACTCAACTGCTATTGGCGAATTAGACAGAATAGGCGTAAGTCTCTGGGATTCACAGGGGGCTTTTGTAGGCTTCGAGCAGACATTGATTAATATCAATGAAGCCATGGAAGGTATGACTGATGAAGAAAAGGCTCAGAGCCTTGCAAAGATTGCGGGTACTCGTAGGTATTCACAATTCTCATATTTACTAGATTCTGTCAAAGAAACTATAGATGATGCTGGAAAAGCAAGCGTTGCATGGGATGAATTAGAAGCTGACGTAGAAAACAGTTCTGGGGCTTTAGAGAGAATGTATGGAATAGCTACAGACACTCTTGAAATGGCAGAAGCTAGATTACGTTCAGCTAAAGAAGATATGCAAATCAGAGTAACAGACGTTTTCTCTGATAGCGCAAAAGAGACACTATTCTGGTTATCAGACGAACTTCCAAACGCGACTGACTCCATTGTAGCATTTGCTGAGGCTCATGAATTAGAGTTTGCTGAACTTCTTGAAGACATGGGAGATGGAATCGAACAGCTTTGGGAAGATGGAGTAGCAACTGGCTCATGGATTATTAAAAACAGAGGAGCATTAATAGGAGCCCTTAAAGGCGTAGCAACAGGAGTACTGTTAATCAAAGGCGCTGTAACAGGCATTAAGCTAGCAAAGCTTTTAGTTGATCCATTAAATGCAGCAGTTGCAGCAGGAGGTTTGGCTCTTGTAAGCTTAACAGCTATAGTAGGAGCTCTCGAAGACGCTGAACGAGAAGCAACAGAAGCAAGTCTAGCGGAGCATTTCGGTGATATAGCTCTTTCAATGGATGAAATTGAAAGAGTAGCTGAAGCTATCACAAATACTGGAGCTATTCAGGGCATGAAAACAGCACTAGAAGAGTTTGCTGATGCAGATAGTTTCGCAGAAGATATGGCGGATGCCCTTGCTGAAATAGATAAATATAATTGGATGGTTAAAGTTGGAATCGAACTCACAGAAGAGGACGAGGAAGACTATCAAGCAACAATTGATGATTATGTCAAGAATGCAAACGATTATATCGAGCAGGAAAGATATGCCGTAACAGTAAGCCTAAGTGCCGGACTATCAGACACTGAAAACTCTGCTGATATTATATCTAAGGTTGATGAGTTCTATAGACTTAATCAAGAAGAGATGGCTAGCCTTGGAACCCAGTTGGCCGAAGCGGTTAATGAGGCATTCAGTGACGGTGTATTAGATCCATCGGAAATTGATAATATAACAGAACTCCAAGCTAAGATTGCTGAGGTTCAAGCAAGAATAGCTCAAGGTAGATTTGACGCTCAAGTATCACTACTTGACGTTGAATATGATTGGAGCAATCTAACGCCTGAAAGTTTTGCAGCCATGCAAGACGAACTAGGCGAGAACCTTGAATCAATCAAAGAGGCTGCAGAACAAAATTATGTAGATAATTACGCAGCAATAACAGCAGCTTACACAAATGATGATGGCACAATGGCAGAAGGCTATGAGGAAGCCATTAATTCATTAAAAGAAGGTTACAGGCAAAATGTAGGCGAGGCTGAGTTGAAAGCAGCTAATGCCCAAATACAAGGCATTATGAGCGCATACGCGGATGATGATATTCAAAGTGCGATAGACGCTGTCAATGCAAGTTTGAGCAGCAGCATGGAGTCTATAGCGGAACAAAGCTATGTTGATCCAAGCGATTTTACACGCGCATTGGATAATGCTTATCTGTACGCTGAAGATGCGGCGAAGGATGTTTTAGGTAGTAAGACAAATGATATAGAAGAGCTGTACGAGGGATTGCAGCCAACACTAGAACAACTGCTTGAGACGGAGAAAAAGCTGGAAGAACTAGGAGTAGATGTACCACAAGAATATCAAGATGCAATCGAAAGTATATACTCAATAGGTGCAGCTGCAGGCGACCAAACTGCTATATATTCATTATTAGGATTGAGCTTGCAGGATAATGATGAATATGCTCAATTAATGGCAGCGGCTGAAGGAGCTTACGCATATATTCCAGAAGAGATAACTAACGCTATGACAACCCCTGAAAACATGGAGCTGTTAGATGAAACTACAAGTTTAGTAAGGCAGAGAATACAAGAAGGATTGGAAAATGGTGCTATTGATGCAACCATTTCAATTAATGCACAACTTGTCGCCGATGTTAATGAAACACGCCAAAACTTATTGGATTATTATAATAATTCTTCAGGCTCATCTCAATTAGATGCGATGCAGCAGTTGATAGATGCAGGAGTTAGTATTCCAGGTCATGCAAATGGAGGAATTGTAAATGATACTCAAATTTCATGGTTAGCGGAAGAGGGACCAGAAGCTGTTATTCCGCTTGATGGTTCAAGCAGAGCTTATAGCTTATGGCAGCAGGCAGGCCAACTATTAGGTGTTAATTCAAATAGAGTAACCGACAGCCTTGCTAGATTAAGCGGTGGCAGCTCGGGACAGGGCGGTAGCAATTTTACCGTATCTTTCAATCCAGTTATTACGGTTCAGGGCAATGCATCTAGAGAGGATATATCATCTGCTTTATCTCTTACACTTGAAGATTTAAGAGAAATGCTTACCGAAATTCAACGAGAAGATAATAGAGTAGCATTTGGCTAGGAGGCAATATGGGCGGCTATTATTACGAGACAAAACAAGGCGACATGTGGGATTATATCGCATGGATTGTATATAAAGATGAGACTAAGGTCGAGGTTTTGTTGAATGCAGAAGAGAATAGAGAACTATTATCAATCTATATTTTTTCTGCAGGTACAAAAGTGTGGTGTCCAGAGGTTTCAGAGGAGTCTACATCAGATGATATTGCTCCATGGAGGGATAGCGAATAATGGATACAATGAAGTCTAAACTCCTAATTGAGTACAACGGCGTGGAAGCAACAGATATTATCGCAGATGATTGCAATTCCTTCACATGGAAAGATAACGCCACAGGTTCAGCTGATACTGTAACACTTAATCTGAGCAATATAGGTCAGAAGTGGATGAATGGTTATTTTCCATCGGATAAGGATGTGTTTAAAGCATGGATTCAACTATCAGAATGGGCGGCTGATTACAAGGCAGGAAAACTGTTTTGTGGAACCTTCATGGTTGATTCATTAAGCTATGATGGTTTTCCTGAAAAGCTGGCCCTATCAGGTATATCCACTCCAACCGATTGCAATTTTAACGTTAAACAAAAGAATAAGAGCTGGGAAAAAACCACAGTTAAAACTATCATGAGCGATATTGCTGCAAGCGCAGGGATATCGCTTGTTTTTGATGCAGAGGATATAAGTGTTGATTCTGTAAATCAGACAGGAAAGACAGACTTAGCATTTGCATATTCACTTTGCAGCGACTATGGACTAGCTATAAAGCTATATAACCAAAAGATAGTCGTGTATGACCAGACAGTGTATGAGCAAAAGGAAGCTAGATATGATATAGATCATTCAATATTTGGCGGAAGCGGTTCATACAAAATCAATAGGCAAATAACAACAGTATATGACAGCGTAAAGGTGCAATATACCAATGGCAAAAAGGGAGACACCTTAACCTATGAGTATACGATACCTGGCAAAGAAGGTAATCGACAACTGTTTTTGACCACAAAAGCAGAGTCGTACAGTGACGCTGAAAAGAAGGCAAAAGCAGCTCTTAGAGAGAATATTCGAAACAGTCAAACCGTCACCTTGAAGATGATGGGAAGCGCTAAGTATATGGCTGCGGATTGCTTTAATCTAAAAGGATTTGGAAAGCTTGATGGAAAGTATTTCATAGATTCCGTGACGCATTCTAAATCAAGCGGCAAATATACCGTTTCAATTACAGCTCATATTACTGTTACAGATTTTTAGGAGGTATCATGGCAACTTTATTTTATGCAAAGATATCATCCATCAATTATGCCTCAGGTACAGCGAATGTCACATTGCCTGATAAGGAAAATGCGGTGATTAATTCAGTGCCATTTTTATCGATGTTTTACGAGATGCCAAGCGCTGGTGATACAGTAGCAGCGTTATTTGAAGAGATTAATGGTCAAATAGGAAAAGGCGTAATTCTTGGAAAAATCTTTTTGGACGGGAACGCACCTTCAGAAACGGGACCAGAGATATTTGTAAAAGAGTTTAGTGATGGAACAATGATGAAGTACACACCAACATCTAAAGAAATGGAATTTACGGCCAAAAAGATGATTGTGGATGAACTTGTTTATAAAACACTTACGCAGGGGTGATTAGATGTCAAATGTAGGAAGCTTAGGGGATATCAATTTTTATTGTAAATCTGTTTCAAATAGGAATCAGATACTCTCATTCCATGATTTATCAAGGAGCTCTACAGCTTCATTTGCAGAGCATGAGAGAAACGGCGAGAAGTCGTATTTGGAATTTAATGCAGATGGATTAGATGAATTAACCATGTCCATAGAAGCAAATGCAAACTTTGGAGTTAAACCACTCGAGGTAGAAGGCCAGCTCTATCAGCAGAAATCGGGAGGCACAGCCGAGAACTTTGTTTTGGGTGGCAAACAAGTAGGTGACAATCCGTTTGTGATAACAAATTTAACAGAGACATACAAGATTCTTCATACCGATGGAAGACCAATTGCAATTGGATTCCAGGTAACTCTAAAAGAGTATGCTAATCAGGTGGCAGCAATAGATACAATACCACCAGCAACCACTATAGGAGAGACGCAAACTCCAAAGGCAACAACCAGTGATACTTACACCGTTGTTAAAGGCGACTGCTTATGGAATATTGCAAAGAAGTATTATGGAAAAGGTAGTCAGTACACCAAGATATATAACGCCAATAAAAGCATAATTAAGAATCCAAATCTCATATATCCTGGGCAAGTACTAACAATACCAAAGTAAGGAGGTAGCCAGTGACATTAGAGTATTCAGAAGATAGAAAAAGAACAATGACAGAGACAGAAATTGATGCTATAGAAAATAGCATCAGTACCATCGCGAGCACCCCTTACGGCACAGCTCCTTACATGAGGTCTATGGGAATAAAAAAATATCCGCCGGAAACGGATTCTGACGTAGCAAAGAACCAATACGCCACCGAGGTTATCACCCAGTGTGGAATATGGGAAGACAGAGTGAAAGTATCTGAGGTTAAGTTTACAGACGATAATAACGCAAAGGTGGTGATTGGAAATGTCTAATATTAGTGCACTAGATAATTTGCCTGAAATCAATCTTTTGGATGATGAGGGAATAACAATAGAGTCGATAACAAATGAAATGATAGCCGACTACGAGGCAAGGTATAAGGAACTCACGGGCGAGGAATTAACCTTATATCCAGCCGACTCAAGAAGGTTAATGATTGCTACAACAGCGGGCAAGATATATCAATTAGCAGCCATAATGAATGAACGACATAAGCTGAACTTTATTCAGTACATGTATGGTTCATTCCTTAAGAATTGGGCTGCTAATTTTGGATACACAGAAAGTGGCCTAGAAGCTGCTACTGTAACACTTAGGTTTACTCTTGCAGCAGTGCAGCAGGTGGATATAACAGTACCTGCAGGAACAAGAGCAACATGTGGAGACCATATTTATTTTGCAACAGATGAAGATTTGGTAATCCCAGCAGGCTCTCTGTATGGAGATACAGCCGCAACCTGCACCGAAGAGGGAACCAAAGGCAACGGATATATCGAAGGTCAATTAAATATTATTACTGACCCAGTAAACTTAGTTGCTAGTGTTGAAAATACAACTGAGAGCGCAGGTGGCCACGATGAATATACCGACCAAGAACTTAGAGAGTTGATATTCAATTTCTCAGACATATACTCATCAGCTGGACCTATAGGTGCATATGAGGAATTTGCAAAGGCGTATAGCAGCAATATTGTTGACGCAAAGATAATCACGAGCGATGAGGCTGTAGTTCAGATATATATCTTATTACAGAACGGAACGCTACCAACAACAGCTTATCTTGAAGACGTGTATAACTTCATTATGGAACTACAAAAGACACCTGATACAGACAAGGTGGAAATGAAAGCCCCAACAGCTGTTGATTACCAAATAGAGGCTACATACTATTTGCCAGAAGATAAGAAAGAAATAGCTGATGGTATAAAAGAAGCCATCGAGGATTCAGCAGATGAATTTGCTGAGTACACAAAGAGTAAGATTGGCCGCGCAATTAATCCTGATATTTTGAGATCCTATGTAAACGCTGCGGGCGGTTCGAGAATTGTTATTACAACTCCAGAGTACATAGCAGTAGAAGAGGATGAAGTAGCTATCTGCTCAAATATCTCACTGACATTTGGCGGATACGATAAAGAGTAGGAGGTATAGAATGTACAACTTTGATGATTTAGGAAGTACTTTTTTATCATTACCTCCTAATATTCAGGATATTGAATCTGAATGTTTCGGGTATGCGTTGGATAAGCAGATGAAAAAGTTTCACGCTTTGGCCAATCAACTTACGGTTTGGTCAGATTTAGAAAATGTAGACCCTAAGTATTACGATTACATAGCTCTATGTATAAAAGCTCCATATTATCGCTCAGAATACGACGATGATATGAAGCTTAAATTATTGCAAACATCATTGGCTATGCAACGATATGCTGGCACACAAAAAGCAATTGGCCAGCTTCTTGATATCGTATTTACGAAGGCAGAGTTTAAGCCTTGGTACGAATACAGCGGAGAACCATATCACTTCAAACCTATTATCTATGATGTCCTAACTGAAGATGCAAATACCGTATTTACGAATGTAATAAAGAAGGTAAAAGCAGCAAGATCAGTAATGGATGAGGTAGAGGTAGCAAGGAACCTCGATGGCCAAGTTAAGTATGGTGCTGGAATGGTCAAAGGAAAACACATTCATTTAAGAACTATTGATACATCTAATTATGAATTAGAAGCAGAAATTAAATATGCAGGCGGTGTTACAAGAAGCAAGCATATTCAAATAACAACAGCTTAAGGAGGATAACAATGCAAGACTTAGTAATTACAAACGCTGGTCAAGATTTGATGACCAGACTGATAGCTAATGAAACGACAGCTACTTTCACTAACCTTCAGACATCATCACACACATATACAATTGGTGATTTGGCAACGCTTGAATCATTGGAAGATGTGGAACAAACAACCTTAGTGTCTGGAACATCCATCACAGATAGTAAAACAGTTAAGGTGTTTACTAGAGTGGATAACACAAGTGTACAAGAGGCATATTATATCAATGCGATAGGCCTCATTGCTGAAGATGGAGATGGAAATCAAATTTTATACGCTGTAAGTATTGCGGATGAACATCCTGACTGGATGCCAGCATATGTTAGCGGCGAGACACCAACGGGCTATAGTTACACATTTGATGTTAAGGTTTCAAATTCAAGCTCTGTAGTCATTTCAACAAACCCAGCCGCAACACCAACAATCGAGATGTTCGAGGATGTATTGGATAGAATTGACACCATAGAGACTGATTTAGGAGACACAGATATTAGCGATATTGAGGATGGCACAATTAAGGCAATCCTCAGATTGGTGTACAAAAAAGCTATCTTAGGAAAGACAGCAGCAGAAAAAAATGGACTTATTGTGATTAAAAATATCTCTGACGAGATTTATGCAGCAGACTCAGAACTAAGAACAAAAATCGCAGCAGGTGATTTCTCAGACGTAAATCCTGGAAACTATATTATTGGAAAGACTACAGGCACTAAGTGGTGGATAGTTGATTTGGATTACTGGTATGGCAATAGAACTAGCGGGTTTGGCCAAACAGATTACGCTGAAAGCACACATCACTTAGCAATAATGCCACAACAGTTAATAGGAGTATCTGAACTTCTGTGGGCAGGCCAATTATGGACCGGAGACACAACTATTAACACAGTACAAGGCTGCGCACCATGGCAAGCTACATCAGGAAGCAGAACGGGTGTAGGTGCAAATGATACTACAGGAGCTTATCATAGCTCTTACATCAGAAACACAGTATTGCCTAAGGTATACACTAACTGGCTCAAGGCTGATTTCGTAGATCATGGAATTAAGGTATTGAGCTTCTACAATTTGGAAACAAACGCAATTAACACATCCGCTTCATGCAAAGGCTACAGCGCATGGGCAGGAGCTTCAAGTAGTTGGACATGGTATGATTCAAGCGATAATTCAGCAATAAAGAAATGCACGCTCCCTTCTATTCAGAATCTTACTGGAGGAGATGGATTTGAGTCTAGTGGTTATGATGCAGGAGTTCAAAAAGAACAGCTTGCAATCTTTAAGGCGGGCATGAGTTATCAGGACTTCCTTGGTGATATTGCTAACACTCAATACGCTAGACATACTTGGACCAAGAATGTCGCGTCCTCTGCTCCCGCGTGCCACGTGGACCGCAGCGGCAACTCGCGCTACAGCGGTGCTTCGGCTGCCTTCGGCGTTCGCCCGCTTGCCTTCATTGCGTAAGCTCAAATTCCGCCCCTTCCATGGGGCGGATTTGATCAAAAGATA